>NZ_JBJNME010000006.1:0-396853 GCF_052168715.1 Serratia sp. CY44782
CGTGGCGCCACGGTGGTGATGACCGGCCGCCACGCCGCGCCTCTCGCCGCAGCCGCCGCGCGGCTCGATCCTGACGGTCGACGGGTGATGACGTTGCGGATGGACGTGCGCGATGCGCCGTCGGTGCAGCAGGGCATTGAAGAGACGGTGCGGCGCTGCGGCGCGCTGCATCTGCTGGTCAACAACGCCGGGATCACCGGCCCGCACGAGGTGGACATCGATCGATACGCGGTCGAAGACTGGCATGAAGTGATCGCCACCTGCCTGAGCGGCACGTTTTTCGGCATGAAGTACGGCCTGCCGGCGATCGTCGCCGGCGGCGGCGGAGCGGTAGTGAACCTCTCTTCTGCCAACGGCGTGGTGGGCATTGCCGGGATTGCGCCTTATACCGCCGCCAAGCATGGCGTGTTGGGCCTGACGCGTTCGGCGGCGCTGGAGTTCGCCACGCGCGGCGTGCGCATCAACGCCGTCGGGCCGGGCTATGTGGATACGCCGGCGATGGGGGCGCTGCCGGCGTCAGCGCGGGCGCAGATGGCCGCTTCGCACCCGCTGGGGAGAATGGCGACGCGAGAAGAGGTGGCGAAAACGGTGGCTTTCCTGCTCTCGGACGACAGCAGTTTCACCACCGGCGCGTTTTACAGCATCGACGGCGGTTATACCGCGCGCTGAGCCAGCGCCTGCAGCCAACTGAGAAACGCCGCTGCGCCAGGCTTTTCCAGCGTGCGCGGTGGGTAAACCACGTAGTAGGGTTTGCTGAGCGGTAGCGCCGGTTCGGCCAGGGTGACCAGCTGGCCTTCCGCCAGTTCACGGGCGATCAGCCGCCGCTGGCCGAGCAGCACCCCACGCCCTTGCACGGCGGCGTCGATAGCCAGCGAAGTCAGGTTATAGGTCAGCCCGCGCCGCGCCGGCGGCATTCGATCGGCGGCGGTGAACCACTCGTGCCAGCCCGGCAGAAACTGGCTCTCTTTGCCCCAGTCGACGTGGATCAGCGGTAGCTGCGTCCAGTCGCCGCGATCGCGCAGCGCCGGGCTGCACACCGGCTGCACCCGATCCTGAAACAGCCGCACCTTTTCCAGCAGCGGATAGTCCTGATCGCCGAAGCACAGGGCGAAGTCCGCCGCCGAATGGGCGAAATCGACCGCCGCATGGGTCGCGTGCAGCCGCAGATCGCCGTCGGGGCACTGCGCCAGCCAGTCGCCCAGCGCCGGGTTCAGCCACTTGGAGGCCAACGCCGGCAGGGCGAATACCGTCAGCGCCTGTTTGCCGCGCTGGCGCTCGACGTGCTGCTGCGCCACGCGCAGCGTTTCGAACGCCTCCTGCACGTAGGCCAGGTAGTCCGCGCCCTGTTCGGTCAGCGTGACGCCGCTTTTGGCGCGGATGAACAGCGTGATCCCCAGGTGTTGCTCCAGCTGGCGGATCTGCTGGCTGACGGCGGCGGCGGTCAGCGCCAGCGTATCCGCCGCGCGGGCCAGGCTGCCGGTGCGGGCGGCGGTTTCGAACGCCAGAATGGCGCTCAGCTTAGGCAAGCGCGCGCGGGACGGTGAGTGCATGGGCAGGACTATCGCTAAGAATTGGTTAGCTTATCCATAACGTATTTTTGTTATGGCGGCAATGCGCCATTCGCTACAGTGAGAGGCATCCGGCTATCGCACACGAGGGGAATGTCATGCCGCAACTTGCCGATATTATCGATCTGCCCGCCCATCCCATCGACGACGCCGAGTTCCGCGCCCGTTGCCGGCAAACGCTGGAGCGCAGCGGTGCGTTAGTACTGCCGGGATTTCTGCGCGCCGCCGCGCTGGCGACGGTGCGGCTGGAAGGCGCCGAACAGCACCACGCGGCGTTTTATGCCACCAGCAAACACAACGTGTATCTGCGGCCGCACGACGACGCGCTGCCGGCCGATCATGCGCGTAACCGGCTGGTGGTGTCGTCCAAAGGCTGCATTACCGACGAAGATATTCCGCCGCAGTCGCCGCTGCGTGCGCTGTACGACGCTCCGGCGTTTCGCGCGTTTCTCTGCGCGGTGCTGGATGAGGCGCAGCTGTATCCCTACGCCGATCGGCTGTCGTCGATCAACCTGCATTACGCCCACACCGGCCAGGAGCTGGGCTGGCACTTCGACAACTCGTCGTTCGCCATCACGCTGCTGATCCAGAAACCGGCGGCGGGCGGGCGCTTCGAGTACGTGGAGAACCTGCGCGACGCCGATCGCGGCGAGATGAACTATGCCGGGGTCACGCAGGTGCTGGACGGGGAGCGGGCGGCCAAACGGTTGGCGATGGAGGAGGGGGATTTGGTGCTGTTTCGCGGGCGCAACGCCATGCACCGGGTGACGCCGACCGAAGGTGACATCACGCGCATGCTGGTGGTGCTGGCCTACAATGCGCAGCCAGACGTGATGCTGTCGGAAAGCGCCAGAATGACGTTCTACGGCCGGTTATAGCGGATAAAAAAAACCGCCCCGGAGGGCGGTTTGTCGAATCAGTGCGGGTTTTGTTCTTCGTGAGCCTGCTGTTCCAGCTTCACTTCCTGCGCGCGCTTGCGCAGGCCGAACCAGCCCAGCGTCAGCAGCACCGCCAGCACCGGGATGGTGGCGATGGTCCAGGTGCCGTTCGGGTAGTCGAACGCCATCATCACCACCACGATCAGCAGGAACGCCAGCGTCAGCCAGGAGGTGAACGGCGCACCCGGCATTCTGAACGAGACCGGCTGTGCGCGGCCTTCGCGCACGGCTTTGCGCAGGCGCATCTGGCAAACGATGATAAATGCCCAGGAGGCGATGATGCCCAGCGAAGCGATGTTCAACACGATCTCGAACACCTGCGACGGCACCAGATAGTTGAGCACCACGCCGATCACGTAGATGCCGCAGGTGACCAGGATGCCGGCGTAAGGCACCTGCTGGCTGCTCATTTTGGCCATCAGCTTCGGCGCGGAGCCGCCCATCGCCAGCGAGCGCAGGATGCGGCCGGTAGAGTAGAGGCCGGAGTTGAGGCTGGACAGCGCGGCGGTCAACACCACGATGTTCATGATGGTGCCGATATAAGGCACACCCAGCTTGCTGAAGAAGGTGACGAACGGGCTTTGGCCGGCCTGATAGGCGTTCCACGGCAGCAGCAGCACCAACAGCACCACGGAGCCGACGTAGAACAGACCGATACGCCAGATCACGCTGTTGATCGCTTTGGGCATCATTTTGGCCGGATCTTTACACTCGCCGGCGGCGGTGCCGATAAGCTCAATGCCGGCGAAGGCGAAGATCACCCCTTGCACCAGCACCAGTGCCGGCAGCAGGCCGTGCGGGAACATGCCGCCGTTTTCGGTAATCAGGTGCATGCCGGTGGTGTGGCCGGCGACCGGGGTGCCGGTGCCGAGGAACACTACGCCGACAATCAGGAACAGCGCGATGGCGGCGACCTTGATCAGCGCGAACCAGAATTCCATTTCGGCGAACCATTTCACGCCGATCATGTTCATGGTTGCGACGATGCCGAGCGCGCCGAGGGCGAACAGCCATTGCGGCACGTCGGCGAAGGTGCCCCAGTAGTGCATGTACAGCGCTACCGCGGTGATGTCGACGATGCCGGTCATCGCCCAGTTGAGGAAATACATCCAGCCGGCGACGTAAGAGGCTTTCTCACCGAGAAATTCGCGGGCGTAAGAAACGAAGCTGCCGCTGGAAGGGCGATGCAGCACCAGTTCGCCCAGCGCGCGCAGGATGAAGAAAGAGAAGATCCCGCACACCAGATAGACCAGCGCCAGCGCCGGCCCGGCCAGTTCGAGACGGCCGCCGGTACCGAGGAACAAGCCGGTGCCGATCGAACCGCCGATGGCGATCATTTGGATCTGCCGGTTACCCATGCTTTTGTGATAACCGGATTCATGGGAGTCTAGCCAGCGTCGTCTGGCGGCGTGTTTATCGTCCGCCGACTTTTTTTGTGAGTGCATTATCCGTCCTGTTTACCTGTCTATGATGAACTCCGCCCTGAGCTGCAGGGCAAACGATTGCCATCAGCAATCGTAATGAGAATGAGGTCGTAGCATCATTCCGCTGTTTATTGTGTATACAGCTGCCGTTAAATAACGGCGTGGCATGCTACCGTTTCCCGATAAATGTGGCAAAAAAACCTGTGCGCAAAGCGTGAGCAATTGTGTGTATTTTTTAAACTGAAAACAAAAGCGCATATTATTCAGTAAGATGAGTCTCATTATCAACACGGAAATATCGAACGATAAAAGTGATTGAAATCACAGAATAATAATTACCGTGCAAACTAAATGGATTTGAAGGTTATTTCGCGCGGGGGCAAAGGCGGGAGGAAAATAAAGCGGTGGCGCCTGCGCGGCGATGGGCGTGCGCAGGCGAATCGGACGACGGGGGGTTTTTAGGCGGATTCACCGGCCGGCAGAGCCGAAGCCGGCAGGCCGAACAGCTTGTCGAACGCCCAGTTAAACAGGAAGGTGTAGCAAGGAATGATGACGATCAGCGCCATGTCCAGCAGCAGCGCCTGCCACAGCGTGATGCCCATCCACCAGGCGATCAGCGGGATCAGATACACCACTAGCGTCAGCTGAAAGCCCACTGCGTGCAAAATGCGGCGCTTGAGGGTGCGGGTGCGCGACGCCTGGCGGCTTTCCCACCACTCGAACAGGTAGTTGTAAATGAAGTTCCAGCTGACTGCGAGGGTGGTGATCACCACCGCCAGCGGCCCGGTGCTGCTCGGCGCGTGGCCCGACAGCAGCGCCAGCCCCAGCGCCGAGATCGTCATGCCGATAAGTTCATAAGCGGTGACATACACCAGTTTGCGTTTGACGCCTTGCATTGTTTTCTCCCGATCTGTTTTTAGTTGCCTCTGTGGCGACGGCGGCTAAGATAGCGTCAATCACATTGATAGAAAAAGTCAGGAGCTGTCAGTTTTACTGACAGGTTAAGCGATGAACTTTTCCAGCGACAATATCGAACTGTTTCTGGCGGTGCTCGATCGCGGTTCGTTTTCCGCCGCCGCCCGCGCGCTGCGGCGCGTACCGTCCGCCGTCAGCATGGGCATCGCCAACATGGAGGCGGAGCTCGGTTTCGCACTGTTCGATCGCTCGCACCGCGAACCGACGCCGACCGCGCTGGCGTTGGCCCTGGCGCCGCACGCCCGCCTGATCGCCGGGCAGCTCAAGCAGCTGCAGGTGCACGCCATCGAACTTTCCCAGGGGCTGGAAAGCACGCTTTCGATCGGCGTGGCGTCGGACATCAACGGCGCCGGCCTGCTGGCGGCGGTGAAAACGCTGTCGCAGCGTTATCCTCTGCTGAACATCGAAGTGCTCAGCGCGCCGCAGGACGACGTGCTGCATATGCTGCATCAGGGGCGCATTGGCGTCTGCCTGGCGTTCGGCGGGCTGAACATCAACAGCGCGGAGCAGTTCCACTCCGTCGGCGCGGAGTCGCTGGTGGCGATGGTATCGCCGCAGCATCCGGCGCTGGAGGGCGCGGCGGGCGAGCTGTTTCTCGAGGATCTGATCAACGTGCGGCAGATCATGGTGGCCAGCCGCGATCTGCCGATCGGCGATCTGCGCCCGCAGGTGGCGGAGGCCTACTGGCGCACCGACAGCCTGCCGATGGCGCTGAACATGGTGGAAGCGGGCCTGGGGTGGGGCAATTTCCCGCTGTCGCTGGCCGAGCCGCTGCTGGCGCAGGGGCGGCTGGTGCGGCTGAAATTCAAAAATACCAAGAACGAGCTGCGCTTGCCGATGCATCTGATCTGGCTGAAGAGCCGTCCGCTGGACAAGGCGGCGCGCGAGCTGGTCGAGCTGATGCGCGCGGCGCCGCAGGGATCTTGACGCACCGTTATTGCTTTTGTTTTCAGCTCTGCGCTAGTTTGAATAAAAAATGACAACGGGAGAGTGGGCATGTTGAGCGAGACGGCGCTGTCAATAATAAGCATTACCGGCGCGATTGCGCTGGGGGCGATGAGCCCGGGGCAGAGCTTTATTCTGGTGGCGCGTACGGCGGTGGCTTCCTCACGTGGCGACGGCATGGCGGTCGCGCTGGGAATGGGCGTCGGATGCTTTGTCTTTGCACTGTTGGCCCTGCTTGGGCTGCAGTCGCTGTTGCTGGCGCTGCCGTGGCTTTACGGGACGTTGAGGCTGTTGGGCGGCGCCTATCTTATCTATCTGGCGTTCAACATGTTGCGCGGCGCCAACCGGCCGCTGAACGTGGATGGAGTGGGCGGGCAGCCGCTGGGATGGCGTAAAGCCTTCACCACCGGTCTGCTGACCCAGTTGGGCAACCCGAATACGGCCATCGTCTTTGCCAGCGTGTTCGCCGCGTTGCTCAGCCACGCGATTGCGCCGTGGATGTATGTGGCGCTGCCCTTAATCGCGCTGGCGGTCGATGTGGCGTGGTACGCCTTTGTCGCCTTCGTGCTCTCTTCGCCGCGTCCGCGCCGGATTTATCTGCGCTTCAAGGCCTGGTTCGATCGCCTGAGCGGCGGCGTGCTGGCGCTGTTGGGTATCAAACTGATGCTTAGCCGCTGAGCTTCACTCCGCGTGGCGTTTGCGCCACCAGAAGCGCACCAGCAGGATGGCGGCAATCGCCAGCGCGACAAACAGCAGGCTGGAGAGTTTTTTATTGAAGCCGGTAAAGAAGCTTTCGATCGCCTGGCCGCCAAAATAGCCGAGCATGACGAAGATCGTCGCCCAAAGAATGGCGCCGAGGATGTTGAGCGGCACGAAGCGCGACGGCGGCAGGCGGCTGGCGCCGATCAGCACCGGGCCGATGATGCGGAAACCGTACATAAAGCGCACCCCGATAACGAACAGC
This sequence comes from Serratia sp. CY44782, assembly GCF_052168715.1. Lineage (NCBI taxonomy): Bacteria > Pseudomonadati > Pseudomonadota > Gammaproteobacteria > Enterobacterales > Yersiniaceae > Serratia > Serratia sp. CY44782. Next base: position 6,815 of record NZ_JBJNME010000006.1, read on the forward strand.
ATCGGGTGGCGGGCGATCAGCCTTCTGGCGCGCGCGATGCGTTTTTCCTGCCCCTTGAGCCGCGAGATGACCCGGCCTTCGAACCGGCGGCCGGTGAAGTACAGCAGCTGATCCCCCAACGTGCCGCCGAGCGCGACCACGGCTATCACCCACGGCCAGTGCAGCAGCCCTTCGTGGGCGGCGATGCCGCCCAGCAGCGTGATGGTTTCTCCCTCAGCCAGGCAGCCGATAAACAACGCCCAGTAGCCGTAGTCCGTAATGTAGTGGGCCAAATCGGTCATTCCTTACTCCTTATGTGACTGACGCATAAGGGCAAGTATACGCCCGATCGCTAGCCTTGGGCGATCTGGGCCACCAACGCTCTGCGCTGCGCCAGGCTTTCCGCCATTTGTGCCTGTACCTTGGCGTAAATGTGCGGCGGGGCCAGTTCCGGCGTGCCGCCCGTGAACGGCGGGGCCGGGGCATATTCCAGATAGAGTTGGATCGTCTGGGCAGTGTCTTCGCCGTGCAGTTCGGCGATCAGCGTCAGCGCAAAGTCGATGCCGGCGGTGACGCCGCCGCCGCTGATCACGTTGCCGTCGCGCTCTACGCGTGCTGCGCTGGGTATGGCGCCGAACAGCGCCAGGCTGTCGCGCATCGACCAGTGGCAGGCGGCGCGTTTGCCCGACAGCAAGCCGGCGGCGGCCAGGATCAGCGAACCGGTGCACACCGAGGTCAGGTAGCGGGCATCGGCGCCCAGCCGCCGGATTTGCTGCATGAACGCTTTATCCTGCAGTGCCTGGGTGCAGCCGCTGCCGCCCGGCACGCACAGCACGTCGCAGCGCGCGATCTCCGGCAGCGGGCGCAGCTGGGTGAAGTGCAAGCCTTCCGATTCGACATCCGCGCCGTCTACCGAAGCGACGATGATTTCCACGCCCGGCATGTGGCGCAGAAACTGCAGTGGGCCGGTGAAGTCGAGCTGGGTGACGCCTTGATAGATGGGAAATACAATCACGAGTGGTTCAGACATGACATTCGCCTCATTTTTATCGTTGGACCTGGGCCATAATAGCCGCCCTGTTTTTGGCTGATATGACAGATAACCCTCAAAAAGCGCCATCATGAAAACGATCGGTTTTGTGGTTTTTCCCGGTTTCAACCTGCTGGACTTTGCCGGCCCGCTGGCGGCGTTCGATAACGTCAGCCAGTTTACCGATCCGCCGGCCTACCGCTGCGTGGCGATCTCGCCGCAGGGCGGGATGGTCGCCAGCTCGGCCGGGGTGGAGATCGCCACGCAGCCATGCGGCGACGAGCGTTTCGATACGCTGGTGGTGGCCGGCGGCAGCGGCAACGTGATGGCGGCGCAGTCGCCGGCGCTGGTGGCGTTTCTGACGACCCACAGCCGGCGAGCGCGGCGCATCGCCAGCGTGTGCACCGGCGCGTTTATTCTGGCGGCCTGCGGTTTGCTGGACGGCAAGCGCGCCACCACCCACTGGTATCATGCGGCGCGGCTGCAGCAGAGTTATCCGCGCATCCGCGTCGACAGCAACCGTATCTTCATTCGCGACGGCGATATCTGGACCTCGGCCGGCATCAGCGCCGGCATCGATCTGGCGCTGGCGTTGATAGAAGACGACCTTGGCGCCACGATGGCGGCGGGCGTAGCGCGGCAGTTGGTGGTCTATCACCGGCGCCCCGGCGGGCAGTCGCAGTACTCGCTGCTGCTGGCGTTGAACCCGTCGTCGGATCGCATGCGCGCCGCGCTGTCGTTCGCGCGCGAGCACTTGCACCTGCCGCTGTCGGTGGCTGATCTGGCTGACGCCGCCTGCCTGAGCGAGCGCCAGTTCGGTCGGCTGTTCCGCGCCGAAACCGGGCAGACGCCGGCCAAGGTGATCGAACAGCTGCGGGTGGAGGCGGCCAGGGTACGCATCGAAGAGAGCGCCGAGCCGCTGGAGGCGATCGCCCGTTCGGTGGGATTCAGCGATCCGGAGCGCATGAGGCGGGCGTTTATCCGGGTATTTGGCCTGTCGCCGCAGGCGATCCGCCGGCTCGGCCGCGCGGGATAACTTTTTTGCCACGCCTGGCGGCGGGGCACACCAGAGGAGCAACGGATGTATCAGGACTTTGAGAGCGAATTGAACTGGGCGATGCGCCATATGCCGCGCACCCGGGCGGCGGTGGCGGCGTTGCCGGACCTGCACGGGGTACGACTGGCGTGCAATATGCACCTGGATCTGAAAATGGCGCCGCTGGTGGCCGGCCTGCTGGACAAGGGCGCAGCGATCTTCCTGACCACCTGCAATCCCACCACGGTGCAGAACGACGTGGTGGCCTGGCTGGAACGGCGGGGCGCGCAGGCCTATGCCTGGCGCGACATGAGCGCCGGCGAGTGGTCGGAATCTTTCGACCGCGCGCTGGCCTGGCAGCCGACTCACCTGTGCGAAATGGGGGCGGATTTGACCACCCGCTTGCACCAATCGCCGAACGGCCCGCAGATCGTCGCCGGGCTGGAAGCCACCGGATCGGGCATCAACCGTTTGAACGGCGTGGCGCCGCGCTACCCGATCTTCAACTGGGACGATCTGCCGGTGAAAGAGGGGCTGCACAATCGGCATATGGTTGGGCTGACCGCTTGGCACACCTTCTTCCAGACCACCCATTTGACGCTGCACGAAAAGCGCGTGCTGGTGATCGGCTATGGCCTGGTCGGGCAGGGGACGGCGGCGGCGGCCAGGGCTTACGGCGGCCAGGTGATGGTGGCGGAAATCGATCCGGCGCGCGCGCTGCAGGCGCGTTATGACGGCTGGCAGGTAGTGGATTTGGCGAGCGCGGTCGCGCAGGCGGACGTGATCGCCACCGCGACCGGCGCGAAAAACGTGCTCTCGGCGCAGCATCTGCAACAGGCGCAGGACGGCGTGTTTATCCTTAACGTCGGCCACGTGGCGGAAGAGATCGACGTCGGCTTCCTCAAGGGCCTGCCGCACCACGAGCCGATGCCTTATGTGAACGCTTACCAACTCAATGAGAAGACGGTCTATTTGCTGGCTAACGGTTCGATGTTCAACCTGACCGCCGGCTACGGCGACAGCCTCAACGCCTTCGACGTGACGCTGGCGGTGATGGCGGCCGGCATCGGCCATATCGTCGGCGCGGGGGCGCGGCAAACGCCGGGGCTGTACCTGCTGCCGCAGTCGGCCTGGCAGCCGGCGCTGTAACTTTTTCTACGCGGGCGTTCATCCCAGAGCGCCCGCGGGCTGCGTCGTTTTTCGGCCGACAGAATTTGTCACAAATCCGCCCTATAATCCCAGTGCCAAGCGCTGAACCCTCACATATAATTCGCTGAGTTTAAGCCCCCATTTCAGAGTAATGCCTGTGAAAATACGTGTTTTGGTTCTGACCCTGCTCGCTTTGCAGGTGGGTGCAGGCTTTGCGCCGCGCGCGCTGGCCAGCGACAACGCCGCCGCCCTGCACGCCACCCAGCCGGAGCTGGCCTCCGGCAGCGCGATGGTCGTCGATATGCAAACCCATAAGGTGATGTACGCGCGCAACCCGGATGAAGTGGTGCCGATCGCCTCGATCACCAAGCTGATGACCGCCATGGTCACGCTGGACGCGCATCTGCCGCTCGACGAGATGCTGGCGGTGGATATCCACCAGACGCCGGAGATGAAAGGAGTTTATTCGCGGGTGCGGCTGAACAGCGAAATCAGCCGTAAGGACATGCTGCTGCTGGCGCTGATGTCGTCGGAAAACCGCGCCGCCGCCAGCCTGGCGCACCACTATCCGGGGGGCTACAACGCCTTCATCAAAGCGATGAACGCCAAGGCCAAGGCGCTGGGCATGACCAATACCCATTATGTGGAACCGACCGGGCTCTCTATTCATAACGTGTCAACAGCGCGCGATCTGACCAAGCTGCTGATCGCCACCAAGCAATACCCGTTGATTGGCCAGCTCAGCACCACCACCGAGCGCATGGCCAGCTTCAAAGATCCGAACTACACGCTGCCGTTCCGCAACACCAACCATCTGGTGTATAACCCGAAATGGAACATCCAGCTGACCAAAACCGGCTTCACCAACCAGGCGGGCCACTGCCTGGCGATGCGTACGGTAATCGGTAACCGCTCGGTGTCGCTGGTGGTGCTGGACGCCTTCGGCAAATATACCCACTTCGCCGACGCCAACCGGCTGCGCAGCTGGATTGAAACCGGCAAGGTGACGCCGATCCCGGCCGCCGCCCGCGACTATCGTCGGCAAAAAGACGCCAGCCTGGCGAAAAACGCCACCGAATGACCCGCCTGGCGGCCTGCTCGTTTGCAGCAGGCCGCTATCGGCCCTCGGGCCGCCTGATGACAAATCCCCGCTCACGATCGCCGTCGAAACCCGCTTTGAGATAAAGCTGGTGCGCGCCGGTGCGTTGCTGCCCCGACAGCAGCATCACCTTGTAACAGCCCTTGCGCCAGGCCAGCTGCAGCGCGTATTCGATCATCGCGAGCGCCACGCCGTGGCCGCGATAGGGCTCTGCCGTCACCACGTGCTCGATGACGCCGAACGGCTGCGCCTGGTGCGCCAGCCCCGGGATCAGTGCCAGCATACAGGTGGCGATCGGCTGTTCCTCGTCTGCCGCCACCACCAGACGGATCGCCGGATCGTCCAGCAGGCGTTGCAGGGTGCGGCGTGCGTCGTCGGTACGCAGCGGCGCATCCTGTGGGCGCAGCTCGCGATACAGAGCCAACAGGCCGTTGAGATCGTCCGGCTGCGCCAGGCGATGAATGATGCTCATGGTTGCTCCTTTCCGCCGCTTCAACGGTAATCCGCTATCCTCCATTAATACCACAACGATTGCCGGAGAGGATGTTATGAGTCAGGTTTCGACCTTTGTCATGTTCCAGGGGGAGGCGCAGCAGGCGATCGACCTCTACAGCCAGGTGTTTGCGCGTTTTCGGCTCATGCAGGTGCAGCATTACGACCCGACGCCGGACGGCCGGCGATTGATCAAGCATGCCGCCATCGATTTCGACCGGCAGAACCTGGTGTTTATCGACAGCCCGATCAGCCATGATTTCAGCTTCACCCCGGCGGTGTCGCTGTTCATCAACCTGCCTAACGAAGAGGCGCTGGAGCAGGCGTTCCACCGCCTGGCGGAGGGCGGCAAGGTGCTGATGCCGCTCGACGACTACGGCTTCAGCGCCCGCTTCGGCTGGCTCAACGATCGCTTTGGGCTCTCCTGGCAGCTCAATGTGCCGGCGGGGGATCTGCCCTGAGACTAAGGGGGAGCGTGCAAAAGGCATGGTAGTTCCTGCTGTTGTTTCATATGCTTATCGCCGGGGCAGGAACTCTGCCGTGGGGAATACCGACAACATCATGGAAAGGTGCGAATTGATTGATTTTGACCGCTATGTTGAGCAAGCGAAGTCTTACGGCGAGTGGCCGGGGGCACAGGTGGGCACGTCGTCCGGCCGCGTTGAGGGATTGAGCTACCGCCTGTATCGGCAAACTGCCGAGAGCGAAGACGTGATCGTGGTTTATCACGGCGGCGGGGTTAACAGCGCCGCCGGGTATGACATTCTTGCGCGCCAGCTGGCCGCCGAGCCAACGCTCGCGGTGTGCCTGGTCGATATTCGCGGGCATGGCGATTCCACGGGAGAGCGGGGGACGGTTGAGCGGCCTGAGCGTATTTGGCGCGATGTCGATGTCATCCTGGCGGAAATGCGCCTTCGTTTTCCGTTAGCGCGCAGGCACCTGCTTGGCCATTCCAGCGGCGCCGGGATGTTGCTCAACTACCTGACCCGCTATCCTTGTGAACAGCAGGCGGACAGCCTGACCCTGCTGGCGCCCGAGCTGGGGCCATTTTCCGGGATGGCCCGCGATTTGCCGGCGGCGGCCCGTTTTGCCCAGGTGCGCCAATGGCCCTTTGTGGCCAATGCGCTCAGCGGTGGACGGTGGTTTGGGCAATCTCGGGCGGTCAGCCTGAATTTTCCCCCGGCCGTGCTGGCCGCCGCCCCCGATTTTGTCTGCCACTACAGCGTTAATATGGCTAACGCGTTGACGCCACGCACCCCGGCAAAGCAACTGGCGGCGCTGCGATTACCGACCTTGCTGCTGGCGGCGGTGCAGGATGAGTTGTTCAGCGCGCAATCCTTGCAGCGTTTCGTCGAACAGCACGGCAGCGTGCATGTTGCCTTTGGCTTGCTTGAGGGCAGTACGCATTTATCGTGCGTCTTTGAGGCCCACGGTCATGTTCTGCGCTACCTCTCGCGCGTATTCGCTGTCGCGTATGATGGAGACGTATCCGCGTAGCTGTTTGTTTCTTAATCACTTCTTCTCCGCCATTAACTGGACGGAGGAGTGGTGATTAAGATCACGAAATTAGTTAATAAATCTTTATGAATTTGATTGCAAAGTGTTAACATCCTGCCGCTTTCATTAGGCTTGCTAATGATATTCTTATTGTCAAGGAATGCTCAGGATGGATTACCAAAACGTCTTTCAATTGACGGATCAGGAACGAAACGAGTTATTTTCGGCATTAGATAAAATTGCTTACGATCCCGCCGGCGGTGATGCGTATATTCACGCTATACGAACGGCGATGATTACCCATTTGCCCCACAGATTAAGCGCCGCATTAAGCCAGCAAAAGGCGTCAATCAAACCGCGGCCTTATCTTATTTTAAAAAATGTGCCGGTGGATAAAGAAGTTTTCTTTTCCCCTTGTCCAAATCAATACACGCCTTCGGCCAAATCCGGGAATATCAGCGAAAACCTGTTGGTGGGTATTTCTTCATTAATCGGCGAGCCCTACTCGATGTATTTCGAGGGGAAGGAGCTGATTAATAATCTGATCCCCAAACGCGAAGCCAAAAAAGAGTATACCGGTCTGGGGTTCGATGTTGAACTGGACTTCCATATTGAAAATGCGGCGCTGAAACACCTGGAACAGTTCAACGTCTCGCCGATGGGCCTGCTGCTGACCGGTGTGCGCCGCGATCCGCACAGCCCGATGACGCGCATCTCCGATTCGCGTTTGGCGATCGCTCAGCTGAGCCGCGAGGACGTCGAAACGCTGGCCAGCCCGCTGTACAGCATCAAACTGCCTTACCGCTGGCGCCAATCCACGCAGGCCGGGCGGGAAGAAACCGCGCTGGTGCCGCTGATTTCGCAAAATCACGTATTGCCGGATGTGAGCGCCGTCTTCTATCCCGGCATGATTGCGGCCAGCACGCCACGAGCGGAAGCCGCGCTGGAGCGTTTCTACGGGCTGGTGAAAGAAAACGCCATCGGCATCGATATTTGCCCGGGCGATTTGGTGTATATCGATAACCGCTTTGCGCTGCATTCGCGCGATAAATTCACGCCTTCTTTCGATGAAAGAGATACGCCGTTGCGCTGGGTGCAACGCGTCTTCATTTCGGCAAGCTTGTGGAATCACCGCAACCTCAATCAGGTTGAAGAGCGCATTTTCTCGATTTAAGGTTATTATTCATGCTGAACGTTTTTCTTTCTATATTGCCGATTTTTTTGTTAATCGTGCTGGGCTATTTGTCAAAACTCTATGTTAAAGACGTCGCCGTATTTTGGGGCTTCTCAGACAAATTCGTTTATTACCTGTTTTTTCCGGCGCTGTTGATATTGGATATCAGCGAGGCGGATTTTAGCGGCGCGGACAGCTTTTATCCCGTTGTGGCGACCATTGTTTCCACGCTGGCCATCGCGTTGATTATTTTCGTTGGCAAACTGTTCTTCAATACGTCGGCCGATCTGTTTACCTCCATTTTTCAGGGCGGAGTCAGATACAACTCTTATGTATTCATCGCGCTGTCGCAATCGCTGTTCGGTAGCGAAGGGGTGGCGCTGTCCGGTTTCTTCGTGGCGTACATGATCATTCTGACCAACATCATGAGCGTGTTGGTGATGAACCACTACGGCACCGGCAGCAAGAAAAGCCTGAGCGGCGCGCTGCTGGCGCTGACGAAAAACCCGCTGATCATCGGCGCGTTGTTCGGGGTGCTGATGAACCTGTGCAACCTGCACATCACCGGCGCGCTTAAACAGCTGTTCGTTTATCTCTCCAACGCCGCCACGCCGCTGAGCCTGATGTCGGTCGGCGCAGGGTTGATCGTCAGCATGCATATCCGCAAGCTGGTTTCCATCTCTTATGCGACCGTGCTGAAGCTGGTGGCCATGCCGCTGATTACCATTGCGCTGGTGCACTATTTCGGTGCCACCGGCGTGCCGGCCAGCATCGCCATTCTCTATTCCGCCGTGCCTTGCGCCGGCAACGCCTATATTCTGGCGCGGCAAATGGGGGGCGATCATGAAGCGATGGCCTCTATTATCACCTGGACGACGCTGCTGTCGGTTATCACCGTGACGTTCATCCTGGGCAGCGTAGCGCTCTAACGCCGGCGCCGGGCGGCATTCGCCCGCCCGGCGTTTTCCGCAATCCTCTCATATCCTTTCATGACACTTTACCGCTATGCTAAAAATAGAATGGCCCGTGAATATGAAAAGGATGAATCATTTTGGCAGGAAGTAGCTTACTTACCCTCATCGACGACATCGCCTCGTTGTTGGACGACGTCTCGTTAATGAGCAAAATGGCGGCAAAAAAAACCGCCGGGGTGCTGGGGGACGATCTGGCGCTCAATGCGCAGCAGGTCACCGGCGTTAAAGCCGATCGCGAACTGCCGGTGGTGTGGAGCGTCGCCAAAGGTTCGTTGATCAACAAGGCGATCCTGGTGCCGCTGGCGCTGCTGATCAGCGCTTTTGCACCCTGGGCGATTACGCCGCTGCTGATGGTGGGCGGCGCCTACCTGTGCTACGAAGGGTTCGAAAAGGTGTTTCACAGCCTGAGCCACGGCAAGGCGGCGCAGGAGGAAAAATCGGACGGGCCCGGCGCCAATGAGGACGCTGCGGCCTATGAGAAGCGCAAGGTGAAAGGCGCAATACGCACCGATTTCGTGCTCTCCGCCGAGATTATCGCCATCACGCTGGGCACCGTTGCCGGCGCCACCTTCAGCCAGCAGGTGATCGTTTTGTGTGGCATCGCCGTCGTGATGACGCTCGGCGTGTATGGCATCGTCGCCGGCATCGTCAGGCTGGACGATCTGGGGCTGTATCTGAGCCGCAAAAGCAGCGCGTTAGCGCGCTCCCTCGGCGGCAGCATCGTGCGTGCCGCGCCTTATTTGATGAAAACGCTGTCGATCGTCGGTACGGTCGCCATGTTTATGGTCGGCGGCGGCATCCTGACCCACGGTCTGCCGCCGGTGCATCATCTGTTCGAAGACTGGGCCTCGTACACCACCGTGGTGCCGACGTTTGGCCATCTTTTGCAAGGTGTGGTTCCGGCACTGCTGAACGTGGCGTTCGGGCTGGTGGCCGGCGGCGTGGTGCTGGCGATGATGTCGGCGCTGGGCGCGGTACGCGCGCGTTTCAAGGCATGATGAAAAGTCTCGCCCCGAGAGGGGCGGGACGGTGCAGACGCTTTAAAAAATCAGTTTGAAAACGCCGGTAATCGTCAATAAACCCACGATGAAAATGATGGCGACAATCCACAGAATAATTTTCATTCACTTCTCCCTTATCGGTTAAATGGCGTGCGCGATTGGCGCTAACTCAATGAAATCACTCTTCACTATAGACGCTAACTCTCTATCGTGCGTCGCCATGCATTCAGGGATGCTGATTGTCGCCCGCGCCCAGCGCACGCTGCATGATGTGGGTATCGCGCCATTCTCCCAGTTTGAACCCCACGGCCTTTAACGTCCCGACGCTGGTAAAGCCGAGCGACTGGTGCAGCGCCAGCGAGCCGCGGTTGGCGGCGGAATCGCCGACGATCGCCAGCATCTGGCGCCAGGGGCCTTGCTCGCAGCGGGCGATCAGCGCGCTCAGCAGCGCCTTGCCGACGCCTTTGCCCTGTTGCCCCTCGGCGATATACACCGAGTCCTCCACGGTAAAACGATAGGCCGGCCGGGGGCGATACGGCGTGGCATAGCAGTAGCCCACAATATGGCCTTCGCTCTTCGCCACCAGCCAGGGCAACCCGGCTTCTTGCACCTTGCTCAGCCGCAGCTGCATTTCCGCCAGGGTCGGCGGCTGTTCTTCAAACGAGGCGGCACCGTACAGCACGTGGTGGGTGTAAATGCGCAGCACGGCGGCCATATCGTCCGGCGTGGCATCGAGGAGGCTGAGTACGGGAGCGGAGAGCGTCATGGTAATGCCTGTTTACCTTGGAAATCAGCGGATAAACGCCATTATGCGCGCCGCTCACCGCCGGGGTAAATCGGGTTTTCTTATGGTGAGATAAGAAAAGGCGATGGTGAGCGGGAAGGAGCTCTTTGGGGAGAGCCCCTGTGGCGCTGTGCCCGGAATTACCAGCCTTTCACCGCGCCGCCGTTGAAGATTTTTTCGGCGGCCTTGGCCACTTCGTCAGACTCATAGGCCTTGATGAAGTTCTGCACGTTCGGCGCGTCCTTGTTGTCTTCGCGGGTGACGATGATGTTGGTGTACGGCGAGTCCTTATCTTCGATGAAGATGCCGTCTTTGGTCGGCGTCAGACCGGTCTGGTTGATGTAGGTGGTGCTGATGACGGCGACGGTGACCTTTGGATCGTCCAGCACGTGCGGCAGCTGCGCGCCTTCCAGCTCCATAATTTGGTAATGGTGCGGGTTGGCGCTGATGTCCAGGGCGGTGGGCAACAACCCCTTGCCTTGTTTCAGCGTAATCAACCCGGTTTTTTCCAGCAGCAGCAGGGCGCGCCCCAGGTTGGTCGGATCGAGCGGGATGGCGATCACCGCGCCGTCCGGCAGCTCTTTGAGCGATTTTATCTTTTTGGAGTAGCCGGCCATCGGGAAGACAAAGGTATTGCCGACCGCCACCAGCTTATAGCCGTGATCTTTGTTTTGCTGTTCGAGGAACGGGCGGTGCTGGAACACGTTGGCATCCAGTTCGCCCTTGTCGGTAGCGTCGTTCGGCAGCAGTGAACCGCTAAAGCCGACCAGCTCGACGTCCAGCCCGTATTTCTCTTTCGCCACTTGCCTGGCGACTTCCGCCACGTCCTGTTCCGCGCCGTTGATGACGCCGACCTTGATATGGTTCTGATCGGTTTTTTGATCGCAGCCCTGAAGCGCCAATACGGCGGCGAAGGCCGCCGCCAGAGGGGTGATACGCCAGCGTAAGGTCATCGAAGTCTCCCTGAAAAGAACAATAAAATCAGTTGTTTTTTGTCCTTACAGCTAAGCCTGAACCGCCGATGAAGTCAAACGCTCGTTCAGCATAAACGGCTATAGCTTATAGCCGTTATGCGGCGGGGGGTTATCGGCTGAGCGAACGCAGCACCACGATGCCCGGCGTAGCCATCACGTAATCCATAAAGGGCGAATCGACCACCCGCATGTTGGCCTTGCGCGAAGAGGCGTTGCGCAGCACCGGGCCGCTGTCGGTCATCACGAAGATGCCGGTGTGGGTCACGTCCAGCCCGTCCAGGTTGGTGTAAATACCGATGTAATCGCCGGTGCGCAGCTGGGCCAGCACCTTGTCGTCGACGTTGTCGCTGGGGATATAGGTCACGCTGCGTTGTACGTTGGGCAAACCGGGCAGGTAGCTGCTGCCGTCCGCCTTGCGGTTGAGGGTTTTCACGAGGGTGACGGCGTGCGGGCTGAGCTGCGCGGTGATGTCTTCGGCCACCTGGTGCGGCCGCTGTGCCCAGTCGGTGAAGAAGTGTTTGCGCTGCGGGAAGGCGATTTTGCCGTCGACGTAGCGAATGTCTACCAGACGCTGTACGAACTCGCCCTCGCTGCGGGCGGTGCTGAGCGCTTCCACATAATCGATGTAGGTGAAGCAATCCAGCCCGCGGAAGTCGATCACCAATTGCTCGGGCGTACTCTGCGAGCCGATCAGGCGGTTGGCGAGATAGGGCCTGCCGAGAAACTCGCGCGAAATCAAATCGACGGTGCGGCCATGCGGCTGTGCGGCTGGCCAACCGGCGCGCAGCGCGAGGATCTCACGCAGCTTGCTGCGGGTGCTGGCGTCCATCTCCGGCTGCACGCCCGGCGGCGAAACGGTGACGTCGGTCGGCGGCGTTGCGGGGGAGACGGCGGCGGGGCGATCGGCGCATCCGCTCATGGCGATAGCTAACATCAGTAAAACAACCTTGTTCTGGTTCATACGGCCCTCCCTGGGTGTCGCTGAATTATCAGAGTAAGTGATAACAGTTCTCATCCGATGGTAGGGGTTAAAAAGTAAACATAGCCTCAATGGCGGCCGATAAATCAGTAACCGATTTCGCTATTGAACGGCAAATACCAGAACAGCGCGATTTCGTGATCGGCGATCTCCGGCTCGGCGCGGTACAGCAAACGGTCGATGCCGCCGAGAATAAACCCGTAATGCTGGTAGCAGCGACAGGCGGCCAGATTGTTGTTCTGCGTTTCGAGCATCATACCCGAGGTTTCCTGCTGCCGCGCCCACTGTTTGGCGCAGTCCAGCAGCGCCCCGGCGATGCCCTGACGGCGCGCGTGAGCGCTGACCGCGATCTCGTCGATCAGGGTGTAACCGTTCCAGTTTTTGCTCAGCGTGATGTGGCCAACGGCTTCGTCCTGGCGATACGCCAGGAAGGTAACGCTGTCTTGGTTGGCGAACGGCGCCAGGGGATACTGTTTACGAAACGGCGCCACCGGCCGGGTTGGCCAGCTGTCGACCGGGCTGTCGAACTGCGGCAGGGCGTAACTGCGGATGGTAAAGCCGAAATCGCCGCGCGTCAGGTAATCATCGGGCAGCGCCTCAATGGCCGCGATGCGGATGGCCAGGGTCATTATGGCAGCTCCCGCAGCAGGCGCGCCGGGTTGCCGGCATAAATTCCCTTGCGGGTGATATCGCGGGTCACGACCGCCCCGGCGCCGATCACCGCGTCGCTGCAGATCTCCACCGCCAGGATCGTGGCGCCGGAGCCGATGGATACCCGATCGCCGACGCGCGTGCGCCCCCAGCTGGCCGGATCGGCATTGGGCGCGCCGTCTTTGAACAGATCGTTGGCGAAGGTGACGCCGTGGCCGACAAAGCACGCTTCGCCGAGGGTGACGTATTCGCAGATAAAGCTGTGCGACTGAATTTTACTGCGCGCGCCGATGCTGACGTGGCGCTGGATTTCCACGAACGGGCCGACGAAGACATCGTCGCCGAGCCGGCAGCCGTACAGATTGCAGGGCTCGACAACGGTGACGTTGCGCCCGACGTCGACGTCGACGATCCCCGCCTGGCGGGTGGTGATAACGGATGACATGACCTTCCTCGCAGCCTGGTTTTTATGGTGGGAGTATAAGACAAAGCGTTGCGGCGTTGCGCTTTCCGCACGTTTTTTCGCCGAAAGACTATAATTAGTACAGGGGAGAGAGCCCCGTGGCCGCAATCCTCGCACGGGTAGCTGTCCGTCGGAGGTGTGAAATTCGTTCGCCGATCGCGGCCTACGGCGAGATAGGAGGTGTCTCATGGTCAGTCATGTTTGGGGACTTCTGGCGCATCCCAGCGCCGAGTTCGAACAGATCAAAAGCGAGAATGAAAGCGTCTCGCACCTATACACCCATCACGTGTTGCTCTTGGCAGCAATCCCGGTGGTCTGCGCCTTTATCGGCACCACCCAGTTGGGCTGGCTCTCCGGCGAGGGACATGCCATCAGGCTCGACATGTTTACCGCGCTTTATACCGCCGTGGCGTTTTACCTGCTGATGCTGGCGGGCGTAGCGGCCATGGGGAAAGTCATTCACTGGATGGCGCGGCGCTATGAATCGCGCCCCAGCCTGCACCGCTGCATGGTGTTCGCCGGCTACGTGGCGACCCCGATGTTCCTCAGCGGGATTGTGGCGCTCTATCCGGTCGTCTGGCTGTGTCTGTTTGTCGGCATTATCGGCCTGTGCTATTCGGGCTATCTGCTGAATCTGGGGATCCCGCACTTCCTGAATATCGACAGTAAGGAAGGGTTCATCTTCTCCAGCTCGACCTTCGCTATCGGTATCCTGTTGCTCGAGTTGTTGCTTGGGGTGACGGTGCTGCTGTGGGGGTACGGTTCCTGGTTGTTCTGAGTTAACGGCTGTTGTTATCGCCCCCGCACCGGTGGAACGGCGCGGGGGCTTTTGCTTTTATACGCGGCGGAAAACCAGCATCACGCCGAGCACGATGCCCGCCATGCCCAGCAGGCTCAGCGCCGCCAGCGCGTGGCCGAGCAGCAGGTAGTCCAGCAGGGCGGTCACCGCCGGGATCAGATAGAACAGGCTGGTGACCTGCACCAGGTTGCCGCGCTGGATCAAGCGATACAGCAAGAAGGTCGCCAGCACCGAGATCACCACCGCCATCCACAGCAGCGGCAGCACGAACGCCGGCCGCCATTCGACCCGAAGCGGCTCAAACGGCAGCGCCAGCGTACACATCAGCAACCCGACGGCATACTGCAGCGGCAAGACCGCCAGCGGCGGCTGCGTCATGCCTTTTTGCAGCAGGGTGCTGGCGGTCATGCAGCCCAGCGCGATAAAGGCGAACAGCATGCCGCTTAGCGAGAAGTGGGCCACCATCAGGCTTTGGTACACCACCAGCGTCAGCCCGACCATTGCCAGCGCCAGGCCGAGCGCCCGCAGCCCGGTGCAGCGCCGTTCGGTGATGAACTGGGTGAGGATCGGCTGTACGCCGAGCAACGTCGCCAGCACGCCGGGCGTAATACCCAGTTCCAGCGCCAGCAGATAGCAGATTTGATAGCTGCCGATCATCAGCACGCCAATCAGCGCGACGCGCCGGCGGGTGCCGGGAGCGGGCAGGCACTGGCGCTGCCACAGGCCGATGGCCAACAGCACCGCCAGCGCGATGGCGCAGCGGAAGAACAGGAAAGCGAAGGCGGAGGCGTGCTCCAACCCCCAACGGGAGAAGATCGCGCCGCTGCTCCAAAGCAGGACGAACAGCGTAGCCAGGCCGGCATTGGCCCAGAGAGAAGGTAATCGCATGTCAATTTCACCTGTCGTGAAAATTACAGGCTCCGGCGCGCGCGGCGGTCTACGCCTGAACGCAACAGATCAATAAGCCGGAGGTAAAAAGTCGGTTTGGCTTAGCGCACAACCACAATGCGTGGCGGGTAAGCGGCAACCGCTGAAACGACAGAGGAAACGGCGGGTGGAGCGGAGGAAGCACACAGCAAAACGACGGCCGGAACGGTCGCGTCTGTCGGATCTGTGCTGTGCGCCAGGTAGGTCATGTGAGTTCCTGAAAATCGGCAATGAAACTAATCGCTTCAAACATAACCAAGTTCGCCGGGATGCGCAATCGGAAATCATCATGATTTAATTGATAATGAAAATCATTATCATTAATAAGAGGCTGTGCTATGTTGCTTTGGCCGCGCAGTGTTGACGCTGGGGGCGCGGCTTGCTCCCTGCCTCGGTTCACGCAGCGTGTGCGGCAAAAGACGTTGCGATTCGCTTTTGCAGAAGGCGGGCAATCGTGATAAAAATATTGATATGTTATAATATAACAATTAATGCATGATGAATCCAGTTCACGACATCCTCCACGTTGATGGAGTTAGCCTGACCGGCCACGGCGGGGCATTGATACTCGACAACATCCATTTCGCGCTGCGCGCCGGTGAGAAGCTGGCGGTGATCGGCCCTAACGGCAGCGGCAAGTCCAGCCTGTTGCGTGCCCTGATCGGCGAAACGCGGCCGGACAGCGGCGGCATTCACTGGCGAGGGCGGGCCTTGTCCGAGTGGCCGGCGGCGGAACGCGCCAAAAGCATCGCCTTTCTGGCACAAAACGATTCGCCGGATTTGCGGCTGTCGGTTGAGGACTACGTGGCGTTGGGCCGTTTACCGCATGGCGAACGCTCTGCGGCGGGAAAACGCATCGTTGACGAAGCCATCGGGGAAACCGGGCTGGCGCCGCTCAGGCACCATCCGCTGGGACGGCTCTCGGGCGGCCAGCGCCAGCGCGCCGCGCTGGCCCGGGCGTTGGCGCAGTCTCCCGATCTGTTGTTGCTGGATGAACCGACCAATCACCTCGATCCGCCCGGGCGCTCGGCGCTGCTGTCGTTAGTGAAAAATAAAGAGATTGCCGTGATTGCGGTGCTGCACGATTTGCCCGTGGCAGAGGCATTTGCCGATCGGATCCTGGTGCTGAACGAAAGCCGCCAGGTAGCCTGTGGTACGCCCGAGGCGGTGTTGCAAACTCCGGTGATTTTGCCGGTATTCGGCATGAACAGTTTCAAGGTGGCGCATCCCGTCAGCGGGAAAACGCTGCGCATTTTTGACGTTCCCCATTGTGCTTGATCAACCAGAGAGAAACATGAACGCACGCGTATTCATCCTGCTTCTGCTGCTGGCCGCCAGGTCGGCGGCGGCCGAACATTTTCCCGTCACCGTAGAAAGCTGCGGTGTGCCGGTCACCTTCAACCAGGCGCCGCAGCGCGCCGTCATCAACGACATCAACATGGCCGAGATGGCCTTTGCACTGCATCTGCAGGATCGCATTGTCGGGCTGACCGGCATCACCGGCTGGTACAAACTGACGCCCGACTTCAAGGCCGCGATGGGCGCCATTCCCGAACTGGCGCCGAAATATCCCGCTTTGGAAACGCTGCTGGCGGCACAGCCGGATTTCTTTTTCGCCGGCTGGAATTACGGCATGAAGATCGGCGGCGACGTCACGCCGGAGAAGCTCGCCCCGTACGGCATCAAAACGCTGGTGCTGAGCGAGAGCTGCGTACAGGCCGGCGGGCGGCCGCAGAAGGCCGATATGAATCTGCTGTATGACGATGAGCTGAAGCTCGGCAAGATTTTCGGCAAGCGGCAAGAGGCCACCGCGCTGGTTGAGGGCTGGCAGCGCCGGTTGGCTGCGCTGCCCGCCAGGCCGGCGGGCCAGGCGCCGCTCAAGGTGTTCGTCTATGACTCGGGGGAGGAGAAGCCTTTCACCAGCGGCAAATACGCGATGCCGACGGCGATCATCGAAGCGGCGGGTGGCCGCAACGTGATGGACGGCTTGCCGGCGAGCTGGACGACGGCGTCCTGGGAGGCGGTAGCGGCGGCCGAGCCCGACTTCATTATTCTGCTGGATTACCAGACCGGATCGGGCGCCGATGCGCTGCGGCGCTTCCTCGAGTCCCACCCGTTGATGAAATTAACGCCTGCCGTACGGCACCATCGCTATCTGAAACTGCAGTATGCGGAGCTGACGCCGGGGCCGGCCAACATCGGCGCAGTGGAAAAGCTGGCGCGGGCGCTGTACGCGCCGGAGGCTGAATGAACTCACCGACCCGGCGGTTTATGCTGCTCGCGCCGTTGGCGCTGTCGGTATTGTGCGGGTTAATGATCTGGAGCCTGCAGCTGGGCAGCGTCGCGCTGTCATGGCGGCAGACGATGGCGGCATTGGGGCTTTCATCGGCGCCCCTCTCCGGCATGCTGGACACTATCGTCGTGCAACTGCGGGTGCCCAGAGCCTTGCTGGCGGCCTTGACCGGCGCCGGGCTGGCGATGACCGGCGCGCTGCTGCAGACCACCACCCGCAATGAGCTGGCCGATCCTTTTTTGTTTGGGCTCTCCTCCGGCGCCTCCGCCGGCGCGGTGCTGGTCATCACGCGCTTCGGCGATGCGCTGGGCGCGCTGACGTTGCCGCTGTCCGCCTTCGCCGGCGGCGTTTTGTCCGCCTTGGCGGTGATGATCCTGTTTCGCGTCGGCCGGGTCAGGCGCGCCGAGCAGCTGATCGTCTGCGGCCTGGCGGTCTCGTTTTTGTTCAGCGCGCTCACCAGCTACCTGGTGTTTTCCGGCGATCAGCGGGCGGCCGGTTCGGTGTTGTTCTGGTCGCTCGGCGGGCTGGGATTGGCGCGTTGGGATAATCTGTTCATTCCGCTGGTGAGTTTCGTGCTGCTGGCCGGGTTTACGGCGCTGCGTTGGCGGGCGCTGGACGCGCTGCTGGCGGGCGAGCAAACCGCCCATTCGATGGGGGTCAACGTGGCGCGCCTGCGCACCGAGACCTTTCTGTGCTGCGCACTGTCCACGGCGTTTCTCGTTTCGCTGACGGGCGTGATCGGCTTTGTCGGGCTGATGGTGCCCTACCTGGCTCGGCGCCTGGTGGGCGTGCGCCACCGTTTGGCCGTGCCGATGTGCGGCCTGCTGGGGGCGACGCTGCTGACCGGCGGCGACATGCTCAGCCGCAGTCTGATCCCCAATCAGGAGCTGCCTATCGGCATCATTACGGCCGGGCTGGGGGGCGCGTTCATCGTGTCCTTGCTGCTGCGTGCGGAACGATGAACGCCACCCTGTCTCAATAGAGTTCCAGATGCAGGCGCTGCTGCTCAATCAGCGTCTGCCACAGGTTTTCCGCCCCGCAGGCTTGCTCCAGCGCCGTCGCCACGGCATGTTCCAGATACTGGCGATTGCCGCACAGGTAGACATGCGCTCCCCGCCGCAGCAAGCCGCTGATGGCATCGGCATGCTCGCCGATCGCATGCTGCACATAATATTTGGCGGCGGCGTCGCGCGAGAAGGCGGTGATGAGGCGCGTGAGTACGCCCGCGGCGTTCAGTGCAGCCAATTCCTCGCGATACAGGAAGTCTTCATCGCGCCGTTTTTCGCCGAAGATCAGCACGGTTTCGCGCCGTTCATCCTGGGCGGCCATTTCGCGCAGCAAGCCTATCAAGGGCGCGATGCCGGTACCGGTACCGATAAGTAGCACCGGCACAGTGGTATCGCGCGGCAGGTAAAAGCCGGGGTTAGCGCGGCAGAAGAGGCGGAAAGGGCCGGGTTGGCTGAGCAGCCAGCCGGTCGCCGTGCCGCGCCGGGTGCGGCCGTCGCGTTCATATCGTACGTCGCGCACGCACAGGTCGAGGCTCTCTGCCCGCGTTGCCGAAGCGATGGAGTAGGCGCGCGGCAGGCAAACGGGCAGCAGCGCCAACAGGTTCTCCAGCGTGACCGTCTGCGGCGGGCAAAAATCGTGCAGTACGTCCAGCAGATCGGCGCCGTACAGATAGCTCTCCATGGCTTTGCGCTGGCGGATCTTGAGCAAGCCTTTGAGCTCTTCGCTGTCGGCCAACTGCGCCAGTTCGCGCAGCGTCGTTTTGCTGAGCTGGCGCAGTTCCCGGCGGCGCAGCGTGTCAGCGGCCTCTGGCCTGCCGAGCCAGCCAGCCAGCCGGGTCAATAATCCTTCGTCGTTCTCCGGCAACAGATAGACGGTATCCCCAGCCCGGTAAACGATGCCGCTGCCGGCGATATTCAACCGCAGGTGCCAGGCCTGCGGCGTGCGTGCGCTGAGCGGCCGCCGTTCGAGAAGGGCGGCGCTGAACGCATGGTCTTCGCCGTAGGCGGTCACGCGCAGATGCAAATCGCGGCCGGCCTGGGCATCGCCGGCCAGCACCTTCTCCAGCGTCGTCAGCCAGGTTGCGAAGAACGGTTCGAAGTTAACGTCGGCGTCGACGCGATTGATGATGGCGCGGGCGCCGTATTGCGTCAGACGTGCATCCAGCGCCTGCGTGAAGCCGCAGAAATGCGGGTACGCGGTGTCGCCGAGACCGAAGATGGCGTAGCGCAACCGGTGGCGATCCGGCCATTGCGCCAGCGCGTCGGAAAAACGCTCGGCGTTGGCGGGCGGTTCACCGTCGCCAAATGAGCTCGAGACGATCAGCAGGGCGTCACGTTCGCCCACATCGGCGGGCTGGATGGCGTTGAGTTCTTTCACGACGGGGCGGTAAGGTTGCAGGCTGCTTTGTTCACCCAGGCGCATCGCCAG
This sequence comes from Serratia sp. CY44782, assembly GCF_052168715.1. Classification (NCBI taxonomy): domain Bacteria; kingdom Pseudomonadati; phylum Pseudomonadota; class Gammaproteobacteria; order Enterobacterales; family Yersiniaceae; genus Serratia; species Serratia sp. CY44782. The sequence continues at coordinate 26,552 of NZ_JBJNME010000006.1, forward strand.
CGCCCGGGCGTTGCCCGACTCCGAACCGTAACCAATCAGGATGCGTTCGATAAGGTCGGCCATGGCGGTTACTTGTCGTAGTGGTTGTCGAACTGTTCTTTGGCGAATTCCACCGATTCGAAGTCGGTCATCAGGTCGTTGATCACGCGGCGGATGCTGATATAGGCCGCGATATTGCCCTGGGCGTCATACAGCGGCTGCACCGTGGTGTCGACCACGTACAGCACGCCGCCTTTGCCGACGTTCGGAATGATGCCGGTCCAGATGCCGCCTGCCTTGATGGTGTCCCACATCGCTTTGTAAACCGCTTTCGGCACGGAAGGGTGGCGCACGATGCTGTGGGGCTGGCCCACCAGCTCTTCCCGGGAAAAGCCGGTCAGCTGGCAAAACAGATCGTTGACGTAGGTGATGGTGCCCTGCAGATCGGTGGTGGAGATCACCATCACTTTATCGAGCGCGGACAACAGCTGGGCGGAATCGAGGGTCTGACTCATGGTAGGTTCCTTCTCATTAACAACTTCGCGGTGATTGCCACGGCGGATGCCATGTATCCGTCATGACAGCTTTGTAATTGATTCTCATTTGCGATTGTGCGGTGAATGGTAATCGGGAAATTTATAAGTTGCAATAAAAATACATCTTTAACGAGGCAGAAAGATCACGACGAGGCAGGCAGGGGGAGAGGAAGCCCGCGCCGGGTGCGGCGGCGGGCTAATTGAGCGGTCTTAGCGGGGGTCTTCGGCCCAGCCTTTGCGTTTGCTGGTTTTACCGATGCCGGGGTTGAAGCTGTTGGTCGGATCGGCGGTGCGGTAGAACGCCTGCAGATCCGCCTTGGCGTGGTACAGGTGGCCGACGTTATGCTCCGCTGGGTACTCGGCGCCGCGCCGGTTGAGGATCTCGAGCATCTTTTCCTTTAGCGCGTGGCTGTCGACGCCCTTTTTCACCACGTAGTCCTGATGGAAGACGTGGCACATAAAGTGGCCGTAATACAGCTTATGCACCAGTTGGCTGTCGATCTCCGGCGGCAGGGTTTCGAACCAGTCGGTGTCGTTGCGGCGCAGGGCGATATCCAGCGCCAGAATATCCTCCACCTTGTCGGCGTGCACCGCATGGTAGCGCACGGCGGCGCCGGCGGCGGCGAAGCGGTGCAGGAAGGCCTTTTTGCCTTCGTCAGGCGTGCAGGCGAAGAAAGCGCCTTCGGCCTGGGCGAAGTACTCGGTCAGGTAGCGCTGCGCTTCGTCTACGCCGGGGCCGGCCATCTTCAGCAGCAGGTGATGTTCGAAACGTTCGCGGTATTCCTTCATGCGCTTCGGCAGGTGGCTCGGCGCCAGATGGCTCAGGCCCTGCATCAGCCGATCGGTCAGATTGTGCGGCAGCAGCGGCAGCTTGTTGAGGCTGGCGTCCATGCGGCCTTTCAGGGTGAAGAAGCGCGGCATCTGATCGGTGCCGAGCTTGTCGATCATCATGAAGGTGTCTTTGCCGTACACCTCGGCGATGTCGAAGATATCGCGGTGCATGTACTCACCGGCCACCGGCAGGTTTTCGAACTGGCTCAGCATGTGGCGGCGCAGTTCAGTCAGCACCGCGGTGTCGTTGGTGCCGATATAGAACACCTGCTCTTTGCCTTCTTTCTCGAAGGTGTCGAGCCGCACCGCGAACACCGCCAGCTTGCCGGCGCAGCCGGAGGCCTCGTACAGGCGGCGTTTGTCGGCGTTGAAGCGGGAAGGAGTGTCGGCATCGACGTCGCGCACCCGGCTGGCGTACTCGTTATCCGAGGCGCGCAGCTCGCCGTATTCGACGTCTGTCGGGCGATAGTCGCCTTTTTCCAGCCGGGTGAGGATCTCTTCCGGTGTGTCGCCGAGGCGGATGCCCAGATGGTTCACCAGGCGCAGCTGGCCGTCTTCCCCTAGCTGGGCGTACAGCGCCATTTCGGTATAGGCCGGGCCGCGTTTCACCAGCGAGCCGCCGGAGTTGTTGCACACGCCGCCGATCACCGAGGCGCCGATGCAGGAGGAACCGATCACCGAATGCGGTTCACGGCCGTAGGGCTTGAGCAATTTCTCGAGGTGGTGCAGGGTGCTGCCGGGGAAGCCGACCACCTGCTTGCCGTTATCCAGCACCTGAATATGGTCGAGGCGCAGGGTGCTGACGATGACGATATCACGGTCATAGTCGTTGCCGCTGGGGGTCGATCCTTCGGTCAGGCCGGTATTGGCGGCCTGCATGATGACGATTTTGTCGGCGGCCACGCAGGCCTGCAAAATGCGCCACAGCTGCAGCAGGCTGGTGGGAAACACCACCGCCAGCGCCTGGCCTTCGCCGGAGCGGAACCCCTTGCGATAGCGCTCGGTGTTGCGATCGCCGGTCAACAGCTGCGGGCCGCCGACGATGTCTTTAAGCTGGTTGATAAATGCCTGATTGCCTGACTGCATGCTGCCTGTCTCCCTGTCATCCCCGTCGCTTTAACCGCGGCGCCGGAGTGCCGCATATAAGCTAAGAGGTTATCAATTAAATAACTTATTAAGCTATCAGCTTGCCAGGCTAATGGCTTGCGGGTTTAGTAGCGCTCGGCGTAGCCGGCCCGGCGCTCTTCGTCGCGCAGTGTCAGGATCTCCACGCCGTCGGCGGTGACCGCCACGGTGTGCTCCCACTGCGCCGACAGTTTTTTGTCGCGCGTCACCACCGTCCAGCCGTCTTTCTTCTGCTTGATGCGGCGGTCGCCCTGATTGATCATCGGCTCGATGGTGAACACCATGCCTTCCTGCAGCACCATACCGCTGCCGGGGTGACCGTAGTGCAATACCGCCGGCTCTTCATGCATGTCACGGCCGATGCCGTGGCCGCAATACTCCCGCACGATGCTGTAGCCGGCCTGCTCGGCGTGCCGCTGGACGGCATGGCCGATATCGCCCAGGGTAGCGCCCGGTTTTACCGCGCGAATGCCCTGCCACATCGATTCATAGACGTTGTTCACCAGCCGTTTGGCCAGCGGCGTCACCTGGCCGACGCAGTACATCTTGCTGGAGTCGGCGATATAGCCGCTGTTTTCCAGCGTGATGTCTACGTTGATAATCATGCCGGAACGCAGGATTTTGCTGGCCGACGGCACCCCGTGACACACCACATCGTCGATTGAGGTGTTGAGCACATAGGGGAAATCATACTGCCCCTTGCTGGCCGGGCGCGACTTCAGCTCGTCGACGATAAACGCCTCGGCGCGGTCGTTGATCTCCATGGTGGAGATGCCTTCGACGATGACCTCATCGAGCATAGCAAACACTTTCGCCAGCAGGGCGCCGGAATGGCGCATTTTGGCAATCTCTTCCGGCGTTTTAATCACAATCTGTTTCACCCGACAATCTCCTTCAGCGTCAGCGCATTATCTTTCATCATTTTTTTTACCAGCTGCGGGTAGGTCAGTTCCGGATGGAACTCCGCCAGCATGCCGATCTTGATCCAGTATTCAGCCTGCGCGTTGATCGAACGCGTCATGGTCAGGCTGGCGAGGCGCAGATCGTCATGCAGCGCGTCCGAAATTTTTACGATGCCCATCGGCGTCTCCCTAAGTGAACGATATACGAAGTGTATACGCTTTGGATGGTGGCGATGTGGCATTCTGTGGCGTAAGAAGATTCTGGCAACAACGATTGCCGCCGCCAGACAATGCGTTTATTGTGATGAACGACTTTTTTGCCATGATTTTTCAGAAGGATTTAAGGCGTGACTAAACTACGTGTTGGGGTGATTTTTGGCGGTAAATCGGCGGAGCATGAGGTGTCGCTGCAGTCGGCCAAAAACATTGTGGATGCAATCGACAAAGAGAAGTTTGACGTCACGCTGCTGGGGATCGACAAACAGGGGCAGTGGCACATCAACGACGCCTCCAACTACCTGCTCAACGCCGAGAACCCGGCGCTGATCGCGCTGAACCGCTCGAACAAAAACGTGGCGCTGATCCCGGGCCAGGAAAAACAACAGCTGATCGAAGCGGGCAGCGCCGGCGCGCTGGGCCAACTGGACGTCATCTTCCCGATCGTGCACGGCACGCTGGGGGAGGACGGTTCGCTGCAGGGGCTGCTGCGCATGGCCAATATGCCGTTCGTCGGCGCCGGCGTGCTCGGTTCGGCGGTCAGCATGGACAAAGACGTGACCAAGCGCCTGCTGCGCGACGCCGGGCTGGCGGTGGCGCCGTTCGTCACCCTGACGCGCGCCAACCGCGCCGGATTCACGTTTGAGCAACTGAGCGAGCACCTCGGCCTGCCGCTGTTCGTCAAGCCGGCCAACCAGGGCTCCTCGGTCGGGGTCAGCAAGGTGGAAAACTGCGCCGAGTTCGACGCGGCGGTATCGCTGGCCTTCAGCTTCGATCACAAGGTGCTGGTGGAGTCGGCGATCGTCGGCCGCGAGATCGAGTGCGCGGTGCTGGGCAACGACGATCCGCAGGCCAGCGTGTGCGGCGAGATCGTGCTGAGCGACGCCTTCTATTCTTACGACACCAAATACATCAATGAGCAGGGCGCTCAGGTGGTGGTGCCGGCGGCAATCGCGCCGGAAGTGAGCGACCACATCCGCGAGGTGGCGCTGAAGGCGTTCCGCACTCTGGAGTGCTTCGGGCTGGCGCGGGTGGATGTGTTCCTGACGCCGGACAACCAGGTGGTAATCAACGAAATCAACACGCTGCCGGGCTTCACCAACATCAGCATGTATCCCAAGCTGTGGGCCGCCAGTGGCGTCAGCTATCAGGCGCTGATCACGCGCCTGATCGAATTGGCGCTGGAGCGCCACCAGCAGGATCGCGCGCTGAACAGTTCGGTGTTCGATCGCTAAACGCGGGAGGGGGCGGCGGTGCCGCCCCCGTCTATCACTTCACCGTCACGTCGATGTCGCCGAAATACTTCTTCGACAGCGCCGCCACCGTGCCTTGCTGTTTCACTTTGGCGATGGCGGCATCCAGTTTTTGCTTCAGCGCCTCATCCCCTTTACGCAGGCCGAAGGCGATACCTTCACCGAGGATTTTGTCGTCGCGCACCGCCTCGCCGACGAAGGCGAAGCCTTTGCCGTCCGGCTGCGACAGGAAGCCGCTTTGCCCCGACGGCGCCATCACCAGCGTGGCGTCAAGCCGACCGGCCGCCAGGTCAAGGTAAACCTGATTCTGATCCTGGTAAGACACCACGTCCACGCCTTCTGGCGCCCAATGGGTTTTGGCGTAGATCTCCTGAATCGATCCTTGCAGCACGCCCACGTGTTTGCCCGCCAGCGATTTGGCGTCCGGCAGCAGGCCGCTGTCGGCCTTGGCGATCAGGCGGTTCGGCACCTGATAGATGGCGTCGGTAAAGGCGATCGCCTGGCGCCGCTGTTCGGTCACGTTCATCGCCGAGTTGATGGCGTCGAACTTGCGCGCCTGCAGCGCCGGGATCAGGCTGTCGAACGAGGTTTCCACCCAGCTGCATTTCAACTGCGCGGCGGCGCACACCGCATCGCCCAGTTCGATGTCGAACCCTTCCAGTTTGCCGCTGGCGGACTTGGATTCGAACGGCGGATACAGCGCTTCCAGGCCGAAGCGCAGGCTGTTTTCCGCCGCCAGCGAAGAGCCGGCGGCCAGCAGGCATCCGGCGGCGAACAGCGTTTTCAAAGCTTTCATAGGCAGTGCCCCTTTCCCATGGTCGGACAAAAAACTACGCCTGGCTCAGGCGGCGTGCGCCTTCCAGCAGGGTCTCGTTATCTTTGGAAAAACTCAGCCGGATTAGGCCGGTATTGGTGCCGTCGCTGTAGAACGCCGACAGCGGGATCGTCGCCACCTTCGCTTCGCGGATCAAGCGTACGGCGAAATCATTGTCGCTTTCGTGACTGAAGGCGCTAAAACGGGCCAGCATGAAGAAGCTGCCGCGGCTGGGCAGCAGCTCAAAGCGCGAATCCTGCAAGGCGCTGGCCAGCAGATCGCGCTTTTGTTGGTAAAACGCCGCCAGCCCCAGGTAGCTCTGCGGGTTGGCGAGCGCGGCGGCGAAGGCGTGCTGCATCGGCGTATCGGCGGAGAACACCATAAACTGGTGCACCTTGCGGATCTCGTCCATCAGCGCCGCCGGCGCCAGGCAGTAGCCGACGCGCCAGCCGGTGACGTGGTAGGTTTTACCGAACGACGACACGATCACGCTGCGTTCCGCCAGCTGCGGGTAGCGCGCCATGCTGTGGTGAATTTCGCCGTCGAACACCACGTGTTCGTAGACCTCGTCGGACAGGATCACGATGTCGGTGTCGCGGGTCAGGGCAGTCAGGCGTTCGATGTCGTGCTCGTCAAACACCGCGCCGGTCGGGTTGTGCGGCGTGTTGACGATGATCATGCGCGTTTTGCCGTTGATGGCGGCGGCCACTTCGTCCCAGTCGACGCGAAAATCCTGCAGCGACAGTTTGATCGCCACCGGCGTGGCGCCCTGCAGGCGCACGATCGGCGCATAGCTGTCGAACGCCGGTTCGAAATAGATCACCTCGTCGCCGGGATGCACCAGCGCGCTGATCGCCGAGTACAGCCCTTCGCTGGCGCTGGCGATCACCGTGATTTCTTCGTCGGCGTCATAGCGTGCGCCATACAATCGTTCAGCTTTTTCCGCCAGAGCAGCACGTAACGCTGCCACGCCGCTCATCGGCGCGTATTGGTTATGACCTGCGCGCATGGCTTGCGCCGTTGCCTCGATCAGCTGCGGGTCGCCGGTGAAGTTGGGCGCGCCCTGCGACAGATTGAGGGCCTGATGTTCGGCGCTGAGTTGGCCAATGACGGTGAAAATGGTGGTGCCGACGTCCGGCAGCTTCGAGCGGGATGAACAGGCGCTCTGCATGATGGGCTCCAGGCAAACAGGGAAGTGTTGAGCGATTAAGCATCAGTCGGCGTAGGCGGACAAGGGAAAGTTTGTCATACTTGCCATGCACTACGATCATACCTAATCGAGGCCCGCTATGCCGATATCCCTGCCGTCGCTCGACGTGTTGAAAACCTTCGTGGTGGTGGCACAACGCCTCAACTTTACCCATGCCGCCCGGGAGCTGCACCTGACGCAGGGGGCGGTCAGTCGGCAAATTCTTGGGCTGGAGCAGCGCCTGGGTTATCCGCTGTTCAGCCGCCAGGCGCGCGGTTTGGCGCTGACGCCGCAGGGCGCGCAGCTGCTGGCGCCGGTGCAGCAGGCGCTGGGGCAGCTGGACGAGGCGCTGACGCGTGCCGCCGCCCCGCCGGGGGCGCTGCGCATCAAATGCCCGACCTGCGCGATGCGCTGGGTGCTGCCGCGCGTGATTCGCCTGCAGAATGAACGGCCGGACATGCATATCGAGCTGACCGCCTCGGTGTCGCACGGTCTGGATTTCAGCACCGAGCAGTTTGACGCCGCGGTGGTATTCGGCCGGCCACCGGGTAAAAAGCTGACCGCGCACCTGCTGTTCGACGAAATCCTCACGCCGGTCTGCACGCCGACGTTTCTGCCGCCAGTGCCCCGGCTGGCGGATTTGACGGACAAAACCCTGCTGCACCCGACGCGCGATCGGCGCGACTGGCTGCGCTGGCTGAAGTCGGCGGGGGCCGATGCGCTGCCGTCCGGCAAGGCTCAGCATTTCGATACTCTCGATCTGGCGATGAGCGCCGCGCTGCAGGGGTTCGGCATCGCCATCGGCGATCTGTGCCTGCTGGAGGAGGATATTCAGGTGCGGCGCGTCGTCACGCCGTTCCCGCTCTGCGTCAGCAGCGGCGCGGCCTATTATCTGGTCTATCCTGAACGCGGGGCGCCGCCGCCGGCGTTGGCGCCGCTGATCGATTTTCTGACGGCGGAGGCCGCCGACAGCCGCGCCCGGCTGCAGAATTACCTGCCGATAACCTGTAATGCTTTGTAAACATTACCGATGCGAATTCCCTTGGCGATGAAACAGAGTGTGGCAAACTGTTTCTTCACTCTGATTAAACCCCGCGGCTTTGGCGGCGGAAACACGCCTGAGATAAAACAAGATGAAATGGCTTTGTGTGGTGAGTATGTTGTCCGGTCTGGCCCTCAGCCCGGCTTTTGCGCAGGAAACGCCGATAACGCAGGGCATTCACGCCCAGCAGCGCGACGCCTTCGTGTCCCATTTGATGAAGCAGATGACGCTGGAAGAGAAGATCGGCCAGCTGCGGCTGATCAGCGTCGGGCCGGATAACCCGAAAGAAGCGATCCGCGAGGGCATCCGCAAAGGGCAGATCGGCGCCATCTTTAATACCGTCACCCGCCCGGACATTCGGGTGATGCAGGATCAGGCGATGCAGCTCAGTCGCCTCAAAATTCCGTTGTTCTTCGCCTATGACGTGGTGCACGGCCAGCGCACCGTGTTCCCGATCAGCCTGGGGCTGGCGGCCAGCTTCGATCTGGAAGCCATTGCGCTCAGCGCCCGCGTGGCGGCGCAGGAGGCCAGCGATGACGGCCTCAACATGACCTTCGCACCGATGGTCGATATCACCCGCGATCCGCGCTGGGGCCGGGTCTCCGAAGGCTTCGGCGAAGACACTTGGCTGGTGTCGAAAATCGCCAAAGTGATGGTCGACGGTTTCCAGAACGGCGACCCGGCCAAGCCCGGTTCGGTGATGGCCAGCGTTAAGCACTTTGCGTTGTACGGCGCCGTCGAAGGCGGCCGCGATTACAACACCGTCGACATGAGCCCGCTGCGCATGTATCAGGACTATCTGCCGCCTTACAAAGCGGCGGTGGATGCCGGCAGCGGCGGGGTGATGGTGTCGCTCAACTCGGTGAACGGCGTGCCGGCGACCGCCAACCCGTGGCTGCTGAAAGACCTGCTGCGCGACCAGTGGGGCTTTAAAGGCATCACCATCAGCGACCACGGCGCAATTAAAGAGCTGATTAAACACGGCGTGGCCGCCGACGCGCGCGACGCGGTGCGGTTGGCAATCACCTCCGGCGTCGACATGAGCATGAGCGACGAGTTTTACGACAAATACCTGCCGGGTCTGGTGAAAGACGGGCTGGTGCCTGAAAGCGATATCGACCGCGCCTGCCGCGACGTGCTGAACACCAAGTATGACATGGGGTTGTTCACCGATCCGTATGTGCATCTGGGCCCGGCGGGTTCCGACCCGCAGGACACCAACGCCGAAAGCCGTCTGCACCGCGCCGAGGCGCGGGTGGTGGCACGCAAAACGATGGTGCTGCTGAAGAACGATAAGCAGACGCTGCCGCTGAGCAAGCAGGCGACCATCGCGCTGGTCGGGCCGATGGCAGACAGCCAGCGCGACGTGATGGGCAGCTGGTCGGCCGCCGGAGTGGTCAAGCAGTCGGTGACCCTGCGCGAAGGGTTGGAGCGGGCGGTGGGCGACAAGGCGCGCATTCTTTACGCCAAGGGCGCCAACGTCACGCAGGATAAAGGCATCATCGACTACCTGAACGAGTATGAGCCGGCGGTGGCGTTCGACACCCGTTCGCCGCAGCAGATGATCGACGAAGCGGTACAGGCGGCGAACAAGGCCGACGTGGTCGTGGCGGTGGTGGGGGAATCGCAGGGCATGGCGCACGAAGCCTCCAGCCGCGCCGACATCACGATCCCGCAGAGTCAGCGCGATCTGATCGCCGCGCTGAAAGCCACCGGCAAGCCGCTGGTGCTGGTGCTGATGAACGGCCGGCCGCTGGCGCTGAGCTGGGAGAGCGAGCAGGCGGACGCGATGCTGGAAACCTGGTACAGCGGCACCGAGGGCGGCAACGCGGTGGCGGACGTGCTGTTCGGCGATTACAACCCGTCGGGCAAGCTGCCGATGACTTTCCCGCGCTCGGTCGGCCAGATCCCGATGTACTATAACCACCTGAACACCGGCCGCCCGTTCGGCAAGGAGAATCCGGGCAAGTACACCTCGCGCTACTTCGATTCGCCGAACGGCCCGCTGTATCCGTTCGGTTACGGCCTGAGCTATACCACCTTCAGCCTGTCGGATCTGAAACTGTCCAGTCCGACGATGGCGCGCAACGGCAAGCTAACTGCCAGCGTCACGCTGAAAAATACCGGCAAGTATGACGGCGCCACGGTGGTGCAGCTGTATCTGCAGGACGTGACAGCCTCGGTCAGCCGGCCGGTAAAAGAGCTGCGCAACTTCAAGAAAGTGACGCTGAAGGCCGGTCAGTCGCAGCAGGTTGAGCTGCCGATTAGCGAAGACGATCTGAAGTTCTACAACGCCAGCCTGAAATGGGGGGCGGAGCCGGGCAAATTTAACGTGTTCGTCGGCCTGGACTCCGACAACGTGCAGGCGCAAAGTTTTACGCTGAAGTAACCCTGTCCCCCTCGTTCGCCGCGCTGAGCGAGGGGGCATCCATTCCCGCTAACGTCATCGGAGCTTGCCTCATGAAACGCTATCTGGACTGCAGCGCCAGCGATCTGGCCGATATCGGCAAAGCCGACCTGCTCTATGCCATCCGCGCCAGCGAAGGGCGCATTTTGGTCAGCGAAACCATCGCGGTCACTCAGCCGCTGCTCAATAACGTCACCAACGCCGAGCTGGCGGCCAGCCAGGGCGCCGACCTGCTGCTGCTGAACCTGTTCGACGTCGATCATCCGCACATCGCGGGCCTGCCCGCCGACGTGCCGCCGCAGGAGGCGCTGCGCACGCTGCAGCGCCTGACCGGGCGGGTTATCGGCGTGAACCTGGAGGCCGTCGATCCGGCCTTCGCCACCGAACATAACGATTTCTGGCAGATGACGGCGGGGCGCGCCGCCACCGCCGAGAATGCCCGCAAGCTGTATCAGCTCGGCGCGCGCATGCTGGTGCTGACTGGCAACCCGAACAACGGCGTCAGCAATCAGGCGATCGCCGCCGCGCTGAAAGCGATTCGCGATGAAGTGGGCGACGAGATGGTGCTGGTGACCGGCAAGATGCACGGGGCCGGTATCGTGCGCGAAAGCGGCAGCCAGCTGATCGGTGAGCAGGACATCGCGCTGTTTGTGGAGAACGGTGCTGACATCGTGCTGTTGCCGGCGCCGGGCACCATTCCCGGCATGTCGCAGGAGAAAGTGGCGGCACTGATCAATTTTGCCCAGCGGCAGGGCGCGCTGGCGATGACGGCGATCGGCACCTCGCAAGAGGGCGCCGACGTGCAGACCGTGCGGCAGATTGCGCTGATGAGCAAAATGGCCGGGGCGGACCTGCACCATATCGGCGATACCGGCTATCTGGGGTTGGCGCTGCCGGAAAACATTTTCGCTTACAGCGTGGCGATTCGCGGCGTGCGCCATACCTACAGCCGCATGGCGCGCTCGGTGAACCGCTAAGCCTGGGGCTTTTGCGCCGTCACGATGCTGAAATAGCCGAGCGACGGCAGCACCTGAACAGGCCCGAAGCCGACGTCGCGCAGCAGGTCGCCGATTTCCCTGCCGGAGTATTGGCGGCCCTGCGTCCATCCCATCATCATCAGGCTGTATCCCGCGGCGGCAGGTGGCCCGTCGCCGTCATCGTTGTACAGCACTTCGTGGATCACGATCCTGCCCCCAGGCGGGAGGGCCGCATAGCTCTTTTGCGCCAGGAAGCGGTTCTTGTCCATCGGCCAGTCGTGGAAAATATTGGAGTACAGGTGCAGATCCGCCGCCGGGTAGGGATCGTGCCACATATCGCCGCTGTGGGTGCCGATGCGCTGGCTGAGACCGTAATGGCGCGCGTAGTCGGCGGCGAGCGGGCACACCTCCGGCAGATCGAACACGGTGCAGGTCAACGTCGGCCAGTGGGCCGCCAGGCTGATGGCATGGGCGCCGGAGGCGCCGCCGATATCCAGTGCCGCGCGGCAGGCGCCGAGGGGCAACAGCGCCGGCCAAACGCTGGCCGAGCCCATGCTCAGGCTGTGCATGGCGTGGGTAAACCGCCGCATTCTGTCGGCGTCGAGCGTATGGGTTTCAAACAGCTCCTGCTCGCCGTACACCTGCGAGGTATTTTTTCTGATGGCGCTTTCCAGGTTTTTCAGCGAGAAAATTTCGCTGTTTTCAACCATCAAATCCCAGAAGTAGCCGAAATAATGCGGGTTGTTTTTTAACAAAAAGGTTTCCGCTTCCGGCGTGAGAGAGAATGTTTCACCGTCTCTGTCTATCAATTTCAATGCCAATAACGCCATGACCAACGTTTCCGCCGGGCGTCTTTCCACATTGGCCTGAGCGCATATATCGGTCAGGTTGCGGGGATGCAAAGCAATAAATTCAAAGATGCCCAGGCGATGCGCGATAAGCACCGCCGGATAGAGATATAAATTCATCGTGATATCGAGAATGGTTTTGTCGTCGCATTGCGGCGGCCGGACGGAATAGTTCATGTGAATCCCCTCCCACTAAGGCATGGCGCGTCTTAACAGGCTATGTCACGCCTGTGATTTTAGCAAAGGGTGGGAGCGCGATTGACCGCAGGCCAACACTTCCGTTGCAAATAATTCCTGGGTGAGATTATTTTTAATATGAATTGCGCGCGGCCAATATCGAGCGTGAAAAAATGATACCGGGCGGAGGTCATTACCCTATGGTGCGTTTTTATTTTATTGGGGGTTAACTTAATCACAGTTATTAACGCGTTAGGGTTGTGCTAATCTAGGCCGCCGTTATACCGTAGCGGTGTTCACATTCTTTTTGTGAATAATTAAAACTTAACTATTTCATTATTAAAACGAGTTAACAATGAAAAAAAGCATTCTGACCGGCATGATTGCCGCGACTCTGGGCCTGTTCAACACCGCTAACGCTGAAGGAATGGATCCTGCCGCATTGAAAAACGTTTATGACATCACGCGCAATACCGCCGGGCTGATGTCTTACTGCGTCGATAAAGGTTTCCTGAAAGCCGACAGCATCGACAACGCCAAGAAAATGGTGGCCTACGTGGCGGCTATTCCCGGCGGCGTCGACACCCGTGACGGCGACAAGCGCGAAGCGATGGGCCGTGAAGGCAATGTGCTGAACGACGACGGCAAAGTGGTTGCGTTGGAAAAAGAAGCGCCGCAGGGGCTGCAGACATGGTGCCAGCAGGCTGACGAAGGGATCCGCCAGGGTCTGACGTCTATCGGTCAATAAGTCTTCTTCACGCGCCCTTTCAGGGCCGATGGGATCCGTCGTCACACCGACGGATCCGCTTCCAGGGCCGCATTCACGCCTCGTTTTACCTCCCGAGTACCCGCATCCGGTTTGATCCCGCTGATTGTTTCGCCATGCTCATCGCTATATTATTTACTATACAACGATAATCAACCGGTCACTGCCATGTTTAACTTTCTCCCGCGCCTGCTGTTGGCGCTTGTTTTGTTTTCCACCGCCGCCCAGGCGGATCGCCAGGTCACCGATCAACTCAACCGCCAGGTGACGTTGCCCGATCGCATCACCCGCGCGGTGGTGCTGCAACACCAGACGCTGAACCTGTTGGTGCAGCTTGATGCGATGCCGCAGGTGGTCGGCGTGCTCAGCAGTTGGAAAAAGCAGCTGGGGCCAAACTACCTGCGGCTGGCGCCGACGTTGGCAACCCTGCCGATGCCGGGCGATCTGACTTCGGTGAACATCGAGAGCCTGCTCGGCCTGCATCCGCAGGTGGTGTTCGTGGCCAACTACGCGCCGCCGGAGATGATTGCGCAGATCGAACGGGCGGGCATTCCGGTGGTGGCGGTCTCGCTGCGCCGCGAGGCAGCCGATCAGGCGGGCAAAATGAACCCCGAGCTGAGCGATGAAGATCGGGCCTATACGCTGGGGCTGCAGGACGGCATTCGCCTGATCGGCGAAGTGATGTCGCGTCAGCCTCAGGCCGAAGCCCTGATTAAGGACGTCATTCAGCAGCGCACGCTGGTCGCCGAACGGCTGCGCGATCTGCCGGAAGATCGGCGGGTGCGGGTGTATATGGCCAACCCCGATCTCACCACCTACGGCGCCGGCAAGTATACCGGGTTGATGATGCGGCACGCCGGTGCGCTCAACGTGGCGGCGAAGGACATTCAGGGGTTTAAACAGGTTTCTATCGAGGATGTCCTGAAGTGGGATCCGGCGGTGATTTTCGTGCAGGAGCGCTACCCGGACGTGGTGAAACAGATCCTGACGTCACCGCAGTGGCAGCCGATCGACGCGGTGAAGAATAAGCGGGTCTACCTGATGCCGGAGTACGCCAAGGCCTGGGGATATCCGATGCCGGAGGCGATGGCGCTGGGTGAGTTGTGGATGGCGAAAAAACTTTACCCGCAGCGTTTTGCCGATATCAATCTGCAGCAGCGGGTCGACGCTTACTATCAACGTTATTACCGCGCCACCTGCTGCCAGAGCGGGCAATGAGGCTGGGCTGGTTGGCGTTGTTGACGCTGTGCTGCGCGCTGTTTTCGCTCGGCGTTGGCCGCTTTCAGGTGCCGATGACGCACAGCCTGATGATTTTGCTGGAGCCGTTCACCGGGCAGCATTATGCCGGCATCGATGCTATCCAACGCCAGGTGATCCTGGGCGTGCGCGTGCCGCGCGTGCTGTTGGCGATGGGCGCCGGCGCGGCGCTGGCCCTGTGCGGCGCGGCTTTGCAAGGCATCTTTCGCAACCCGCTGGTCGATCCGCATATTATCGGCGTGTCTTCCGGCGCGGCGTTTGGCGGCACGCTGGCTATCCTGCTCAGTTTGCCGTTGGCGGCGCTGCTGCTGTCGGCTTTTGTTTTCGGTATGGCGGCGCTGCTGCTGATTTTCACTCTCACCAGCGCCATTGCGCGGCGCAATATTCTCTCTTTGGTACTGGCGGGGGTGATCCTCAGCGGCTTTTTCTCCGCCTGCGTCAGCCTGATGCAATATCTGGCGGATACCGAAGAGAAACTGCCGAGCATCGTGTTTTGGCTGCTCGGCAGCTTTGCCACCGCCGATCGGCAAAAGCTGCTGATGCTGTTTGTGCCTTTGCTGTTGGCCGGCGGCTTGCTGTTGGCGCTGCGCTGGCGCATCAATCTGCTGTCGTTGGGCGATGAGGATGCCGGTGCATTGGGCATCAACGTTGAGCGCACCCGCTGGCTGATTTTGACGCTGTGCGCCGCCATCGTGGCCGCCCAGGTGGCGGTCAGCGGCAGCATCGGCTGGGTCGGCTTGGTGATCCCGCACGTGGCGAGGCGGCTGGTGGGACCGGATCACCGGCGCCTGCTGCCGGCTTCGCTTTGCCTGGGGGCCCTGTACATGCTGTTGATTGACGATTTGGCGCGCACGCTGAGCAGCAGCGAAATCCCGCTGGGCATTCTGACCGCGCTGATTGGCGCGCCGCTGTTTGCGCTGCTGCTGCGCCGCGCGCAAGTGAGAGGCTGGCATGACTGACACCTTATTGGCCGCCAGCGGCGTGAGTTTCGCCTGGCCGGGCGGGGCACCGCTGTTCCAGCATCTGGACATTCAGCTGCGGCGCGGCGAAGTGCTGGCGGTATTGGGCCCGAATGGGCGTGGCAAGAGCACGCTGCTGCAGCTGTTGTTAGGCAGCCTGACGCCGCAATCCGGCGAGATTGAGCGCCACGGTGAGATGGGCTTTGTCCCGCAGCACTTTGCGCCGCCGTTCGCCTATCGGGTGCTGGATATCGTATTGATGGGGCGGGCGCGTCATGTCGGCCTGTTCCGTTCACCGTCAGCCGAGGACCATCGGCTGGCGAGAGAAGCGTTGCAGTCGTTGGATTTGCAGCACCTGGCAGAGCGTGAGTTTGGCAGCCTATCCGGCGGCCAACGTCAATTAGTGATGATCGCCCGCGCGTTGGCGATGCGCTGCGAGGTGTTGATTCTGGATGAACCGACTTCGGCGCTGGATCTGCATTACCAGGATCGGGTGTTGAGTCTGATGGCCCGCCTGGCGCGGGAGCAGCGGTTGGCGGTGGTGTTCTCCACGCATCAGCCCAACCATGCTCACGCGGTGGCCGATCGGGCCTTGTTGCTGGGCAAAGAAGGGCGCAGCCGGCTCGGGGCCTGCCGCGAGGTGTTAACGGCGCAATCCCTGTCGCCCCTGTTCGAGCTGGCGATCGAACGGGTGCCGCTAACGGTGGCGGGCCGCCGTTACGCGACGCTGGTGCCGCTGTATCGCAGCCAATTGGAGCGACATGATGAGTGATATCCTGCTGTTTGCCGCCGGCAGCCTGCGGTTGGCGTTTGCGCCGCTGCTGTCGGCGTTTCAGCGGCACGCCGGGCAAAAAGTCACGGCGGAATTCGGCCCGGCGGGGTTGTTGCGCCAACGGATAGAGAATGGTGAGCGGCCACAGCTGTTCGCTTCGGCCAACCTGGCGCACCCGCAAAGGCTGGCGGATCTTGGGATGGCGGGGGCGGTGCAGATTTTTGCGCGCAATCGGCTCTGCGTGACGGTTCGCAACGTGCCGGCATTAACCGAACGTCCGCTGCCGGAGGTGCTGTTCGATCCGCACTGGCGCCTTGCCACCTCGACACCGGGGGCAGATCCTTCCGGTGATTATGCGCAGCGGCTTTTCGAACGCTGTGAGCAATACTGGCCGGGGCAAGGCGAAGCGTTGCGCCGCCGGGCGCTGCCGTTGGTTGGGGGTATGGATTCCGCCCCGGTGCCGGCGGGCCGGCTGGCGGCGGAGTATCTGATAGCCGGAGGGCTGGCAGATATTTTTCTCGGCTACGCCAGCTATGCTCCGGCTTTAGCCGCCTACCCGACGTTGGCGGTACGGCCGTTGGCGCCGCCGCTGGACATTGAGGCGGATTACGGTTTATGCCTGTTGGATGACGGCGCACAGCGGTTGGCCGCATTTATCTTGAGCGAACGGGGGCAGGAAATCCTGAGCCGACACGGGTTTATGCGGCGCGCGGAATGACTCGCCGGGCCAGGCGGCCCGGTGAATCTTACCAGAACAGCGGGGTGGTGCTTTCAGCCAGAAACGCCAGCAGCGTTTCGTTGACCGCCGTCGGGTTTTCTTTGTTACTGATATGCCCGGCGTTGGGGATCAGCACGTGACGACAGCCGAGAAGATCGGCCATGCGCTGGCCTTCCGCCGGCGGGCGCGGTTTATCCTGCGCACCGGTGATGACGATGCTGGCGGCGGTGATGTTTTTCAGCAGCTGCAGCTTGTCGGGGCGACCGAAGATCATCCGGCCCAGCGGGACGATGCTCTCGCGCAGGCGATCGGCAGGCAGGCTTTGCAACTGACACAACAGCGATTGCAATAGCGCGTCGGGGACGTCATCGGAATAGAACAGAGAAGCGACATGTTCCAGCAAAGGGGACGCGATGGCGCCGGCCTGTTCAACGGCGTCCAGCATGCCCATATAGCGCTGCCGCGCCTCCGGCGTTTCGTCGCCCAGGTAGCTGTCCAGCAGCGCCAACACTTTGACCCGCTCCGGTGCCAGCGCCGCCAGTTCAGCGCCCCACATGCCGCCGACGGACAGGCCGACGATGCCAAACTCTTCGATATCCAAATGATCCATCAGCGCCAAATGGTCGGCGGCGATATCCGACAGGCTGTTTCGCCCGGCCGGCAGCGCCGGTGAGTCGCCGTGGCCCCAGAGATCCGGCACGATCAGGCGGTAACGTTTCGCCAGCGCTTCGAACTGCGGTGCCCACATGTTCAGGTCGAACAGATAGCTGTGGCCCAGCAGCAACGGAAAGCCTGAGCCCACGTCGAGGTAATGCAGGGATTTGCCCATCGTTGGCATCTTATCGATTCCTTATATAAAGAGAGTCCCGGCTGCTTATATCACACTCATATTCAACCTGCGGTATTAATTTACTTTAAATTACTCAGGTGAACCCTTGTTTTAAATTTGTCTTGATAACAAGACGTCAATGAAAAGTGACGTTAAGGATAATATTCTGGTTGCACTTAGAACCTTGGTTTATGCTGACGTTAATTCTGGATGGAATAGATAAACAGGGTGTTGCGATGAAAAGACTTTTCAGACTATTAATTATTTTGCTTGTCATTTTGCTGCTGGCGGCGGTGCTATGGTGGTTCTTCGGGCGCGGCAATCCAAATGCGCTATGGCAAATCGTCAGCCAACAGTGCGTGCCCAATCAGCAGCAAAACGACGATCCGGCACCCTGCTTAAAGGTTGATTTAACCGAGGGTTATGTGCTGTTTAAGGACAGCAAAGGCCCCTATCACGATCTGGTGATGCCAACCGAAAAAGTCAGCGGCATCGAGAGCCCGGCATTGCAGACGGAGCACGCGCCGCCTTATTTCGTCCAGGCCTGGAATAACCGTGAACATATATCCGGCGAGCTGGGTAAACCGTTAAAAGATGCGTGGCTTTCTCTGGCGGTCAATTCGAAATATGGCCGCTCTCAGAATCAGCTGCATATTCACGTTGCCTGCCTGCGTCAGGATGTCTATAACGCGCTGGGGCAGCAGGCGGAACAATTAGATCAGCAGTGGCGCCCACTGGCGGTGAAATTGGTCGGCCACCAATATCTGGCCAGAAAATTGGCGGGCACCGATTTAACCCAGGAAGATCCTTTCCGGTTACTGCAGAACTATGTGGTCGAGCAGGGCGACAGCATCGGCAATTATGGCCTGGCGCTGGCGGTCAGCCCACAGGGCGAGATGCTGCTGTTGGCGAACCGTTTGAAGTTGACCGACCTGAACCTGGGCTCGGCCGGCGAAATTCAGGACTACCAATGCGCGGTGGCGGGGAACTGAAGGTGATGACAACCCGCCGGCTGTGGCTCGCCGGCGGCTGTAGTGCGTTCAAAGCTTCTTCAGCAGTTCCAGCAGCTGCGCTTCGCTTTTCTCCGCCAGCCCGTCGATGGCCAGCTTGATGATGTCGGAGCGGGTGATACGCACGATGCCGCTGCGCGCCGCCTGCACGATCACCTCATCGATGGCTTCAATGTGGTTGTCCGTCAGGCTGACGGAGATCGCCTTGTAGGTGCGCTTGCGGCCGGCCGGTTTGGCTTCCGGCGCGGGCGCCGTGACCGGCAGCGTGTGCGAAGTGGCGCTGTTGATGAATTCGTCTTCCGACATGCGGTGGGTAGGGGTGCGTTTCTTCACAGGATCACCTCTTTCACCAGGCATTCAATTTCGCTCTG
This sequence comes from Serratia sp. CY44782, assembly GCF_052168715.1. Classification (NCBI taxonomy): domain Bacteria; kingdom Pseudomonadati; phylum Pseudomonadota; class Gammaproteobacteria; order Enterobacterales; family Yersiniaceae; genus Serratia; species Serratia sp. CY44782. The sequence goes on from NZ_JBJNME010000006.1 coordinate 45,530, forward strand.
CGCCTTTTCGTTGTTCGCCTCGTGCACGGTGATGGCTTCACCCCAGGCGTCGCGGTAAATCTTGCGGTCGCACAGGCGGTGGCTCACCAGCGTGAACTCCGGGTATTCGCTCAGCACCTGCGCCGCTTCGTTGGCTTCATTGATGAAGATGTTGGTCGGACACATGTTCAGCACGATGTAGCCTTTGACCTTTTCGTTGTATTCCTGCGCGGTGGAGAACATCTCCGACAGATAGCCGACGGTGTCGAGATCCATCTGCGAAGGGCGCAGCGGCGAGAGGAACAGATCGGCGGCCAGCAGCCCGGAGCGCAGCTCGGCGCTGTCGCGGCCGGCGGTGTCGACGATCACGTAGTCGTAATGGCGATCCAGCTCCAGCAGCGTTTCCTTGATTTTGCCCGACGCGGCCACCACCGGAATGTGCGGCAGCCCTTCGACGTTCTGGCGGTCGTTGTACCAGGTCATGATCGATTTCTGGTCGTCGGCATCGACGATGATCGCCGTCTTGCCTTGCTTAAGAATCAGATACCCGGCGATATTCACCGCCTTCGTCGATTTGCCGACGCCGCCTTTTTGCGAGCCAATCAGGACAATCATGCTGCCATCTCTCAAGTTATTAAGCTGATAACTTATTAAGTTAATGTGCTTATTAGGTTGATAATCAAACAGGTTAACAAGAACAACTCGCGAACAATATGCACCAACTGCGGCGGCTTGCCAAGCCAGTATGTCGTTAACTGCGCAGCTTATTTTGCGCTGGATGGCCCGGATGGGTAAGTAGGAATTCTCTGGGAAGTGGCGATGCGGAGGCGGGTTTTGTTAATTTAACAGCTTAATAAGTTAGTGGCCCATTAAGCTGTTGTCGATATTATTTCTTCATCATCGCCTTCAGGTTGGCGAACGGGTTGTGGGTGGCGACGCCGACATCTTTCTGCGCGTCTTCACCGGCCACCACCGTCGAACCGTATTGATCGGCTTCGGTGTATTTCGAGTGCTCGTGGTCGTGGCAATACAGGCACAGCATTTCCCAGTTGCTGCCGTCTTCGGGGTTGTTGCTGTGATCGTGATCGATGTGGTGCACCGTCAGTTCGCGCAGGTTGGAATAAACGAACTCGCGCGAGCAGCGCCCGCACACCCAGGGGAACAGTTTCAGCGCTTTTTCGCGGTAGCCGGTTTCCAGCTTCGCATAGTTTTTGGGGATATAGGCCATGGTGGTCGTCCGTCGTGAATCACTATGCGACAAATAATACCACACTGCGTGCGGTTACAACGTGCGGCTCATCACCGTGACGGCTTCGCCGGCGATCTGGCGTTGCTCCAGCGAGCGCCAGCCGAGTTTCTGATACAGCGCCTGCTGATCGGGCGTGTACAAATAGAGTTCGTCTATGCCCTGGGCCCGGCCATGTTCGACGCAGCGTGCAATCAGGCGACGGGCAATGCCTTGGCCGCGGTGCTGCGGGTGAGTGAAGACTTCGCTCAGCCAGTATTGGCGCTCCGGTTTATCCGCCAGTTCATACAACGTCAGGCTGGCGGTACCGAGAATCTGTTGTTGCGGCGACAGCGCCAACAGCACGACGCCCCGCTGCCCGGGCGTGCAACGTTCGGCCAGCCGCCGGCTGATGGTGTCTCGGCTGCTCCATTGTGCAAAGGCACCCCATTCCTGATGCAGTAACTCGGCCAGTTCGTCAATACGCCGGCGATGTGCCGGCAGAGGTTCGATACGCATGGTGCGACCATTTCGTTGCCCGGAAGATAAGCCACTATAGCCGGCGAGAGCGGTTAATGAAACGTCTCCACCGCCCAGTCAATAAACGCCCGCAGCTTGCCGCTGAGGTGGCGGTTGGACGGGTAGACCACGTACATCTGCTCCGGCGGCGGCTGCCAGTCGTGTAGCAGGCTGACCAGCTCGCCGCTGTCGAGGTGCGGCTGCGCCATAAAGCGATAGGTCTGGATGATGCCCAACCCGGCCAGGCTCGCCGCCAGCAGCGCGTTGCCTTCGTTGATGCTGACTGGATAGCGTTGCTGGATGGCGATCTCTTTGCCGCGCTCGACATAGCGTTGCGGATGGATGCGGTCGTTGACCGGATGGCGATAGTGCACCATCGGGAAACCCTGCTCCAGATCGCACGGGTGGCGCGGCGTGCCGTGGCGCGCCAGGTAGGCCGGGGTGGCGCAGCTCACCCAGTCCAGATCGAACAGGCGGCGGGCGATCAGGCTGGAATCGGCCAGCGGGCCGCTGCGGATCACGCAGTCGGTGCTGTCGCTAATGAGATCGATAACGCGGTCGCCGACGCTCAGATCGATCTGTATCTGCGGGTAGCGCGCCAGAAAATCGGGCAGGGCGGGCAACAGCAGCCGGCGTGCGGTGCCGCCGCCGGTGTCGATGCGCAGCACGCCTTGCGGAGAGCTTTGCGATTCGGTCAGGCAGCCTTCCATCTGCTCCAAATCCGCCAGCCATTTCACCGTATTCTGGTAATAGCATTCGCCTTCGCGGGTGACCGACACGCTGCGGGTGGTGCGCTGAAACAGCTTGGTCTGCAGGTGATCTTCCAGGCTCTGGATCAGCTTGGTCACCGTGGCTTTCGGCATGCCCAGCGAATCGGCGGCGCGGGTAAAGCCGCCGGTTTCCACCACGCGGTTAAACACCCGGATGGCGAGTAGATGATGGTCCATAGGCTCTCAGCGCAACGCCCCGAGGGCGGCCGGGGCGCGTTTCTGCGGATAAATAAGGATTAACACTGTTTAGCGCCAATCACGCCGGAGCGCAAGCTGAGGCCGAACACCAACGCGGCGGAGAGGATCAGTGCGCCGCCGAACAGCATAGCGCTGCTGACGCCCTGCCAGTCCACCACCTCGCCGCCCAGCAGTGCGCCGGAGGCCAGCGCGATCTGCACCACGCATACCAGCAGCGCCTGGCCGGCTTCCGGCGCCTGCGGCACGGCGGCGAACATCCAGTTGGTGGCGCATACCGGCACCGCGCCGAAGGCCAGCCCCCAGACCATCACCATCAGCGTGGCGCCGCCAAGGCCGCTGAGCAGCGGCGAGACGATGAGGATGGCTGCCAGCATGGCGGCGATCAGGATAAAGGAGGCGCGCAGGCTGTATTCCCCCAGGCGCTCGCCGAGGAAGGTGCCCAGCAGGCCGATGGCGCCATAGGCCAACAGCTGCAGCGAGATCGCCGACGGGCTGAGGACGAACACCTGTTGCAGCAGGGGCCGCAGATAGGTGTAGGCGGCGAAGTGGCCGATGAACAACAGCACGATGGCGATCAGGCCGATGCGCGCCATCGGCAGGCGCAGCGGCAGAACCAGATCGCGCGGTGTGACCGGCCGGGAAGGCGGCACCGAGGTCAGTAAACGCAGCTGCGCCAGCAGCACGCCGACCGCCAATGCCGCACCGCCGAAGAAGGCGGCGCGCCAGCCGAACAGATCGCCGATCAGCGCCCCGGCCGGCACGCCGCACACCGCGCCGACCGAGATGCCGCTGAGGATCAGCGCGGTGGCGCGGCCCTGGCTGGCTTCCGGCACCAGATGGCGGCCGTAGTTGGCGGCGAACGACCAGAAGCCGCCGACGCAGATGCCCAGCAGCACGCGGCCCAGCAACATCATCGGGAAGTTGACGGCCAACGCCGCCACCAGGTTGGAGACGATCAGCAGCAGCGACAGCCCCAGCATCAGTAAACGCCGGTCCAGGCGGCCGGAAATCAGGCTTAATGCGGGGGCGGCCACCGCCGCCACGATGCCGGGCATGGTGACCATCAGCCCGGCGGTGCCGGTGCTGACACCGAGCGAAGGGGCGATGTTGGTCAGCAGGCCGATCGGCAGAAACTCGGTGGTGACCATGACAAAACAGGCGACCGTCAGCGAGAAGATCGCCGGCCACGGGGATGATGCAGGTTTATCTTTATTATTCAGCATAATGCCGCTCGTCTTGGGTGAATGCGCAGGCCGCGCTCGGGGCGCGGTGTGACCGAAGTCACAATCTACGGCAGGCCGAAGCCGCGGATAAATCCGTTTGCGGTGGTTACACTGTTTCTGAGGGGAAACAATCGCCGGCGGCGAGTGAAAACGCGGCTTGCGCCGCGCTGAGGGGAAAGGAATAAAACGGCATAAGGTTATGACCGAATGCCGCGTGGCGTTCACAGCCCCGGGGCTTTCCACAGCGAAGTGGTCAGGCCGTTATCCACCAGCGTCAGCTGATCGGCGTAAACCTGCCGCCAGGTTTCTTTCTGTTCCTGATACAGCGCGTGGTGGGTCATGTCCGGTTGGTGTTCGCGTTCCCAGCGCACCAGGCGCTCGCCGGTTTCGGCCAGCGACTCGTACAGCCCGGCGCCGACGCCGGCGGCGATCGCACAGCCCAGCGCGGTGGCCTCTTTCACCACCGGCACCCGCACCGTCAAACCGGTGACGTCGCTGAGGATCTGGCTCCACAGTTTGCCCTTGGCCCCGCCGCCGGCGAACACCAGCGAGCGCGCCTGCACGCCGGAGAAGGCGGCGATCTGCTCCAGGTTGCAGGCGGAGACGATGGCGGCGTTCTCCTCCAGCGCGCGGAACAGCGTCTGTTTGTTGCAGCGCTCCGGGTCGATCGACATGTTGATGAACGACGGCGCTGCGTGGTACCAGGTTTTAAAATGCATGGCGTCGGAAAAGATCGGCATCACGCCGTAGGCGCCCGGCGGCACCCTGGCCGCCATCTCTTCCAGCAGGCTGTAAGCATCGACCCCCAGCCGCTCCGCCAGCAATTTTTCCTCCGCGCAGAAGGCGTCGCGGAACCAGCGCATGGTCAGGCCGGTAAAGAAGCTGATGGATTCCGCCTGCGCCATGCCGGGAATGACGTGGGGGTTGATGCGAATATTCATCTCTGGATCGATGGCCGGCTCCGGCAGGTTGACGATCTGCTGCCAGAAGGTGCCGCCGAGCACCGCCGTCTGCCCGGCGCGCACGATGCCGAGCCCCAGACTGCCGAGCTGTACGTCGCCGCCGCCCATCACCACCGGGGTGCCGCGCAGCAGCCCGCTCTCCTGCGCCGCCTGTTCGGTGACGCGCCCCAGTACGCTGCCGGTCTCTTTCACCGGCGACAGGATATCGGCGCGCAGCCCGGCCATGTCGAGCAGCGCCGGGCGCCAGTCGCGGCTGGTCAGATCCAGCATGCCGGTGGTGCCGGCGTTGGAAGGATCGACCGCCAACTCGCCGCTGAGCATGTTGGCCAGCCAGTCGCTGATCATGGTCAGCGTCGCCGCCTGGCGGTAGATGTCCGGCCGATGATGCGCCAGCCACAGCAGGCGCGGCATGGCGCTCAGCGCCAGCGTCTGGCCGGAGTATTGATACACCTCACGTTCGAAGCCGTGGTTGTGCAGCTCTTTCAACTCGCTGACTTCGCGGCTGGCGCGCGCATCGACGTTGGCGCAGGCCCAGATCGGCACGCCGTTGCGGTCGTACAGAACGATGCCTTCACGCATCGAACAGCAGGCCACCGCGCGTATCGCCTGTGCCGTCAGCCCGGCGCGCTGCAAGGCCTGGCGGATGCACTGGCAGGCCAGCTGCCAGTTGCGGCTGAGGTCAAATTCCATCGAGCCGGGCACGCCCGGCACCGCCAGGTGTTGCCACTCCGCCTGGCCGTGCGCGATCTGGTTACCCGCCAAATCGAAGATCACCGCGCGAATGCTGCCCGTTCCTGCGTCCAGCGACATCAAATAGTTATCCATAGCCTATGCTCTCAGGGGGAGGAGTGTTAACTATAGATGCCGCCGCCTTACCCCGCCGGGGGAGAAACAGGCATCGCCGGCGCGATTTGTGAGCCAGACGGCAAAATTGCCGTTGCGGTGGGCAATCGACGGGAATAAACCTATGGTTGGAAAGAGTCACTTTACGGTGCACCGTTTAAACAAGGAGTTGCCATGCACGTCACTTTGGTTGAGATCAACGTTAAACAGGACAAGATCGACGAATTTATCGAAGTTTTTCGCGCCAATCACCTGGGGGCTGTCGAAGAGCCGGGCAACCTGCGCTTCGACGTGCTGCAGGACGAACAGATTCCGACGCGATTTTACATCTACGAAGCCTATCGCGACGAGCAGGCGGTGGCGGCGCACAAGCAGACCCCGCACTACCTGCAGTGCGTGGAGAAGCTGGAAGCGCTGATGACCGGCCCGCGCAAGAAGACCACCTTTATCGGCCTGATGCCGGAATAATCGCCGGCGTTTGCCGGTGTCCATGCGCCCGGTTTGGTTGTAACCTGCAAGCTAAAGCGAATTTTCAATGGGATAAGCGGGGCGAGGATGACATTGCGCGATCGGCTGTTGGCGCTGTTGGTGGTGGTGATCTGGGGCGTGAATTTCGTCGTGATCAAGTTCGGTTTACAGGGCATGCCGCCGTTTCTGCTGGCCGGAATGCGTTTCTTGCTGGTGGCGTTGCCGGCGATCTTCTTTATCCCGCGCCCGACTATCCCGTGGAAATGGCTGCTGCTGTATGGCATGACCATGAGCTTCGCACAGTTCGCGTTTCTGTTCGTCGCTATCAAGGTGGGGATGCCGGCGGGGCTGGCTTCGCTGGTGTTGCAGGCGCAGGTGTTCTTCACCCTGCTGTTGGGTGTCGTGCTGATGGGCGAAAAGCTGCGCGTCAACCATTTTGTCGGCATCGCTATCGCCAGCGGCGGCATGCTGGTGCTGGCGCAGGCCAGCCTGCATAAGCCGGGCAGCGGCGCGGTCCCCCTGGCGGGCCTGCTGCTGACGCTGGCGGCGGCGTTTTCCTGGGCGCTGGGCAACCTGACCAACAAGAAGATCCTGGCCGGTTTCCCGCAGCGTAATATTTTATCGCTGGTGGTGTGGAGCGCGCCGATCCCGGTCGTGCCGTTCCTGGCCTGCAGCTGGCTGTTCGACGGCCCGCAGGCGGTGCTGAGCAGCCTGAGCCATGCGCAGGTCGGCACCTGGCTGGCGGTCGCCTACCTGGCGTTCGCCGCCACGCTGTTCGGTTATTCGGTGTGGGGCAGCCTGCTGGGGCGCTATGAAACCTGGCGGGTTGCGCCGCTGACGCTGCTGGTGCCGCTGGTCGGGCTGTTCGCCGCCTGGCTGCTGCTGGATGAAGCGCTGTCGCCGGCGCAGTTCGGCGGCGCATTGCTGGTGCTGGCCGGCATGGCGGTCAACACCTTCGGGCTGCCGCGCCGCCGGGCGGCGATCGCGCGTTAAACCGAACAGGGCAATTCTGTTCAATACGTTGTCGGCGGCGGTCGGCATTCTGGCGCCTGTGAATACTTTCTCAGGTGCCCATCATGAATATCTACCTTTCCATGGCCGCGTTTGCGCTGGCGACCTCCATCACCCCCGGCCCGGTCAACATCGTCGCCTTGAGCGCCGGGGCGCAATTCGGCTTTGGCGCGACCCAGCGTCACGTGTTCGGCGCCACGCTGGGGTTTACCCTGTTGCTGGTGCTGCTGGGATTGGGCATGCACCAGCTGCTGACCCTGTGGCCGGCGCTGACCCGCTTGATTCAGTGGGCCGGCGTGGCCTTCCTGCTGTTTATGGCCTACCGGCTGGCGTTTGACGACGGCAGATTGGGCAACGGCGCGGCGCGGGCGCCTTCCTGTTGGTACGGTGCGCTGATGCAATGGCTGAACCCCAAGGCGTGGCTGGCGTCGGTGGCCAGCCTCGGCGCCTTTGTCGGCGACGGCGATATGCTGTTGCTGTGGCAGTTCGCCGGGCTCTACTTCGTGATTTGCTATGCCTCGGTGGCCTGCTGGGCCTATGTCGGCGCGATGCTGCGCGGCCTCCTCAGGCAGGCGCGCAACGTGCGGCGTTTCAACTGGGCGATGGCGCTGCTGTTGGCGGCCAGCGCCTGCTATCTGCTGGCGGAGGGTTTTTGATACTGCCCCGGCGTGGCGGCCAGCAGCTGCTTGAAGGTGCGCTGGAAGTGCGCCTGATCGGCAAAGCCGCTTTCGCTGGCGGCCGCGGCGATCGGCAGGCCGCTCTTCAACAGCCGATGGCCGTGCTGCACGCGGCGATTGACCAGATAGGCGTGCGGCGTCATGCCGTAGCGCTGGCGGAAGGCGCGGATCAGGTAAGAAGGGGACAGCGCGGCGGCGCGGCAAATGTCGTCCAGCGTCAGCGGCAGGGTGCAGTGCGCGTCGATAAACGCCGCCGCCGCTTCCAGTCGGGTATGCGGCGGTGTCTCCGGCTGGCGGACATCACCCAGCCCGAGCTGCAGGGCGCTGAAATACTCCACCATGGCGATCTGTTTTTCCAGCGCGCTGCACAATGGATCCGTCAGCAGCGCATAAAGCCGGTTCAGGCCGTGGAACAGCGCCGGATCGCGGCTGAGCGGCTGGCTGAACGGAACAAAACGGTCACCGTCGCCGCCGAGCAGCTCCTGCTGCAGCGCACCGAGCCAGGCGAGATCGAGATAGAACATGATGTACGACCAACGGCGATCGGCAATGGGGTTGCAGGCATGCGCCTGCTGCGGGTTGATGACAACCAGATCGCCGGCGCTGACCTGCATGCGCCGCTCGCCGTTGACATAGGTGCTGACACCGCCGGTGATGGCGCCGATGGAAAAGAATTCGTGGCTGTGCAGGCTGTAGCACACCTGGCGGCCATCCGCGATGGCGCGGGCTTCGACGAACGGCAACTGCGGATCGCGCCAGAACTGCGGCGTTTTTTCACTCATACGCTTTCCTTTTCACTGCGGCGGCATCACAGTGTTATAGCCTGAAAGCGTCAAGGGGGGGAATGGCGGATGATGATTTTTAACGTGTTCGGCCGTCTGCTGGGCGTGAAGCGCATCGGGGACGAATGGCGGCTGTTCCGCGTGACGCTGCCGGAGCGCAAGTATGCCCCCAGCTACGATATCGTGCTGCCGGCCGACCTGCGCGAAGAGGAGATCGCCGGCTATCTGGGGGATATCTATCACGAGGCGGCGACGCCGCAGCGGCCGGACGTGTTTCGCGTCGAATAGCGCGGCGCGTTACTCTTCCGCGTTGCGCGCCATCATGCGGCGCTGATGCTCCTCGCTGGCGGCCTGGATCTCTTCCAGTACCGAGCCGACGTCGGCGCGCTTCTGGATTTCGCTGAACCGGCCGCTGAGGACGCTGTCCGGCGTCAGGTTGCCTTCCTGATACAGCGCCCAAATCTCTTTGGCGTATTGGCTGTCGCGCAGTTCCGGCGCGAACTGGCCGTAATACTCGGCCAGATTGCCGATATCGCGCTCGAACATGCTTTTGGCGTGGTTGTTGGCGGCGGCGTCCACCACCTGCGGCAGATCGATGATCACCGGCCCGTTTTTATCCATCAGCACGTTGAATTCCGACAGGTCGCCGTGCACCAGCCCGGCGCACAGCATGCGCACCGCGTAGTTCATCATCAGGGCGTGATCGGCGCGCGCCTGTTCCGGCGTCAGGATGACATCGCTCAGGCGTGGCGCCACCAGGCCTTCTTCGTCGGTGATCAGCTCCATCAGCAGCACGCCGTCCAGGCAGATGTCCGGCTGCGGCACCCGCACCCCGGCCTTGGCCAGCAGATACAGCGCGTCCACTTCGGTGTTTTGCCAGGCTTCTTCCTGCTGCTGGCGGCCGAATTTGGAGCCTTTGCTCATGGCGCGCGCGTCGCGGCTGTTGCGCACCTTGCGCCCTTCCTGATAGTGAACGGCCTGCTTGAAGTTGCGCTTCTCGGCCTCTTTGTACACTTTGGCGCAGCGGATCTCATCGCCGCAGCGCACGATAAACACGTCGGCTTCTTTGCCGCTTTTCAACCGGCGGATGACTTCGTCGATTAACCCGTCATCAACCAGCGGCTGGAGTCGTTTTGGAATTTTCATGCAGCCTTGTACCCTATTTAGGCTCCGGTGTGAATGGCTTGCGCAGTTGATAGCGTAAGTTAGACCCGAAAGGCAAACATTAGTTTTGCCGCCGCGTCATCATTACGCGGCGGCGGGCGCTCACAGGCTGGCGGCCGGCACCCAGACGCTGACGCTGCCGGCGTTGACCGGGAAATGGGCGCTGCCCTGGTCGTCGGTGGTGATCTCCTCCTGGCGGTTGCCGAGGAAATCGCGCCAGGCGGTGTGCGCCAAATCGGCGCCCAGCGCGACGGTCTTGCCGCTCTCGTCGCCGTTGGTCAGTACCACCACGCAGCCGGGGGCCTCGGCGGTGCCGGCGCGGCTGAAGGCCACGCAGTGGCTGTCGTCGAAGTAGTCGGTTTGCGGGCCGTTGGCGAAACGCTGGCGAGCGGCAATCAGCTTCTCCAGCTCCGGGATCGCCGGCATGTCAATCTGGTACTCGCCGCCGTCGCGCCCCTTGTCGCGGTAGCTGGCGCCATACAGGTCGGGGTAAAACACGCAGGGCACGCCCTGTTCGCGCAGCAGGATCAGCGCGTAGGCCAGCGGCTTGAACCAAGGTTCTACCGGCGCTTCCAGCGATTGCAACGGTTGGGTGTCGTGGTTGGCGACCAGCGTTACCGCGTGGGCCGGATCGGCGGCGGTCAGGGTATCGGTGAAGATCTGCGCCATGTCGAAGCCGTCGCCCTGTTTCGACGCCTGATGAAACTTCAGGTGCAGCGCCACGTCGAACAGCATCACCTTGCCGTCCACCAGCTCGATGTATTGTTGCAGCGCACTCAGATCGTGCGACCAGTATTCGGCGACGATAAACAGGTCGCGCTGTGCGCTGCCGCGCACGTGATCCGCCCACTCTTTGAAGAACCAGGCGGGAATGTGTTTGGCGGCGTCCAGGCGGAAGCCGTCGCACGGCAGGCTTTCCAACAGCCAGCGCGCCCAGTATTTGAGCTCCTCCGTCACGGCGGCATTGCGGAACTCCACGTCGGCCCCCATCAGATAGTCGTAGTTGCCTTTTTCGTCGTCGACCTGATCGTTCCAGCCGTCGTCACCATAGTCGTTGGCGATTTTGAACACCCCTTTGTCGTCCGGCTGCTCAACGTAATCGACGCCGCTGAAGCATGTGTAATCCCAGATAAACTCGGAATGCACGCCCTGGCGGCCGGGAAAGGTGAAGCGGGTGTAGGCCAGCGCGTCGAAGCCCTGGTCGTCGATGTCGTTGCGGTTGTTGGCGTCCACCTTGAACACGTGTACCTGTTCTTTCTCGTCCGCGCCGAGCTTGTGGTTGAACACTACGTCGTAGAGCACCCCGACGCCGTGTTCGCGCAGCGTAGTGGCGGCGTGTTCGAGTGCCGCCTTGTCGCCGTATTTGGTGGCTACGCTGCCTTTCTGGTCAAATTCGCCGAGATCGAACAGATCGTAAGTATCGTAGCCGACGGAGTAGCCGCCGGAAGCGCCCTTGTAGGCAGGCGGCAGCCACAGGTCGGTAATACCCAGTTCGGCCAGGTGCGGCGCGCGCTCGGCGGCCTCCTGCCACAGTTTGCCGCCGTCGGGGTAGTACCAGTGGAAGAATTGCAGCAGGGTGGTTTTTTTCGTCATGAGCCAGCGTCCCGGTTAGCCAGAAGGAGAGGAGCAGTTAAAGCATGGGCTACTTTTGGCAAAAGGGACAAGTTTGGTATAGGCGGCCCGAGAAGGCCGCCCGAGAGATGGCTTAACGCTGGCTGGCGTAATGAGGTGAGCGTGGGCCATAAAGAATGGCGCCGTTCTGACCTGTCGCCGATAACAGACGGGTGTTGGCGATGGCGCCAACATCAAATCCTTTGTCGCTGATGGTATCGGCGATTTGTGAAATCGCGGCGCTGATCACCATGCCCAGCAGGCCTCCGGAGTTGTTGTTGCCTTCGTTGCTGGATGCGGTGGCGGTGCCGGCCCACAGCTGTTTGCCGTTGCGCAAATCGACCAGGCGAGCGGCTACGGCAACGCGGGTTTCGCTGCTGATCACCATGTAGCTGGTGCCGTATTGCGTGACATCCAGATACAGCACGGTGTCGGCGCCGAAAATCTGGTGCAGTTTTTTCGGACTGACGGCGCGAATGTCGTTGGCGTTGGTTAGACCGTTTTGCAGGAAGGTTTCCTCCACTACAGCGACCGGCAGCACATAGTAACCGGCCTCGGCCAACGGCAGGGTGGCGCTGGCGAGTACGCTGTGGCTGGCTTTGATATCCGGCGACTGGTTAACCGGCGGCAAGACCAGAATCGACTTCGGCTTGCTCTCATGGAACGCCGCATAATCATAAGGCGTCTGCTTGGCGCAGCCGCTTAGCAACAGGGTGGCGGCAACGCCGAGTAAAGTGAGTACACGCTTCATTTAAAACTCCCCTTATCCCTGGCCATCAGGAAATTCATAAACGGCGCCGATTCCGGGAACAGCGTTTTTTCCGTGTTGAATTCACTCATTGCTTGTCCGTCGTTGCCGGTTTTGCTGTACAGCAGCCCCAGTTGCGCATGCAGACCTGGTGGTACGGCTTTATCCTTGGCGCGGGATTTCTCGACGATCTCTTTCAGCGTGGCGATCTGCTGCTCAGGGCTTTGCCCCTCCTGCTGGTAGTATTGATAGAGAGAAGTTTGGTAGCCATCCCAATTGTAAAGCGTTTTCGGCGCGGCGCAGCCGGCCAGCAGGGTCGCTGCAAACAGCGCCCCGCCCATTTTTTTAGTTATCATCTTTCTGCTTCTATTCCGTTAGTTAGCAGGGCGCCATGCGCCATTTTCGATACCGGTGACCAGGTTATTGACGGCTTCACGCACGGCCAGGTCCAGCACCTTGCCGTTAAGGGTGGAGTCGTAGCTGGCGGTGCCCCCGAAACCGATGATTTCGCGATTGGACAGTTCGTATTCACCGGCGCCCTGAGAGGAAAAGACGACTTCTGAGGTCTGTACGTTTACGACGTTCAGATTGACTTTGGCGTAAGCGACTTGTGATTTACCCCGGCCCAAGATCCCCCACAGCTGATGATCGCCGACTTCTTTACGGCCGAATTCGGTGACATCGCCGGTAATCACATAATTGGCGCCTTTCAGCGTTTGTGCCTTCCCTTTAATGCCGGCTTCAGTTTTCAGCTCTTCCATGTTGGCGCGATCCAGCACGTTGAAACGGCCAGTCTGTTGCAAATGCGTGATCAGGATAGTCTTGGACTGATTGCCCAGTCGATCGACGCCATCGGAGAAGATGCCGTTCATGTAGCTGGAGCGGTTGTCGAATTTACCGACGGCGATAGGGCTGCGTGGGCCCTGATAAGTGGTGTTGTAGGAAGCGACTTTCGGCACTTCCAAAGTGCGAGAAGATTCGGTCGCGCAGCCCGCCAGCAAGGTGACGGAAAGGGCGACGGAACAGACGGCGAGTGATTTTTTCATTGGCGTGCAATCTCTCCATGAGCATAAAACAGCGCGGGAGCAACCCGCGCCCGACGTTGATATAACGAGCGTTGTCGCCGTTATAGAAACGCCGCGATCCTGCCATGAATATGTAACAAATTACAACAATATATCGGCATTAATGCCGCTATTAACATTGTTGTAACCCGTTGGAATGCAATGGATTAGTCTCGATTTTCTCTCTTCATTACAGTGTTTTTCACGATTGTGTATTTTTTGTCTGGGTTATTGTCTTTTTAATCTTAAATACATGGCCATTAATCCTGAAATATTTTAACTAACCAGTTTGTTGTATTGATTAATGTTACGTTTTGCATCAGCTCCTGTGTTATGCCGGGGTTCATGACGGCTTGATGATCCGTTAAGGTAGTGAAAATTAGGTAACACTATCAACCAAGTGTCATTTTTCATCGGTAGCTAATCGGGGATATCAATCGTGAACATCAGGGATTTCAGAGCATTGGCGCGCAGTTTGGTCAGAGAATTCGGCATGTTGAACAAGCAGAGCAACGGCTCGCGCTTTTCGCCGCTGCAGATCCATCTGATGATTGAAGTCAGCGAGCAGCCGCTGGGCGTCACCGAACTGGCGGCCCGGCTTTGCATCGACAAGGCCAGCGCCAGCCGGGCGCTGCGCAGCCTGGTTGCCGCCGGTGTGATAGAAACGGTGGATCATCCGGATGACAAGCGGCACAACCTGCATCGGCTGAGTAAAAAGGGCGGCAAAGCGCTGGCCGGCATCGAGAGTGACGCCGACGGTTTTATGCAGGCGGCGCTGGCGCAGTTGGACGACGATGAGCTGGCGAGCACCACCGCGGCGATGAAAAAGATGACCGCGGCGCTGCGCAGCGCGCGCAAACAGCGCGACGCCAACCTGCGGGTGCGGCCGATTGCCGCGCGCGACGATGCGGCGATGGCGGCGATCATTCGCGACGTGTTTCGCGAGTATGGCATGGACAAGATGGAAGGCGTCAGCCTGCACGATCCGGATCTCGATCGGCTGACCGGTCTGTATCGCGACAACAGCGGCCATTACTGGGTGCTGGAGCGGGACGGGCAGGTGGTGGGGGGCGTCGGCATGGCGCCGCTGGCGGGCGAAGAGCCCGGCTATTGCGAGCTGCAAAAGCTGTTCTTCAAACCCGGCGCGCGTGGGCTGGGCATGGCGCGCTATATGGTGGTGCAGGCGCTGAAGGCGGCGCGGGCGGCGGGGTATCGCTACTGCTACCTGGAAACCACCGAACAGTTGAAAGAGGCGATCGGGTTGTACTACGCGCTGGGATTCACGCTGCTGACGGAACGGCGCGGCAACACCGGCCATCACGGTTGCAACGTGTGCATGCTGAAAAATCTGAAGAACGACGATATGTGAGCGGTTTCAAGGTTAGCGCCCGCGCCTTGTGCCACCCTGTTAACCGTTTGATAACAATCACAACGTTTTATCAGGGAGGAAACTATGTTGGGGGATCCGATGGCGCTGTCCGCGCTGGTCACGCTGGTGGTCATCGCGCTATGGGCCAGCGCCCGCTTGCCGGAGTATTTGGTTGCGCTGTTGTTCTTCGCAGCGGTGATGGTGTTACAGCTGGCGCCCGCCGCGGTGACCTTTTCCGGTTTCGCGTCTTCCGCATTCTGGCTGGTGCTCAGCGGTTTCGTGCTGGGCACCGCCATCCGCAACACCGGCTTGGCGGATCGCCTGGCCAACCGGCTCTTGCCGCACCTGGCCGGCTCCTGGCCCCGCCTGGTGGGCGGGGTGGTGGCGATAAGCTACGCGCTGGCGTTTGTCATGCCTTCCAACATGGGGCGCATTACGCTGCTGATGCCGATCGTCATGGCGTTGGCCGATCGCGCCGGTCTGGCTGAGGGCACGCGCGGCCGCATCGGTTTGGCGCTGGCGGTGGGGTTCGGCACCTTCCAGCTCTCCGCCAGCATCCTGCCGGCCAACGTGCCCAATCTGGTGATGAGCGGCGCGGCGGAAAGCGCCTACGGCAGCCACTTCGCTTATCTCTCTTACCTGCTGTTGCACGCCCCGGTGCTCGGGGTCGCCAAAGGCGCGCTGCTGACGCTGTGCATCTGCGGCCTGTTCCGTGCGCGGCCGCAGCCGGTGGCGGCCGAGGCGGCGCAAACCCCGCTCAGCGCCGCCGAATGGCGGCTGATCGCGCTGTTGGGCGCCACGGTGCTGCTGTGGATGACCGACAGCTGGCATGGCATCGCTCCCGCCTGGATAGGGTTGGCGGCGGCCTGCGTTTGCCTGCTGCCGCGCATCGGGTTTCTTAACGGCGAGCAGTTCGCCGCCGGGGTTAACGTGCGCACCTGCATCTACGTGGCGGGGATCCTGGGGCTGACCGCGCTGGTCAGCCACTCGGGGCTTGGCGATCGGCTGGGCGGTGCGCTGCTGGCGATGATGCCGGATCTGCACGGCAAACCGTTCACCGCATTCGGTTCGCTGGTGGGGATCACCGCATTGCTGAATTTCGTGGTGACCGCCAACGGCGTGCCGGCGCTGTTTACCCCGCTGGCGCAGGCCTTGTCCGCGGGCAGCGGCCTGCCGCTGCTGACGGTGCTGATGACCCAGGTGATCGGTTACGCCACGCCGCTGCTGCCGTATCAGGCTTCGCCGATCGTGGTGGCGATGGGGATGGGCAAAGTACCGGCGCGTGAAGGGTTGAAGCTGTGCCTGCTGTTGGCCGCGCTCAGCTTTGCGCTGCTGGTGCCGTTGGATTATCTGTGGTTCAGACTGCTGGGGTGGATCCCGTAAACCGACCGGCGCGTTGGCGGGCAGATAAAACAAAAGGCGGCCTGAGCCGCCCTTTTGCGCGATTGCCGGTGTGGCAATTAATTGTAGATGATCGCGGTACCGTGCAGTTTGTTGTCGCCGGTGGTTGCGATGATCTGGAAGGATTTGGCGCCGGCTGCGTCGGCTTTGGCCGCCAGTTTGTTTTCCAGGCTGCTCAGGTCGGACGCACCGCTGACGGTGACGACGCCGGCTTTTTGCAGATCGGCCGGTTGAGCGTTGACCAGTTCGGCGGCGAAGCTGCCGAAGGAGACGGAAGCCAGTGCGATGGCGGCGATGGTCATTTTCAGGTTTTTCATAGTCTTATTTCCTATCTGTGTTCTTTACAATGTTTGTTTGGTAAGGTCGTTAAATTAATTAACGATCGATAATTTAATGTTAGATGCCGGTTTGACAGATTGCAAGTATTTTTTTAATGCTCGTTAATTAATTTTTTTACGCCCTGGCGTTGTGAGCAAAAGAACAGGCAATCCGTTGGCTTAATGCGTTGTTATTGATAGATTTCTGCAGTTCCGTGCAGCTGGTTGTTACCGCCGGCGCCGATGATGCGGAAGGATTTTGCACCGGCCTGATCGGCTTTGGCGGCCAGGCTACTTTCCAGCGAGGTCAGATCGGATGCGCCGCTGACGGTGATGACACCCACTTTCTGCTGGTCAGCCGGTTGGCTCTGGACTAAATCGGCGGCGAAGCTGCCGAAGGAAACGCTGGCCAGAGTGAGAGCTGCTAAGGTTAATTTTAAGTTTTTCATGATGTTATTTCCTTTCCGATAACGGTGAATAGAGGGGTTTAATCCGCTTCGATAATTTATCTTAACGATCGATAACTAAATGCTAATCGGTTCTCGACGAGGGCGCAATATTTTTTTATAATGATCGTTAAGTTATTTGTGCTAAGCCTGCCGTGGAGCGGGATAGGAGAGGAACGATGAGCATCAATGAAGAGGTCTGCGGCAAAAAAAGCCGTGGCAGACCGAAACAATTTGATCGCGACCGGGCGCTGGAAAGCGCGCTCGATCTGTTCTGGCGGCACGGTTATGAAGCCACCTCGCTGGCCGATCTGGTGGAAGTGACCGGCGCCAAGGCGCCAACGCTGTATGCGGAATTCGGCAACAAAGAAGGGATGTTCCGCGCGGCGGTTGAACGCTATCTGCAAAAATACACTACCTGCACCAACCAACTGTTGGAGCAGGATCTGCCGGTGGCCGAGATCGTCGAAGCCTACGTGCGTTCTTCCGCCGAGGTGTTTACCGACCCCGACACGCCGTCAGGCTGCTTTATGGTGTGCGCCTCCGCCGCGCTGTCGTCGGCGTCCGACGACGTCGCCCAGATGCTGCGCAGGAAGCATCATGCGCAGGAAGCGGCGCTGAAGGCCTGCTTCGATCGCAAGGTGCAGCAGGGCGAACTGCTGGCGAAAACCGACACCACGCTGCTGGCGAAATACGTGATTTGCACCATTGAAGGCATGTCGGTGCAGGCCCGCGAAGGGGCAAGCCGGAGCGATCTGCTGCGGTTGCTGGAGGCGTTGATGCTGGTGTGGCCACGGCTCAGCCAGATTGGCAATAAGGTGTAACAACCGGCCCGGCTTTTACCGGGCCGTGTAACCCATTACTGATTGACCGGGATCACCGCGCCCTGGTATTTCTCGCGGATAAAGTCCTGAATCGGTTTGGAGTGCAGTACCTTGACCAGCGCCACGATCTCCGGTTTGTTCACGTCGGCCTTGTGCACGGTGATGATGTTGGCGTACGGGTTGTTTTCGCCGCTTTCGACCGCGATCGGATCTTTGGTCGGATTCAGCCCGGCGTCGATGGCGTAGTTGGCGTTGATCACCACCGCGTCGCCTTCGTCGTTGTTGTACATTTGCGGCAGCAGCGCGCCCTCAACGTTGGCCTGGAACTTCAGGTGTTTCGGGTTTTCCACCACGTCGCTGATGCGCGCGTCCACTTTGCTCACCCCCGGCTTCAGCTTGATCACGCCTTCCCGTTCAAAAATAGACAGGATGCGGCCTTCTTCCGCCACCGCGTCGCGCATGATGATTTTGCCGTTTTCCGGCAGATCTTTCAGGCTCTTGTACTTCTTCGAGTAGATGCCGATAGGCTCAATATGGATCGCGCCGGCGCTGACGAAGTCGTAGCTCTTGTCGTCGGCGTGGTCTTTCAGCACCGAGTTCAGGTAAGGCACGTGCTGGAAGTAGTTGGCGTCGATGTCGTGGCTGGCCAGTGCGGTGTTCGGCAGGATGTAGTCCTGAAAGCGCTTGATCTGCAGATCGATGCCTTCCTTCGCCAGTATCGGCTTGGCCTGTTCGAGGATCTCGGCGTGCGGCACGTTGGAGGCGCCGACCACCAGCTTGGTCGCTGCCGTGGCGCCAAAAGAGGCGAGGGTGGCGACGGAGGCGAAAGCCAACATCAGTAGGTGCTTTTTCATCATCGTTTTCCTTGGTTAATTAACGTTTATCGAGCGTTCTTGTCAGGGTGTCGCCGATGAACTGAATGACGAAAACGATCAGCAGAATCGTCAGCGTCGCCACCAGCGTCACGTCACTGTGGTTGCGTTGGAACCCTTCCAGATAGGCCAGGTTGCCCAGGCCACCGGCGCCGATCACCCCAGCCATCGCGGTGTAGCTCACCAGCGCGATCAGGGTGACGGTGATGCCGGAAACCAGCGCCGGCGAGCTCTCCGGCAGCAATACGCGGAAAATCAGGGTGCGGTTTTTGGCGCCCATCGAGCGCGCCGCCTCGATCACCCCTTTGTCGACCTCGCGCAGCGCGATCTCCACCAGCCGGGCGTAGAACGGCGCCGCGCCGACGATCAGCGCCGGCAGGGCCGCGTCCGCGCCGAGAATGGTGCCGATCAGCGATTTGGTGAACGGGATCAGCAGCACGATCAAAATGATGAACGGAATGGAGCGGAAGACGTTGACCAACACGGAGATCAGCGAGTAGACCGCCCGGTTCTGCCACAGCTGGCCCTTCGAAGTTAAAAACAGCAGCACGCCGAGCACGATGCCCAGCACCAACGTGGCCAAACCGGCGATGCCGGTCATGTACAGCGTTTCCCAAGTGGCGTCCCACAGTTGATCCAGACGCAGGTGGGGGAACAGGGATTCAATCATGTTGGATAACCTCGACGGCGATGTCTCTTTCGTGCAGCAGGCTGAGCATGTCGGCGACTTGTTGTTCGTTGCCTTCGGCGTGGATGTACAGTTCGCCGAACGAACCGTTGAGGGTGTGGCTGATCTTGCCGTGCAGAATGTTGATGGTCAGGGCATAGCGCCGGATCACTTCAGAGATCACCGCCTGATGGGTTTGCACGCCCACGAAGGTCAGCTTGAAAATCGCCCCCGGCAGATGGGCGGTGAGCAGCGGGTTGAAGCTCTCTTCGGTATCCGCATACTGCGACACCTGTTTGACGAACTGCCGGGTGATCGGCTGCTGTGGTCGGGTGAACACGTCGAGCACCGGGCCTTCTTCGACGATGCGGCCGTTTTCCATCACCGCCACGCGGTGGCAGATTTTGCGCACCACGTGCATCTCGTGGGTGATCAGCACGATGGTCAATTTCAGCTGGCGGTTGATGTCCAGCAGCAGGTCGAGAATGGCGTCGGTGGTCTGCGGGTCGAGCGCCGAGGTGGCCTCGTCGCACAGCAGCACGCTCGGGTTATTGGCCAGCGCGCGGGCGATGCCGACACGCTGTTTCTGGCCGCCGCTGAGCTGCGACGGGTAGGCGTCTTCGCGCCCCTGCAGGCCGACCAGCGCGATCAGTTCCGCCACGCGCGGCGCAATCTGCGCCTTGGGCACGCCGGCGATCTGCATGGAAAAAGCGATGTTTTGGCTGACGGTGCGCGACCACAGCAGGTTGAAGTGCTGAAACACCATGCTGATTTTCAGGCGCGCCTGGCGCAGGTGGCTGCCTTTGGCGCGGGCGATATCGAAGCCGCCTACGTCAATGCGGCCGCTGGTGGGCGTTTCCAGGCCGTTAAGCAGGCGGATGAGCGTGCTTTTGCCGGCGCCGCTGTAGCCGATGATGCCGTAAATTTGCCCGGCCTCTACCGCCAGGCTGACGTTGTCTACCGCCACGACGCGGCCCTGTGTGCTGTCAAAAGTTTTGCAAACGTTCGAAAGAACGATCATAGCGAAGCGGATCCTTATCGATACTTCACAGCATTCCGTCCAGAGCGCGGTGCGCCGGACAGGGATCGTTCGGCTTTTCTGCGGGGCACAACCCGGCGGGGAGTGGCGGACGGAATCTCTGTTGCGGGTGAATACCGGGCAATCCTACCGAGGGTTTATAGTGACAGGAAGAATGTAAATTCTATTACTTATTCTGATTTGATATATAAAACGGCGGGTGAAACAGGGGGGAGAAAACCGGCCGCAGGGCGGCCGGCGGTAGGGCTAGCGTTTGTCCAGCTTCATGTGCAGCAGCGGGAACGGGTTGCCCTGGCCGTCGAGCGGCGAGCGGCCGGTGATGACAAACCCGTAGTGGCGATAGAAACCGCTGGCCTGCGGGTTTTGCTCGTTCACGTCCAGCTGCAGTTCATCGTGCAGCGTTTCCGCGTGGGTCAGCAGCGCTTTGCCCACCCCTTTGCCGCGCTGATCGGCGTCGATAAACAGCATCTCCACCTTGTTGCCGTTCAGGCCGATAAAGCCGCAGGGGTGCCCCGGCCGCTCTTCGGCCACCCAGACGTTAACCGCCGGCAGGTAGTCGTTCAGCACCAGCGGGAACAGCTGCGCGATGTTGTCTTCGGTTAAAAAATGGTGAGTGGCGCGCACCGAACGCAGCCAGATATCTGCCAATTGCGCGTTGTCTTCCGCCGCGCGTGCTCTAATGGTAATCATCGAACTCTCTGCTATCTAAGTTGGAGGAAAAAAACTAGATAGAGGTTTTGTGGGGTTAGTGCCGAATTAACGTGGGTTAACGCCCTGCAAAGCGCCTCTGCAGTGGATCGAATAGGCCCGCCTTTCTGCCAGCGGTATAACAACTGTAATTCAGTAAGTTAATGCTTTCAACCGCCGCAGGGCGCAATGGGGCGCCCGCCGCGTGATACACTGGCCGCAGAATGAGCGAGAGGGCAGCAGGATGGAAGCGGTACGCGCAGCGATAGAAAAACAGGTGCTCAGCCTGACCGGGCTGGCGCTCGGCGGCGTCGATTTTGAGAACCCACCGGGCGATCCGGGCTTGTTCGGCCCGCAGTCGGTCATTTGGCAGGTTCACCGCGATTTCACCCCGATGCTGTGCGGCGGCGTCAGCGCCTTGCTGCTGCAGATGCTGCACCCGCTGGCGCTGGCCGGGGTGTGGGATCACTCCAACTTCCGCGAAGATATGATTGGCCGCCTGCGCCGCACCAGCCAGTTCGTGTCGGTCACCACCTTCGGCCCGACCGCCGAGGCGGAGCGGCTGATCGCCAAAGTCAAAGCCATCCATCTGCGGGTGACCGGCGTCGGCCGCGACGGCACGCCTTATGCCGCCAGCGATCCGGCGCTGCTCACCTGGGTACACGTCGCGGAGAGCAGCCGTTTTCTGGCCAGCCACCTGCGCTACCGCAACCCCCATCTTTCCCGCGATTTGCAGGATCAATACTACCGCGAAGCGGCGCGCGTGGCCGCCGCGCTGGGGGCGACCGCAATTCCTCAGTCCTGCGCGGAGGTCGAAGAGTACCTGCAGGCGATGCGGCCGCAGCTGGTCTGCGATGAACGCACGCAAGAGGTGGCGCGCATTCTGCTGAAGGCGCCGGCGCCGAGCGCATTGGCGCGCCCGCTCGGCGGGGTGGTGATGCAGGCGGGCATCGATCTGTTACCCGATTGGGCGCAGCGGCAGTTCGGTTTTCATCCGGGCGCGCTGCGGCGGCGGCTGGTGCGAACGGGCGCCGCAGGCCTCGGCAAGGTGCTGGGCGCGTCGATGCGCAACGGCTCCTATCAGCGCGCGGTGCGGCGCATCACTCAGCCGTCATGAGCCACAGCCGCTATAATTAACCTTTGTTTATCTTCGTTTACGGACGCTTTTGAGACTTTTACGGGTGATCCGGCCAGTAATGCGTTTTACACTTGGGGGCAAAGCCACATTCCATTTTTGGCGCGCAGCCGATTCTGCCGCGCCCTGACCCTATTGAGGTGATATGAACGAGTCATACGTACTTGCTGAAGTCAGCAATGAGAACCAGACGCTGGTTGCGGTGGTTCAGCAAGATCACCGGGCAGCCTATTTTTATATCTATCCCGCCGAAGCCTACAGCGATCGCTATCAGGTGCGCGCCTGCTGGCTGCGCAACCTGGCCGCCGCGCCGCTGCAGGAAGATCGCGCCGCGCTGGAACAAGGGCAGCCGCCGATGCTGGCGGCGGAGTATTGCCGCAACCTGGAAGGCGAAGCGCCGCTGAACCCGGAAGGGCTGATGGTGGTATGGAGCGAAAGCGACGACGGCGCGGCCCTGTGGTATTACGGCCAACTGCTGGCGGTGATCCCCGGCTGGAGCCTGTATATCGACCATTCGGTGTGCTATTCCGCCAGCTGCATCAAGGAGAGCCCGTTGGCTTATCCGCTCGGCTCGGCCTCGACCAACACCCAGTATGCGCAGGCGGAGAGCACCCGCCAGTTCTGGCGCAGCTGGCAGCGTGAAGAGGGCAATCCGTGGCCGAAGATGCAGCGCGATTTTCAGGCGCGCTATGAGCCGCATTTTGGCCCTTCGGTGAAGTACTACGCCATCGATCAGGGCAAGTGGCCACCGATGGCCATCACCCAGCACGAGCGCGACGGCATCTATTACTTCCTCACCATGGGGGTGAGCATCCGGCCGATGCCGTGGGTGGAGATCCTGTTCAACGACGAGGCTTCGCGCTATCGCCGCATGGAGATGGCGATCGCCATCGACAGCCAATACATGACCGAAGACAACGCGGTGCAGATGGCCAGCGCGCTGGCCGGTTTCGCGCACGCGCCGTGGGCGCGGCTGACCTGGATCGGCGAAGGGCATACGCTGGAGTCGGACGTGGCGCCGCTGGGCTACGAGGGTTATATTTTATCGTCGTCCTTCTATCCGCATAGTGCGCACCTGGCTCTGCCGCAGCAGTACGGCGATCCGGTGAACCTGTTCTGGGCCAGCCCGGTGTTTACCGCCGAGCGGCAGCTGGCGCACGCCACGCCGAACGGCGGGCACGATCTGGTGAATCGGCTGCGGGAGCAGGGCGTCGACCATATTTTCCGCCCGCGCCAGCCGGTGTGCTGACGCCACTTATCTTCTCTTCGGGAGCCGCCATGACCACCGCGCTGTTGATTATCGATGTTCAGGAAGGATTGTTTACGCCGCCGCCGGCAGATGCTGCGGGCACCGTTGCGCGCATCAATCAGCTGAGCGAGCGCGCCCGCCGGGCGGGCGTGCCGGTTGTCGTCATTCAGCACCACACGTCGGACGACGAGTTGCGGCACGGCAGCGCCGCCTGGCAAGTGCTCGCGGCGCTGAAGGTGGCGCCGGGCGATCATCGGGTGGATAAAACCACGCCGGACTCGTTCCTGCGCACCTCACTGGGCGCGTTGCTGATCGCCAACGGCGTATCGCAGCTGGTGGTTTGCGGCTACTCCACGCCGTTTTGCATCGATACCACGGTGCGCAGCGCGGCGGTGCACGGTTATCCGGTGACGCTGGCGGCGGATGCCCACACCTGCCACGACAAACCCTATGCCGACGGTTTGCTGATCCGCACCCACCATAACGAGACGCTGTCGAATATCGAAAGCTTCGGCGTGCCGATCCGCGCCGTTCCCGCGGCAGACATCGTGTTCTGAGAACGGAAAAACGGGGGCCGAGGCCCCCGTTCGTTATTTCAGGCCCGCCCGCCGCGCCGCCACCTTGGCCAGCGCGGCCCAGTCCAGATCCGCATCCCCCTGCGCCATCGCGTCGAGGAAGTTGTCTTTCAGCACCCCGGCGAACGGCATCGGCGTATGGCTGTCGGCCCCGGCGGCCAGCGCCAGCCCGACGTCCTTCAGCCCCAGCGCCAGCCGGAATCCGGCGGGGGAATACTTCTCGGCGGCGATCAGCGCGCCATAGCCCTGATAGGCCGGGGCGGCGAAGACGGTGCTACCCAGCATCTGCAGGTAGTCGGCGCCGGACACGCCGTAGTTGCGTACCAGCGCGCTGCCTTCCGCCATCGCTTCAATGGCGCTGGCCAGCGTAAAGTTGGTGGCGATCTTGACGACGTTGGCCTGCGCCGGATCGGCGCCGAAGTGCCAGGTTTTCTGGCCGAGGGCATCGAACAGCGGCTGCGCTTGCTTCAGTAGCTCGCTATCGCCGGCCGCCAGAATATTCAGCTTGCCGGCGGCGGCCACGTCGACCCGCCCCAGCACCGGCGCGGCGAG
Organism: Serratia sp. CY44782; assembly: GCF_052168715.1. Lineage (NCBI taxonomy): Bacteria > Pseudomonadati > Pseudomonadota > Gammaproteobacteria > Enterobacterales > Yersiniaceae > Serratia > Serratia sp. CY44782. The sequence continues at coordinate 69,907 of NZ_JBJNME010000006.1, forward strand.
ATAGCCGATGCCGTGTTCCGCATGCAGCGCCGTCAAACGCTGGGCGAGTTCGACCGAGATGGTCGCCATGTTGATATGCAGCGCGCCCGGTTTCATCCGCTGCAGCAACCCGCTGTCGACCACCACCTGTTGCGTGGCGGCATCGTCGGCCAGCATGGTGATCAGCACGTCGGCATCGGCCAGCTGCTCCGGCCGTTCGGCCTGCTGCGCGCCGGCGCTCACCAGCGGCTGCGCCGCCTGCGGCGAGCGGTTCCATACCGTTAAGGCGAAGCCCGCCTGCAACAGGTTGGCCGCCATGGCGCGGCCCATCCCACCCAGTCCGGCAAATCCGATCTTCATCATGCGCTCCTTTTTCAGGTTGAAGGTTTTACCCTAGCGCGCCAGGCCAGGAACGCAAATGCCGGAGTGTAACGCCGTCTTACGCGCCGGCGGCGGGCTATTGACGCGCTGCCGCTGCGGGTATACCTTGATGGCATGAATATATCGATGCACTCCACCCACAATCAGTCATGGTGGCGCCTCTTCTGAGGCGGCACGAGTATTCACATCTCTTTTTAATGCCGCCGGTTTGGCGGCATTATTTTTTGTGGCGTTGATCCGGCGGTCTACAGACCTTCAGGAGCACTGTCATGAGCTACACCATTCTTACCGGCGATCGCGCCACCGGCCCACTGCATTTAGGCCACTTCGTCGGCTCGCTGCGCCAGCGCGTCGAACTGCAGCACCAGCATAACCAAACGGTGATGGTGGCGGATCTGCAGGGCCTGACCGACAACGGTAACAACCCGCAAAAAATCAGCGCCAACGTGCTCAACGTCGTGGCCGACTATCTGGCGGTGGGCATCGATCCGCACAAGACCACGATCTGCCTGCAGTCGGCGCTGCCGGCGTTGGCCGAGCTGACGATGTACTACCTCAACCTGGTCAGCGTGGCGCGGCTGGAGCGCAACCCGACGGTGAAAAACGAAATCGCCGAGAAGGATTTCGCCCGCAGCCTGCCGGCCGGTTTTTTGATTTATCCGGTCAGCCAGGCGGCGGACATCACCGCCTTTGGCGCCACCCACGTGCCGGTCGGCGAGGATCAGCTGCCGATGCTGGAGCAAACTAATGAGATCGTGCGGCGTTTCAACCACATCGTCGGCCAACCGATATTAACGGAGTGCCAGCCGCTGTTGAGCAACGTCGGGCGTCTGCCGGGGCTGGACGGGCAGGGAAAGATGTCGAAATCGCGCGGCAACGCCATCCAGCTTGGCGCCGGCGCCGACGAGGTGCACAAGGCGGTGATGAGCATGTTCACCGACCCCGGCCATCTCAACGTCAGCGATCCCGGCCGGGTGGAGGGCAACATGGTGTTCACCTACCTGGACGCCTTCTGCGAAGACGCCGCGCTGGTGGCGGATCTGAAGACGCACTATCGGCGCGGCGGGTTGGGGGACGTGAAAATCAAACGGCTGCTGGAGGATTGCCTGCAGAGCCTGCTTGAGCCGATCCGCACCCGCCGCGCCGAATTCATCGCCGATAAAGGCGAGCTGACGCGCATCCTGCAGCACGGCACCCGCCGCGCGCATCAGGTCAGCCAACAGACGCTGCAGCAGGTCAAGACGGCGCTGGGGCTGGACTTCTTCACCCTGGCGTGAGGCGAACGCCGGGGCGGCACGCGTCACGCCCCGGCCATAAAACGATCATCCCACTGTCATAAACTTATCCGTTAATAGGTGCCCATAATGATTAGCCACTGAAACCAGAGAAATCATATGGCTCAGGCACTGTTAAAATTGGCACAGCACGACTTTCCAGGGCAGCACGCCGCCGCATCCCGCAAAGTTTTATCGGTAAAGGGACTCGGCAAGGCCTACAAAGCGCAGCAGCGCGTGCTGGATGACATCAATTTCGATCTGCACGCCGGCGAATTCGTGGCGGTGATCGGCCGTTCCGGCGCGGGCAAGTCCACGCTGCTGCACACCCTGAACGGCACCATTCCTTCCAGCTGCGGCGAGATGCTGCACTTCGAAGACGATGGCGCGGCGCAGGATATCGCTCAGCTGGCCGGCCGCCAGATGCGCCAGTGGCGCGCGCGCTGCGGCATGATCTTCCAGGACTTCTGCCTGGTGCCGCGGCTGGACGTGATGACCAACGTGCTGCTGGGCCGTCTGAGCCACACTTCCACTCTGAAATCCTTCTTCAAACTGTTCGATGACGCCGACCGCGCTCGCGCCATCGAGGTGTTGCAGTGGCTCAACATGCTGCCGCACGCGCTGCAGCGCGCCGAGAACCTCTCAGGCGGCCAAATGCAGCGCGTCGCCATCTGCCGCGCGCTGATGCAAAACCCGCAAATCCTGCTGGCCGATGAGCCGGTCGCGTCGCTCGATCCGAAAAACACCCGCCGCATTATGGACGCGCTGCAAAAAATCAGCGAAGACGGCATCGCGGTGATGGTGAACCTGCACTCGGTCGAACTGGTGAAAGAGTATTGCTCGCGGGTGATCGGCATCGCCCACGGGAAGATCGTGTTTGACGGGCATCCTTCGCAACTGAACGAACGGATCCTGCACCAGCTGTATGGCGAAGAAGCCAATCAGATCCATTGAAGCACTTTTGACCTTTACCCTTTACACACAAGGCACACCTAATGAAAAAAGTATTGAGTCTGACCACCCTGATGGCCGGCGCGATGATGGTATTTAATGCTGCCGCAGCGGATGCGCCGAAAGAGCTGAACCTGGGCATTCTCGGTGGCCAGAACGCCACCCAGCAGATCGGCGATAACCAGTGCGTGAAGCAGTTCCTGGATAAAGAGCTGAACGTCGATACCAAGCTGCGCAACTCGTCCGACTATTCCGGCGTGATCCAGGGCCTGCTGGGCGGCAAGATTGACCTGGTGCTGAGCATGTCGCCGTCGTCGTTCGCTTCGGTCTACATCAAGGATCCGAAAGCGGTGGACATCGTCGGCATCGCGGTCGACGACGTCGACCAGTCGCGCGGCTACCACTCGGTGGTGGTGGTGAAGGCCGGCAGCCCGTACCAGAAACTGGAAGACCTGAAAGGCAAGGCCATCGGCTTCGCCGATCCGGATTCCACCTCCGGCTTCCTGATCCCGAACCAGGCGTTTAAAAAGCTGTTCGGCGGCACGGTCGACAACAAATACAACAACACCTTCTCCAGCGTCACCTTCTCCGGCGGCCACGAGCAGGACATCCTCGGCGTGCTGAACGGCCAGTTCGAAGGCGCGGTGACCTGGGCGTCGATGATCGGCGACTACAACACCGGCTACACCAGCGGCGCGTTCACCCGCATGATCCGCATGGATCACCCGGACCTGATGAAACAGATCCGCATCATCTGGCAGTCGCCGCTGATCCCGAACGGCCCGATCCTGGTGAGCAACTCGCTGCCGGCCGACTTCAAGGCCAAAGTGGTCACCGCCATCAAGAAGCTGGATAAGGACGATCACCAGTGCTTTATCAAAGCGATGGGCGGCAAACAGCACATCGGCGACACCACCCTGGCGGAATACCAGAACATCATCGATATGAAGCGCGAGCTGACCAAAGGCGACCGTTAATTCCCGGCTGCCTCGGCCGTCCGAATGAAGGGGTTCAGCGTGCTGAACCCCTTGTTCCATAAAGATGGAAGACCTCTTTTGAATACCGATTTCGCACACTATTACCAACGGATCCGCAGCAAGCAAAAGCGCGAAGCGCTGCTGTGGTCGCTCGGGCTGGTGGTGCTGTACCTGGGCGCCGGCAACCTCGCCGAGTTCAACCTGCACACCGTCTGGGTGTCTATTCCGCACTTCTTCGACTATCTGGCCGAAACCATTCCGACGCTGCATTGGCATTTACTGTTCGCCGACGGGCGCACCGAGGGCTCGCTGGCCTACTGGGGTTATCGCCTGAATATCCAGCTGCCGCTGATCTGGGAGACCCTGCAGCTGGCGCTGGCGGCGACCATTTTCTCGGTGCTGGTGGCGACCGTGCTGGCGTTTCTGGCGGCCGGCAACACCTATACCCCGGCCTCGGTGCGGCTGGCGATCCGCACGTTGGTGGCGTTTTTGCGTACTATGCCGGAGCTGGCGTGGGCGGTGATGTTCGTGATGGCGTTCGGCATCGGCGCCATTCCCGGCTTCCTGGCGCTGGCGCTGCACACCATCGGCAGCCTGACCAAACTGTTCTACGAATCGATCGAAACCGCCTCCAACAAACCGGTGCGCGGGCTGGCGGCCTGCGGCGCCACGCCGCTGCAGCGCATGCGCTTCGGCCTGTGGCCGCAGGTGAAGCCGGTGTTTCTCTCCTATAGCTTCATGCGGCTGGAGATCAACTTCCGTCAGTCGACCATTTTGGGGCTGGTGGGCGCGGGCGGCATCGGCCAGGAGCTGATGACCAACATTAAACTCGACCGCTACGATCAGGTCAGCATGACGCTGCTGTTGATCATCGTGGTGGTTTCCGTGCTCGACTACGTGTCGGGCGAGCTGCGTAAGCGCGTGGTGGAGGGGGCAAAATGATAGCGGGCACTCCGGCGTCGGCGGAAACGCTGCGCCAGTTGAAACAACAGCATCCGGCGATCTTCGCGCAGCAGGGGCGCTACCTGCGCACCGTCGGCCTGATCGCGCTGGCGATCGTGCTGTACTATGTGTTCTTCTTCCTGGTCTTCGGCATTACCTGGCCGCAGTTTATCAACGGCTGCCAGCAGCTGGGGCGCTATTTCCTGCGCATGTTCGTCTGGCACGACTTCGTCAACTGGCCGTTCATGTACTACTTTCAGCAGATCGGCATCACCATCGCCATCGTGTTCGCCGGCACCATCACCGCGTCGCTGATCGCGCTGCCGCTGTCGTTCTTCGCCGCGCGCAACGTGATGTCGACGCCGCTGCTGCGGCCGATCTCCGTGCTGGTGCGCCGCTTGCTGGACGTGCTGCGCGGTATCGACATGGCGATCTGGGGGCTGATCTTCGTGCGCGCCGTCGGCATGGGGCCGCTGGCCGGGGTGTTGGCGATCGTGATGCAGGACGTCGGGCTGCTGGGCAAACTGTACGCCGAAGGGCACGAGGCGGTGGACAAGTCCCCCAGCCGCGGCCTGACGGCGGTGGGCGCCAACGGGTTGCAGAAGCACCGCTACGGCATCTTCACCCAGTCGTTCCCGACCTTCCTGGCGCTCAGCCTGTACCAGATCGAGTCCAACACCCGCTCTGCGGCGGTGCTGGGCTTCGTCGGCGCCGGCGGCATCGGCCTGGTGTACGCGGAAAACATGCGGCTGTGGAACTGGGACGTGGTGATGTTCATCACCCTGATTCTGGTGGTGGTGGTGATGATCATGGATAAGGTCTCGTCGATGCTGCGCAACAAGTACATCATCGGCGAAGACATCCCGCTGTATCAGCAAAAAAGCCAAATCGATTGAGAAACCCCTTGCCGATCCCTATACTGCCGCACATTCAAGGTGTGTGGCAGTCATTTCGTTTCGCAATGTGCGCACGTCCCCGTTAGACAAGTAAAGGCAATGCAATCCCATGATGAACAACGACGTGCTGCGCAGCGTGCGCTATATGCTGAGCATTAACAACGCCAAAATGGTCGAGATTATCAAACTGGACGATTTCGAGGTGGCGGTGTCGGCGATGGACGCTTACGTGATCAAAGAAGGCGAGCCGGGCTACGAGAAGTGCCCGGACGAAGTGATGGCGCACTTCCTCAACGGCCTGGTGTTCTTCAAACGCGGCAAGGACGACAAGTTCCCGGCGCCGGCGGTTGAGCTGCCGATCACCAATAACCTGGTGCTGAAAAAGCTGCGCGTGGCGTTCGAGCTGAAAGACACCGACATGCACCAGATCTTCACCGCGGTGGACTTCCGCATCTCCAAGCCGGAGCTGAGCGCGCTGTTCCGCAAAGAAGGCACCAAGAACTACCGCCCATGCGGCGATCAGATGCTGCGCTACTTCCTCAAAGGGCTGGCGCAGCGCGTTCGCGGCGAGTAACGCGCAGCGTTCACCGAGCCTCAGGCGCAATCGCAAGGTTGCGCCTTTTTTATTACCGCTCTCCCGCCCATCGTTGTTGTACAGGCCCTCAGCCATCCGCCATCGATGGAGGGCGGGCCGCCCCTCCGGTTACTTTCTCATGGTCAACTCAATCACCCAAACCATGAGGAAAGCAGGATGCCAACCATCACGAAAACCCAATCACTTTACACGTTGACCCGGCCGGTCTGGCTGGATGCGGCAGGCATGAGCAAAGGTATCGATCACGATCGCCAGCACCTGGGCATCATTCTCGCCGCCGGGCAGGTGCTGCGAGTGCGGCAGACCAACGCGGCGTTTACCGGCAAGCTCACGCTGCGCTTGCTGAACGACGACAGCAAAACGGAGGCTGAATTCAGCGTCGGCGCGAGCTGGGTCGAGGCCCAGGTCAATGCCGTCTCGGTGCCGTTTATCGATACGCCGTACGGGCAGGGCGAACCGGCGCTGGAGTTCGAGTATCCGGACACGGCGAAAGCGCTGCCGGTTTATCGCCGCGGCGAAAACGAAGCCGCATTCTTCGCCCGCTGGGACGATCGGGACGCCGAGTTTGCGCTGGTCGATGCGGAATACGCGGTATTGCTGGTGCCGAAAATCAGTAAACCGGCGCTGAAGTCGCTGGGTGAAGCGAAAAACATCGACGGGCTGATCGCCTACTATGACCGCATTTTCACCTTCTACAATGCGCTGACCGGCGTCTCGTTCGAGGCTGAACACGAATCCGATCGCAATATTCGCAACCGCTACTTTATGAAGGCCGATAAACACGGCGCCGGCGCCGCGTATTACGGCGGCCGCTGGACGGCGGAAACCAGCAGCTCGGTCAGCAGCTTCTGGCTGACGCCGAAAGACAGCAACTGGGGCAGCCTGCATGAGATCGCGCACGGCTATCAGGGGCACTTTATGGGCGACAAATATTTCTCCACCGGTGAGATGTGGAACAATATTTACGCCGCTTGCTATCAGGACGTGATGCTGGGAGAGCGCAAATACCAGGAAGGGTGGCTGTATAACTACGGCAACGCGGCTGGCGTCGAGAAGAAAATCGTCGATCTGATCGCTCAGGGTACGCCGCTCAACCAGTGGGATCTGCGCTCCAAGCTGTTCTTCGCGATGCTGATGGTCGACAAGGCAGGCAAGAACGCCTTCACGCACTTTAACCAGCAGTATCGCCAAAGCTGCAATACGCCAGGCTTCGTGCCGTCCGAACATGCCTTGCTGGACCTGCTGTCGGCAAGCTTCGCCGCGGCCGGCGAGCAAATCGACGTGACGCCGTTCGTCGAGCTGACCGGCGGCGTGATCACCCAAACGCAGCGCGATCTCAACACGTACAGCCACGCCAAGGCGGTATACCCGCTGTATCAACTGGTGGATGCGCAGAGTTTGCCGGCGGTGCAGGCACAGCTGAAGCTGGATTCCTCCCTGCGCCTGGTCGATTCCTCTCAGCTCAAGGCGAGCGGCCTGAAAGGCGATGTCGCCCTGAGTCTGGATATCGATGACTTTGCGCAGATCTACGGTGAGGAGCTTGTGCTGATGGAAGGGGCGCGCTATGCCCACAAGGTCCGTATCGACGCGCCGACCCTGGCCCTGGCTGCGTTGCCGATCGGCGTGTACACCCTGCGGTTGCCGACCGGTAAAGATCGCAAATACCGGCCGACGGCGGGTTACCTGACGGTGAAACAGGGGAAAAGCGCGGTGACGCTTCGCTTCGAACGCAAAGCCGCTTCGCCGATCGTGTCGCAGGAGATCAACTTGTTGGGCCTGAGCGATGCGGTCTTCGCCACCGTGGTCGTCGATCGCGCCAAAGGGGCGGTGGTGGTTGACGTGACCAGCACCACGCCGCACGCCTACTTCCCGGGTGAAACCTATGCTCGGGTGACGCTGCGCGATCGGCAGGGTGCGGTGCGCTTCAGCAAAGAGGTTCAGGGCACTCAGGCTACGTTAAGTCATGACGAGCTGCCGTTTGCCGAGGGTGATGACATCGAGATTTATCATGTGGAGCCGAGCCGGGTGCGTTTGAATCCGGCGGCGGCCGGCGTCATCGATAACAAAAACAAAACCAACGTGCTGCGTATCGAAACCAGCGGGCTGAAAAACCCGGCGCTTTCCGGCGAGCCCGAGCAGGCGCTGCTGATGCGCCTGGAACAGGCGGCGCAGCGTTTGCGCCGGCTGCTGCCGGCCTACTACGCGCCATCGTCGTCGTTCAAGGACGATATTTATCTGGCGATCGGCGCCTTTGCCGAGCCGCAGCGCGAGCCGCTGTTGGCGACCTATCGGGATTGCCTGCCGGCCGACAATACGCCGCCGGGCGCTAACGTCGGCAATGCGTTTACCGTGGCCGGCAAAGGGATTAGCGATCGCCAGTTTCTGACCTGCGCCGTCGATCTGGTGAAGAAAACCGTGACCGTGACGCTGGCGGCGGGGATTGCTCACCACTACTTTGCCGATAGCTACGCCTTCCTCAGCGTGACGGATGCGGACGGTAATACCTTGCTTAGCTACGACGTCATCGGCAGCCAAAATCAACAGGCTAAAACCTGGGTGCTGCCGCTGTCAGGCTACGGCGGTGAGGTGATCCATCTGCGGCATGAAGAGCCGGACAACCGTCTGACGATCGTCAACGAGATGCAGCATGTGCGGCTGGCGGAGAAGGGCAAGCAACAGACCTACTGCATTACGCCGGTCGGTTTGAAACGCATCAAGGATTGATCCCCATCGGCCTCCCGGGGCGGCGAGTATCGTCGCCCCGATTTTCCTCTGCATCATCTCCTTATTGCACTCTTTTTGTTCTCCCGCTGCGCGCCGCTGGTGCAGGCCGTTCACCCTCGCCGTCATAAGTTTTAATTATAATTTATTGAAATCATGAGATTAAAAATTGGCACGCCGGTTGCTCTGTTGAATCCCATCTTGTGTACCAGATGGAATTCAGCCGATGAGCGACCCTGTTGAAACGTGCGGTTTTACCCTCAGTGAATGGCAGCACCATTATCAAACCCGTCCGGCGGGTGAGCGCCTCGCCTGCGTCAGCGCGACGATCGAAACGCTGCTCGCCGGGCTGAACCCGGACGATAACGCCTGGCTGTATCTCGCCACGCCGGCGCAGCGCGAGCAGCAGTATCGGCAGCTGGCGATACTGCTGGCGGCGGTCGACGGCGATCTCAGCCGCCTGCCGCTGTTCGGCGTGCCCTTCGCCATCAAAGACAATATCGACGTCGGCGGCTGGCCAACCAGCGCCGCCTGCCCGGCGTTCACCTATCAGGCCGCGGCGGACGCCACCGTGGTTGCCAACCTGCGCGCCGCCGGGGCGATCGCCCTCGGTAAAACCAACCTCGACCAGTTCGCTACCGGGTTGGTGGGCACCCGCTCACCTTATGGCGCGGTGGTCAACAGCTTCGACAGCCGCTACGTCAGCGGCGGTTCCAGCTCCGGCTCCGCCTCGGTGGTGGCGCGCGGCCTGGTGCCGTTCGCGCTGGGCACCGACACCGCCGGTTCGGGGCGCGTGCCCGCCGGGTTCAACAACATCGTCGGGCTGAAGCCGACCAAAGGGCGGTTGTCCAACCGCGGCGTGGTGCCGGCCTGCCGGTTGAACGATACGGTGTCGGTCTTCGCGCTGACGGTGGCCGATGCGGCGCAGGTGGCGGAACTGGCGAGCGGCTTTGACGCGGCAGATCCGTATTCCCGCCCCGATCCGCATACCGCGCCGGCGGATATTCCCGCCGCGCCGCGTTTCGCCATCCCCGCCCAACTGGAGTTTTTCGGTGACGTTCAGGCCGAGCGGGCGTTTCACCGCGTGCTGGCGCAGCTGCAGGCGGGCGGCGCCACGCTGGAACCCCTCGATTTCGCGCCGTTTCGCACCCTGGCGGAGCAGCTGTATTACGGCCCCTGGGTGGCGGAGCGCACGGTGGCGATTGAGCAGGTGCTGGAAGCGAGCCCACAGGCTATCGACCCGGTGGTGCGCGGCATCGTCGGCAACGGCCTGAGCTACAGCGCCTGCGACGCCTACAAGGCGGAATACCTGCGCGCCGAGCTGACGCGGCAAATCGCCCAGCGGCTGGCGCCGTTCGACGCACTGGTGGTGCCGACTGCGCCCACTATCCGCACCCTGGCGGAGATGGCGCAGGAGCCGGTGCTGTTCAATTCGCAGTTCGGCACTTACACCAATTTCACCAACCTGGCCGATCTGAGCGCGCTGGCGCTGCCGGGGCCGCTGCGCGAAGACGGGCTGCCGGCGGGCATCACCCTGATTGCGCCCGCCTGGCATGACCGGGCGCTGGCAGCGTTTGGCCTGCGCTGGCAACGGCAAAGCGCCTTACCGCTCGGGGCTACCGGCCGGGCATTGCCGCCGCAGCCCACGCCGGCCCCGTCAGCGGGACATGTGCGTCTGGCGGTAGTGGGCGCTCACCTCAGCGGTATGCCGCTCAACGTCCAGCTGACGCAGCGCGACGCGGTGCGGGTGGAGCAAACCGTCACCGCCCCCTGTTATCGCCTCTACGCGCTGGCCGATACCGAGCCGCCGAAGCCGGGGCTGGCGCGCGTGGCGCAGGGAGCGGCGATCCGTCTTGAGCTGTGGGACATCCCGCTGGCCCGTTTCGGCGAGTTTGTGGCGGAAATCCCGGCGCCCTTGGGCATCGGCACGCTGCTGCTGGCGGACGGCCGGCGGGTGAAGGGGTTTATCTGCGAAGCCTGGGCGCTGGAAGGCGCCACGGATATCACTGAGTTTGGCGGCTGGCGCGACTATCTCGCCAGCCTTAAGGGGCACGAACATGTTTAATACCGTACTGATCGCTAACCGCGGCGAAATCGCCTGCCGCGCCATTCGCACCCTGAAACGCCTGGGCGTCACCAGCGTGGCGGTTTATTCCGACGCCGACCGCAATGCGCCGCACGTCACCGAAGCCGACAAGGCAGTGGCGCTCGGCGGCGACAAGGCCGCCGACAGCTACCTGCGCATCGACAAGATCCTTGCGGCCGCCACCGCCACCGGCGCGCAGGCGATCTACCCCGGCTACGGATTTTTGTCCGAGAGCGCCGAGTTTGCCGAAGCCTGCGAGGCGGCGGGCATCGCCTTTATCGGCCCGACGGCGGCGCAGATCCGCGAGTTCGGCCTCAAGCACCGGGCGCGCGAGCTGGCGGCGTTGGCCGGGGTGCCGATGACGCCGGGCACCGGCTTGCTGGAGAGCGTTGAGCAGGCGGTTACCGCCGCCGCGCGCATCGGCTACCCGGTGATGCTGAAAAGCACCGCCGGCGGTGGCGGCATCGGCCTGACGCGCTGTGACGGCGAGGCGGCGCTGCGCGACGCGTACGACAGCGTCAAACGGCTGGGAGAACAGTTCTTCCGCGACGCCGGCGCCTTTATCGAACGCTTCGTCGATCGCGCGCGCCACGTCGAGGTGCAGATTTTCGGTGACGGCCAGGGGCGGGTGGTAGCGCTCGGCGAGCGCGATTGCTCGCTGCAGCGCCGCAACCAAAAAGTGGTGGAAGAAACCCCGGCGCCACACCTGCCGGCGGCGACCCGCCAGGCGCTGCACCGGGCGGCGGTGGCGCTGGGCGAGTCGGTGAATTACCGCAGCGCCGGCACCGTGGAATTCATTTACGACGCCGCGCGCGACGAGTTTTACTTCCTGGAAGTGAACACCCGCTTACAGGTAGAGCACCCGATCACCGAGATGGTCACCGGCCTGGATCTGATCGAAGGCATGCTGCAGGTGGCGGCGGGCGACGCGCTGGATTGGGCGGCGCTGCAACGCTCGCCGCAGGGTGTGGCGATCGAAGTACGTCTCTACGCCGAAGATCCGCTGAAGAACTTCCAGCCCAGCCCCGGCGTGCTGACCGAGGTGCATTTCCCCGCCGACGTGCGCCTCGACGGTTGGGTGGCGACCGGCAGCGAAGTCTCGGCGTTTTACGACCCGATGATCGCCAAGCTGATCGTGCACGGCGCGGATCGGGCGCAGGCGCTGGAAAAACTGCGCGTGGCGCTGGCGGCGACCCGTTTGCACGGCATCGCCACTAACCTCGACTATCTGCGGCAGGTGATCGCCACGCCGCAATTTCAGCGCGGCGACGTCTGGACGCGCCTGCTGGACGAGGTGCGTTTCCAGCCGCACTGCCTCGAAGTGCTGCAACCCGGCACCTACAGCAGCGTGCAGGATTATCCCGGCCGCCTCGGCTATTGGGACATCGGCGTGCCGCCGTCCGGCCCGATGGACGACTTCGCGTTCCGGCTGGCCAACCGCATCGTCGGCAACCACCCGGCGGCCGCCGGGCTCGAGTTTACCCTGCAGGGGCCGACGCTGCGCTTTCATTGCGACGCCATCATCGCGCTGACGGGTGCCAGCTGCCCGGCCGATCTGGATGGCGAAGCGGTCGCTTACTGGCGGCCGATCGCGGTGCGGGCCGGGCAGGTGCTGACGCTGGGGCGCGCCACGCACGGCTGCCGCACCTATCTGGCGGTACGCAACGGCTTTGACGTGCCGGTGTATCTCGGCAGCCGTTCCACCTTTGCGCTGGGCCAGTTTGGCGGCCACGCCGGGCGCACCTTGCGCGTGGCGGACATGCTGGCGATCGCTCAACCGACGCTGGCTGCTTGTACCACGCCGGCGCCGATCGCCGCGCCGCAGGCGATGGACGACAGCCTGATCCCTTACTACGGCGACCAGTGGCACATCGGCGTGCTGTACGGGCCGCACGGCGCGCCGGACTTTTTCACCGCTGAATCAATAGAGGCCTTCTTCGCCGCCGACTGGCAGGTGCATTACAACTCCAACCGCCTCGGCGTGCGCCTGGCGGGGCCGAAGCCCGAATGGGCGCGGGAGGACGGCGGCGAAGCCGGTTTGCATCCTTCCAACGTGCACGACTGCGAGTACGCCATCGGCGCGATCAACTTCACCGGCGATTTCCCGGTGATCCTGACCCGCGACGGGCCCAGCCTCGGCGGCTTCGTCTGCCCGGTGACCATCGCCAAGGCCGAGCTGTGGAAAGTGGGGCAGGTGAAGCCGGGCGACCGCATCCGGTTCCATCCGATCGGCTTTCGCCAGGCGCAGTCGCTGGAGCAGGCGCAGCTTGGCAGCATCGAAGCGCTGGCGGCGGTGAAGGCCATCACCCTGCCGCCGCCGGATCTGGCCCCGGCGGAGACCGTTTCCGCCGCGGTGCTGGCGGCGCTGCCGGCGGCGGAAGGGCGCCCGGCGGTGGCGTATCGCCAGGCGGGGGACGGTTACATCCTGATGGAGTACGGCGACAACGTGCTCGATCTGGCGCTGCGGCTGCGCATCCATCTGCTGATGCAGTCGCTGCGAGAGGAGGCGATACCGGGCGTGGCAGAGCTGGCGCCGGGCGTGCGTTCGCTGCAGATCCGCTACGACAGCCGGCAGATTAGCCAGGCCGACCTGCTGCAGCGCCTGTTGGCGCGCGAACGGGCGCTGGGGGACGTCAGCCGCCTGAAGGTGCCGACGCGCACCGTCTGGCTGCCGATGGCGTTCGAGGATTCGGCCACGCTGGGCGCGGTGGATCGCTATCAGCAGACGGTGCGCGCTTCGGCGCCCTGGTTGCCGAACAATGTCGATTTCATCCAGCGCATCAACGGCCTGAGCCAACGCGAGCAGGTGCGCGACATTCTGTTCGACGCCAGCTACCTGATCCTCGGTCTGGGAGACGTTTACCTCGGCGCGCCCTGCGCGGTGCCGCTCGATCCGCGCCATCGCCTGCTGAGCTCCAAATATAACCCGGCGCGCACCCACACCGCCGAAGGGACGGTCGGCATCGGCGGCATGTACATGTGCATCTACGGCATGGATTCGCCGGGCGGCTACCAACTGGTGGGGCGCACGCTGCCGATCTGGAACAAATTCCTCAAAAACCCGCAGTTCACCGCCGGTGAGCCCTGGCTGCTGCGCTTCTTCGATCAGGTGCGCTTCTACCCGGTCAGCGAGCAAGAACTGGACGAGCAGCGCGAAGCGTTCCGTGAAGGTCGCATGCAGGTGCGCATCGAAGAGAGCGAATTCGACTTCGCTGCCTACACCGATTTCCTGGCCGACAACGCCGAGGCGATCGCCGACTTCCAGCATCGCCAGCAGCAGGCGTTCAGCGCCGAAGTGGCGCGCTGGCGCAGCGATGACGACGAGGCCGAGGCGCAGCTGTTGCCGCCGCTCGAAGAAGACGCCATCGACGGCGATCTGGTCAGCGCCGATCTGAACGGCAGCGTGTGGAAGATCCTGGTGGAGCCGGGGCAGGCAGTGGCGGCCGGGCAGCCGCTGATCGTGGTCGAGGCGATGAAGATGGAATTGGCGGTCACCGCGCCGCGCGCCGGGATCGTCAAACGCATCAGCTGCCGGCAGGGGCGGCCGGTCGGGCCGGGCGACGCCCTGCTGTGGCTGGAAAAAGCGGTCTGAACGGAGGGGCGATGATGCAAATCACCAACGGGGAGCACAAGGCGCGGCCGGAGGGGCTGGCGGAGCGCATTTATCTGCAGCTCAAGGCCGACATCTTCGAGTTTCGCCTGCTGCCGGGCGATCGCTTCAGCGAAAGCGACGTGGCGCAGCGCATGGCGGCCAGCCGCACGCCGGTGCGTCAGGCGCTGTTTCGGCTCGAGCGCGAAGGCTATGTCGAGGTGCTGTTTCGCAGCGGCTGGCAGGTGCGGCCGTTCGACTTCGCTTACTTCGAAGAGCTGTACGACCTGCGCATCGTGCTGGAACAAGAGGCGGTGAAACGGCTGTGCGAATGGCCGGCCGGGGAAACGCCGGCCGCGCTGGCGGCGCTGAACCGTTTTTGGACCGAAGCGCCGCGTCTGGCGGACGGTCAGGCGGTGTCGCAGCACGATGAGCAGTTTCATCAGGCGTTGGTGGCCGCGGCGGGCAACGGCGAAATGGCGCGCATTCACCGCGAACTGACCGAAAAGATCCGCATCATTCGCCGGCTGGATTTCACCCAGCAGGCGCGGGTGGACGCCACCTACCGCGAACACGCCGCCATTTTGCAGGCGATCCTGCAGCGGCAAAGCGAGGCGGCGCAAGCGCTGCTCGGCGAGCATATCGCCGTCAGCAAGGCAGAGGTACGAAAAATAACGCTGCACATGTTGCATCAGGCGCGGGCCCAGCAGCCCGCGCGCTCGGCGCAACGATTTTGATTTCACACACATCAGGAGTTTGAACTATGCAACGTCGTCGTTTTATCAAAGCTTTTGCGCTGTCCGCCGCCGCGATCGGCCTGGGCCTGGCCTGGAGCGCGCAGGCCGCCGACACCATCAAGGTCGGCATTCTGAGTTCGCTCTCCGGCACCATGGCGATTTCCGAGACGCCGCTGAAGGATGTGGCGCTGATGACCATCGACGAGATCAACGCCAAAGGCGGGGTGCTCGGTAAAAAGCTGGAGCCGGTGGTGGTGGATCCGGCCTCCAACTGGCCGCTGTTCGCCGAGAAGGCGCGCCAGCTGCTGAGCCAGGATAAGGTGGCGGCGGTGTTCGGCTGCTGGACCTCGGTGTCGCGCAAGTCGGTGCTGCCGGTGTTTGAGGAGCTGAACGGGCTGCTGTTCTACCCGGTGCAATACGAAGGCGAAGAGATGTCGCCGAACGTGTTCTATACCGGCGCGGCGCCGAACCAGCAGGCGATCCCAGCGGTGGAATACCTGCTGAGCGAGGACGGCGGTGGCGCCAAGCGCTTCTTCCTGCTGGGCACCGATTACGTCTATCCGCGCACCACCAACAAGATCCTGCGCGCCTTCCTGCACAGCAAAGGCGTGCAGGACAAGGATATCGAAGAGGTCTACACGCCGTTCGGTTACAGTGATTACCAGACCATCGTCGCCAACATCAAGAAGTTTGCCGCCGGCGGCAACACGGCGGTGATCTCCACCATCAACGGCGACTCCAACGTACCGTTCTACAAAGAGCTGGCCAACCAGGGCGTCAAGGCCACCGACGTGCCGGTGATCGCCTTCTCGGTCGGCGAGGAAGAGCTGCGCGGCATCGATACCCAACCGCTGGTGGGCAACCTGGCGGCCTGGAACTACTTCGAATCGCTGGATAACCCGACCAACAAGCAGTTTGTCAGCCAGTGGAAAGCCTACGCCAAGGCGCACAACCTGCCGAATTACGCCACCGCGGTCACCAACGATCCGATGGAGGCCACCTACGTCGGCCTGCACATGTGGGCGCAGGCGGTGGAAAAGGCCGGCACCACCGACGTCGATAAGGTGCGCGCGGCGATGGCCGGGCAAACCTTCGCCGCGCCGTCGGGCTTCACGTTGACCATGGACCAGACCAACCACCATCTGCACAAGCCGGTGATGATCGGCGAGATCGAGGGCAACGGCCAGTTCAACGTGGTGTGGCAGACCGAAGCGCCGGTGCGCGCACAGCCGTGGAGCCCGTATATCGCCGGCAACGACAAGAAGCCGGATTACCCGGTGAAGGGCGGCAAGTAACGTCACTCAGCGCCGGCGCGGCCCAACGCCCGCCGGCCCAACAGAAGAGGCAGCTGATGCAATCTCCGTTTTTATCTTCTCTGCGCGTCGGGCTGTGGCTGCTGTGCGCCTGGCCCCTGCTGGCGCAGGCCGGGCCGGCCGATGAGTTTGCGGCGGCCAACCGTGCGCAGCAGGCCAAACTGCTGCAGGCGTGGGCGGCCGAGCCGGACGCCGCGCGCCTGCCGCTGCTGCAGGGGCTGCAGCAGGAAACCGTGGCGATCGACGGGGCGAAGCGCGCCTTTATCCGCCAGGGCGATCGCTATCTGCCGCTCGAGGGCGAGGCGGCCCCGGTTGGCGAACCGAAGAAGGTGTGGCTGAACAACCGGCTGCGCATTCTGATTGCCAACGCATTGTCGGCGCAGCGGCTGGTCAGCGCGGACGCGGCGGTGCGGCTGCAGGCGGCGAGCGCGCTGCAGCGCGAAGCGAACGGCGAGCAGCTGCCGCTGTTGGCCCGGCAGCTGGCGCGGGAAACAGACCCGCAGGTGCATCAGGCGCTGAGCCTGGCGCTGGCTAACCTGCAGCTGGCCGACGGCAATCCGCAGGTGCGTTTCAATGCGGTGCGGCTGTTGGGCGAATCGGGAGAGCCGGAAACCCGTGCGCGGCTGCAAGCGTTGACCGACGCCGCCCACGAGCCGGACGCCGCGGTGCGCGCCGAGGCGCAACGCAGCTTGCAGCAGGTGCAGCATCGCCTGATGATCGGCGATCTGCTCGGCCAGGCGTTCAGCGGCCTGTCGCTCGGTTCGATCCTGCTGCTGGCGGCGCTCGGGCTGGCGATCACCTACGGCCTGCTCGGCGTCATCAATATGGCGCACGGCGAAATGCTGATGCTCGGTGCCTATTCCGCCTACCTGGTGCAGGGGCTGTTTCAGCAGTTTGCGCCGCAGTGGCTGGCGCTCTACCCGCTGGCGGCGCTGCCGGTGGCGTTCGCCATCACCGCCGGGATCGGCATGCTGCTTGAGCGCACGGTGATCCGCCACCTGTACGGCCGGCCGCTGGAGACCCTGCTGGCCACCTGGGGCATCAGCCTGGTGTTGATCCAGCTGGTGCGGGTGCTGTTCGGGGCGCAGAACGTGGAGGTCGCCAACCCGGCGTGGCTGTCGGGCGGCGTGCAGCTGCTGCCGAACCTAGTGCTGCCGTGGAACCGCATCGCGGTGATCGCATTCGTGCTCTTGGTGCTGGCGATGACCTGGCTGCTGCTGAACAAGACCCGGCTCGGCATGAACGTGCGCGCGGTGACGCAAAACCGCGCGATGGCGGCCTGCTGCGGCGTGCCCACCGGGCGGGTGGACATGCTGGCCTTCGGGTTGGGATCCGGCATCGCCGGGCTCGGCGGGGTGGCGCTGTCGCAGTTGGGCAACGTCGGGCCGGAGCTGGGGCAAGGCTACATCATCGATTCGTTCCTGGTGGTGGTGCTCGGCGGCGTCGGCCAGCTGGCGGGGACGGTGGCGGCGGCTTTCGGCCTTGGCATCGTCAACAAGATCCTCGAGCCGCAGATCGGCGCCGTGTTGGGCAAGATCCTGATCCTGGTGCTGATCGTTCTGTTTATTCAAAAGCGCCCGCAGGGGCTGTTCGCCCTCAAGGGCAGGGTGATTGACTGATGAGCCAACCATTGACCGTAACCGGCGTGCAGAAAGCGCCCCGGCTGGCGTTGAGCATCGGCGGGCTGGCGTTGCTGGCGCTGCTGGTGATGCCGTTCATGACGCTGTTGCCGGCGGATCATCCGCTGGCGGTGTCCACCTATACCCTGACGCTGGCGGGCAAGATCCTGTGCTACGCGGTGGTGGCGGTGGCGCTCGATCTGGTATGGGGCTATGCCGGGCTGCTGTCGCTCGGCCACGGGCTGTTCTTCGCGCTCGGCGGCTACGCCATGGGCATGTACCTGATGCGGCAGGCGGCGGGCGACGGGCTGCCGGCGTTTATGGCGTTCCTCTCCTGGAATGAGCTGCCGTGGTTCTGGAGCGGCACCCAGCATTTCGCCTGGGCGCTGTGCCTGATCGTGCTGGTGCCGGGCCTGCTGGCCTTCCTGTTCGGCTACTTCGCCTTCCGCTCGAAAATCAAAGGGGTGTATTTCTCGATCATGACCCAGGCGCTGACCTATGCCGGCATGCTGCTGTTCTTTCGCAACGAAACCGGCTTCGGCGGCAATAACGGCTTTACCGGTTTCACCACGCTGCTCGGCTTTCCCATCACCGGCCCCGGCACGCGGGTGGCACTGTTCCTGGCGACGGTGCTGCTGCTGGCCGCCAGCCTGGCCATCGGCTTTGCGCTGGCGCGCAGCAAGTTCGGCCGGGTGCTGACTGCGGTGCGCGATGCGGAAAACCGGCTGACCTTCTGCGGCTACGATCCGAAGGGCTTCAAGCTGTTCGTCTGGACGCTGTCGGCGGTGCTGTGCGGGCTGGCCGGCGCGCTCTATGTGCCGCAGGTCGGCATCATCAACCCCGGCGAAATGTCGCCGACCAACTCGATCGAGGCCGCCATCTGGGTGGCGCTCGGCGGGCGCGGCACGCTGGTGGGGCCACTGCTCGGCGCCGGCATCGTCAACGGCGCCAAGAGCTGGTTCACCATGGCCATTCCCGAATACTGGCAGTTCTTCCTCGGCCTGATGTTTATCGTCGTCACGCTGTTTCTGCCCAAAGGGGTGATCGGCCTGCTACGCCGGAGGAAAACCTCATGAAAGCGATGCAAGTGACCGACGAGCTGTTTACCCACCCGCTGCCGGCGGATAAATACCGGCAGCAAACCGATCCGGTGCTGCAGCTCGACAACGTCAACGTCAGCTTCGACGGTTTTCGCGCGCTGACCGATCTGTCGCTGCGCATTGGCGTCGGCGAACTGCGCTGCGTGATCGGCCCCAACGGTGCCGGTAAGACCACGCTGATGGATGTGATCACCGGCAAGACCCGGCCGGACAGCGGCAGGGTGTTTTACGATCAGACCGTCGATCTGACCCGGCTGGCGCCGATGCAGATCGCCCACGCCGGCATCGGCCGCAAGTTTCAAAAACCGACGGTGTTCGAGGCGCTGACGGTGTTCGAAAATCTGGAGATCGCGCAGAAAACCCGCAAGTCGGTGTGGGCCTGCCTGCGCGCTCGCCTTAGCAGCGAACAGCGCGACCGCATCGACGAGATGCTGAAGATCCTGCGGCTGGGGCATGAACGCCACCGGCCCGCCGGGCTGCTGTCCCACGGGAAGAAACAGTTTCTCGAGATCGGCATGCTGCTGGTACAGGAACCGCACCTGCTGCTGCTCGACGAACCGGCGGCCGGCATGACCGACGCCGAAACCGACTACACCGCCGAACTGTTCCGCGAGCTGGCGGGCAAGCATTCGCTGATGGTGGTGGAACACGATATGGGATTTGTGGAAACCATCGCCGACCGCGTGACGGTGCTGCATCAGGGGCAGGTGTTGGCGGAAGGATCGCTGGCGCAGGTGCAGGCCGATGAACGGGTGATTGAGGTATATCTGGGGCGCTGAGGAGGCGTAACGATGCTGCAGGTAGAGGAATTGAATCAGTATTACGGCGGCAGCCACATTCTGCGCGGCCTGTCGTTCGAGGCGCGCATCGGCGAGGTGACCTGCCTGCTGGGGCGCAACGGCGTGGGTAAAACCACGCTGCTGAAATGCCTGATGGGGCTGGTCCCGGCGCGCAGCGGCAACGTCCGCTGGCAGGGCGAAACCATCACCGGTAAAAAACCGCATCAGCGGGTGCAGGCGGGCATCGCCTATGTGCCGCAGGGGCGGGAGATTTTCCCGCGCCTGACGGTGGAGGAAAATCTGCTGATGGGGCTGGCGCGCTTTTCCGGCGCCGCCGCGCGCACGGTGCCGGATCCGATCTATGACTTGTTTCCGGTGCTGCGGCAAATGAAGGATCGGCGCGGCGGCGATCTCTCCGGCGGGCAACAGCAGCAGCTGGCGATCGGCCGGGCGCTGGCCTGCCGGCCGCAGCTGCTGATCCTCGACGAGCCGACGGAAGGGATCCAGCCTTCGGTGATCAAGGAGATCGGCGCGGTGATCAAGCAGCTGGCGGCGAAGGGCGATATGGCGATCCTGCTGGTGGAACAGTTCTATGACTTTGCCGCCGATCTGGCAGACAGCTATCTGGTGATGTCGCGCGGTAGCATCGTGCAGCGCGGCGCCGGCAGCGCCATGGAACAGGACGGCGTACGCGGGCTGGTGGCGATTTGACGTTGGATCAGCTGAAAAAGGATCGGCTGAGCGGATCGCGGGAATGATGCAGCACTCTGATGATATTCACCTCCCGCCTGTGCTGTCGAAAATAAATCAGGTGGTTGGCGACGGGCAATACCCATAGGCCGGGGCCGATTTCATCGAGGTTTCTGCCGAGTTGGTGGTGGCTAAGGTTATCGAAAGCCTGATGCAGGCGGCGCAGATAATCTTCGGCCACCTGTAAGCCAAAGCGCGCCAACCCGTAAAAATAGATCTCTTCCATATCGTCCAACGCTTTTGGACGAATGGTTACTTTTCTGCGCATCCTTTTGCTTTGCTCCGTATTCTTTCCATGAACACATCACGATCCCATTCGACGGACTCACCGCTGTTTTCTCCTTCGGCGATCAAGCGCCTAAGCTCTTCCAACTTTGAGGTGGCGGTACGTTCGCGCAAAGTGCGCACCGATTCGCGGATGACTTCACTGGGCGTGCGGTAATCGCCGCTGGCCACCAGGTCTTCGACGAAGCTACGCAGTTCGTCACCCAGATCTACCGTTAATGTTCTGCCCATTGTTCCTCCTCACTTTCGGCTATGCTGCGTCATTGTAAGATTAGTTCTTACATTGTGCACGTCAAACTCTCAGGATCTCAATAGCGGTCCCGTCATGAGGGCGGGAGTCACCCGTTTATTCATTAAGGATAACCATGAACGAAATCACTGTGTCACGCCTCGGTTGCATCGTCCTGTCCCTGTTTCCGGCCCTGTGGGGGCTGTTCAGCCTGTTGAACAATACGGCGGATTTCGCCGGCACCGCGCGCAATGCGGTGGGCCCGCTGCTCGCCATGCAGGATACCTATCAGACGCCGGGGTTGATGTGGCGCGCGATCAGCGCCGACTGGGCCTGCATGTTGGGGTTAGCTGTCATCACCACGCTGGAAACGCTGGCCGGCCTATTCGCGGCCGCAGGCGTGGTGCTGATGATCGGGCGATTGAAAGGCCCTTACGCCGCTTTCGCCAAGGGTAAAGCCTGGGCGATGCTGGGGGCGATTTGCGCAATTGCGGTGTGGGGCGTCGGCTTTATGGTGGTCGCCGGCGACTGGTTTATGGCCTGGCAGGCCAAGAAGGATCCGCTGGCGGTGCAGCTGGGGGCGCTGATCTACCTGGCGCCCAATGCGTTTGCCTTGCTGTTCCTGATGCTGCAGCGGGAGCCGCGCTAAACGACGACGGAGCGGGGCGCGGTTACAGCGCCTTGCTCATATACCAGATGCCTATCGAGCCCTGGGCGCTGGTGTAGCAGGTCTCGCCACAAATGCTCAATCCCTGGCGCTGATAAAAGCGTTGGGCGCCGGTGTTGCGTTGCAGCACCTCCAGCCACAGCGTTTTCTGCCGGCGCTCGATGGCCCGCTGTTGCACCTGTTCGAACAGGCGCTGGCCATAGCCGTTGCCGGCATGGCCCGGCAGGAAATAGATTTTCTGCAGCTCTGCGCCGCGGGTTTGCGTTGGCGCCAGCAGGCTGTCGAAGTTCACGCGCGCATAGCCGACCAGGGCGTCATCCTCATAGGTCAACAGCCAGCACACGTCGGGATTGCGCAGCGTCCGTTCCAGCGCGGAAATGGAAAAATCCTCGGCCAGAAAGGCCTCCAGCTCGTGCGGGTAGCGCCACAGCTCACCGAAGTGCGCGCGATAGGTGCGGATGCCGATATCGCGCACCTGCGTTAAGTCTTCCAGCAATGCCTGACGGACGGTGAACATCTGTGCCCCTTTGAGTAAGAAAAATTACAGCCGTTGTTCCAGATGCCGGTGGGGCACCATCGCCTGGTGCAGAATGGCAAGAACGGTGATGCCGGCAGGCCGGCTGCGGTAGTAGATCCTATGGCTGGCGTAAGGAAAACTGCGTATCTCTTCGCCCAAATCGTGAAAGTGTGCCTTACCCGCTTCCGGCATATCCGCCAGATGATGCATGACCTCTCTCAACTGCTCAAGATAGCGGCGAGACTGCGCTTTGCCCCAGTGCTCGACGGTGAAATGACGAATAGCCAACAGATCTTGTTGGGCTTGCGGGGTGAGGCGAAACGCGGGCATATCAGTCGGTTTCGTCGGTGAGCAGACGGTTGAAGAAGGCATCGCCGTCTACCGCCTTACCGGCGTCTTCCTCGGCGGTAGCCTGCGCGATTTTTTGCTGCAGCGCGCGTAATTTGAGATCTTCCAGCGCCTGGTAGTCTTCTACCGACATGACGACGGCGACCGGTTTGCCGTTGCGATTGATTTGCACCGGCTCACGCTGCGCCTTGAGCAGCAAATCGCCGAATTGGGTTTTGGCCTCGTTCGCGCTGAGTGCGTACATTTAATCGCTCCAGTTAATTAAATCGTTCGATTTAACCATTATACGGTGCGATGGAAAAACAACCAATATTATTCCGGCGGGCAGGTGTCGTTGGACAGATGTCGCGGTGTTTCACGGCGAAAACCCAGGCCGATGATGCGGCCGAAAAGGCGTGGCAGCCAGCGGCTGTTGCCGACGCGGGCGATCAGGCGCGAACCGCCCGCCGCGCGGCGTTCGCCCGGCTTGCGCTGGCTCATTTTGATCTGCAAAAACTGGATGGCCCGGGTGGGGAATTCGCGCCGTCGCTGTACGCTCAGCAGATGCTTCAGCTGCAGCCGATGCTGGCGCAGCGGCGGGATCAGGGCGTTGGCGGCGGCCACCGCGTCCTGAATCGCCAGGTTGACGCCCACGCCGCCGATCGGCGACATGGCGTGCGCGGCGTCGCCGATGCACAGCACCCCCGGTTTGGCCCAGCGATCCAGACGATCGATGCGGATGCTCAGCAGCTTCACCTGATCCCACTCGACGATCTCCTGCAGGCGATCGTCCTGGAATGGCGCCACCTCGGCGAGGTGCAGCAAAAATTTCTCCAGGCCGCTGCGGCGGATCGCGTCGAAGCTGCCTTTATCGATCGAGTAGCCGCACTGCCAGTAGTCGCCGCGGTCGATCATGATGAAGTTCTGCTTCGGCCCGGTATGGCCCATCGACCAGGCCGGATCGCCCGGCTGCTTGCTGAGCTTCATCCACAATACGTCGCGCGGGGCGCCGAAGGAGCGGCTGCTGAGCGCCGCCTGCTCGCGCACCACCGAGTTGCGGCCGTCGGTGCCGATCACCAGCTGGCTGCGCACGCGGATCGGGCCTTCCGGTGTGTCGGCCAGCACGCCGCATACCTGGCCGCGGTCGTAGAGCAGCTGATGAACCTGCGTCGAGGTGAGCAGCCTGAAATGGGGGAACGCGGCGGCCTGCTGTGCCAAAAAGTTGAGGAACTCCCACTGCGGCATAAAGGCGATAAATTTGCAGCGCGTCGGCAGGCGAGTGAAATCCGCCAGCTTAATGTCGCGCCCGGCGACTTCGGCGTGCAGGGATTCGGCACGCTGGTGTGGCAGCGTCAGCAGTTCGTCGAGCAGGCCCAGCTGGTGCATGACTTCCAGCGTCGACGGGTGAATGGTGTCACCGCGAAAATCGCGCAGGAAGTCGGCGTGCTTCTCCAGCACCGTCACGTCGATCCCCGCCCGCGCCAGCAGATAGCCGAGCATCAGCCCGGCGGGGCCGCCCCCCACGATGCAGCAGGTGGTGGCGTAAGGTGTGATCGGTGATGACGGCATGGCGGTTGACCCCGGAGAGCGGCCCGCATCCCGCGAACCGCAAATGAATGTTTAGTGTTGATAATGATTATCAATATCAAGTTTGGCTGTCAACCCGCGGCGCAGTGTGGTCAAAGGGGGCGGACAGATGGCCGACGCGGAACAGCTGGCCGTTTTGTGCGGGGGACTGCGGCGGTTCACGCCATAAATCCAGCCGCACTAATCGCCAGTCGGCGGGATCGAACGCCACGATGGAGGCCAGCGCGCCGGGGGCCGCCTGCTGTTGCTGACGCAGCGCAGGCAGATCGCTGTAGGGGGCGATAATCTGCTCCTGACAGGTCGCCCACGCGGCCCCGGCCAGATGAGGACGATCGAAATGCACCAGCCACGGCAGCCAATGATTGACGCGTGGCCAGCCGAATGCCTGGCTGAGCCCCCTGAAACCTTCGCCGGTCAGGAAGTCGCTCATGCCGGCGCTGCTGTTCCACAGGTAGAAGGGGGCGTAGAGGTTCTCGGCGCTGCCTTCGCTGCGCTGCGCGTACAGATAGGCTTTGACGATCAGCTGCGGGCAGGCGTCGAGCCGGTGGCCGAAATTGGCGATGCGGCGGCGGACGATCGCCATGTCGTAATCGGCGGGCAGGGTGAAACGGTATTGCATCGCGAGCATAAGGATTCTCCGGAAAGACATTGACCGGGAGAGCGTGACACGCCATCTTTATCAGTAAAATCGGTATTATTTTGATTGATGATTCAGAAAATCAGGATGGTCAGCATGGGGCGAATAACGTTCGATCTCGAGGATTTGCGCAGCTTTGTTACCGGCGTCGAACTGGGCAGCTTTGCCAAGGCCGCTGAACGGTTAGGGCGCTCGACTTCGGCGGTCAGCGCCCACCTGAAAAAGCTGGAACAGCAGGTCGGTGCGCCGATCCTGCGCAAGGCCGGGCGCGGCATGGTGATGACCGAGGCGGGGGAAACCCTGCTTGGCTACGCGCGCCGTCTACTGGAGCTCAATGACGAAGCCGCCGCCGCGGTGCGCGGGTTGGATCTGCAGGGCACGGTGCGGCTGGGGCTGCAGGAGGATTTCGGCGAGACGTTTCTGCCGCAGGTATTGGGCAGCTTCGCGCGCGCCAATCCGAAGGTGCGCATCGAGGCGCGCATCGCCCGCAATGCCGAGCTGATCGACTGGGTGCTGAAAGGCCAGCTGGATCTGTCGCTGGCGTGGGATGGCGGTTTGAGCACGCCGTTTCATCAGGCGCTGGGGCAGCGGCAGCTGCACTGGATCGCCTCGCCCGGCTTCGCGCTGGCGCCCTGGCGAGAAGGAGATGAACCGCTTTCGCTGGTGATGTTCGACGCGCCTTGCCTGATGCGCAGCGCGGCGACGCAGGCGCTGGATCGCGCCGGCATTCCCTGGCGCATTGCCTTTACCAGCCGCAGCCTGAACGGCGTTTGGGCGGCGGTGAACGCCGGGTTGGGCGTTACGGTGCGCACGGCGGCGGGTTTGCCGCCCGGCCTGGCGCCGCTGGCGCCCGATCTGCTGCCCGCTCTCGGCCAGCTCGGCGTGGTGCTGCACCGCGCCGAGGATCAGCCTTCCGCCGCCGTGCAGCGGCTGGCGCAGATCGTGGTCGAGCGGATCGGCACTTAATCTTTAGCGATAGGCTGCTTGCCGCTCAGCTGGCCCCATTCGCTCCAGGAGCCGTCATACAGCTTGACCTGCGGCGCGCCGAGCGACAGCAGGCCGAACGCCAGCACCGCCGCCGTTACGCCGGAGCCGCAGCTGGTGATGATCGGCCCGTTGATGTCCACGCCCTTGTCGCTGAAGGTTTGGCGCAGCGCTTCCAGCGATTTGAAGCGGCCGTTCTCCAGCAGCTCGCCGTACGGAATGTTGATGCTGCCGGGAATATGACCGCGGTGCAGGCCGGGGCGCGGCTCCGGCGCTTCGGCATAAAAGCGCGGCGCGGCGCGCGCGTCGAGAATTTGCACCGGCGTGTCTAACGCCTGTTCCACTTGCCGCATATCCACCACCGCGTCGGCGTTGAACCGGGCGTTGAACGTCTGCGGCTCAGGCTGCGCCGGGCCGGTTGCCAGCGCCTGGCCCAGCGCGGTCCAGCCGTTCAGCCCTTCGTCCAGCACGTAAACATGCCGGGCGCCGAAATTGCGGAAGGTCCACCAGCCGCGCGGCGCGGAGAACTGGTTGCCCTCATCGTAAATCACCAGGGTGTCGCGCTCGCTGATGCCCAACTTGCCCACCGCCGCGCCAAACTCCGCCGCCGTCGGCAGCATGTGCGGCAGCGCGGTGTTTTTGTCCGCCACCTCGTCGATATCGAAATAGACCGCGCCAGGGATATGGCCGCGTTCGAACTCGGCAAGCATGTCTTTCTTCGGCGTCAGCCCGACCGGCGACATCCGGACGTCGATCACCACCAGATTTTCATCGTTGATATGTTGCGCAAGCCATTAGGGTGTCACCAGAAACGGAGAGTTCATCGTCATTATTCGCCTGTTGTGAAAACGGATTTTCACTATACACCAGGCCGCGCGGGGATGAAGTATGATGTTCAGTCAAAGAGGATGGGCGGGGAGCGGAGAAAACATGACGGATCAGGCGTTTGGCGGGGCCAAGATCGCGCTGCTGTGCGACGATCGCTTGTTGGTTTACCAACGGGACGACAAGCCGGGCATTCCGTGGCCCGGCCTGTGGGATCTGCCCGGCGGCGGGCGGGAAAACGGCGAAACGCCGCTGCAGTGCGTGCAGCGGGAGACGCAGGAAGAATTCGGCGTGGCGATCGCCGAACGTCAGGTTGTCTGGCGGCGGCGCTACGACGGCATCCTGCCCGGCTCCCCGCCGACCTGGTTTATGGCCGGCGAGATCGCCCCGGCGCAGATCGCCGCCATTCGCTTCGGCGACGAGGGCCAGCGCTGGCAGATGATGCCGGTGGCGCAGTTTATTCACCATCCGCAGGGCATCGAACATCTGCGCCGCCGGGTGGCGGAGTTTTTGCTTCAGTCCGTCTGAGGTTGCAGCACGCCGCTCGGCATCAGCCGCTGGATGGTGGCGCCGACCCGCTGCACCGCCTGTTCGATTTCCGCCGTCAGCTTAGGCGCATAGTTGATGCGCAGGCAGTTGCGGTATTTGCCGGCGGCGGAAAAGATGCTGCCGACGGCGATCTGCACGCCCTGCGGCTCGAGATGGCGGTTCAGCCGCAGGGTGTCGAACGCCTCGTCCAGTTCGATCCACAGCATAAAGCCGCCGCGCGGCCGGCTGACGCGGGTGCCGGCCGGGAAGTGCTTCAGGATAAGGTCGGTCATGCGGTCGCGGTTCTGCTGGTAGCGGGCGCGCATGCGCCGCAGGTGCTGCAGATAGTGGCCGCCGCGGATAAATTCGGCGATCGCCAGCTGCGGTTGGGTGGCGGTGGCGCCGGAGCCGATGAACTTCATGTGCAGCACCTGCTCCAGGTAGCGGCCGGGCGCGATCCAGCCCACCCGCAGCCCCGGCGCCAGCGTTTTGGAAAACGAGCTGCACAGCAGCACGCGGCCGTCTTCGTCGAACGACTTGATGGTGCGCGGCCGCGGGTAGTGATAGGCGATGTCGCCGTAGACGTCGTCCTCGATGATCGCCGCGTCGTGGCGCTGTGCCAGCGTCAGCAGCCGCTGTTTGTGGGCGTCGGGCATGATGTAGCCCAGCGGGTTATTGCAGTTGGGCGTCAGCAGGATGGCCTTGACCGGCCACTGTTCCAGCGCCATCTCCAGCGCCGCCAGGCTGACGCCGGTGAGCGGATCGGTGGGGATTTCCAGCGCCTTGATACCCAGGCCCTTCAGCGTCTGCATGGTGCCGTGGAAGCAGGGCGAGTCGACCGCCACGATGTCGCCGGGTTGGCAAACGGCGCGCAGCCCGGCGGAGATCGCTTCCTGGCAGCCGGTGGTGATCAGCAACTGGTCGGGGCCGATTTGGCAGCCGGAATCCAGCAGCAGGCGGGCAACCTGCTCGCGCAGCGCGGCCACGCCCTGAATGCTGTCGTAATACAGGCTGCGCAGGTCGCCGTGGCGGGCGGCGTTGCGCAGGGCGACGATCAGCGGTTTCATCGTCGGTTCGGCGATATCCGGCATGCCGCGCCCCAACTGGATCAGGCCCTCGCGCGGCCGGCTGCGCACCAGCTCCAGCACCTGTTCCCATTGCGAAATGTCTACCGGCCGCTGCACCGGCGCCGTCATGGCGGGCAGCTCGGCCTGCGTGCGCTGCGTATGCACGAAGTAGCCCGACTTCGGCCGCGCTTCCACCAGGCGCTGTTCCTCGAGCAGCCGGTAGGCTTGCTGCACCGTGCTGATGCTGACGCCGTGCTCCTGGCTCAGCGTGCGCACCGAAGGCAGGCGGTGGCCGGCCGGATACAGCCCTTGCTGAATACGTTGGCTGAGAATGGCGGCCAGCGTGGCGTAGCGTGTCATACAGAGGCCTCTTATCGGGATGAATGATTAAAAAACCGGTACAGATGCTTTCAAAGTAAACCATTCAGCGGTTTTTGGGACGCATCTGTATGAAAAAAATAGCGCCAGCGTGAATCTGTATTGTTTTCCTCCCGGCGAGCATGATGACTGCAACGTGAAAACATCAGGGAGAATAACAACATGGCTCTGTTTTCTGGTACGCCGCGGCTGCGCTCGGTAGGTTGGTCACGCTGGCGTCTGTATCTGCAACGCTACAGGACGCGAAAAGAATTATTATTGCTGGACGATGCACGGCTGATCGATATTGGTTTGTCGCGTGCGGAAGCGCTGCGTGAAGGCTATAAACCGTTCTGGAAAGAATAAGGAAAACCGATGCTGAGAGTCTTGGGCAAGGCTTCATCGATCAACGTGCGCAAGGTGCTGTGGACCTGCCAGGAGCTGGGGCTGCCGCTGGCGCGGGAGGACTGGGGCAGCGGCTTTCGCTCCACGCAGGAGCCGGCGTTTCTGGCGCTGAACCCGAACGGCCTGGTGCCGGTGCTGATTGACGGCGAGCGGGTGCTGTGGGAGTCGAACACCATCTGCCGCTATCTGGCGGGGCGGGAAGGGCGCCGCGATCTGCTGCCGCAGGAACCCGGCGCGCGTGCGGCGGTGGAGATGTGGATGGACTGGCAGGCCACCGATCTGAACGGCGCCTGGCGCTATGTGTTCATGTCGCGGGTGCGTGGGCATGCGGATTATCAGGATGCCGCCAGCCTGGCCGCCGCCGAGCGTGAGTGGAACCGGCTGATGGGGCTGCTGGACAGGCATTTGGCGCAGCACGGCCCTTATGCCGCCGGCGCCGCTTTCACGCTGGCGGACGTGGTGCTGGGGCTGTCGCTGAATCGCTGGCTGATGACGCCGTTCGAGCGGCCGGATTATGCGGCGCTGGCGGCCTATCAGCAGCGCCTGCTGCAACGCCCCGGCTACGTGCAGCACGGCGCCAACGGTTTACCGTGATATGAAATAAACGGTTCATTTTATCTCACCCGGATACGGCAAGCCGTGCCTGGGCTTTCTGCGTTGCATCATCCCGTCAACGTTTCATGAAGGGCATCACGAATATGAACTTTATTTTCCCGCGCGCTTGTTATTGAAATTTATATTCCATATAAACCCGTTATCAACCGGCGCGTTTCATTAAGTCGCGCCTTGTTCTAAGCAGGATTTCGAGCACGGGAGAAAATGATGAAACAGGTACGCGTTGGGTTAATCGGCACCGGTTATATCGGGCGTTGTCACGCTATCGCCTATGCGCAGGCCCCCACGGTCTTTCCTCTGAAAGGGGAACTGGTGCTGGAGATGCTGGCGGAAGTGACGCCCGAGCTGGCGGCGCAGCGCGCCGGCGAGTTCGGTTTTGCGCGTTCGACCGGCGATTGGCGGCAGCTGGTGGCCGATCCGGCGATCGACGTGGTGGACATCTGCGCGCCCAACTTCTTGCACAAAGAGATGGCGCTGGAGGCGATCCGCCACGGCAAGCACGTGTATTCGGAAAAACCGCTGGCGCTGGACGCCGCCGACGCGGCGGAGATGGTGCAGGCCGCCCGCGCCAAAGGCGTGAAAACGCTGGTCGGTTTCAACTACATGAAGAACCCGACCAGCCAGCTGGCGCGCGAGATCATCGCCAACGGCGAAATCGGCGAGGTGGTGCATTTTTACGGCACCCACAATGAGGATTATCTGGCCGACCCGCGCACGCCGATTGACTGGCACTGCCGCCGCGCCAGCGCCGGGCTGGGCGCGCTGGGGGATCTGGCGGCGCATATCGTCAACATGGCGCACTACCTGGTGGGCGATATCGTGGCGGTCTCCGGCGATATGCAGACCGTGATCAAACAGCGCCCGGATCCGCAAAACCCGGCGCGCCTGCTGCCGGTGGAAAACGAAGATCAGGCCAGCGCGCTGCTGCGTTTCGCCGGCGGGGCGATGGGCACTATCGAAACCTCGCGCATTGCCTGCGGGCGCAAGATGGGGCTGACCTATGTGGTCACCGGCACTAAAGGCACGCTGAGCTATACGCAGGAACGGATGGCGGAGCTGAAGCTGTATCGGCACGATGAGCCGGCGGAGCGGCAGGGGTTCAAAACGCTGCTGGTAGGGCCGAAGCACCCGGACTACGCGGCGTTCTGCATCAGCGCCGGGCACGGCATCGGCTTTAACGATCAGAAGACGGTGGAGATCCGCGATCTGGTCAACGGCATCGCCGCGGGCGATCGCATGTGGCCGGACTTTGAAGAAGGCTGGAAGGTGTCTTGCGTGCTGGATGCGATAGCCGCCTCCGCCGAGCAGCGGCGCTGGCTGGAGATCAACCGCGATTGAAAATGAAATGGCGCTCTCCCGTGGACAGCGCCATTAATTTGTTATGTTGATAGCTTAATATCTTATTAAGCTAGTTACATAATAAGTTGCTGACCTGGCAACTTAGAACGAGAAGCACGAACAGCCGAACGCGCCCCAGAAGGCATTCTCGTCCGACACCGGGATGCTGGAGCGGCGCGCGATGTCATGCTGGTGTGCGTGTACGCCGCACGGGCCGCAGCATTGGTGCGCCTGGCTCAGCACGCCGACTTTGGCCGCCGCCGACGGCGGCGCGGAGCGGTAGTGGCCTGGCACCTGGGTAACCGGCGACCACTCCGGCAGCACCGGCAGCGGCGGCGGCGCCAGCGGCGAGAAGCTGCCGGCGGCGTAGACCACCTTGCCGTCCACCACCGTCATCACCGACTCGATGCCTTTGATCTGCTCTTCCGGCACGCTGAAATAGTCCTGCGACAGCACCGCCACATCCGCCAGCTGGCCGACCTTGATCTGGCCTTTCTTACCCTGTTCGGTGGAGAACCAGGCGCTGCCTTGCGTCCACAGCATCAGCGCCGTTTCGCGATCCAGCCGGGCGCTGTCGTCGTACATCGCCATGCCGCCGACGGTGCGGCCGGAAACCAGCCAGTACAGCGCCGTCCACGGGTTGTAGCTGGCGACGCGGGTGGCGTCGGTGCCCAGTCCGACCGGCAGCTCGGCCGCCAGCATTTTCGCCACCGGCGGCGTATGTTTGGTGGCTTCGATGCCGTAGCGGTCGGCGAAATACTCGCCCTGGAACGCCATGCGGTGCTGCACCGCAATGCCGCCGCCCAATGCCTTGACCCGCTCGATATTGCGCTCGGTAATGGTTTCGGCGTGGTCGAACAGCCAGTGCAACCCGTTGAACGGAATGTCGCGGTTCACCTTCTCGAACACGTCCAGCATGCGGCTGATGGACTCGTCATAGGTGGCGTGCAGGCGGAACGGCCAGCGGTGCTCGACCAGATGACGCACCACCCGCTCCAGCTCGTCTTCGGTACCCGGCGGCAGATCCGGGCGCGGCTGCAGGAAGTCTTCGAAGTCGGCGGCGGAGAACACCAGCATCTCGCCGGCGCCGTTGTGGCGATAGAAGTCGGTGCCCTGGCCCGGCTTGAGCATGTCGGTCCACAGCTCGAAGTCTTCCAGCTCCTGCTTCGGCCGCTGGGTGAACAGGTTATAGGCGATGCGGATGGTCAGCTGCTTTTTCTCGTGCAGCTCGGCGATCACCTGATAATCCTCCGGGTAGTTCTGGAAGCCGCCGCCGGCGTCGATGGCGCTGGTGAGGCCCAGACGGTTCAGCTCGCGCATAAACTGGCGGGTGGAGTTGACCTGCTGTTCCAGCGGCAGCTTCGGCCCTTTCGCCAGCGTGGCGTACAGGATCATAGCGTTGTGCTTGGCGATCAGCATGCCGGTCGGGTTGCCGTTGGCGTCGCGCTGGATCTCGCCGCCCGGTGGGTTCGGCGTGTCTTTGGTGTAGCCGACCACTTTCAGCGCCGCGCGGTTGAGCAGCGCGCGATCGTAGAGGTGCAGAATGAACACCGGCGTGTCCGGCGCCGCCTGGTTGATCTCGTCCAGCGTCGGCATGCGGCGCTCGGCGAACTGGAATTCGGTCCAGCCGCCGACCACCCGTACCCACTGCGGGTTCGGCGTGCGCAGCGCCTGTTCTTTCAACATGCGCAGGGCGTCGGCCAGCGAAGGCACGCCTTCCCAGCGCAGCTCCAGGTTATAGTTCAGGCCGCCGCGGATCAGGTGCAGGTGCGAGTCGTTCAGGCCTGGAATAGCGGTGTGGCCGTGCAGGTCGATCACCTGGGTTTCCGGCCCGGCGTGCTGCATGACTTCGCTTTCGCTACCGACCGCCAGAAACTTGCCGTCGCGGATGGCGACCGCCTGTGCGGTGGGATTTTGGCGATCGACGGTGTGAAACTTGCCGTTGGTGATGATCAATGAAGCGTGGTGGTTCATAACATTCTCCCGGCGAACCGCCTAGCGGCGGGTCAGCCATTGATGAAAAACGCGAGTCACGATAGGCATCCACAGGTACACCACCAGGGCGACCACGGTGGCGTCATTGAGAAAATGGCCGAGCAGCGTGCCGCCCAGCTGCGGCAGCACCAACCCCCAAAACCAGGGCACCAGATTGGTGGAAGGGAAAATCACCAGCAGGGTGATGATGAACTGCTTCCACTGGGGCGGCTGGCGCACGCCGGGGTTGGGCGGGGTAAACCAGAACTCCGCGCCGGGGCGGATCTCGATATGGTCGCTCTCCAGCAGCAGCGGGGTGACTTCTTCGATGTATTGCTTGCGCAGCGGCGAGTGGATCCAGCGGTACAGGTTGTCGAGGTTGTCGAAGCGGACCAACACCGTATAGGCCTGTTCGTCGCCGGAAGGGCGAATCACGTTGACGCCCAAATGGCCGGTGAAGCCCGCGGCGTCGGGCATGATGCGGTTCAGCCAAGCCTCATAGGCCTGCTCGTTCCCCGGCGCCAAACGGTGGGTGATCACCAGCGTGACATGCTGCGGATGGGCCATAAAACCGACTCCTGAAAATACCCCGGCGCAGGGCCGGGGCAAGGGGATTATTTCACCGTGCGAGCCGGTGCGTGGTGCACCATGGTGTAAGCGTAGTCGACGCCCATGCCGTACGCGCCGCTGTGTTCGCGCACCAGCGCCATCACCGCGTCGTAGGTATCTTTGCGCGCCCAGTCGCGCTGGTACTCCAGCAGCACCTGCTGCCAGGTCACCGGCACGGCGCCGGCCTGCACCATGCGGTCGATCGAACGCTCGTGCGCATCGACGGAGGTGCCGCCGGAGGTGTCGGTCACCACATACACTTCATAGCCGGCTTCCAGCGCCATCAGCGCCGGGAAGGTCAGACACACTTCGGTCCACAGCGCGGAGATCACCAGCTTTTTGCGGCCGGTAGCTTCCACGGCTTTAACGAAGGCCGCGTCTTCCCAGGAGTTCATCGAGGTGCGTTCAATCGGGGTGATTTCAGGGTGTACCGCCAGCAGTTCCGGCCAGATATAGCCGCTGAAGCTTTCGGTTTCTACCGAGGTGAAAAGGGTTGGCACGTTGAAAATCTTGCCCGCCTTCGCCAAGCCAACAACGTTGTTTTTCAGTTGCTGACGATCAATATTAGCCACGCCGAAGGCCATTTGCGGTTGATGATCGATAAAAATCAGTGCGGAGTTGTCTTTATCAAGCAGTTGAAACTTGGACATAATTTACCTTCCCAGTGATATTTCGGTTGAACATCTGATGAGTGTAACGCCGATAAAACGCATGGTAGGCAGAGGGCGATTTCAAAGATACCGCAGAATTTTTGCCGACTTGTTGAGTTTTTTTATACACGGGAGAAAGCATGAGATTAAACCTGGAAGCGCTGCTGATTTTGGACGCGCTGGACCGGCACGGATCTTTCGCCGCCGCGGCCGCCGCACTGTTTAAAACCCCTTCGGCACTGAGCTATATGGTGCAAAAGCTGGAGAACGATCTCGACATCACCCTGCTGGACCGCTCCGGCCACCGGGCGAAGTTCACCGATACCGGCAAGCTGATGCTGGAAAAAGGCCGGGTGTTGCTGCGGGCGGCGCAGGATCTGGAGCAGCAGGCGCGCTACGTGGAGAACGGCTGGGAAAGCGAGATCACGCTCGGGATCGACGCCTCATTCCCGTTCGCCCGCCTGTTGCCACTGATCGACGAGTTCTATCGGCAACATCATCATACCCGGCTGCGTTTCAGCCACGAGGTGCTGGCCGGCTCCTGGGAATCGCTGGTTTATGGCTGCGCCGACATTATCATCGGCGCCATCTGCGAGCCGCCGTCGCGGGTGGGCTATGCGTTCAGCCGGCTGGGGCAGCTGGATTACGTGTTCGCCGTCGCGCCGCAGCATCCGCTGGCGACGCTGCCGGAACCGTTGCCGAAGGACGAAATCCGTCAGCACCGGGCGGTGGTGGTGCGCGATACCTCGCGGGTCAACGCGCCGCAGAGCCTGAACCTGCTCGAAGAGCAGGATACGCTGACGGTCTTCGGCTTCGACGCCAAGCTGCAGGCGCAGTTGGCCGGGTTGGGCTGCGGCTATCTGCCGCGTTCTCTGGCGGAACCTTACCTGAACAGGGGCGAACTGGTGGCGAAACGCGTGGAATCTGAGCGCTGCAGCGACGTTGCCTATTTCGGCTGGCGGGAAAGCGCCAGCGGTCTGGCGGCCAAGTGGTGGCGCGAGCGGCTGCAGCGTTACGCGGACGACGGCGAGGCCTACCCGGCGGCGCAGTGAGGGCCGCTCGATAAGGAGAAATCCCCCCAATAAGGACATCGGGAATGAAAAAGACACTAAGCCTGTTGGCGCTGTTGCTGCTGAGCGGCTGCGGCGCCGGGCATCAGGCCGGCATTCCGTTGCCGGAACCGCAGGCCGAGGCGCAGGCCATGGCACCGCTCAGCTATCCGGTGCGGGTGCATAACGCGGTGAGCCGCGAGCTGCGTTTGCCTGAACGCGCGCGCGGCCAACGCTGCACCATCAGCATTCGGCTGCGGCCGGACGGCAAGCTGGCGAGCAGCAAGATCGTAAGAGGCGATGCGCCCCTGTGCGCAGCGGCGAGTGCGGCGGTGCAGCACGCGCAGTTTCCGCCGATGGCCACCGCCACCGAGTACGCGCTGTTCAACGCCGTGGTGCTCGATTTCGTTCCCTGAAGGGAGGTAACGGACGGGCCGCCTGCGCGGCCCGTTTTTTCTCGTTTCGCCGTTTGCGTATTCACGCTTTTCCACCAATAGTGTTTTTCGGGCACGTCTCAAGACGATGTTTCATTGGCCGGCCAACGGGAGAAAAAGGCATGAAAGGCGAGCATCATTATCAGGTGGCGGTCACCTGGCAGGGGAATTTGGGCGCAGGCACCGAGGATTACCGCGCCTACGGGCGCGATCACCTGATCGGCGCCGCGGGCAAGGCAGACATCGCCGGCTCCGCCGATCCGGCCTTCCGCGGCGACGCGACGCGCTGGAACCCGGAAGATTTGCTGGTGGCTTCGCTCAGCGCCTGTCACAAATTATGGTATCTGCATCTGTGCGCCACCTCGGGCATTTCCGTACTAGCCTATCAGGACAACGCCGTCGGGGTGATGCGTGAAGACGCGGCGCGCGGCGGCTTTTTCACCTCGGTGACGCTGCGGCCGCAGGTCACGGTGCGCGACGGCGACGATCTGCAGCTGGCGCAACAGCTGCATGAGAAGGCGCATCACCTGTGCTTTATCGCCAACTCGGTGAATTTCCCGGTGGCCTGCGAACCGCAGGCCGCGTACGCAACCCGCTGAATTTTCACTTAGCTTTGCCATTTTCGTTATTTTGAACGCCGCTACGGCTCGCGGATACTGGGAGAAAATCTCTCACCGCGAGCCGCAGCATGTCCCACGCCCACTATTTGCACCCCGAACAGCGCGAACGAATCAGGCAGCTTTATCGGCGCCGCTACTGGCGAATGGAATTGCCCACCTGGGGGATCATGGCGGCGGTGTACGGCGGCTGGTTCGGCGTGGCGCTGGGCTGGCAAACGCTGGGCCCGTGGCTTGGCGCGCCGCTGTTGATTCTCCTGACCACCTGGTACCTGTCGTTGCAACACGAGCTGATCCACGGCCATCCGACGCGCTGGCCGCGCGTCAATCAGCTGTTCGGCCTGTTGCCGCTGGCGGTGTGGTATCCCTATGGGCTGTATCGCGATTCGCATCTGCGCCACCACCGCAACGACCACCTGACCGATCCGCACGAAGATCCCGAAAGCTATTACTTCAGCGCCGCGCAGTGGCGGCGCTATCCCCGCCTGTTGCCGCTGCTGGCCGCCGTGCGCAATACGCTGATCGGCCGGGTGCTCCTCGGCCCGGCGTTGGATATCGCCGCGACCCTGGCCGGGGCGGTGAAAGCGCTTGCCGCCGGGGAGTGGCGCGCCTGGGTGATGTGGGGAGTACACCTGTCGCTGTTGGCGATGTTGCTGAACTGGCTGCAGGCGCAGGGTATCGGCGCGGCGTTTTACCTGCTGGCCATCAGCTACCCGGCGCTGGCGCTGACCAAGGTAAGATCGTTTTTTGAGCATCGCGCCGTGGACGCACCGCAGGCACGTTCTATTATTAATGAGGCGGGCTGGCCGTGGCGGCTGCTGTTTCTCAATCTGAACTACCATTTAGTGCATCACGATCTGCCCGGCCTGCCCTGGTATGGTTTGCGCGAAGTCTATCTGGCGGAGCGTGAGGCGTATCAGCGGCGCAGCCAGGGATTTGTCGCGCAGGGCTACGGCGAGTGGCTGCGCGATTACGCCCTGACGCCGATCGACGTTGGCGTGCATCCGTTGCGCGCCGATGAACCGCAGGGGGAAGGCGATGCCCTGCCGACGGAAAAATTTATTGCGCGCTGGAAGCGCGTTTCTCAGGATTTTCCAACCTAACCGGCCCATGAGCTGGAAAACGTATAACCAGAGGAAAAGTATGGCAATCACCTTATCACGCGGACGTTCCTTTGCCGTCGCGCTGGCTCTGCTGGCCACCGGCGGTCTGGCGCAGGCGGCCGACTCGGTGCGCGTCGGCTCCAAGATCGATACCGAAGGTTCGCTGCTCGGCAACCTTATCGTGCAGGTGCTGGAAGCCAACGGCATCAAGACCACCAACAAGCTGCAGCTCGGCACTACCAAGGTGCTGCGCGGCGCCATTACCTCCGGCGAGATCGACATCTATCCGGAATACACCGGCAACGGCGCGTTTTTCTTCTCCGATGAGAAAGATCCGGCGTGGAAGAACGCCCAGGCCGGCTTCGAGAAGGTGAAGCAGCTCGACTACGACAACAACAAAATCGTCTGGCTGGACGCGGCGCCGGCCAACAACACCTGGACCATCGCCATTCGTCAGGACGTGGCGGAGGCCAACCATCTGAAGACGCTGTCGGATCTCGGCAAGTGGATCAACGGCGGCGGCAAGTTCAAGCTGGCGGCCTCGGCGGAATTTATCGAGCGGCCGGATGCGCTGCCGGCGTTCCAGAACGCCTACGGTTTCAAACTGAATCAGGATCAGCTGCTGTCCCTGGCCGGCGGTGACACGGCGGTGACCATCAAGGCGGCGGCGGAGCAGACCTCCGGCGTCAACGCGGCGATGGCCTACGGCACCGATGGCCCGGTGGCGGCGCTGGGGCTGCAGACGCTGGCGGACCCGAAAGGCGTACAGCCGATCTACGCACCGGCGCCGATCGTGCGCGAAGCGGCGCTGAAGGCGCACGCCAATCTGCCTGAGCTGCTCAAGCCGGTGTTCGCCTCTCTGGACGGGCCGACGCTGCAAAAACTCAACGCGCAGATCGCCGTGGAAGGCCAGGACGCCAAACAGGTGGCGGCCGCTTACCTGAAAGAGAAAGGGTTTGTTAAGGGATAATGCCGAGGTGCCCCCTCTGCCGTCGGGAGAGGGGGTAAACCGAGGGAGCCGGAGCGTTTCTTTG
This sequence comes from Serratia sp. CY44782, assembly GCF_052168715.1. Taxonomy (NCBI): domain Bacteria; kingdom Pseudomonadati; phylum Pseudomonadota; class Gammaproteobacteria; order Enterobacterales; family Yersiniaceae; genus Serratia; species Serratia sp. CY44782. Next base: position 108,434 of record NZ_JBJNME010000006.1, read on the forward strand.
ACTATCGCCGTAAAACATCGCGTCTTGTTGACGCTGTTCATGCTGTTGCTGCTGGCCGCGTTTGGCCTGCCGTTCCTCAGTTATGCCCCCAATCGCCTGTTGTCGGGCAAAAGCCTCTCCTTGTTCTCCTTGCTGCACGGCCCGGCGCTGTGGCTGCTGTTACCGCTGGCGGCATTGGCGATCCTCAGCCTGTTGCCGCCGACGCGGGGGCGGGCGCTGCTGGCGGCGCTGGCCGCCTGCGGGGTGCTGACGCTGGCCTTCTGGATCAGCGGGCAGGCTGCTGAACGTTTGGCGCAGGAGGGATCGCGCCTGGCGCGCACCTCCTGGGGCAGCGGATGCTGGCTGACGATGGCGCTGAGCCTGCTGATCGCCGCCGACGCCATGGCGCGCATCACCGCGTCGCACCTGTGGCGCATGCTGGGCAACGCGCTGGTGCTGGTGCCATCGGCGCTGCTGCTGTTCGGGCATCAGCTCGATCAGCTGTCGCTGCTGAAGGAGTACCACAATCGCCAGGAGGTGTTTGACGCCGCGCTGCTGCAGCACCTGACGATTCTGCTGGCGACGATGGCGCCGGCGCTGGCGATCGGCGTGCCGCTCGGGGTGCTGTGTTTTCGCTCCGAACGCTGGCAGCGGCCGATTTTCTCCGCGCTGAACATTATTCAGACCGTGCCGTCCATCGCGCTGTTCGGCCTGCTGATCGCGCCGCTGGCGGGGCTGGCGACGGCGGTGCCCTGGCTGGCGGAGCACGGCGTCAGCGGCATCGGCATGGCGCCGGCGATCGTGGCGCTGGTGCTGTACGCGCTGTTGCCGCTGGTGCGCAGCGTAGTGGCGGGGCTGCAAAGCGTGCCGGCCGGGGTGATCGAATCCGCCACCGGCATGGGGCTGACGCGCGGGCAGATCTTCCTGCGCGTGCAGCTGCCGTTGGCGCTGCCGCTGTTCCTGACCGGCGTGCGCATCCTGGCGGTGCAAACCGTCGGTATGGCGGTGGTGGCGGCGCTGATCGGCGCTGGCGGCTTTGGCGCCATCGTGTTCCAGGGGCTGCTCAGCAGCGCGCTGGATCTGGTTTTGCTGGGGGTGATCCCGGTAGTCATGATGGCGGTCATCGTCGATTCGCTGTTTAAATTTTGGGTTTCAATCCTGGACGTATCGCGCCGATGATTCACTTTGAGCAAGTCAGCAAAATTTTTCAGGGCAAGCCGGCGGTCGACGATCTCACGCTGCACATCGCCGAGGGCGAATTCACCGTGTTGATCGGCACCTCGGGTTCCGGCAAGTCCACGACGTTAAAAATGGTCAATCGCCTGATCGAACACGATCGGGGCAAGATTCTCTTTGCCGGCGAAGAGATCCAGTCGTTCAAACCGCAGGATCTGCGGCGGCGCATGGGCTATGCGATCCAGTCGATCGGCCTGTTCCCGCACTGGACGGTGGAGGAGAACATCGCCACCGTGCCGCAGCTGCTGAAATGGCCGCGCGCGCGCATTCGCGATCGGGTGACCGAACTGCTGGAGCTGTTGCATTTGGAGCCGGATCTGTTTCGCCGCCGCTACCCGCATCAGCTGTCCGGCGGGCAGCAGCAGCGGGTGGGGGTGGCGCGCGCGCTGGCCGCCGATCCCGAGGTGTTGCTGATGGACGAACCGTTCGGCGCGCTGGATCCGGTCACCCGTGCGGCGCTGCAGGCGGAGATCGCGCGCATCCATCAGCTCTCCGGCCGCACCATCGTGCTGGTGACGCACGACATCGATGAAGCGCTGGGCTTGGCGGATCGCCTGGTGCTGCTCGATCAGGGGCGGGTGGTGCAACAGGGCACGCCGCTGGCGCTGCTGACCGCGCCGGCCAACGACTTCGTGCGGGATTTCTTCGGGCGCAGCGATCGCGGCATCAAGCTGCTGTCGCTGGGAACGGTGGCGGAGCGGGTGCGGCCCGGCGCCGCCGAGGGCGAACCGATCGCTGCCGCCATGAGCCTGCGCGAGGCGTTGTCAGTGTTTGTGGCGCGCGGCAGCGACTGCCTGCCGGTGGTGGATGAACGGGGCGAAGCGTTGGGGGTGTTGCACTTCAACGATCTGATCGCCGGGCAGGCGCTGTCATGAGCGGGCGCGTCTGGCGCCTGTTGCGCGATCCGCTGCCCTGGACGCTGGCGCTGCTGTTGGCGCTGGTGTTCGGCATGGATCATCTGCGCGGCCTGTTCGCCGCCTGGTTCCCCGATCTGGAGCGGCCCATTTATCAGCAGGACAGCTTTATCGCGCTGGTGGGGGCGCACCTGTCGCTGGTGGCGATCTCCAGCCTGATCGCGGTGGCTCTCGGCGTGGCGGCCGGCGTGGCCGTCACCCGGCGCAGCGGCCGGGAGTTTCGTTCGCTGGTGGAAACGGTGGTGGCGGTGGGGCAGACCTTCCCGCCGGTGGCGGTGCTGGCGGTGGCGGTGCCGGTGATGGGCTTCAGCGAACAGCCGGCGATCATTGCGCTGGTATTGTACGGCCTGCTGCCGATCCTGCAGGGCACGCTGGCGGGCATCGAATCGGTGCCGCCCGCCACGCGTGAGATTGCCCGCGGCGTGGGGATGAGCGCCTGGCAAATTCTGTGGCGGGTCGAATTGCCGCTGGCGGCGCCGGTGATCGTCGCCGGGATCCGCACGTCGGTGATCATTAACATCGGCACGGCGGCCATCGCTTCCACCGTCGGTACCAAGACCCTCGGCTCGCCGATCATCATCGGTCTGAGCGGGTTTAACACCGCCTATGTGATCCAGGGCGCGGCGGTGGTGGCCTTGTTGGCTATTATCACCGATATGCTGTTCGAACGTTGGGTGCGTTATCTCACCGCCTGGCGTCAGCAGACGCTGGCGACCACTCCGGCGGGGTAAGGGGGAAATGATGCAGGTGTCTCTACCGATGTACGGCGTTGGCCGGGAGCAGGCCGAATCCTTCTGGCAGGTATTGCGCGACAAGCTGCTGCGGCTGGGGCTGCCGGCGGCGCCGGAGCGGCTCAGCTGGCCGGACGATTTGGCACAGCACTGGCGGCGCGACGATCTGCTGCTCAGCCAAACCTGCGGTTATCCGTTGGTCAGCACCCTGCCGCAGGTGCAGCTGATTGGCACCTACCATTACCGGGTTGAAGGGTGCGACGGGCCGAATTACCGCAGCTGGCTGGTGGTGCGCGCGGGCGACCCCGGCGAACGGCTGGCGGATTTTCGCGGCCGGACGGTGGTTTATAACAGCACCGATTCCCAGTCCGGCTACAACGGCCTGCGCGCGCTGATCGCACCGCTGGCGCAGGACGGGAAATTCTTTGGTGCGGCGATGGCCTCCGGCGCGCATTATCAGTCGCTGAAGCTGATCCGCAGCGGGCAGGCGGATATCGCCGCCATCGATTCGATCAGCATGGAACTGCTGCGCCGTGCGCAGCCGCAGGCGCTGGAGGGGCTGAAAATCATCGGCCGCACGGCGGCGGTGCCCGGCCTGCCGCTGATCACCGCGGCGGGTACGCCGCCGGAACAGGTGGAAATCCTGCGTGCCGGCGCCCGTGCGATGCTGGATGAGGCGGTCAGCGACCGCCTGCTGATCGGCGATTTCAGCCTGGTGCCGCGTTCGGCCTACCAGATTATCACCGTGCTGGAACAGCAGGCCGCCGCGCAGGGTGTAACGGCGCTCTAGCCGCCGTTACAACAGGCCGCCGCCGTCGATGTCGATCACGCTGCCGGTCACGAAGCCGTTCTCCATCGCCAGCAGGTAACCCGCCGCGACGTCGGCCGCCTGGCCGACCCTGCCGACCGGCAGGCTGCCGCCAACCCGTTCGAACAGCGCCTGACGCTGCGCGGCGCTCATGCCGTCGTAGGCTTCGGTGGCGGTGATGCCGGGGCTGACCACGTTCACCCGCCGCGGTGCCAGCTCCTTCGCCAGCTGCTTGCCGGTCGCTTCCAGCGCGGCGTTGATGGCGGTTTTGACCAACTGACCGCCGAGATATTTACGCGACAGCTGGCCGGAAGTCAGGGTGATGGAGCCCTGCGGCGCTAGCGTCGGCAGCGCCGCCTGCACCGCGCGCAAACTTCCCCAAAATTTGACGTTGAAGTCGGCCTGCGCCTGTTGGATGGCCGTTTCAGCCAGCGGCTTGGCCTCCACCAGCGGCCCGGCGGTGATCACCAGATGGTCGAAGGCGCCGACGGCGGCAAACAGCGCATGCAGCGACGCTTCATCGGTCAGGTCGGCCTGCATCAGGCGCAGCGCGTCGTTCTTCTCCCTGGCGTGGGGCAGGCGGCGTGAAGCCAGCACCACTTCAGCGCCGCGCGCCGCCGCCGCGTAGGCCACCGCGGCGCCAATGCCGCTGGTACCGCCGAGGATCACCAGTTTTTGTCGTTTCAGAGGGGAATCGGGAATCGTCATGTTAAGGCCTCTTTTAGGGTAAGTTTCAACGGGATCTATCTTTCCTGATTGAAAATGAGGACAAAACCCCGCCTAATAGCAAACACTTGTAAATTAATATTAATAATCGATGACACTAAAGGAGGGGAGCTGATGACCTCATTTGTCGATCTCGAGGTGTTTGTCCGCACGGTGGACGGCGGCAGTTTTTCCGCCGCGGCGCGCGCGCTGGATATAACGCCGGCGGCGGCCAGCATCGCGGTGAAAAGGCTGGAGCAGCAGCTGGGCGCGCGGCTGCTGGTACGTTCCACCCGCAGCCTGCGGTTGACGGAGGAGGGCGCCCGCTATCTCGACAGCGCGCGCCTGGCGCTGGGCGCGTTGGCTGAAGGGGAGCAGGCGATCCGCGAAAAGCACCAGGGGCTATCCGGGGTGCTGCAGATTTCCGCGCCGTCGGATTTCGGCCGTAATCTGCTGTTAGGCTGGCTGGACGAGTTCCGGCAACAGCATCCGCATATTCAGCTGCAGCTCCTGATCAACGATCGGCAGGCCGATCTGTTCCGCGAACCGGTGGACGTGGCGTTGCGTTTCGGGGCGCTGGCCGACTCTTCGCTGGTGGCGCTGCCTATTTTGCCGCAGCACCGGCGGTTGATCTGCGCCAGCCCGGATTATCTGCGGCGGCATGGCGTGCCGCAAACGCCGGCCGATCTGGCCCGGCACAGCATTCTGGTGTATCAGCCCAGCGGCAAACGGCAGGTGGAATGGCGGCTATGGCGCGGTGAGGAGCTGGTCGAAGTGCCGCTGAACGGCAGCTATTTTACCGATGACGGCGAGATCGCGCGACGCTGGGCGCTGGCCGGCCACGGGGTGGTGCGCAAGTCGGCGATCGACGTGGCGGCGGATATTCGCGCCGGGCGGCTGGTGCAACTGCTGCCGGAATGGCGCAGCGACGCGGTGCCGATCAATCTGGTCTGCCCGCATCGCTCGCAGGTGTCGGAACGCGTCAGGCAGCTGCAGCGCTTTTTACAGCAGCGCTGCCAGCGTTGGATGGACGATCACTTGGCCTGAAGGGTTTCGGTTTGCGCCGGCGTGGCGGCGGCATCCCCGGCAGGCGCGCTTTCTTCGTGCGGAGTAGTAGAACGGGTGTAGATGTTCAGCCCGGCGAGAAATACGCCGCCCAAAGAACCGAAGGCGCACAGGGCGATGACGATGACGAACGCTTTTTTCAGCATAGGAATAATTTCGCAGGTTGCTTGGAACAGCGGGAATTATAGCCCCTTCACCGGGTGAAACAAGAATCGTTTTTAACGGCGGCCCACAGACCGCCTTTTGCGATCGCTACCGTTCGCTGTCGATGGCCTGCACGCGGGCCGGGCGGGCGAACAGGTATTTCCCCAGCGTCACCAGCACCACCGCCGCCACGATGATCGCCAGCGCCAGCCACTCGCGCGGCGCCAGCGATTCGCCGGCAAAGCCGATGCCGAGCAGCACCGCCACCACCGGGTTGACGTAGGCGTAGCTGGTGGCGACCGCCGGGCGCACGTTCTTCAACAAAAACATATAGGCGCTGATCGCCAGCATCGAACCGAAGACGATCAGGTACCCCAGCGCCAGAAAGCCGCTGGTGCTCGGCATCTGAGTCAGGTGTTCGCCGCTCAGCCGGCTGGCGACCAATAACACCACGCCGGCGACCAGCATCTCCGCCGCGCCGGCCATCGGCCCGGCCGGCAGCGAGATGCGCGATCCCAATACCGAGCCGAAGGCCCAGCTGGCCGACGCCAGCAAAATGAGCAGCGCACCGGTCGGGTTGCCCACCAGGTTGTTGCCGGTGTTGAGCAGCACGATGCCCACCAGCCCGAGCGCGATGCCGGCCCATTCCAGTTTGGTGTTGCGCATGCCCCACAGCAGGCTGAAGCAGAGGGTGAACAGCGGCACCGTCGCCACCATCACCGCGGCGATGCCGGACGGTACGTGTTGGTGCTCCGCTACTGTCACCAGGCCGTTGCCCACCGCCAGCAGCAGAATGCCGATGACGCCGGCGGCCAGCCACTGCTTCGGCGTCGGCAGCGCGTGGCCGCGCCAGGCCAGGAAGCTGAACAGCACGATGCCGGCGGTCAGAAAGCGAATGCCGGCCATCATCAGCGGCGGCCACTGCGCGACGCCGAGGCGAATGACGAAATAGGTGGAACCCCAAACGATATATAACGTGAACAACGCCCCGATCAACGGCAGGACGCGACGGCTTGGTTGGCTAAGCATAGGATTGTATTTTGCAGGGATGATTATTATTAGAACGCTCAGTAAACCCGATCGGGCAACCGATAAGCAATGGCCTTCGGCATTATTTTTCCCGGCCGCTGCCCGCCGTTCAGCTGTCCCGTCGTTTCCACTGCAGCCAGCTGACGGCCGGCAGATAAATCGACCAGCCGACGGCCAGCAGCAGCAGCATGAACTCCGGCGGCACGCCGGGCAGCAAGGCGTCCAGCTTCCAGGATACGGCGTAGGCGAAGGGGCCGACGGCGGCGCCCAGCACCGCCAGCGGCCAGGGGGCCGCTCTGACCACGTCCAGCAACCAATACCACCAGCAGCCGAAACCGATCCAAAGCGCGATGGCCCAGAGCGGCAGGCCGTGTTGCCCGCTGTAGTGCAGCACGCCGCTGTAGCTCCAAAGCCCATCCATGCCGATGCCGCCCAAGGCGGCCAGGGCCGCGCCTTTACGGCGGGCGGCGGGGGTAAAAATCAGCGCCAGCGCCGCGCCGGCCAGCAGTATGCCGTTGAGCCGATCGCGAGTCAGCAGCGCCAGCAGCCAGCAGACGCCCAGTCCCAGCGTCGCCAGCCAGAATCCGGCATGCGGCTTCTTCATCGTTCAACTCCCGTGGGGTTACTCTGCCGCTAGCGCGCCAGGCGCCGGCGGATTTCTCAGGGCGGGCGCGAGGCCCGCTGTTTGCCTGAATGTTCGTTAATTCAACCTTAGAAGGGAAGGTGCGGGGTACACAAGCAGAATAATCTGTACCGGTTGAAAACGTGGGCAAAAACCGGTGTTACAGGAGCGAAATGCGGTAGGCGCAGCGCCGCGAGCCGGCCAGAATGTGTTCGGCGCGCTCTACCTGCGCCTGCAGCACTTCGGTGAAGATACTCAACTCCGCCCGGCAGAAGCCCTGGCAGACGGTAGCGGCGGCGCAGATCGGGCAGTGATTTTCCACCAGCAGATAGGTACCGTCCTCTTCCTGGCGCCATTCGGCCATATAGCCTTCGCGGCAGCGGATCTCGGTCAGGCGCGCCACGCGCTCCTGCAGATCGGCGGCGCCGATCATCGCCTGCTTGTAGTTGATGCGGTTTTCCTGCTCGCGGGTCTCGATCAGCACGTCGAGCGCCTGTTCGCCCAGCTTGTCGCGCACGGTGCGCAGCAGCTGCACCGTCAGATCCGCATGGGTGTCGGGAAAGCGTGCGTTGCCGGCGGAGGTCAAATGCCACAGCTGCACCGGGCGGCCCACGCCGCGCGTTTCCGCCACCGCTTCGACCAGCCCCTCTTTCGCCAGCTTGACGAACTGCTGGCGGGCCGCCTCACCGGTGGTGCCGAGCACCTTTCCTGCGTCAGAAGCTTGCTGCGGGCCGCGGGTTTTCAATAGCGTCAGCAAGCGGTCACTGACCGATTGTGCGGTGCTGCCGCTATTTTCCAAGTTTATTCTTGACATATTTCTCCGCCTCGCCCTAACTTATTCCAAGATAACTCTTGTTAAATTTAACGCAATCTCATGACCAACTCAATGCCATTCCTCTGAAAACAGGACGACAACCGTGATAACCCATGACGATAGCCGCTGGAGCGACCTTTTCTCCGGCAAAAATGCGGCCAGTGCGATCGCGCTTTCGCTCGGCGTAGCGCTGCATGCCATCAATATTTTGGTCGCCACCACCATTCTGCCCTCGGTGGTGCAGGATATCGGCGGGCTGGATCTCTACGCCTGGAACACCACGCTGTTCGTGGTGGCGTCGATCCTCGGTTCCGCGCTGTCGGCCCGCTTGCTCAGCGGCTACGGCGCGCGCAGCGCCTATCTGGTGGCTTCGCTGTTCTTCATTGCCGGGGCGGCGCTGTGCGCGCTGGCGCCGAGCATGCCGGTGATGCTGATCGGCCGCACGGTGCAGGGCTTCGGCGGCGGGCTGATCTTTGCGCTCTCCTACGCGATGATCAACCTAGTGTTCGAGCAGCGATTATGGCCACGCGCCATGGCGCTCATCTCGGCGATGTGGGGCATCGCCACCCTGGTGGGGCCGGCGGTGGGCGGCATTTTCGCCGAGCTGCACGCCTGGCGTTGGGCCTTCGGCATTCTGCTGCCGATCATGGCGCTGTACGCCGCGTTTACCTTCCTGATCCTGCCCAAGGGCAAAGCGCAGCAGGCGGCCGCGCCGTTGCCGGCCGCCCAGCTGCTGCTGTTGACCGTGGCGGTGCTGGTGGTGTCCGCCGGCAGCCTGGCGCACAGCGCCTGGATCAACCTGGCGGGCATCGCGCTCTCGCTGCTGCTGATGGCCTGGCTGCTGAAGCGTGAAGCGCACTCGAGAGCCCGTCTGTTACCGCATGGCGCACTGCGGCGCGGTTCATCGTTGGCGGCGCTCTACATCACGACCGCGTTGCTGGTGATCGGCATGACCAGCGAGATCTTCGTGCCTTATTTCCTGCAGCTGCTGCACGGCCAGTCGCCGCTGATCTCCGGCTATATCGCCGCCGCCATGGCCGCCGGCTGGACGCTGTCCGAGATCCTCAGCTCCGGCTGGCGCGGGGCGGGCATTCGCCGGGCGATTGTCAGCGGGCCGCTGTTTGTGCTGGTGGGGCTGCTGGCGCTGGCGATCCTGATGCCGGTGCCGTCCGGTGGCCACTGGCAGGCGCTGGCGCCGATCGTCATTGCGCTGTTGCTGGTGGGGTTCGGCATCGGCTTCGGCTGGCCGCACCTGCTGACGCGCATTTTGCAGGTGGCGCCTGAGGCGGATAAAGACATCGCCGGCGCTTCCATTACCACGGTGCAGCTGTTCGCCACCGCGTTCGGGGCGGCGCTGGCCGGGATGACGGCCAATCTGGCGGGGCTGAACGATCCGGGCGGGGCGGTGGGCGCGGCGTCGGCGGCGCGTTGGCTGTTCCTGGCGTTCGCGCTGGCGCCGCTGCTGGCGGTGTTCAGCGCCTGGCGCTGCGCGGCGATCGCGCCGCCGGGCGCCGATACGGGCAATTTTGTACAAACCCCGCCCTCGCGTGAGTGCTAGAATGGCGCTCATTCAGCGGAGGTAGGCAAGATGAAGGTGGAAGGCGCAGCGCGCAAAGCATCCCGGGAACAGGCCCATTTCATGCACGTCGACGATCTCGGCGGGCTGGAAGTGCTGCAGGCCACCTACCGCCGCCAAACCTTCTCGCGCCACAGCCATGAAGGCTTCTGCGTGGGCGTCATCGACGACGGCGCCCAGCGTTTCTACCGCACCGGTGGCGAACACGTGGCGCCGCTGGGCAGCATCATTCTGGTCAACGCCGACGACATCCACACCGGCAGTTCCGCCACCGAAGAGGGATGGTCGTATCAGGCGATGTACCCGACGCCGGAGCTGCTGGCGTTTTTGTCGCGCGATCTGAAAACCGGCGCCGGCGCGACGCCTTATTTCCCCAACCCGGTGGTGCATGACGTCGGCCTGGCCGGCCAGCTGCGGATGGCGTTCAGCCTGCTGCGCAGCGATGAGAACCGGCTGATGAAAGAGACCATGGTGTTCTCGGCGCTGACCTGGCTGATGCTGCGGCACGGTAAAAGCCGCATCGATCCCACGCCGCAGAGCCGGGCGCAAAGCCAGGTGGCGCGGGTGAAAGCCTTTCTCGACGATTTCCCCGAGGCGGACATTTCGCTGCTGGAGCTGGCGGAGCGAGTGGCGCTCAGCCCTTATTACCTGCTGCGGCAGTTTCAGCAGGCCACCGGTCTGCCGCCGCACGCCTATCAAATTCAGGCGCGGCTGCGTAAAGCGCGCGGCATGCTGAAGGCCGGTAGCAGCGTGCTGGACAGCGCGCTGAGCTGCGGTTTTCACGATCAAAGCCATTTCCATCGCCATTTTCGCAAGTCGATGGGCATTACGCCGGGCGACTATGTCAAATCGCTGAAATAACCGGGCAATCGGGTGCAATACCCGTGTGCGCCTGCGCCGTAAGCTGGCTTCTTCAACCGAAGGAGAAGCCCATGACTGATTCAATCCCCCTCATCACGCCGCCGTCTGCCCGCCTGCGCCCCGCGCTGCAGGGGGGAGTGGCGATCTTGCCGCTGTGCCTGGCGGTGGTGCCGTGGGGCATACTGGCGGGCTCGATTGCCCTGCAAAGCGGCCTGACGCCGGCGCAGGGGCTGGGCATGTCGGCCATCGTGTTCGCCGGGGCGGCGCAGCTGGTGGCGATGGGCATGATCAAGGGCGGCGCCGGGCTGCTGGCGATCCTGCTGTCGACCTTTTTCGTCACCGCCCAGCATTTTCTCTATGCGCTGCGGCTGAGGGAGCGCATTGCGCCGCTGCCGTTACGCTGGCGGCTGGCCCTGGGATTCTTGCTCACCGATGAACTGTTTGCGCTGACCGGCGAACAGGCGCCGGCGCGCTTCGACCGCTGGTATGCGCTGGGCGCCGGGCTGACCTTTTACCTGTGCTGGTTTCTCTCCACGCTGCTCGGCATCGTAGCCGCCGGCAGCGCCGGGGATCTGGACGGTTATGGGCTGGATTTTTCCATCGCCGCCACCTTTATCGCCATCGTGGTGCCGCTGGTGCGCAGCCTGCCGGTGTTGGCCTGCGTGCTGACCGCGCTGCTGCTTTCCATCGTGTTGCACCATTTCCAGACGCCGGGCGCACTGGTGATCGCCACCGTGGCGGCGATGCTGGTCGGGCTGCTGTGCAGCGGGGGGCGCCGATGATCTGGCTGACGATAGTCTTGATGGGGCTGGTGGTGTTCTTCAACCGCTACTGCTTTTTGGCGCCGGGATTGCCGCTGCGGTTATCGCCGCGCGTCAAAACCCTGCTGAGCTTTTCCGTGCCGGCGGTGCTGACGGCAATTTGCGGGCCGATTATCGCCTTCAGCGGCGACCAGCTGCGCGCCGCGCCGGATAACCCTTACCTGTGGGGGGCGGTGTTTGCGGTGATATTGGCGTTCTTTCTGCGCAACATGCTGGCGGTGGTGTTGCTGAGCCTGCTGATATTTATCGCGCTGCGCGGCATTTTTTAAAATTCGCTTGCCATATCTCTAATTTGAGATTATTTCTCTTATATGGGATTTTGCGGCGGAGTGTGAACGATGGATAACGGTTTGGAGACGGCCGACCAGAGGTTGGCGCAGCGGTTGGCGGATTTGCGCCAGCAGCAGGGGTGGTCGCTGGAGGAGCTGGCGCAACGCACCGGCCTTAGCCGGGCGACGCTCTCGCGGGTGGAGCGCGCCGAAACCAGCCCGACGGCGTCGCTGCTGAACCGGCTGTGCGCCGCCTACGGGTTGACCATGTCGCGCCTGCTGAGCGAAATCGAAGACGAACCGCCGGAGCTGCTGCGACCGCCGCAACAGCCGGTATGGATCGATCGCGCCAGCGGTTTTCACCGTCGCTCCGTTTCCCCGCCTGCCGCGCTGTATAAGGCCGAATTTATCGAAGCCCGGCTCGATGCCGGCGCGCAGATCGATTACGACCTGCCGTCGATTCCGGCGCTGGAGCATCACCTCTGGCTGCTGTCCGGGCAGCTGGAGCTGACGCTGGAAGGGCGCGTTTTCCGGCTGTCGCCCGGCGATTGTCTGCGCTACCGCCTGTTCGGCGCTTCCCGTTTCCATGTCCCCGGCGATGAGCCGGCCCATTACACGCTCGTTATCTGCAGGCCATAGCCATGATTGAATTACAACAGTGGGACGCCGACGCGGCGCACAACGCCATGGCCGACCTGGCCGAAATGCTGCACGCCAGCGTGGCGCACGGCGCCAGCATCGGTTTTGTCATGCCTTTTACGCTGGAACAGGCGCGGGCGTTTTGGCAGGGGCTGCTGCCGGCCCTGGCGCGGGGCGAGCGCGCGATGCTGGTGGCGCTCGCGAACGGGCGGCCGGTCGGCACCGTGCAGCTGCTGTTGGCGATGCCGGACAATGGCCGCCACCGGGCGGAAGTGGTCAAGCTGATGGTGCACCCGCAGGCGCGGCGACAGGGCGTCGCGCGGCTGTTGATGCAGGAAGTGCAGGCGCTGGCGGCGCGTCATCGCCGCAGCCTGTTGGTGCTGGATACCCTGAGCGGCAGCGCGGCGCAGGGGTTGTACTGCCAATTGGGGTTCGAAGCGGCAGGTGACATCCCACAATACGCCCGCGCCAGCGACGGCGGGGCGTTGGAAGCCACCTGCTATATGTACAAACTGCTGTGAGGCTTAGCGCCCGCGCCAGGCTTTGATCGCCTGCTGGCGCACCTGCAGCTTCTGCTGCGGCGTCAGCTTGTTGTAATCGCGGGCCAGCCCGCTTTCCCAATCGCCGTACATCGGGTTGGGCAGCACGATGTATTCGGTGCCGAACTTGCCCTGGTTCTCGCTGACGAATGCCCGGCGCTGCGCATTGTCCTGGTGGTAAGTCGCGGCGCCGAAGTCGTTCAGGTTATCGCCCGCGTACACCACGATGTCATAGCCGGCTTGTTTGATGGCGTCGAAGCGCGCCTGCTTATTGGAGGTGTCGGTGCTGAGCAGCACGGTCTTTTCCGACATGCCGGTGAAACCGAGCTTCTGCATGTTGGCCACCGTGGCGGCGTACTCGCTCTGCTTGCGGTTCGATACGTAGAACATCGTCCCCTGATGGGTGTTAACGTAACGGGCAAACGACACCGCGCCCGGCACCGCGCCGGCCTGTTCGGCCTGCGTCCATTGGGCCCAGGTGGCGCCGTCGTACGGCTGGCCCTGCTGCGCCTGCCAGCCGGAGTAGGCGCTGTTGTCCAGCATGGTTTCATCCAGATCGACCACCACCGCCTTTTTACGGCCCGGCGCGGCCTTGGCCTGATCGAAGGCGCGCTGCGCGCTGTTGAACGCCTGATGCGCCAGCGCCTGGTATTCGCCGGACTGTTGGAACCAGTTCACCGCCAGCACCGACTGATCCGCCAGCCGTTGCTGGGCCTGGGCGTCGGTGTGCGGCGGCTGCGCGCAACCGGCCAACGTCAGCAGCGCGACGCCGACCGCCGCGCCGAGGGTGAGTTTCCTTGCCTGTTTTCCTGCCATTGTTATCTCTCTCGGTTTTATTCTTGTGGGCTGTCCAGCAGCATATCCATCTCGAACTGGCGCAGGGGATCCTGTCGCCAGCCAAGATACGTAAAGAAGGGGGCCGCCACCTCGGGCACAAAGACGTTAGCGGTCAGCGGCAAAGGGGCGAACCGCGTTTGCAGGGCGGCCAGCAAGGCGCGCGCATGCCCCTGGCCGCGGTGCTGCGGCGGCACGTAGATCAGGCGCAGCCAGCAGTGCTCGGCGCCGGGCATCACCACGGCGTAGGCTTGACGATTGAGCGTATAGGCCTGCGGTTTGCCCGGCAGCTTGAACAGCGATTCGGGGGCGATCAGCCAGGGCAGGTCGGTGGCGCCTTCCGCCGTCAGGCGATGGCTGACGGTCAGCGGATCGACCGCCTGCAGCGCCGCCGTGCCTGGCGGCGCTTCCGCCGGCGCCTGATGGCCGGTCAGGGTGCGCACGATGCGCAGCCCGGCGCGATGATACAGCGCCAGCGCGGCTTCGTTGCCTTCGATCACTTCCAGCGACAGCCGTCGGTCGCCGCGCTGGCGGGCATCCGCCACCAGCCGCTGCATCAGCGCCTTGCCCAGCCCCTGGCCGCGCATCTCCGGGCGCACGGAAAAGGCTGCAATCCGGCTGTGCCGGCCGCGGCGGGCGATCAGCGCCACCGCCACCGGTTCATGGCGGTGGGTGACGATCAGGCTGTCGTTCAGGCTGAGATCCTCAGCGCCGAAGCGGGCGGCGAAGGTCGGCCCGTCGAGCACGAAGCGCACGATGTAGTTTTCAAAACAGTGGTTGAGGATGTTTGCCAGCTCGTCGCTGCTGTAGCGCAGGGCGTTGTGGTAGTCGAAGCGTCCGTCGTTATGCATGGCTGATTCCGCTCGGGGGGAAAGCTATACATGTAGACCCGTTTGTTTTGCAAGGCAAGCGGGGGCATTCGTTGGCGGGAAAATAAAAACAAAAAAGCCGGACGCAGCCGCCCGGCGAAATAAAACTCTGGGTATCAAGTGACGCTAAAGTTTGCAGTGGTGGTTATTCATTCATCACATCAGAACTGGTAGGTCAGGGCGACGGCAATCACGTTGTCGTCTTTCAGACCCAGCTTGTTATTGCTGTCGAGCTGGTTGATTTTATAATCGACATAGGTCGACATGTTCTTGTTGAAATAGTAGTACGCGCCGACATCGATATATTTCACCAGGTCGGCATCGCCGATGCCTTCAATATCTTTGCCTTTCTGCTGAACATAGCCCAGCGATGGGCGCAGACCGAAATCGAACTGATATTGCGCAACCAGTTCCAGGCCTTCTGCTTTATTGGCGAAGCCGCTGACGGAGGTGGAGCGGTTATTGATGGTGGCGGTGCCGGAAATAGGCGCGATGTTGCGGCTTTCCGAGTAGGTGGCAGCCAGGTAGACATCGTTGTTGTCGTATTTCATACCGGCGGCCCAGATATCGGCCTTGTCGCCTTTGCCGAAGGTGCCCGCTTTCTGGCTGGCGGTACGGTTGGAAGAGGCATAGGCGGCGCCCACGCTCAGGCCGTCGATAATTTCATAGCTGGAGGAAAGGCCCCAACCGTCGCCGTTCGCCTTGCTGGCGGAGCGGCCGTCGTTTTCGTTCTTGCCCTGGTACTGCACGGCGAATTTCAGGCCGTCAACCAGACCGAAGAAGTTGTTATTACGGTAGGTGGCAACGCCGTTGGTGCGGCCGTTCATGAAGTTGTCGGTCTTGACGTAAGCATCGTCGCCGAATTCAGGCAGCATATCCGTCCAGGCGCCGACGTCGTAAATAATGCCGTAGTTGCGACCGTAATCGAAAGAGCCGAAGTCTTTATATTTCAGACCGGCGAAGCCCAGACGCGTTTTAGTGTCTTTAGTGCCGTCGGATTCAGAATGGTTGGCGGCGATCTGATATTCCCACTGGCCGTAACCGGTCAGCATGTCATTAATCTGAGTCGCGCCTTTAAAGCCGATACGGACGTAGGTTTTATCACCGTCGTTGCCGGCATCATCGGAGAAATAATGCAGGGCTTTCACACGACCGTAAAAATCGAGTTTGTTGCCGTCTTTATTGTAGATTTCTGCTGCCTGTGCCGCTTGCGCAAGTAAAAGTGCCGGAATAATAACGGCCAGAAGATTACGTTTCATGAGTTACCCTGCTTTATTCGATTGAAAGACGCTTATCATCAGTTGCATTGCTGTTTTACTGTGCCGCCTGATTGTTTGCGGCGGAGAATTTTTACCGTAGTAATGTGATCTATTTATGACAAAAAATTCATTTTCATGTCGAACGATTAAAAAAGTCGCGCAAAGGATGAATTTTTTCTTCAGCCGATGGTCGGCGGCTGGTCTACAGTTACCGATACTTTGTTCCGCTGCGGGAGGAATCATGCACGATACTTATACTTTGTTCGGTACGCAGGGCTGCGGCTCGACGATCGTGGCCGCCGCGTTGGCGTTGACCGCTTTCCCCTGGGGCTATGAGGAAGTGGACTACACGCAGGACGGCCCGGAGCGCGATCGCCTGCTGGCGCTGAACCCGCTGGGTCAGGTGCCCACCTTGGTGTTGCCCAATGACGAAGTGATGACGGAGAGTGCGGCGATTATTCTGCTGCTGCACGATCGCGCACCGCATGCCGAGCTGGCGCCGCCCGGCGGTTCGCCGCTGTTGCCGCGTTTTCTGCGCTGGCTGCTGTTCATCAACGCGGAGATTTACCCCACCTTCACCTATGCCGACCATCCGCAGCGCTGGCAGCCGCAGGCGGCGGGGGCGGAACAGCTGAAAAACGCGGTAATGGCTTATCGCGAGCGTTTATTGCAGCAGCTGAACGCCGCCGCCGGCGCAGCGGGCCCGTGGTTTCTCGGCAAGAGCTTCAGCGCGTTGGATCTGTACGTGGCGGTGATGTGCCACTGGCGGCCGGGTCGCGCGTGGTTCCGGCAACACTGTCCGCGGCTGTACGCCATCGCTGAACGGGTGGAACAGCGGCCGGAGCTGAATGCGCTGCTGAGCGCGCAGTTCGACGGCGTTGCCCCGCTGGAATCGTGAATCCTCCCCGCCGCCCGGCGGGGAACCCTCCCGTTTTTCTGAACCGAGACTGCCGAAAATCCCGATTTTCACTCGCTGCGGCGGCGGGTAGCGTAAGGCTATCCGCAACTGACAGGAGAGTGTGATGCCATCAGAATCCCAGGCCGGGCAACAGGCGTTCGGCGATATTGCCCCTAAGCTGGCGCAGCTCAGCGACCGAGTGTTGTTTGACGATATTTGGCAGCGGCCGGCGCTGAGCCCGCGTGAGCGCAGCCTGATTACCGTCGCCGCGCTGGTGGCGCTCAACCGCGTGGAACAGCTGCCGTTTCACCTGCAGCTGGCGCAGCGCAACGGCGTGACGCGTCAGCAGCTGGCCGAGCTCATCACCCATCTGGCGTTCTACGCCGGCTGGCCCGCGGCGGCGTCGGCCGTGGCGCGCCTGCGCGAGCTGGAACAGGAGGCCAATCATGCCGTTTAGCCGTATCGCCCTGCATCAGGGTAAGTCCGCCGACTATCTGCAAACCCTGTCCGACAGCCTGCATCAGGCGCTGGTGGAGGCCTTTGAGGTGCCGCCGACGGATAAATTTCAGGTGATCGATCAATACCGCCCCGGTGAGCTTATCTACGATCGCGACTATCTCGGCGGGCCGCGCAGCGCGGATTTCGTGCTGTTTTACATCACCGCCGGGCGGCCGCGCGACACCGACACCAAGCGGCGCTTCTACGAGCGGCTGGCGGCGCTGCTGGCGGAAAACCTGCGGCTGCGCCCCGAGGATGTGATGGTGGTGATCACCACTACCCAGTTGGACGAGTGGTCGTTCAGCGCCGGGCGTGCCTCGATGATCGATCCGCAGACGTAACTCGGGCTGACGCCGCGGGCGGTCTGTGGGACAATAGCGCCATCATTTCGTTTAGATAAGAGTTGAATGGCGCTCTCCTCCGCAGTTAAAGATCAGATTGGCCAGTGGTACAAAGCCCTGCAGCAGCAAATACCGGATTTTATTTCCCGCGCGCCCCAGCGCCAGATGATCGCCGAGGTGGCGAAGACGCTGGCCGGTGACTACCCGCGCCATCTGGCGATCGAGGCGCCGACCGGCGTCGGTAAAACGCTGTCTTACCTGATCCCGGGCATCGCCGTCGGGCGGGCGGAGAGCAAACCGCTGGTGGTCAGCACCGCCAACGTGGCGCTGCAGGATCAGATCTACAGCAAGGATTTGCCGCTGCTGAAGAAGATTATCCCCGATCTGAAATTTACCGGCGCCTTTGGCCGTGGGCGCTACGTGTGCCCGCGCAACCTGGCGGCGATGAGCACCGACGTCAGCCAACAGGGCGATCTGACGCTGTTCCTCGACGACGAGCTGGCGCCGTCCAGCGGCGAAGAGCAGGCGCTGTGCCAGAAGCTGACCAAGGCACTGGCCCGCTTCGAGTGGGACGGGCTGCGCGATCACTATCAACAGAGCATCGACGATCCGCTGTGGGCCAAGCTGAGCACCGACAAGGCCAACTGCCTGGGTCGCAACTGCCACTATATTCGCGAATGTCCGTTCTATATCGCCCGCAAAGAGATCGAGAGCGCCGACGTGGTGGTAGCCAACCACGCCCTGGTGATGGCAGCGCTGGAGACGGAATCGGTGCTGCCGAACCCGAAAGAGTTGCTGCTGGTGCTGGACGAAGGCCACCATTTGCCGGAGGTGGCGCGCGATGCACTGGAAATCGACGGGGAAATCACCGCGCTGTCGACCAACCTGCAGCTGGACATGATCGTGCGCCAGGTTGAGCAGTGCATGACGCAGTACCGGCCGAAGAATCCGCCGGGGCTGGCCAACAGCGAGCGGCTGAAGAACCATTGCGAGGAGCTGCGCGAGCTGGTGCAGATCTTCGAGCATCAGGTCAGCGCCTATCTGCCCGGCGACAGCGTGGCGGCCGAGCACCGTTTCGAGATGGGTGAGTTGCCGGCGGAGATGGTGGAGAGCTGCGCGCGGCTGTTCAAACTGACCGATGCACTGCGCGGGCTGGCGGAGTTCGTGCTTAACGATCTCACCGAGCAGACCGGCAAGCACGACATCGTGCGCCTGCACCGGTCGATCATTCAGATGAGCCGCACGCTGGGTTATCTGGAGGCGATGAGCAAGCTGTGGCGGCTGGCGGCGCTCGACAAATCGTCCAACGCGCCGATCTCCAAATGGGTCACGCGCGAGCTGCGCGATAATGTCACTCATCTTTACCTGCACTGCGTCGGCATCCGCGTCAGCGACCAGCTGGAGAAGCTGCTGTGGCGCAAGGTGCCGCACGCGGTGGTCACCTCGGCCACGCTGCGTTCGCTGAACAGCTTCGCGCGTTTGCAGGAGATGAGCGGGTTGAGCGAGAAGGCCGGCGATCGTTTCGAAACGCTCTCTTCGCCGTTCAATCATGTCGAACAGGGCAAGATTGTCATTCCGCAGATGCGCTATGAACCGGCGCTCGCCAATGAGGCGGAGCACCTTGAGGAGATGGCGCGATGTTTCCGCGCCGAGCAGGCGAGTGGCAAACACAAAGGCATGCTGATCCTGTTCAGCAGCCACCGGGCGATGCAGACTTTCCTCAGCTACGTGACCGATCTGCGGCTGATGCTGCTGGTGCAGGGCGACCAGCCGCGCTACCGGCTGGTGGAAGAGCACCGCAAGCGGGTGGAGAAGGGCGTCGCCAGCGTGCTGGTGGGGCTGCAATCGTTCGCCGAAGGGTTGGATCTGAAAGGCGAGCTGCTGACCCAGGTACACATTCACAAAATTGCGTTCCCGCCGATCGACAGCCCGGTGATCATTACCGAAGGCGAGTGGCTGAAATCGCTGAAGCGCTATCCGTTCGAAGTGCAGAGCCTGCCGAGCGCCTCGTTCAACCTGATCCAGCAGGTCGGCCGCCTGATCCGCAGCAACCAATGCTACGGCGAGATCGTGATCTACGATCGCCGGCTGTTGACCAAAAACTACGGTTCGCGGCTGTTGGCGTCGCTGCCAGTGTTCCCGATCGAACAGCGCGCGGTGCCGGAGGCCGACAAGGCACATCTGGCGGCGCTGAAATCCGCCGCCGACGCGGCCAAAAAAGAGAAGAAGCGCGGCAACCCGTTTGCCCGCAAGCGGCGGCGTTAATCAGAGCAGCGGCGGCAGGCGGCGTTTGACCGGCGTGGTTTTCACGATCGAGGTGTTGCTCTGCGCATGCTCGGCCAGCCGATCGAGGGTGTGGTCGAGCTGTTCCATCGAGTGCGCCACCAGCCGCACGATAAAGCAGTCTTCGCCGGTCACCTTATCGCACTCGACCACTTCCGGGATCGCCTGAATCAGCTGTTCAACCTTCTTCAGCATGCCCGGCAGCGGCTTGATACGCACCAGTGACTCGAAGGCGTAGCCCACCGCCTGCAGATTGACGTTCAGGGTATAGCCCTGGATCACGCCGCTTTCCTCCAGCCGCCGCAGCCTTTCCGACGTGCTCGGCGATGACAGCCCCACCTGCGCGCTCAGCGTCTTCAACGACGCGCGTGCGTCCTGCGCCAAAAGAGTCAGGATCTGGCGATCGATATCATCCATAACGCCTCCGTTAGGTATTTTCTTTATTATAGCTACGAGAAAAAGGCAGTTAAGCATATCTGCCTTTTTTATGCCATGGAAAGCCGCCCCGTGAAGCCGCAAGCTATACCTCTGAGCAAGTTTGGAGGAACGCAGAATGAATGCAGAGATAAAACGCGGCTCGCTGGAGATGACGGCGGCGATGCTGATTTCCGGCTCCATCGGCTGGTTTGTGCTGATGTCCGGCCAGCCGGTGGTCAACGTGGTGTTTTGGCGCTGCGCGGTGGGGGCGCTGGTGCTGCTGGCGGTGTGCGGCGCGCTGGGGCAGCTGCGGCGCGATGCGCTGACGCGCGCCACGCTGCTGCTGGCGATCGCCGGCGGCGTCGCGCTGGTGATCAACTGGCTGCTGCTGTTTGCCGCCTATTCCTATGCCTCTATCTCCATCGCCACGGCGGTGTACAACACCCAGCCGTTTATACTGGTGGGGCTGGGGGCCCTGTTTCTGGGGGAACGGCTGACCGCCCGCAAGCTGCTGTGGCTGGGGCTGGCGTTCGGCGGCATGATGCTGGTGGTGCTGGCGCAGCCGCGGCAGGCGGGGGAACAGAGTCATTATTTGGCGGGCATCGCGCTGGCGCTCGGGGCGGCGTTTTTCTACGCCCTGATGGCGCTGGCGGCCAAGCGGCTGAAGGGCACGCCGCCGCATCTTATTGCGCTGATCCAGGTGGCGGTGGGGGCGGTGATGCTGTTGCCGCTGGTGGATTTCCACGTTTCGGCCAGCGTTGGGCAGTGGGGAATGCTGGCGACGCTCGGCGTGCTGCACACCGGCCTGATGTATGTGTTGATGTACGGCGCCCTGCAGAAGCTGCCGACCAACCTGATCGGCTCACTGTCGTTCATCTACCCGGTCGCCGCCATGCTGGTGGATCGCCTGGCGTTTGGCCACCGCCTGTCGGCGTGGCAGCTGCTGGGCGCGGCGATCATTCTGCTGGCGGCGGCGGGCATGAACCTGCTGGGCGAGCGGCGAGCGCGGCTGCTGCCGGCCTCGGACGGCCGGCGCGCCGGCTGATGCTCAGTTCGTTTTTTTCAGCCGGCGCCATAAGGTGGTGCGGCTGATCCCGAGCAACCGGGCGGCGGCGGCGTGGTCGCCCCCACATCGCGCCAGCGCTTCGTGGGCGGAGACGGGCGCTGGCGGCGTCTCGGGCGGCGTGGCCGCCGCCAGCTCCGGCAGCAGCCAGCGCAGCGTCTCGCCGCTCGGCGCGGCGCCGGTGCTCAGCATCAGCGCCACCCGCTCCATCATGTTGCGCAGTTCGCGCAGGTTGCCGGGCCAGGCGTAATGACTCAGCGCGGCGTAACAGCCGGCCATGGCGGCGCGCAGCGGCTCCGTCAGCGGTACGTCGAGCGCCGCCAGTGACCGTTTCAGAAAGTGTTCCGCCAGCATCGCGATATCGTCGCCGCGCGCCCGCAGCGGCGGCAGCTGCAGCCGCAGGGCGCTCAGGCGGTAGAACAGATCGGCGCGAAAGTCGCCCCGTTGAATCGCCTGCTCCAGGTGGTTGTGGGTGGCGCTGATGACGCGAAAGTCGACCGCCACTGGCTGCTGCCCGCCGACCCGGGTGACGGCCTTCTCTTCCAGCGCGCGCAGCAGCCGGGTTTGCAGGTGCAGCGGCATTTCGCCGATCTCATCCAGAAACAGGGTGCCGCCGTTGGCGGTTTCCAGCAGCCCCCGTCGGCCGCCGCGCCGTGAGCCGGTAAAGGCGCCTTCCTCATAGCCGAACAGCTCCGCCTCCAGCAGCGATTCGGCGATGGCGCCGCAGTTAATGGCGACGAACGGCGGCGTCGCGCCCCTGGCCGGTGCGCCGCGCCGGGAAAAGTATTCCCGGTGGATCGCCTGCGCCGCCAGCTCCTTGCCGGTGCCGGTTTCTCCTTCAATTAATACCGCCGCCGGCGAGCGGGCGTACAGCATGATGGTGCGCCGCGTTTGCTCCATCTGCGGGGACTTGCCCTGCAAATCGCCCAGCCCGTAGCGCGGCTGCAGGGTATTGCGCGCGGCGTAATCGCCGCCGCGTTTGCCGCCGCCCCGCATCAGGCGCGTCACGTCCAGCGCATCGCTGAAGGCGGCGCGCAGGGTGGCGGCGGAATAGAGAAAAATGGCGGTGAGCCCGGCCTCTTCCGCCAGATCGCTGATGAGGCCGGCGCCGACCACGGCCTGAATGCCGGCGGCTTTCAGCTCGGCGATCTGGCCGCGCGCATCCTCTTCGGTGACGTAGCTGCGCTGCTCCAGCGGCAGATCGAAGGTTTGCTGGAACTCCATTAGCGCGGGCAGAGGGGTCTTATAGGTGATGACGCCGATCCGATCGGCGGTTCTGCGCGCCTTGCTCAGCGCCTGCAGCAGATCGAAACCGCCGGGCTTGACCAAAATGACCGGCACCGACAGGCGGCTTTTCAGGTAGGCGCCGTTGGAGCCGGCGGCGATGATGGCGTCGCAAGGCTCGGTCGCCAGGCGGGCGCGGATGTGCTGCACCGCCTCCTCAAAGCCGAGGCGGATCGGGATGATGGTTGCCAGATGGTCGAACTCTAGGCTGATGTCCCGGAACAGATCGAACAGGCGGGTGATGGAGACGGTCCAGATCACCGGTTTGTCCGGCGTGACGTGATCGCTCATGGTGGGTTACCGAATGGAAGTGGCTGCATTAGGTGTAGCCCGGTTTCAGTGATGTTTCAAATTTACTGCGTGAAACAACTATTGAAACGTTAACTGAAACGTTTTTTACCCCTTTGCCAGGCTAATGGCGCTGAAGGTGTTGTAACTCACTTATTTTTATCGCGTTTAATTTTTCCCCTCACCGAAGTACAACCTGGCCCGCCCCTTGCTCTGTCTGTTTCATCTGGCTAATCGGAGAAAACGTCATGACGCTGCGCTCACCCGGGCTCGCCTTTCGTCAGGCCCTGAGTAAAGAAAAACCCCTGCAAATCGCCGGCGCGATCAACGCCAACCATGCGCTACTGGCCCATCGGGCCGGATTCCAGGCCATCTACCTTTCCGGCGGCGGCGTGGCGGCCGGTTCGTTGGGGCTGCCAGATCTGGGCATTTCGACCCTGGACGATGTGCTGACCGACATTCGCCGCATCACCGACGTTTGCCCGCTGCCGCTGCTGGTGGATGTGGACAGCGGTTTCGGCGCTTCGGCGTTCAACGTCGCCCGCACGGTGCGCTCGGTGAGCAAGGCCGGGGCGGCGGCGCTGCATATCGAAGATCAGGTCGGCGCCAAGCGCTGCGGCCATCGCCCCAATAAGGCCATCGTCTCCACCGAAGAGATGGTGGATCGCATCAAGGCGGCGGTGGATGCGCGCAGCGATCCGGACTTCGTGATCATGGCGCGCACCGACGCGCTGGCGGTGGAGGGGCTGGAGGCGGCCATCGAGCGCGCTCAGGCTTACGTGGCGGCCGGGGCCGACATGCTGTTCCCGGAAGCGATCACCGAACTGGGCATGTACCGCCGCTTCGCCGAAGCGACGCAGGTGCCGATCCTGGCCAATATCACCGAGTTCGGCGCGACGCCGCTGTTTACCACCGACGAGTTGCGCAGCGCCCAGGTGGATATGGCGCTGTATCCGCTGTCGGCCTTCCGGGCGATGAACCGCGCGGCGGAGCGGGTATACCGTGCCCTGCGCGAAGAGGGCACGCAGAAAAGCGTCATCGACAGCATGCAGACCCGCAACGAGCTGTACGAAAGCATCAACTACTATTTGTTCGAAGAGAAACTCGACGCCCTGTTCGCTCGCCAGCGCGACGAATAAGCGCCATTCACGCAGAAGCCAAACGAGGACAGTATGAGCCAAGCGATCCCCCCGCAAAGCCCGACTGGCGATAAGCCGAAAAAATCCGTGGCGTTATCCGGCGTGCCCGCCGGGAATACCGCGCTGTGCTCCGTAGGGCGCAGCGGCAACGATCTGCACTACCGTGGTTACGACATTCTCGATCTCGCGCGCCACTGCGAGTTTGAAGAGGTTGCCCACCTGCTGATCCACGGCAAATTGCCCAACCGCGATGAGCTGCAGGCCTACAAACACCGTCTCAAAGCGCTGCGCGGCCTGCCCGCCAGCGTGCGAACGGTGCTTGAGGCATTGCCTGCGGCGTCTCACCCGATGGACGTGATGCGCACCGGCGTCTCGGCCCTAGGCTGCACGCTGCCGGAAAAAGAGCAGCACGGCGCGGCCGGCGCGCGCGACATCGCCGACCGGCTGCTGGCCTCGCTGGGATCGATGCTGCTGTATTGGTATCACTACAGCCACAACGGCGAGCGCATTCAGCCGGAGACCGACGACGATTCCATCGGCGAGCGCATTCAGCCGGAGACCGACGACGATTCCATCGGCGGCCACTTCCTGCACCTGCTGCACGGCGAAGCGCCTTCCGCCAGCTGGGAACAGGCGATGCACGCTTCCTTGATCCTGTACGCCGAGCATGAGTTCAACGCCTCGACCTTCGCCGGCCGGGTGATCGCCGGCACCGGATCCGACGTCTATTCGGCGATCGTCGGCGCCATTGGCGCGCTGCGCGGGCCGAAACACGGCGGCGCCAACGAGGTGTCGCTGGAGATCCAGCAACGCTATGAAACACCGGACGAAGCGGAAGCCGACATTCGCCGCCGCATCGACAACAAAGAGGTGGTGATCGGCTTCGGGCACCCGGTGTACACCGTCTCCGATCCGCGCCATCAGGTGATCAAAGAGATCGCGCTGCGCCTGTCGCAGGAAGCGGGGGCGATGAAGCTGTATGACATCGCCGATCGGCTGGAAAGCGTGATGCGCGACACCAAAAAGATGTTCCCCAACCTCGACTGGTTCTCGGCGGTGTCTTATCACCAGCTGGGGGTGCCCACCGAAATGTTCACGCCGCTGTTTGTCATGGCGCGGGTGAGCGGTTGGTCGGCGCACATCATCGAGCAACGGCAGGACAACAAAATCATTCGCCCGTCCGCCAACTATACCGGGCCGGAAGCGCGGGCGTTCGTACCGCTGGATCAGCGCTGAGCGCCGATCGTTATTCACTATGGAGCCTTTGGGAATCATGATGCTTGAGTCTGCCAATACCCGCCGTCCGCCGTTCGATCGCGAAATGGTCGATATCGTCGATTATGTGATGAAAGAGGCCGTCGATACCCCGGCGGCGTACCGCACCGCCCATTATTGCCTGCTCGATACCCTCGGCTGCGGGCTGGAGGCGCTGAGCTATCCGGCCTGCAAGAAACTGATGGGGCCGGTGGTGCCGGGCGCCGAGGTGCTGAACGGCAGCCGGGTGCCGGGCACCCGCTTCCAGCTGGATCCGGTGCAGGCGGCGTTCAATATTGGCGCCATGATCCGCTGGCTCGACTTCAACGACACCTGGCTGGCGGCGGAGTGGGGGCATCCGTCGGACAACCTGGGCGGGATCCTGGCGGTGGCCGACTGGCTCTCGCGCCAGGCGGTGGCGGCGGGCAAGGCGCCGCTGACCATGCGGCAGGTGTTGATCGCCATGATCAAGGCGCATGAGATCCAGGGGTGTCTGGCGCTGGAAAACGCCTTCAACCGGGTGGGGTTGGATCACGTGCTGCTGGTGAAGGTGGCGTCCACCGCGGTGGTGGCGCAGCTGCTTGGCCTGAGCCGGACGGAGATCCTGAACGCGGTGTCGCTGGCGTGGGTGGACGGGCAGTCGCTGCGTACCTATCGCCACGCGCCGAACGCCGGCACCCGCAAATCCTGGGCGGCGGGGGATGCGACCGCCCGCGCGGTGCGGCTGGCGCTGATGGCCGCCACCGGCGAGATGGGCTACCCCTCGGCGCTGACGGCGCCGACCTGGGGGTTCTACGAGGTCTCTTTCAACGGCAAGCCTTTCCGCTTCCAGCGGCCGTACGGCGCGTACGTGATGGAGAACGTGCTGTTTAAAATTTCGTTCCCGGCGGAGTTTCATGCTCAGACCGCCGTGGAGGCGGCCATGACGCTGCACCGCCAGATGCAGGCCGCCGGTAAAACCGCCGCCGACATCGCCAGGGTGAGCATCCGCACCCACGAGGCCTGCCTGCGCATTATCGACAAACAGGGGCCGCTGGATAACCCGGCGGATCGCGATCACTGCATTCAGTATATGGTGGCGATCCCGCTGCTGTTCGGCCGGCTGACGGCGGCGGATTATGAGGATCGGGTGGCCGAGGATCCGCGCATCGACGCGTTGCGTGGCAAGATTCGCTGCCATGAAGATCCCGCCTTCACCCGCGATTATCACGATCCGGAAAAACGCTCGATCGCCAATGCGCTGACGGTGGAGTTCGCCGATGGCAGCCGCCTGGATGAGGTGGCGGTGGAGTATCCTATCGGACATGCACGGCGGCGCGAAGAGGGCATCCCACTGCTGATCGAGAAGTTCAAAACCAACCTGGCGCGCCAGTTCCCGGCGCTGCAGCAGCAGCGCATTCTCGAGGTGTCGCTGGACCGGCAGCGGCTGGCGCAGATGCCGGTCAACGAGTATCTCGATCTGTGGGTGATCTGACGCGAGTGACGCTGACAAGCCACGTCGGCGTCGCTATGATGGACGCTCCATTCCCGTCCATCTTCTTATCAGGTGATTCATGATTGATGCCGCAACGCTGTTGTTGTTTTCCGGTGCCTGCGTGGCGCTGGCGCTGACCCCCGGCCCGGATATGCTGTTGATCGCTTCGCGCAGCGTCAGCCAGGGGCGGCGCGCCGGTTTCGCTTCGCTGGCGGGCATTCAGCTCGGCACTTACTGCCACGCGTTAGCGGCGGCGCTGGGGTTGTCGCAACTGTTCGTCGCCGTGCCGCTGGCTTACGACGCGGTAAGAATGCTGGGCGCCGCCTATCTTCTCTACCTGGCGTGGAAAACGCTGCGATCAGGCAGCAGTTTGCAGGCTTCCGCCGGGTTGCAGGCGGTGCCGACGGCGCGCATCTTCCGCCAGGGGCTGTTCACCAACATCCTCAACCCGAAAATGGCGCTGTTCGTACTGGCGCTGTTCCCGCAGTTTATCGATCCGCGTTCAGGCTCGGTGGTGGTGCAGATGCTGGCGCTGGCGACGGTGCTGAATCTGGTGGGGTTGCTGATTAACGGTGGGGTGATCCTGGCGGTCAGCGGCATGAAAAGCCGCTTCGCCGGCCGCCGTTTCAGCGCCCGCTGGCCGAACTACCTGCTGAGCGGGGTGTTCGCCGGGCTGGCCTGCAAACTCATTTTCGACAGCCGCCGCTAACCCTCGCGCAGCAGCGCTTCAAACGCCGCGCTGGCCGGTTCGTCCGGCAGCGCGCTGTACATCACCAGCCGCAGGTGATTCTCTTCGTCGACGATGAAAGACGCGTGGTCAAAGGTGACCGGACCGATTTCCGGGAGGGTGAAGCTGCGCCGCCCCTGGCAGCGCCCGTGGATATCGTGCTGCCGCCAGAGCCGGCGGAACGGCGGCGATACCCGCTCCAGCGCCTGTACCCGTTGGCGCATTACCTCATCCTCCGGCGCGCGGGCATAGTCGCGGCGGAAGCTGGCCAGGATTTGCGGTGCCTGCGCCTCCCACTCCAACAGGCGTTCATTGAGCTGCGGATCGGCAAACAGCATCCACAACATGTTGCGCTCTTCCGCCGGGCGTTCGCCGATGGCGAACAGCCGCTGTGCCGCCGGGTTCCAGGCGATGATATCCCAACTCAGGTTCATGACGTAGGCCGGCCGCAGCGGCAGGTCGTCCAGCAGCCGCCGTACCAGCGGCGAGACCTGGCACCACTGATGGCCGACCGGCACCGGCGGCCGCTGATGCGCCAATAAAAACAGGTGGTAGCGGCCGGCGGCGTCGAGCTGCAGCACCCGCGCCAGGTTTTCCAAAAATGCCACTGACGCATTGATTTCCCTGCCTTGTTCCAGCCAGGTGTACCAGGTGAGGCCGACGCCGGCCAGCGCCGCGACCTCCTCGCGCCGCAATCCCGGCGTGCGGCGGCGGCTGCCGCTCGGCAAACCGACCGCCTCCGGCGACAGCTGTTCTCGCTTTTGACGTAGAAAATCCGCCAGTTCGTGGCGGGTGCGCTCGAGGGTGCGTGGGGGCATAGCGGCCGTCCTGTTGCTGTTAGTAATAGTATAACTGGCTATATAGTAACAGTTTAAACCCTGTTCCATACTGCGGCCATCATAATCGCTGGAGGTGGAATGGAACATTCATTATCTCGTGAACGGCGGGCATTGCCCGGCCTGCCGGTACTGCTGTTGGGCGGCTTCGTCACGGTGTTCGATCTGTTTGTGGTCAATGTGGCGGCGCCGGTGATCCAGCGGCAGTTCGCCGCCGATTTCGCCGGTGTCGGTTTGATCGTCGCCGGCTATGAGCTGGCGTTCGGGGTGCTGCTGATCGCCGGTGGGCGCCTGGGGGATCGCTTCGGGCGCCGGCGTCTGTTCAGCCTCGGCATGTTGGGATTTACGCTGAGCTCTCTGCTGTGCGGGCTGGCGGGATCGCTCAACCTGCTGATCGCGGCGCGTATCCTGCAGGGGGCGGCGGCGGCGCTGCTGTTCCCGCAAATCTATGCCTTAATGCGGGTGCTGTACGCGCCGCAACAGCGGCGGCGCGCCTTCGCCTGGCTGGGCATGACGCTGGGGCTGGCGGCGATCTTTGGCCAGATCCTCGGCGGATTTATCATCGAGGCCAACCTGTTCGGCAGCGGCTGGCGCATGATCTTTTTGATCAATTTGCCGATCGGCGCGCTAGCGCTGTGGGCGGCGCGGCGTATTCCCGAATCGCGGGTGGCGCAGGCGCAGCGGTTGGACGGCGTTGGTCTGTGGCTGGCGGCGATCGGCCTGTCGCTGTTGCTGCTGCCGCTGCTGGAAGGGCCGGCGCGCGGCTGGCCGTGGTGGATAGCGCCGATGCTGGCGTTGGCGATGGTGACGCTGTGGAGCTTCCTGCGTTGGGAGCGCCGTCTGGCGCGGCGCGGCGGCGATGCAGTGCTCGATCCGGCGCTGTTACGCCAGGCAGGCTTCGCGCCGGGCATGGCGGTGGTGTTGGCGATTTATGCCACCGCCTCCTCGTTTTTCTTGTGCTTCGCGCTGCTGCTGCAGGCGGGGGCGGGGCTTACGCCTTTTCAGGCGGGCAGCCTGTTCGCCCCGGCCAGCGCGGCCTTTATGCTGGCGTCGATGCTCGCGCCCCGGCTGGCGCTGCGTTGGGGCAACGGCGTACTGAGCGTGGGCGTGGCGATTTACGCCGCCGGGTTGGCGCTGTTGATGGCTCAGGCGCTGTGGGGCGCGGCACTGGCGCATCCGCTGCGGTTGCTGCCGGGGTTGGTGGTGCTGGGATTCGGCCAGGCGCTGAGCATGACGCCGCTGCTGAATCTGGTGCTCGGTTTGGCGCAGGAGCGGCAGGCGGGCATGGCGGCGGGCCTGGTTGCAACCGTGCAGCAGGTGGGAGGTGCGCTGGGCATCGTGGTCAGCGGCGTCGGCTTCGTGCCACTGTTGGCGAGCGGCGGCGCGGCGGAACGCTATGCGCAGGCCTTTGCCGGCGCCATGGTATTTAATCTGTTGGCGATGGGCATTGCCCTGATCTTGTTAAACCGGATCACTCGAAATAGTCAGAAAGCGGATCTTAAGTAGGCCGCCAGCGGGTGCTTTACTGTCGTCATCATGAGAGAGCGTAAGGAGCCACACTGATGTTTCAACCCGCCGCATTTCGCGAAGACGATCTGGATGCCCAACTGGCGCTGGTGCGCGCCCATCCGTTGGGGCTATTGGTCAGCCACGGCGAGCAGGGATTGACGGCCGATCCGCTGCCGTTTCTGGCCGATGTCGAACAGGGGCAGATCCGGCTGCGGGCGCACCTGTCGCGCGCCAACGAGCACTGGCGCAGGCTGCAGAACGCGGCGGAATGCCTGGTGATTTTTCAGGGTTTGGAAGGTTATGTGTCGCCCGGCTGGTATCCAAGCAAGCGCCAGACCGGCAAAGTGGTGCCGACCTGGAATTACAGCATGGTGCAGCTGTATGGCGTGCCGACGGTGATGGACGACCCGGCCTGGCTGCGCCGCCAGCTGATCGACCTGACGGCGCAACAGGAAGGGCGCCGCCCGGCACCCTGGCAGCTCGACGACGCGCCGGCCAATTACATCGCCGCGCAGCTAAAAGGCATTGTCGGTATCGAGATCGCCGTCACCCGGCGCGAAGGCAAATGGAAGATGAGCCAAAACCGCAGCGCCGACGATGCCGACGGGGTGATCGCCGGGCTGCGCGATGGCGATGAAACGCAGCGGCGGCTGGCGGCAGAGGTTGAGCGGCGGCGCGGATAGGGTATGCTAACCGAAGAGTGAGCAAGGGGAACCTTCGGATGGATTACACCAAAACTATCAAAGAAATAGGCCGCGGCAAAAATCATGCGCGCGACCTGGACCGGCAGACCGCTTTTGAGCTGTATCAGGCGATGCTGGCCGGGGCGGTCCCCGAGTTGGAGCTGGGCGGCATTCTGATCGCGCTGCGCATTAAGGGTGAGGCCGAAGAGGAGATGCTGGGCTTCTACCAGGCGATGCAGCAGCAGGTGTTGCCGCTGCAGGCGCCGCAGGGGCGGCCGCTGCCGGTGGTGCTGCCGAGCTACAACGGCGCGCGCAAGCTGGCCAACCTGACGCCGCTGCTGGCGCTGCTGCTCGCGAAAGTGGGCCTGCCGGTGGTGGTGCACGGCGTGCTGGACGACAGTACCCGCGTGACCAGCGCCGAGATTTTCCGCGCCCTGGGGCTACCGTGGTCGGAACAGGCCGTTCACGCCCAGCAGCGTCTCGATAACGGCGAGGCGGTATTCATGCCGGTTTCCACGCTGTCGGCGCCGCTGGCGCGGCAGCTCGGGTTGCGTTGGCGCATGGGGGTGCGCAACAGCGCCCATACGCTGGCCAAGCTGGCGACGCCGTTCGGCGAACAGGATGCGCTGCGCCTCGCCAGCGTCTCACACCCGGAGTATGTCGGCCGGGTGGCGTCGTTTTTCCGCCAGATCGGCGCCCGCGGGCTGTTGATGCACGGCACCGAAGGCGAAGCCTACGCCAACCCGTTGCGCTGCCCGCAGATTCATTATATTGCCGGCGGCGAACAGCGCGTGTTGCTGGAGCGCACCTTGCAGGATGAAACGCCGACGTTGCCGGCGGCGAAAGACGCGGAAACCACCGCGCGCTGGACCGAGCGCTGCCTGGCGGGCGAGGTGGCGATCCCGCAGGCCATCCAGCGGCAGATCGCCTGTTGCCTGGTGGCCGCCGGCGAGAGCGAGACGCTGGAACAGGGGCTGCAGCGCCTGCATCAGGCCTGAGCGCGACTATACTGGGATATTTCCTCATCGGCTGAGAAGGACGGTTATGCAACAGGCTCTCGATTACTTCAATCAATTGAACCAGGATTACCTCGACGTACACCGCGCCAAAGAAGAGCTGTTCTGGCAAAACTACATGGGCACCGGCGGTGAAGACGTGTCGGCGCGCTTTTCCGCCGCGGAAAGCGCCTATAAGCGCTTTATCGCCGAACCGCGCCGGTTGGCGGAGATCCGCACTCTGCTGGCCGGATTGGAAACGCTGCCGCAGGAGGCGCAGCGCGATGCGCTGATCCACGGCCTGCAAGGCTGGCTGCGTTTCTTCGACTGTAACGCCATTGAAGATCCGCAGGCGCAGGCGTTGTTGGATCAGATCATCCATGCCGAATCCGATCTCTACTCGCGCCGCAAGGGCTATCAGGTCACGCACCTGAACGCCGACGGCCAGCGGGTGGCGGCCTCGCTCGGCGAGCTGTTGACCAACCAGGCGACCAACCCGAACGAAGACTACCGCCGCAGCTCGCAGCAGGCGCTGCGCGACCTGGAGCAATGGCTGCTGCATAACGGCCTGCCGGAGCTGATTGGCCTGCGCAACCGCTTTGCGCGCCAGATGGGCTATCGCAACTATTTCGACTACAAGGTGAACAAAACCGAGCGCATGACGCCGGAGCAGCTGTTCGCCATTCTGGATCGCTTCGAGCGGGAAACCCGCGAGGCCAACGCGCGCAGCCTGCAACAGCTGGCGGCCGACAAGGGCAGCCAGGCGCTGGAGCCGTGGAACGTGCGCTTCGCCAGCGCCGGCGACGTCACCCGCCAACTGGATCCTTACTTCCCGTTTTCGCGTTCGCTGGAACGCTGGGTCGACAGCTTCAAACGCCTGCACATCGGCTTTGGCGGCGCCGAGATGAACCTCGATCTGCTGGTGCGCAAAGGCAAGTATGAGAATGGCTTTATGCACGGCCCGGTGCCGCCGTTTGTGCGCCAGGGGGAATGGGTGCCGGCGCGCATCAACTTCACCAGCCTGGCGCAGCCGGGGCAGGTAGGCAGCGGCGCTTACGGGCTCAACACCCTGTTCCACGAAGGCGGCCACGCGGCGCATTTCGCCAACATTCGCCAGAATGCGCCGTGCTTCTCGCAGGAGTTCCCGCCGACCTCGATGGCCTATGCCGAAACCCAGTCGATGTTCTGCGACAGCCTGCTGGACGACGCCGACTGGTTGAAACGCTATGCGAAAAACGCCGCCGGCGAAGAGGTGCCCGACGCGCTGATCGAAGCCGGCATCGCGGCGCGCCAGCCGATGCGCGCGTTCAACGAACGCCATATTCTGCTGGTGCCGTACTTCGAGTGGGCGCTGTATCAGTGGGATGACGAGCAGCGCACGCCGGAAGCCATCACCGCGCTGGCGCGCGAGGTCGAGCAAAAGATCCTCGGTATCAGCGGCAGCCCGCGCCCGACGCTGGCGATCCCGCATCTGCTGTCGCTGGAGTCCGCCTGCTCTTACCAGGGCTATCTGCTGGCGATGATGGCGGTGGAACAAACCCGCCAGTTCTTCCTGCAGCGCGACGGTTACCTGACGGACAACCCGGCCATCGGCCCGGATCTGGCGCAACACTATTGGCTGCCGGGCAACAGCGTCAGCCATGACGACACGCTGCGCAGCCTGACCGGCGAAGGGTTCAACCCGGACTCTCTGGCGCAGGCCTGTAACCAGACGGTGGCGCAGGCGTGGCGCGAGGCGCAGCAGACGATGGCCGCCGCCGCTGCGCGCCCGCAGCCGCCGGCGGATTTCGATTTGGAGGCGCACATTCGGGTGGTGGACGGCGAGACGGTATTGGCGGATAACGCCGACGGTGACGAACGGATGTGCCGCGACTTCGCTGCGGCGATAGAGGCGCGTTTGGTTTAAGGCTGACAATAAAAATCCACGCGGCAGCGTGGATTTTATTTAATGGTTAAAACCGGGCGTTATTTTATTCAAAATAGACGTCGGGATTATCGGCCAGGGACACGAAGCTCTTGGTGTTTCTATCCAGCGTACGAATTTCGCCGCTTTCGATGTCGTACACCCAGCCGTGCAGGCGCAGCCCGCTGTTGCGCAGACCCACCGCCACAGAAGGGTGGGTTTTGATATTATTTAGCTGGGCGATAACGTTCTCTTCCACCATAGCGTTAACTTTGTCTGTTTCGCTATTCCAGGTTTTCTTCTCGACCACCGCTTTGGCCGCATCCGCGTAGTGCAGCCAGTGGGCAACGGCAGGCATAGGGTCGAGGCATTGGCAGGACGCGATAGCCTTCATGGCGCCACAGTTCGAGTGGCCACAAATCACGATATCTGTCACGCCCAGCGCCACCACCGCGTATTCGATAGTCGCAGAAACCCCACCCGGCTCCGGGCCAAAGGAAGGGACGATGTTACCGGCGTTGCGGATAACGAACAGTTGCCCAGGCTCTTGCTGCGTCACCAGCTCGGGCACCAGGCGGCTGTCAGAACAGGAGATAAACAGCGCTTTAGGATTTTGGCTGGAGGCCAGGCTGCGAAAGAGTTCCTTACGCTGCGGGAAAATCTCTTTCTGGAAACTGAGGAAACCTTCAATAATATGTTGCATACAACGCTCTCTGCATCTGTAGTCTGCGTAACATGATAATCATCCTCTCCCGTTAGTCCAGCAATGGGGTGGTAAAAAAATGTGTGCTCATACCCCCTGCAAACCCCATTAAATACGGGGTTTCTACCCATTTTCGGCAGCATTGTCCGGTTCGTTTACGCAGGGGGGCTGACGAAGCGGACGGCAAGAAACTCGCTGTCGTACCCATTCAGCGCTAATGCACTTGAACATAAAAAAAGCCCGCCGGGGTGATAGCCGGCGGGCTTTTTGACGTCTGGGGCGGTGATTATTTGTAGATAACCGCGGTGGCGTGCATCAGGTTGTTACCGCTGGTGGAGGTGATGGTGAAGGCCTTGGCGCCTGCCGCATCGGCTTTGGCGGCCAGCTGCGACTTCAGGCTGCTCAGGTCGGTTGCGCCGCTGGCGACGATCACGCCGGCTTTTTCGAATTGGGCGGCATCCTGGGCGCTGACGTGCTCAGCGGCGAAAGTGGTGAAAGAAACGGTGGCCAGGGCGATAGCAGCAGCAAAAGTTTTGATGGTTTTCATGTTCGTCATTCCTGTCAAAGTGAATTAGGGAGAAAGGGAGTTGCCTTTCGATGGGAAGATTATTGCGCAGTGACAGGCGGGATGAAATCGGAGAGTGTTGATGGTTTTGTTCAGATTTTTTGATTATTTATTCCCCCGTTCATCTTCTGTCTAAACGGGGGGAGACGATCAACGCGTCGGGCGCGCCAGATCGAAACGGTGCTGTTCGGAAATGCCATAGTAGGCGGTCGGGCCGCCGGCGCGCAGGATCGGTTCGGCGGCGGCGGTCTGGTAGACGCCGTGTTCGTCCAGCAGCGCCGGATCGAGGTGCACCGCCACCACCTCGCCCAATACCAGCCAGGTTTCCACCTGTTCACCGGCGGCGGTTTGCAGCTGAATGCACTGGGTCAGGCGGCATTCGAAGTTCACCGGGCTTTCGGCCACGCGCTCGGCTTTGACCCGGCGCCCAGGCAGCGGCGTGACGCCGGCGAAGGCGAATTCATCCTCGCCGCGCGGCAGGTTGATGGCGCTGTTGTTCATCGCTTCCGCCAGCGGGCGCGTCGCCAGATTCCAAACGAACTCGCCGGTTTCCACGATATTCGCCACGCTGTCTTTCCAGCCGGTGCTGGCGAAACCGATGATGGGCGGGCGATAGTTGAAGCAGTTGAAAAAGCTGTAGGGCGCCAGATTGCGCAAGCCGGCGGCGCTGCGGGAAGAGATCCAGCCGATGGGGCGCGGGCCGACGATGGCGTTCAGCGGATCGTGCGGCAGGCCGTGGCCGGCGGCAGGTTCATAATAATAACGAGATTCACGGCTCATGGGGGACCCTGTGGCAATCGATGAAGCTTTCATTGTGCCGGGTTTCCCGCCGCTGCGCCATTGCGGGCCGGATGTGTTATCTTACGCGTCGGAAATACCTTCAAGAGAGCCCGTCACGGTGGAAAAAAAGAAAACCTTCCCGCAGCAGAAAAGCGGCCTGCATCCGCGCAACCGTCATCGTTCGCGCTACGACTTCCCGGCGCTGATAGTCAGCTGCCCGGCGCTGGCGCCGTTCGTGAAACCGAACGCCTGGGGCGATGTCTCGGTGGACTTCGCCGATCCGGCGGCGGTGAAAATGCTCAACCGTGCGTTGCTGCAACACTTTTACGGCATCGAGCACTGGGATATTCCGGCGGACTACCTGTGCCCGCCGATCCCCGGCCGCGCCGATTATCTGCACCACCTGGCGGATCTGCTGGCGACCAGCAACGGCGGCGAGATCCCGCGCGGCAAGGGCGTGGCGATCCTCGACGTCGGCGTCGGCGCCAACTGCATCTACCCGATCGTCGGCCTGCGCGAATACGGCTGGCGTTTCACCGGGTCTGAAATCGATCCGGTGTCGCTCAACTCGGCCAAGATGATCGTCGAGATGAACCCGACGCTGCGCAACAGCGTGCGTCTGCGGCTGCAAAAACAGCCTGAGCTGATTTTTAGCGGCATCATCGGCGCGGCCGAGAAATTCGACGCCACCCTGTGCAACCCGCCGTTCCATGCGTCCGAGCAGGAAGCGCGCGCCAGCACCCGCCGCAAGCTGCATAAACTGGGCAAAGGGGAAGTGGCCGACAAGCCGGTGCAAAACTTTGGCGGCAAGAACAACGAGCTGTGGTGCGAAGGCGGCGAAGAGGCCTTCGTGCGCAAGATGGTGGAAGAGAGCGTCGGCAAGGCCAACCACTGCCTGTGGTTTACCTCACTCATCTCGAAAAACACCACGCTGCCGGCCATTTACCATGCGCTGAACGTGGCGGGCGCGGCCGAGGTACGCACCATCGAGATGGCGCAAGGGCAGAAGATCAGCCGCTTCGTCGCCTGGACCTTCCACGACGCCGAGCAACAGGCCGCCTGGGCAGCCGAACGCTGGCGCTAACCCTTCCGGCGCCGGTTATCCTGCCGGCGCCGACAAAAATCCGCATTTTACCTTTCAATTTTCATCACTTACG
Source organism: Serratia sp. CY44782 (assembly GCF_052168715.1). Lineage (NCBI taxonomy): Bacteria > Pseudomonadati > Pseudomonadota > Gammaproteobacteria > Enterobacterales > Yersiniaceae > Serratia > Serratia sp. CY44782. The sequence continues at coordinate 144,945 of NZ_JBJNME010000006.1, forward strand.
TTATTCTCAATACGGGTTTAGTAATAAAAATCTTAGGCTGTTAGTTTATTTAAATTCTAATAATTACTTTACTGAATAAATAAATTTAATCCGGTTAATAGCAATAACCAGAAGGAACGGCGCTGCCCGTTCCTTCCGCGATGGCACGTCTGCGTGTGGGCGCGGCATGTGGCCAGGCAAAAATAAGAAAAGCGCCATCATCTGCCACAAGGACTACACCTTATGCTGTTACGATTCAGTCAGTTAACTACCCACAAAGGCGCCGAGCTGAGCGCGATAGAACACGCCGTTCCGATGATCGTCTTCTCGCCCGACGGCACGGTCTTGCGTGCCAACGATCTTTTCCTCAGCACGCTGGGATTTCAACGCGATGACGTGATTGGCCGGCATCACCGTATTTTCTGCGATCCGAACTATGTCGCCAGCCCGTTATATCGCAAGCATTGGGATACGCTGAATAAGGGGCAACCCATTACGGATACCATAAAGCGCATCGCGAAGAACGGCGAGGCGGTGTGGCTGCAGGGCACCTATGCGCCGGTGCTGAATAAACAGGGTAAGGTGGTGGAAATCGTCAAGATCGCCAGCGAGGTGACCGAGCGAGTGACCCAGGCGCAGGAACACCGCAGCCTGCTGGCGGCGCTGAATCGATCGATGGCGATGATCGCTTTCACGCCGCAGGGCACCATTGTCAGCGCCAACGACAATATGCTGGCGCTGATGGGCTATCGGCTGGAAGAGGCGTGCGGGCAGTCGCATGCGGTGCTGTGCCCGCCGGAGTTCGCCGCTTCCGACGATTATCGGCGGCATTGGCAGCGCCTGGCGCGCGGCGAGTTCATCACCGGGCGTTTTGAGCGCCTCAACCGGCGAGGCGAACGGGTATGGCTGGAGGCCAGCTATAACCCGATCCTCGACAACGAAGGCCAGGTGGTGAAAGTGGTGAAGATTGCCCAGGACATCACCCGGCTGATGCAACAGCAGCAGCATGAAGAAGAGATGGTGCGCAACGCGCATCATCTGTCGCTCGATACCGATCGGCAGGCGGCGCAGGGCGCGATCATCGTGCAACAGGCGGTGAAAGGCATGCAGCAGGTCGAAGCGGCGGCGCGCGAAACCTCGGACGTGGTCACCGAGCTCGGCAAGTGTTCTCAGCAGATCGGCACCATTGTCGAGGCCATTCGTAAAATTGCCTCCCAAACCAACCTGCTGGCGATTAACGCCTCCATCGAAGCCGCCCACGCCGGTGAACACGGGCGCGGTTTTGCGGTGGTCGCCAACGAAGTGCGCACGCTGGCGGAACAGTCGCGCAAGGCGGCGACCGAGATCGAACGCATGACCAAGTCCATTCAGCAAGGCGTGGCGGCGGCGATTGCCGGCATGGCAACCTGCGTAGAGCAGGCTGGCGGCGGCGTGGCGCTGACCCACGATGCCGGGGAAGTGATCAACCAGGTCAACATCGGCATGCACGACGTCGTGAAACTGATGCAGGCGTTTACGTCGGTGAAGCAGGGCGACGCGCTGCACTGAGTTTTCATCACGCCGCCCGCCGGAAACGAGGGCGGCGTTTTTATCTTCCCGCTGATTCACACGCCGTTGAGCCGCGGTTCAATTTTACCAGCCTATGCTATCCTTAAATGTGAACGAACGTTCGTTCGCATTCATTCGATGGCGCCAGGCGCCCCCCTCACCGTTTCGGGAGTTGTCGATGGGAAACCGAGAAAAGATTGTCGAGGCCGCGCTGCACAGCTTTACCCATAAGGGATTTCACCAGACCAGCATGCGGGATATCGCGCAGGCGGCGGGCGTCAGCGTCGGCAACCTCTATAACCACTTTACCGGCAAGGAGGCGTTGATCGGCGAGATTGCGCTGCTGGAAAACGGCGTATTCGCCGAGTTTGCCGCCGGATTGCGGGCCGACAGAAAGCGGCCGAAGCAGGCGCTGTCGGCCTTTTTTACCGCCTATCACGCTTTTGTCGCCGAGCCAGCCAATGTGCAGCTGTCGGCGGAGATCGTGGCGGAGGTGGCACGCACCCCGGCGTTGGCCGAGCCGTTCGGCGCTAACCAGCGGCAGCTGATTGAGGCGCTGGCGACGGTTATCGCCGAGGCTCAGCAAACCGGTGAGATTGCACCGGCGATAGCGCCGTTGCCGCTCGCGCAGCTGGTGCTGGACGTGATCGAAAGTCAGGCCTGGCGGCAGGCGATCTTTGCGTCGTCCGCGCCGGAGGAGACTACGCCGGTGCGGCTGTTGGAACAGCTGCTCTACCGGCATCCCTAGTCGAGGTGGATATGCTGCACATTGAGCCGTATCGCGATGCTGACCGCCTGCAAACAGCGGCGCTGATCTACGCCGCGTTCTGCGACAAGTTCCAGCGCGCGCGCCGTCTGAGCCCCCGCCTTCAATGGCGTTTGTTCTATCGGCTGTGGCGTTGGAAGCAAAGCGGCAGCCGGGAGCGCAGCTTCGTGGTGAAGCAGGATGAACAGGTGGTGGCGGCCTTTGCCCTCAATGCGGCCGCTGGCGAGAACAACGCCGGGCGGCGTCCGCATGCCTTGCCGATTTGGCGGCTGTGCCGCCGCTATGGTTGGCTGAACGTTTGGCGCATGTATCTGCAAATGGCGGTGTTGCGGCACACCCCGGCGGCCGATGAACTGTATCTCTCTTACCTGGCAGTGGCCGAGAATCAGCGCGGCAAAGGGGTAGGCAAGCGGCTGCTGCAGTGGATGAACGACTACGCTGCCGGGCAAGGCGCGGGCCGGCGCCTGAGCCTGCACGTCAGCCGGCGCAACGTGGATGCGCTGCGCCTGTATCGGCGTTGCGGTTTTCAGGTGCGACGCGAAGAACATTATGCCTTGCTGGGGTTACTGTTCGGCCAGGCCGACTGGCTATTGATGGAGAGACTCTGCGGGGAGGCGACGTGCGCAGAATAGGGCTATACAGCGTGGTGCTGCTCTTGTCGGCATTCGGTTGGATCGTTTACGTCAACGATTTCCACTTTATCACCGAACCCGTCGTGGTGACGGCCGGCGGCAACCGGCTGACCGGCACGCTGGTGCTGCCGCAGCATGCGCCGGTCAAGCCCGGCGTCGTGGTGTTCGTGCACGGCGATGGGCCGGCCAACGCCAGCCGCGATGAAGGCTATTACGGCATTTGGGAGGCGATGGCGCAGCAGGGCTACGCGGTTTTATCTTTCGATAAGCCGGGCGTTGGCGGCTCCAGCGGCAACTGGCTGCACCAGACCATGGCGGATCGCGCGCGGGAAACCGCCGATATCATCGACTGGGCCCGGCGGGACGGGCGCTTCGATGCGCGCTGCGTGGGGTTATGGGGCACCAGCCAGGCGGGGTGGGTGATGCCGGAGGTGGCGCGTTTGCGCCCCGACATCGCCTTCACGCTGGCGCTGGCGCCGGCGATCAACTGGCTGCGGCAGGGGCGTTACAACACCCGCGCGGCGATGGCGACGGCGGGGGAAGATGAAGCGAAAATCCAGGCGCGCGAAGCGCACTGGCGCCATATCCAGACGCTGCTCGAGCAACCGGACGGCTACGCCCAGTACCGCCGCGAGTATGGCGCCGCCGCCGCATTGAGCGCCGACCGCTGGCGCTTTATTCGCGCCAACATGGCCAGCGACGCGACGGCGGGATTGCGGCATTTCGCCACGCCGGTGCACCTGATCCTGGGCGGGCGCGACGTCAACGTCGACGCGGACGAAACCGAGCGCGTGTATCGGCAAACGATCCCGGCCTCGCTGCTGACGGTAACGCGCATCGACGAGGCCGACCACGTGATGATTAAACCGCTGTTCGCCCGCCATCCGTGGCTGATCAACGTGGTGGGGCTGTTTGCCCCGCGCTCGGTGCAATACGACGCCTACCGACAGGACGTGTCGGCCTTCCTGGCCACCCAGCCCTGCGGGCGCGAGCGCTAACCGCCGGGAGCCGCGGGCGGTGCCTGTTCTTCGTGCGGCTGCGGCGCGCGGGAGATCTGCATCGCCTGCTGCGGCATGCCGATGCCGGCCCGATCGAAATGGATTTTCACCAGCCGATCGAGGGCGTATTGCACCACCCACTGTTTCAGCGCCTGCGTGCGTACCGTCACGCGGGTGGTGAACGAGCGGTCGCCCAGCGCCACCACGCCGTTGAAGACCGGCTCGCCAATCAGGAAATGCTTCACCTGCTCATCTTGCTTCAGCGCCGCGACGGCCTGATGCAGTACCTCATTGACCCGATCGATATCCTCGTCGCGGCTGACGGTGTAGTTGGCGCGATACACCCCGAATTCGCGCGCATAGTTGGCCAGCGTAGTGATCGAGGAGTACGGCACGATGTGGTAGACGCCGTAGTCATCGCGCAGGCCGATCGAGCGGATGGTCATGCGCTCCACGGTGCCGGTGATGCCGCTGACGGTGACGTATTCGCCGGTGTTCATGCCGTTTTCGAACTGGATGAACACGCCGGTGATCACGTCTTTCACCAGCGTCTGGGCGCCGAAGCTGATAGCCAGCCCCAGCGCGCCGGCACCCGCCAGCAGCGGCGCGATGTTCAGCCCCACCTGCGACAGCACGATCATCACGGTAATGGTGCTGATCACGATAGCCAGCACGTTGCGAAACAGCGTCAGCAGCGTGCGTTCGCGCGCGCTCGGCCGCACGCCGTTACTGAGTTCCAACGCCAGGCGGTGCTCGATGATGCTGGCCATCAGCGTCCAACTGAAGACGGCGATCAGCAGGATCAGCAGGATATGCACCAGCCCGCCGAGCGTCCGCTGGCCATTTTCGCTGCCTGCCCACTGGTACAGATTAATCAGGTGCCAGGCGTCAAGCAGGAACAGCGTCACCGCCAGCACCACCATCACCCGCAGTATCTTCAACCCGTTGGGAATATAGGAGTTGATGCGCCGCTCAAGCATCGGATAGCGCAGATTGACGTCGGTCGGCAGCGAAATGCGGCGGAAAATCCAGCGGGTCAGCATGCCGGACAGCAGAGCGCCGACGCCGACCACCAGCAGGCTTTTCACCGTGGCGCTCATCATAAAGCGCAGGCTGTTGCCGATGTCGAACTGGGACAGCACGAACAACACCAGAAAATAGGCGATCGCCAGCAGGTGCCAGATATGCCCCAGGCCGCGCAGGATCACGCTGAAAAACGCCATCGACCGTTCGGCCAGCAGGTTGATCTGTTGCTGTATCGGCTTGCGGTTGTGCAGGATCAGCCAGATGGCATACAGCGTCAGCGCCAGCATCACCACCAGGTTGACGGCGGCGGCGGCCGGGTAGCTGATCTGCACCGCCACCACCGGCACCACCACCATCAGGCCGTAGCCGATCAGCCCGCTGAGCCAGGCGAGGCGCGTGTTCCAGTAGCGCGCGCTCGGGTCGCTGAAGGGGAAGGGGCGCAGATAGTCGAAGTTGGGGGCGAAAATCAGCCGTAGCACCGCTTTGAAGAATTCAATCACCGCAAAGGCGCTGAGAAACAGGGTCTGCAGCCGCAGAATGGTGGCGCTGTCGGCGTGGACGTGGCGGGCGAACAGGTTGCCCGCCGCCAGCGCCAGCAGCAACACCAGCAGATCGACGGCGAAAGCGCCGAGAATGGCGGCGGGGCGCTTATACCACGGGCCGCGCTGCAGCCGCGCGTTGTGCCCCCAACTGCCCATGCGCTTGTACAGCGGCGCGATCAGCCGCCGGATCAGGTGGAACAGCGCAAAGGTGACCGCCACCGTCAGCAAAAAATAGCCCAGCGCGCGGAAAAAGCCGGCGGGATTGAAAACGCGCTTCGGGCCGGAATCGATCAGCTTTTGCAGCGCGCCGAGCTTCTGGTTAAAGGTGCTGATGCCTTCCTGTGCCAGCGAGTTCAGGCTGTCGCTCAACGTCGCCGGCGTTGATTCCACCGGCGTTGCCGGGGCGGTGGCGGGGGCGTCGCCGGCGGCCTGTTTTAGGTGGTTGATGAGTTCCGCGCGCGCTTTGTCGTCCTGCAGCAGATCGGCCAGCGCGGCGTAGGCGGCTTTCTGCTGCTCGCTTTTGTCGGCGGGCGCGGGCGGCGCGTTTTGCGCCAGGGCCGGTGGTGCGAAGACGTTCAGGGTCAGCAACAGCAGCAGGAAAAGCAGGTGTTCTCGCAGATGAGAACCTCGTCGGGAGTCTGCGTTTGGCGGCATTGTTCCTCTCTTTGGCGTTCTGTGATCGGCGGATGTAAAAGCAATACGATGAAAAACAATCAATATAGTAGGAAAGATGGCGCGTTGGGGCGTGGGAGAGCGTGCGGAATGAAAGCGGCGGGCGCGTGGCGCGCCCGCCGTTAAACCGCCGGGATCAGGACACGTGCTGCAGGAACTCCTGCAGACGCGGGCTTGGCGGATGGTTGATCAGATCGTGCGGGTTGCCGTCTTCGGCAATCCGGCCCTTATCGATAAAGATCAGGCGCGACGCCACTTTTTCGGCAAAGCCGACTTCGTGGGTGACGATGACCATCGTCATGCCTTCCTCGGCCAGATCCTGCATTACCTTCAGCACTTCATGGCGCAGCTCCGGATCGAGCGCAGAGGTCGGTTCGTCGAACAGCATCATTTTCGGCTTCACCGCCAGCGCGCGCGCAATCGCCACGCGCTGTTGCTGGCCGCCCGACAGCTCGGACGGATAGTGGTGGGCACGCTCCGCCAGACCGACCTTGGCCAGCAGCTCGCGCGCCAGTTTTTCCGCATCGGACTTCTTCGCGCCGCGCACGCGGATCGGGCCAAAGGCGACGTTTTCCAGCGCCGTCAGGTGCGGGAACAGGTAGAACTGCTGGAACACCATGCCGGCTTCCTGGCGGATCAACCGATCGTCCACTTTCGGATCGTTGGCTTTCAGGCCGTCGACGATCAGATCGCCGCTGGTGACTTCCTCCAGCTTGTTGATGCAGCGTAGCAGGGTAGATTTACCGGAGCCCGACGGCCCGATGATCACCACCACTTCGCCTTTGTCGATCTTCAAATCGATGTTGTGCAGCACCTGGGTTTGGCCAAAATGCTTGGAGACGTTTTTAAATTCAATCACAGGATTTTCATCCTTCTTTCCAGACGACGCAGCACGAAGCTCAGCACCAGGGTAATAATCAGATAGATAACCGCCACGGCGCTCCAGATTTCCAGCGCGCGGAAGTTACCGGCAATAATTTCCTGACCCTGACGGGTCAGCTCCGCCACGCCGATCACGATGAACAGCGAGGTGTCTTTGATGCTGATGATCCACTGGTTGCCCAGCGGCGGCAGCATGCGGCGCAGCGCCAGCGGCATAATGACGTAGCGGATGGTTTCGCGGCGCGACAGGCCGAGCGCCAGGCCGGCCTCGCGGAAACCGTTATGAATCGACAGCACCGCGCCGCGGGTGATTTCCGCGATGTAGGCGCCGGAGTTGATCATGATGGTCACCACCGCCGCGGTGAACGGATCGATGCGCAAGTCGCTAAATGCCATCGGCAGGGCGAAGTAGATGAACATCACCTGTACCACGATCGGCGTGCCGCGAATTACTTCGATAAACACCAACGCGATGTGGTTGGCGATCCAACCGCCGTAGGTGCGGGCAAAGCCGGCGACGAGGCCGATGATCAGGCCGCCAATCAGACCGAGGACCGAAATCCACAGGGTCATTTTGGCGCCCTCTAACAAGATAGGAATGGCGGGCCAGATGGCGCTCCAGTCGAACTGCATGATATTTCTCCCGGTGATCCCAAACGTGGGTATCAGATACAACGAAGCGCAGGGGGTTAAGCGACCCCCTGTGCTTAAGTTAATAGCTTGCCAAATTCACAGCTTACTTAGGTTCGGTGCCGAACCACTTCTTGTAGATCTCGTTATAGGTGCCGTTCGCGCGCAGGGTTTTCAGCGCGCCGTTCACCTTCTCGCGCAGCTCGTCGCTGCCTTTAGGGAAGGCGATGCCATACTGCTGTGCTTCCAGCGAATCGCCTACGGTTTTGAACTTGCCGGCGCCGGCCGTCTTAATGAAGTATAGGATGTTTGGCGTGTCGTGCAGCACCGCATCGGCGCGCTTGGTGCCCAGTTCCATGTAGGCGTTGTCGATGTTAGGGAACTGGCGCAGGTCCTTGGTTTTGATGTGCTGCTTGGCGTAATCCACCGAGCCGGTGCCGCTCTTCACCGCCACCACTTTGCCGTTCAGATCGTCGATGCTTTTCACGCTGTTGTTGTCGGCGTTGACCATCACCAGCAGGCCGCTCTTGTAGTAGCCGTCGGAGAAGTCGATGGCTTTTTTGCGCTCATCGGTGATGGTGATGCCGGCCAGCGCCAGGTCGACGTTTTTGGTCTGCAGCGCCGGAATGATGCCGCCGAAGTCCATCGGTTTCAGGGTGTAGTCCAGCTTCAGCTCTTTGGCGACGGCGGCCCACAGGTCGATGTCGAAGCCGACGTATTTGTCGCCTTGTTTGAACTCAAAAGGAACGAAAGCGGTGTCGGTGGCGACCACCAGTTTGTCTGCTGCGTGGGAACTTACGGCAAAGGCCAGGGAGAGTGCGGCCAGGGAGACTTTAAAAATCGACTTCATGAGAGGAATTCCTGTACAGGTTGCGGATTACCCATTTTTTATATTGCATTTGGTGCCATGAAAAAATCGTGCCATGTTTTCAACTGCTATAAAAACAAAGAGTTAGTGCGTGATGTTGTGCCGGAAAGGCGAATTGTTATGGTTGTGCACCAAGGTGAGGCACCAAAATGGTGCGTAAGAATTATCTTGGTGCACGGGGCTATCATTAACCAAATTTTGGCTGTGAAACAACCGTTCTTTAACGTTTTTGCTTCAATATTGATAACTAACTCTAACTTTCATGATGCACTGACGGTGCAAGCGGGGCCGCGAGGGCGCAAAAGGGGGAGCAGATAATGCTAGCGCAACTGGCTGTCTTTGCTGCCGCGCCGGTTGTACAGGCTGGCGGCCGCGTGTTTTTTGTCTTGTTCGGTCTGGCAGGCGAGACAAAAACGCACGCCCGTTAACGCCTTGCGGCGCGCCTCGGGGATCGCCTCTCCGCATTCCTGGCAATAGCGTTCGCTCTCGCCGTGCCCGAGCGCTTCACGCGCGCGCTGCACCGCATCGTCGACGGTGGAATCAATCTGATCTTGTACGGCGCCGTCCGCCGCCCAGCCGCTGGCCATCATTACCTCCTGACAAGGGAACCTTACCGTTTAATATGGGCCGTTTTTTGTACAATGCAACGGTCGCGCAAAAGAAAACAGGCCGGGCAAAGCCCAGCCTGTTCTGCCCGGAACGACGGGCGATTTGCAACGCTTGCGCGTTATTCGATATTGGATTCGATGAACCACAGGAACTTGTCCAGATCGCGCGAAGCGGCGGTGAACATGTCGGCGGTGTCTTCGTCTTCCACTTCGGTAATCGCCTTGCGGATGTCATTCGCTACCGCGCCGTAGCGATCGGCCAGCGCTTTCAGGTGCTCCTGCACGCTGTGGATATTGGTCGGATAGCTTTTCAGCGGCGTGCGATCGTTGACCACCTGTACGGTGCCCAGTGCGACGCCGCCCAACTGCACCACGCGCTCGGCGAAGGTGTCCTGATGCTCGATGATGGCGGTGCGGAAGCCGTCCAGCATTTCATGGACCGCGATGAAGTTCGCGCCGCGCATGTTCCAGTGCGCTTGTTTGGTGATCAGCGAAAGATCGATAAATTGCACGACCTGATGGTTAAGCGCCTTGATGGCGGCCAGTTTGACTTTTTCGTCCAGATCGTTACGGGTATACAGCAGATCAGAAGATTTCGTTTTCACCAGTTTAGCGGTACTCATATCAGATATCCTCTTGATTAGTCGTTGTCCTATTTCGTTACGAGATCAATTATAGCAGGGGTATTTATTTTTGCCGTACGAAAATGGCTATTGCACAAATAGGATTAGCCTAATGGCAATATTTTAATGTGGCTTTTGTTTTTGATTAATGAAATTGATTTTTATTGGTTTTTTTATTTTTTGTTGCAGGTTTATTATTTACCGCAGTGACGGTTTATCCCTGTTATTTTATTTTCATTGAGCATGCCGGCCTCAGAAGAATATCCACTTTGTTATCGCGGTGTTAATTTTAAGCCTATTCAGATTGATAGCCGTAATTGATGCAGTTACAGTAGGGAGATTATCCCCGTTCTTTACTGGATTGACGAGTGATGAAAATTAACGTCGTCGGCACCAGCGGCAGTGGTAAAAGCACCCTGGCGCGTCAACTGGCGGAACGGTTTGGCGTTCCCTATATCGAAATGGACAGGCTCTATTGGCGGCCCGAGTGGCAAGGAACGCCTGATGACGAGTTCCAAACACGGCTTGAGCAGGCGCTGGCCGAAGCGGGCGAAGGCTGGGTGCTGGACGGCAACTACAGCCGCACGCAGCCGATCAAGTGGCGCGAGGTCGACTATATCCTGTGGCTGGACTACGGTTTTGGGCGCACGCTGTGGCAAGCCGTGCGCCGCGCGTGCCGACGCGCGGCCAGCAAACGTGAGCTGTGGCCGGGCACTGGTAATCGGGAAAGCTTTCGCCGTTCTTTCTTCAGCCGCGAGTCGATCGTGCTCTGGACGATCCGCACATACTCCAAGAACCGGAAAAAATACCTGGCGGAGATGGCCAGCACCAAATGCCGTTTCATACGCTTGCGCTCCCCCCGCCAGGCCGCTGATTTTCTACGGACGATGCCGCAGGATCACCGCAGCAGGCGGTGATGGATCTTCACTACCGCTTTCTTGACTTGCTGCGGCCGCTGCCATAGACAGCCGGTTTTGTGCGGTTCCATCTGGAAAAAGATAGCGAACATGCCGTGCGTCATGTGCAGCGTTTGCGGGTGGCGTTTGATGTCCAGCAGCAGAAGCTCGCTATTTCCCGCATGGGGTTGCTCGCGATGCCAGTCGCCCGCCAGCCCGTATTCGATGCGCTCTTCACCGCTGATCAGCAGATGCAGCGTGATGTACTCCTGATGCATTTCGGCGCGTTTCTCCGCCGCCGGCGTGGTGATCAGCGTCGTTACGTCCATAAAGATGTTGTCGCCGTCGATCGGATGATGCCCCGGCGCCAGTTCGGGCAGGTCGCATTGGCGCAACTCTGTCAGGGTTGAAACCAGCGCCGGCGCGAGTCCGCGGCCGAAGCGTGGGTTGAACAGGCTGTTGTGAATCACTGTTATTCTCCATGTGAGCGAAAGTCCAAAGTGCCTGCGGTACAGGCTAAGGGGAAGTATGCCGACTTGTCACGAGGAAAACAGTTAACCCGCCTGCATTCCGGCGTAGCGGCGGGCAGGCGGGTCGGGCGCTCAGGAAAGGCTTTCGAGACGCGATTTGGGGCGAATGGTTAGGGCGGAACCCATGGAGGCGGCGATGATGGCCGCCAGGGCCAACCATTGCACACCGCTCAGGTGTTCACAGAGGAACAGCATGCCGGACAGCGCCGCCATCGCCGGTTCCAGGCTCATTAAGGTACCGAAGGTGCGCGCCGGGATTTTGGGCAGCGCGATGATCTCCAACGAATAAGGCAGCGCGGTGGAGAGGACTGCCACGGCCAGCGCTACCGGCAGAATATCGATGTTGAACAGCACGCTGCCGGTTTGCCAGGCGCCGATCGGGCAGAAAACCAACGCGGCGATCAGCGAGCCGAGCGCCACCGTGCCGGGGCCGTGATCGCCGCCGGCCTTCTGGCCGAAGATGATATAGACCGCCCAGCAGGCGCCGGCGCCGAGCGCGCAGGCGGCACCGAACGGGTCGATTCCGCCCACGCCGTGGCCGAGCGGCAGCAGGAACCACAGCCCGGCAATCGCCAACGCCACCCAGAGAAAGTCGATCGGCCGCCGCGACGAGAACATGGCCACCGCCAGCGGGCCGGTAAACTCGAGCGCCACGGCGATACCGAGCGGCACGGTGCGCAGCGACAGGTAGAACAGGTAGTTCATCGCGCCGAGCGACAGGCCGTAAATCAGCAGCGGCAAGCGGCTGCCGGCGGCGATGCGCATGCGCCACGGGCGGAAGATGATGAACAGAATCAGGGTGCCGATGAAAAGACGCAGCGTCGTGATGCCTTCCGCGCCCACGATCGGGAACAGGCTTTTGGCCAAGGAGGCACCGCTCTGGATCGACACCATGGCGATGATTAACAGACAGATGGGCAGCAGCACGGAGGGCGCTCTGCCGGAAGTAGATAACGACATCCTTAACGGGCCTTTTATGCGCCGTTCCTCAGCCTTGAGAAAACGGTCGAAACGGGGATGCGAGCAGTGTAAATGAAATGCGAAAATCTGTCTGAGAAAAGCGCGCATCGCGGTGAAATCCGCCGATCCTCGGATGAGATGTGGCGGATTTGGTCAAAAAGTGCGCTTTTTCTTAAGAATTATCTGGATATTAAATAGGTGATTTTTGTCACAGAAAGCCGTAGAATACGGCCGAAAATAGAGCGAAAAGAAGAAGATACACTGTTCTTGAAATCTTCTGTTACACGATATAAAGCATTAGACACTCATTTCAAGGCAGAGTTTCACGCTAATTTTTGTTATATTTTCAAAGCATGAACAAATGGATGTACTTAATAATAAAACGCGTTTGAGGTGGTTATGAAAAAAATTGCATGTCTTTCCGCAGTAGCAGCTTGCGTATTAGCAGTTAGCGCAGGTACCGCATTCGCTGGTCAGAGCACCGTATCCGCTGGCTATGCGCAGGGCGATTTCCAAGGCGTTGCTAACAAGGCCGACGGTTTCAACCTGAAATACCGTTACGAGTTCGACAACAACCCACTGGGCGTAATCGGTTCCTTTACCCACCTGGAAAAGGACGGTTCTCAGGACGGTTTCTACAACAAAGCTCAGTACAACTCTATCTCTGCCGGTCCAGCATACCGCATCAATGACTGGGCGAGCATCTACGGTCTGGTTGGCCTGGGTTACGGTAAATTCACTACCAACGCTCAGAACGGCACTTCTCGTCACGACACCGCTGACTACGGCTTCACCTACGGTGCCGGTCTGCAGTTCAACCCAATCGAGAACGTTGCCCTGGATGTTGGTTACGAGCAGAACCGCATTCGCAGCGTTGACGTTGGCACCTGGAACGTTGGCGTAGGCTACCGCTTCTAAGCCTGTTCGTGCCTGCGGGCATGAACCTGCGGCAGGCTTTGCCGCACCGATAAAAAATCCGCCTTCGGGCGGATTTTTTTTATCTGTTATCGGCCGCCGTGTCCCGTCGGCTGCGTAGAAAAGCGTGCGCTGCGGGCATCGCGCTCATAGCCTTGCGGCTCGGTCAGTAGCCCATACAGCTCGGGGCGGCGTCCGTAAATCCAGCGGCGGCCGGTGCTGAGCGGGATCAGCGTCAGATCGAGTTCGGCGCTGACCATCCGATCCTCCGCCGCCCAGGTCTCCGCCACGATGTGGCCGTAAGGATCGAGGATCATCGCGTTGCCGGTGCGTATCTCATCGTCATCGCGGCCCACGCCGTTGCTGAACAGTAAGAACAGCCCGTTGTCGTGAGCGCGCGACGGCAGCCAGCGCATCAGCCAGCCGCGGCCGTGTTCGCCGCGAAAGGCGGCTTCTATCGCCTGCGGATCTTCCGCACGCCGTTGCCACAGCGCCTGCGGGATCGGCTTCATGCCGTGCGGGCTGCGCGAATGGGTGCCGCCGGTCTGGTGCGGGGCGATCAACACCTCCGCGCCCAGCAGCGCCGTGGCGCGCACATTTTCCACCAGATTGTTGTCCCAGCAGATCAAGACGCCCACGCGCACGCCCCAGGGGGTATCGAACACCGTGTAGCGGTCGCCGCTGGCGATAGCCGGGTGTTCGAAGGCGTGCAGTTTACGGTGCACATGCAGCTCGCCGTCCGGCAGACAAACGGCATAGGCGTTGTAGCAACGGCAGTCGTCGCCCAGTTCGATCAGCCCGACGCCGATCGCCATGTTATAACGCTCCGCCAGCGGGCGAATGCGCGCCAGAGAAGGGCTGCTCGCGATCGGCTCCGCCAGCGCGCGCACCTCGGCGTCGGACAGATGGCGCACGTGCCAATAGCCGGTGATGCACATTTCCGGGAAGGCCAGCAGCTGTATCTGCTGCTCGGCCGCCTCCGTGATAAAGCGTTCCATGGTCGACAGGTTGTAATTCTTATCGTTGGCGCGGTGCTGGAATTGCACCGTGGCGGCGCGAAGTGAAGGGGTCATGGTGTCTCTCCGGTTGGGGTCTGCGTTGATTACAGCAGGTGGATTGATTACTGTATAATCAATTAAATTCCCTATTTGATAACCGGATGGAATGGATATAAAACAACTGCGCGCCCTGGTGGCGCTGGCCGAACAGGGCAACTATCGGCAGGCGGCGAGCCTGCTGTGCATTAGCCAACCGGCGCTGAGCAAGCAGATTCAAGCGCTGGAAACCCAGCTCGGCGTTCGGCTGTTCGAGCGTGGCCGGCAGGGAGCTGCGCTCACCGCTGGCGGGCAGCGGCTTTACCCGGAGGCGCAGGCGCTGGTGGAACAGTACCAGCAGTTTCAGCGGCGCGCCCGGAGGGTAGCGCTCGGGGAAGCGGGGCGGCTGGCGCTGGGATTTGGCCTCTCCAGTTTTCATCTGGCGCCGCAGCTGGTGGCCGCCTTTCGCCAGCGTTTTCCCGAGGTGGCCATTGGGCTGGAGGACATACCGTCGGAGCGGCAGTATCAGCTGTTGCTGCAGGGCGAGTTGCAGGCGGGATTCGTGCGCTTACCGGTCACTACGCCGCTGTGCGGCGTGGCGTTGCTGAGCGACCGGCTGGTGCTGGCCGCGCCGGGCGCGCTGGCACTGCGGGCCGACGACCTGATGGCGTGTTTCAATCAGCTGCCGCTGTTGCAGCTGACGCCGAAACGCGGGCGCGGGCTGAGCGATCAGTCGCTGCGGTTTATCGCCGCTCACCGGTTGACGCCGAACGTGGTGCAGCAGGCCGGCGATATCCAGACGCTGCTGGCGCTGGTCGCCGCCGGCGTCGGTGTCGCGCTGCTGCCGCACAGCATCACGCACATCGCGCCGGCCGGTATCGACATTCTGCCGCTGAGCGGCGAAGAGACGGAGTGGCAGGTCGGTATCGCCTGGGATCCGCAGCGCGCCGACGCACTGCGGGACAACTTCGTTCAGACGGCGTTGGCGATGCAACGTGGCTAAGCCTTAGAGCGGGCAATGCATCACGACGATCGGGCTCTGGTGGTACTCGCTGCGGTGGCTTTCGCAGAAGCCGACTTTTTTCGCCAGCGCCAGCGAGGCCTGGTTTTCCGGCGAGATGATGCAGACGGTTTTCTTCCCCGGCAGGTGCGTTTTACCCCAGGCCAGCGCCGCCCGCAGCGCCTCGGTGGCATAGCCTTTGCCGTGCGCCGAGCTCACCAACGTCCAGCCCATCTCCGGCGCATCGAGCGCCGGGGTAATGTCGCGCAGGAAATTGGAGAAACCGATGCTGCCGAGATACTCGCCGCTCTGCTTGTCACGCACCGCCCAATACCCGTATCCCAACAACGCCCAGTGGCCGACGTAGCGCATCAGGCGCGCCCAGGAGTCCTCCCGGTCGCGCGGCGTGCCGCCGATATAGCGCACCACCTGCGGATCGGCCCACAATGCGGCCAGCGAGTCGAAATCGTCCAGCATGTGCGCGTCCAGCCGCAGGCGTTCGGTGATAAGCGTTGGCGCGGTGTTGATTACGGTCATGTTGCTGCTCCTGCACAGTGTGAAAGGCGATGAAAAACAACGGTGTTCAGTATGCCAGAGAAATCACACCGCCAGCCACAACAGCCAGGTGAATAGAAAACCGCTCAGGCCGAGCAGGGTGGTCAGCACCGTCCAGGTCTTCAGGCCATCGGCCACCGACAGCCCCAGATAGCGGGTGACTATCCAAAAACCGGAGTCGTTGACGTGGGAAAGCCCCAGCCCGCCGAAGCAGGTCGCCAGCGTCACCAGCACCAGCTGCAGCTGATTCAGGCCGCTTACCGCTTCAGACAACAGGCCGCCAGTGGTCAGGATCGCCACGGTGGCGGAACCCTGCGAGGCACGTAGCGCCAGCGAAATGATAAAGGCGGCGGGCACCAGCGGCAGGCCGATGGCCGTCAGCACCTCCGCCAGCGCTTTGCCGACGCCGGATTCCACCAGCACCTTGCCGAATACGCCGCCTGCGCCGGTCACCAGGATCACCACGGCGGCGGTCGGCAACGCGGCACCCATCACGTCGCTGGCGTGTTGCAGGCTCCAGCCGCGGCGCAGCGCCAGGAAATAGAAGGCCAGCAGCAGGGCTATCATTAGCGCTACCGCGGGAGAGCCCAGCAGCGACAGCGTATCGCGCAGCGCCGATCCGGCCGGCAGCAGCGTGGCGGAGACGGTGCCGAGCATGATGATGGCGATGGGAATGACAATCAGCGCCGATACCAACCCAGCACCGGGCGGGTTAATACGATCGCTGAGCGGCGCTTGATCTTCCGGACGCGGCTCCGGCGCTGCCAGCTGCAGCTGTTCCAGTACCTCTATCGATAGCGGATAGGTTTTACGATTGAGGTGGTTGGCGGCGAAATAGCCGATTACGCCGACCGGAATACAGATTGCGAGTCCGATAATGGTCAGCCAGCCGATGTCGGCGTTGAGCAAGCCGGCGGCGGCCACCGGCCCGGGGTGCGGCGGCAGCGCGACGTGTACCGTCAACATCACGCCGGCCATCGGCAGGCCGAACTTCAGCGGTGACACTTTGGCGACCTTGGCGAAGCCATAGATAATGGGCGCCAGAATGATAAAACCGACGTCGAAGAACACCGGAACGCCGAGAATAAATGCGGCGAGGGTCAGCGCGGCGACGGTGTGTTTCGGCCCCAGGCCTTGGCTGAAGCGCTGTGCCAGCGACTCGGCGCCGCCCGACTGTTCGATCATGCGCCCGAGCATTGCCCCCAGGCCGATGATGATGGTCACCGAGCCGAGCACGCCGCCCATTCCGGCGGTCATTACTTTCATCACTTCGCCGGTCGGAATGCCGCTGGCCAGCGCCACCAGCAGACTGACCACCAACAGCGCGACGAAGGGCTGTACCTTCGCCTTAATCACCATCAATAACAGCAGCACTACGCCGAGTACGGCAATCAGCAACAGCAGAGAGGTAGACATGAAAAAAGCCTTTCGTTGGGTAAGCGTTGGGCACCGCGATCGCCGCGTGGCGATACGGGTGCGTTTCATTGTTATAAAGTCGGTTTCCTGGTGTCGGCGTGCGACGTTAGCGGTAAGGCTTCAGCCAACCGAGCCCGGCGGCGGTGTCGCCGCGCGGGCGGTACTCGCAGCCGATCCATCCCTGGTAGCCGAGTGCATCCAGCCTGTCGAACAGCCACGGGTAATTCAGCTCGCCCTCGTCCGGCTCATGGCGATCCGGTACCGAGGCTATCTGGATATGCGCGTAGCGCCCGGCCAGCGTGTCCAGCAGCCCGCTGATATTGCCGTCCACTAGCTGCGCGTGGAAGAAATCGAACTGAATGAACACGTTTGGCCTCTCGATCGCCGCCACTGCTTCCGCCACCTGATGTTGACTGGCGAACAGGTAGTCGGGCTTGACCGGCGGGCTGAGCGCTTCGATCAGCACCTTGACGCCGTGTGGTGCGAAAGCGTCGGCGGCATAGCGCGCATTGGCGATAAAAGTCTCGAGATAACGCTGTCGGTCCGCGCCCGCAGGCACCACGCCGGCCATCAGGTGCACACAGGGGCACGAGAGCGCGATGGCGTAGGCCAGCGCACGGTCGATATCGGCACGCGCATCCTGCTCGCGGCCCGGTAGCGCCGCCAGCCCCCACTCGCCGGCGGCGGCATCGCCGGGCGCAGTGTTGAACAGTACCTGTTGCAAGCCGTGCTCGCGTAGCTTCTCGGCCAACAACTCGGCAGGGTGCTCGTAAGGGAAGAGGAATTCCACCGCGCTGAAGCCTTGTGCGGCAGCGGCGGCGAAGCGGTCGAGGAATGGCACCTCGGTGAACATCATCGACAAATTGGCGGCAAATTTAGGCATGGTTTAGCTCCGTAATTCGGCAATTTCATCATCGGTCAAATAGCGGATCGGGCGGTCGCCGAGGGTGAAGATCAGTCGCGCCGCATCTTCCATCTCTTCGGTATTGTCCGCCGCCGCTCGCAGGTCTTTACCCGTCACCACCGGCCCGTGGTTGGCCAGTAGAAAGGCGCGGTGAGTTGGCGCCAGGCGGGCCAGATCCTGTGCCAGCCTTTCGTCGCCGGGGCGGTAGTAGGGCACCACCGGCACCTTACCGACACGCATCACCACATAGGGGGTAAACGGTTTGATGGCGTTATCGACGTCCAGCCCCTGCAGGCAAGAGAGCGCCGTAAGGTAGGTGCAATGCAGGTGCACCACCGCTTTGCATTCCGGGTTGTTCAGATACAGCGCCCGGTGAAAGCTGATCTCTTTCGACGGCTTGTCGCCGGAGAGCCAGTCGCCGTTCAGGCTCACTTTAGACAGGCGATCGGCCTGCAGCTCGCCGAGACAGGAGCCGGTGGGGGTCGCCAGCAGTGCGCCGTCCGGCAGCAGCTGCGAGAGGTTGCCGGCAGAGCCGGTGGCGTAGCCGCGTTGGAAAAATGAGGCGCCCAGGCGCACCATTTCTTCGCGCGCTTGCTGTTCGGTCGTCATGCTCATACTGGAAACTCCGTTTGCGCGCGTGCGAAGAAGGCTTCATCGCCAAAATTGCCCGATTTCAGCGCCAGGGAAATCGCGCGATCGCTGGCGCGCACCCACGGAACGCCGGGGGAAATGCTGGGGCCGATATAGAAGCCGCGAATGCCCAGCGCCTGCGTCACTATGCCGGAGGTTTCGCCGCCGGCGACGATAAAGCGGCTGAATCCCAATCGGTGCAGTTGCACAACCAGTTCGGCGAACAGTGCTTCCACCGCTTCGCTGGCTGCGGCGCCGTGCTGCTGTTGCGTTTGCTGTAGCGCCTCCGGCGTTGCGGTGGCGTAGATCAGCGGGGCAAGCGCTTCCCCGGCGTGACGCTGCGCCCAGTGCGCCAACTCGGCGGCGTAGGCGGCGCGCGCCTGTGGTTCGAGGCAACGGTCGATATCGATGGCCTGCGCCGAAGCGCGTTCGCGATAGTGCTTAACCTGCCGGTTAGTCATGACCGAACAGGATCCCGACAGCACCGCCGCCTTTTGCCCCTGCGGCGCACCGGCCGCCTCTGCCGAACGTTCACCGCTCTGCGCCCATTGCCGCGCCAGACCGATCGCCAGGCCCGAACCGCCGGTCACCAGCTTCATCGTTTTCAACGCTTCGCCCTGGGTGAGCAAATGCCGTTCGTTGAGCGTGTCCAACACCGCGTAGCGCACGCCTTCCTGCGCCAATTGCTGCAGTTTCTCGCTGACCGCCTCGGCGCCGCGATCCATTTCCGCCGCCGTCACCAGGCCGCAGTGCCCGGCGGCCTGAGATGCCATCAGGCGTAGCAGGTTGCTGTCTGTCATCGGCGTGACCGGGTGATGACGCATGCCGGACTCCGACAGCAGCTGTTCCCCGACAAACAGGTGGCCCTGATAGACCGTGCGGCCGTTTACCGGCAACGCCGGAGATATCACCGTGAAACGTTCCCCCAGCGCGGCGAGTAGGGCATCGGTCACCGGGCCAATATTGCCCTGTGCGGTGCTGTCGAAGGTGGAGCAGTACTTGAAATAGAACTGGCGGCAGCCCTGTTTTTGCAACCAGGCCAGCGCCTGCAACGACTGTTCGATCGCCTGCTCTGCCGGGCAGGAGCGCGATTTCAGGCTGATGACCACGGCCTGTGCGCTGACCGGTGCCTCGTCTTGCGGCACGCCGTTCAACTGTACCGTCGACAGGCCGTTTTGCACTAGAAAACTGGCAATGTCGGTTGCTCCGGTAAAATCATCTGCGATTACGCCGAGCAGCATCAGAGCGTCTCCTTTTTCTGCGGCAGATCGATGCCGGCAAAGATTTTGATCACCGCACTGTCGTCTTCTTTACCGTAACCGGCGTTGCTGGCGGCGGTAAACATGGTGAAGGCGGCGGAGGCCAGCGGCAGCGGGAAACGCAGCGCCTTGGCGGTATCGGTCACCAGACCCAGATCCTTGACGAAGATATCCACCGCCGACTTGGGCGCATAGTCGCCGTCGACCACGTGGCGCATGCGATTTTCGAACATCCAGGAGTTGCCGGCGGCATGGGTGACGACGTCATACATGACGTCCAGCGGGATGCCGGCACGGGCGGCCAGCGCCATGGCCTCCGCTCCGGCGGCGATGTGCACGCCAGCCAACAGCTGGTGGATGATTTTTACCGTCGCGCCCAGGCCGATCGCCTCACCGATGCGGTAAACCTTGCCGGCGATGGCGTCCAGCACGGGTTGCAGGCGCTCAAAGGTGGCGTCGGCGCCGGCGGCCATCACCGTCATCTGGCCTTCTTCCGCCTTGGCCGCTCCGCCGGAAACCGGCGCGTCCAGCATCGCCAGGCCGAAGGCTTGCAGCCGCTGCTCGATCTGTTTGGCGTCATCGGCGGAAATGGTCGAAGAAACCATCACCGCCGTGCCTGGCTTGAGCTGTGGCGCCAGGCCTTGTTCGCCGAACAGGATCTGATTCACCTGCGCGGCGTTTACCACCAGCAGCAGTACGGCGTCCAGCTCGGCCGCAAAGTCGCGCGCGTTGGGCGCCGTTTGCTTCGCCCCGGCTTGTTGCAGCACCGCCAGCGCCTGCGGATTAAGGTCCGCCCCATAGGTGGTCAATCCGGCGCGTAGGCACGAGCGCGCCGCGCCCATGCCCATCGCGCCCAGCCCAATAATGCAGACGGCATAATTCCCCGGGTGTGTCATAATGCACTCCTGTTAATTTTAGTGATAATTTGTTTTGTTGTGTTAAATGTAAGCGCTTGGCGGCCGTTTATCCGCGATCGTTATCACAATAATTAACAATGTATAGAACGAGTTTTTCGTGCGGTTTCTGGCCTGTACCAATATTACTGTTATGTTTTTAAATAATTTTATGCTTGCCTGGCGTAACTGCGCGCACCGTCACGCTGCGAAAAATTAGGGCTATCGGCGAACGAAAATTGACGTAAAATCACAATTATTATCACCGCAGTAACGAGAGGGAACCGTGATACCTGTAGAACGCCATCAACAAATTCTTGCGCTGGTATCCGAACGCGGCGTCGTCAGCATCGCCGAGCTGACCGAAAGGCTGGGGGTGTCGCACATGACTATCCGCCGTGACGTGCAAAAGCTGGAGGAACAGGGCGCGGTGCAGTCGGTTTCGGGCGGCGTACAGGCGCCCGAACGGGTGGCGAGCGAACCTTCGCACCAGGCCAAAGAAGGGATGTTCAGCCAGCAGAAAATCGCCATCGGCCGACTGGCGGCGCGGCAAATTCCCGCTAATAGCTGTATCTACCTGGATGCCGGTACCACCACGCTGGCGCTGGCGAAACAGATCGGTGAACGTGACGATTTGACGGTGGTGACTAACGACTTCGTTATCGCCGGATTCCTGATCGAACACAGCCTGTGCAGAATCATCCACACTGGCGGCACCGTGTGCCGGGAAAACCGCTCCTGCGTCGGCGAAGCGGCGGCGCAGGCGCTGCGTGGTCTGTTTATCGATCTGGCGTTTATCTCCGCCTCTTCGTGGAGCATGCGCGGTCTGTCGACGCCGAACGAAGACAAAGTGATGGTAAAGAAGGCCATCGTCGAGGCCAGCCGCCGCTGCATTCTGCTCAGCGACACTTCGAAATACGGCAAGATCGCGACCTACCTGGCGCTGCCGATCGCCGCCTTTGACGCCGTTATTACCGACGAGGGGCTGCCCGCCGCCGCGCGGGAGGCCATCGAGCAAGCGGGGCTTGCGTTGTTGACGGCAGGGAAAAAGAGTAAGAACGAACCGGAATCAGGATGAAAGTTCGGTATCGATGCCACGTGCGGGCGCTTCACTTGCTTCAACGCCGCCGCGTTCACGCCATTCGCGGCGCCTTTGTTCCCACCACTCTTCGTGGAAGGCTTGCATCTCTTTCAGGCGCTGTTCCTTAACGTGCTGCTGGTAAGTATGGGGTGTTATGGGGGCTACGCGGAATTTCGATGACATAGAGGCCGTCCTTTATAAACTCTATTTTGTATGAATAATGCCCTTTTTTGGCGTGTTTTTTCAACAGAAAATCATAAATTTTAGCTAATGCTGGCCTTAACGGTGCACTGAAGATGATCCTGGCATGATACTGATAAGCAAACTTGAGAAGGGTTTCCCCGATGCCAACTACGAATAAGCGTTCGCGTTGGAGAAGGGTATAATGCATTGCGGTATAGGTATCGAAAGCAGAACGCTGATGCCTGCATGCGTCGCTCAGTGCCTTAACATCATAAAACTCCAGAGAGAAAGCATTATTGAGCAGAGCAGTGTCCACATACACAGGGGCAAACCAATGGTGCATATTTTGCCCAATTTTCTTGAAATCCAAATGATAGATGGCCGTTTTATCATCACCTTTTCTTACTGTAATCTGATACCTGTATGTGTCTGCTATCCCTGTGTGTGACTCCCTCACATCAATCTCCATGATAAAATCCTTTTTACTATTATTTTTCCTATAGTTACCCCCGTTGTGACGAACAGATTATTAACCGCGGCGGAGAAGATCCGCCAGCCGCCGATGAGGCTTATGCGCAGCGTCGCGCAAAACTAAATGCCGCTGAACCAGTTGTAGCCCTGATCTTCCCAATACCCCCCCGGATTGACGTCGCTGACGAAGATCGCGGCGATATGTTTGGCGTTTTTGAACCCCAACTTGGTTGGCACCCGTAGCCGCAGCGGGTAGCCATAGTCCGCCGGCAGCGCCTTGCCGCCGAAATCCAGCGCCAGGATGGTCTGCGGGTGCAGCGCGGTGGCCATGTCGAGGCTGGAGTAGTAGCGATCGGCGCATTTGAAGCCGACGTAACCGGCATTCAGATCCGCCCCGACATGCTGCAGAAAGGTGCGCAGTGGCACGCCGCCCCATTGGCCGATGGCGCTCCAGCCCTCAATGCAGATCAGACGCGTGATCTGGCTTTGCTGCGGCAGCCGCTGCAGCTGTTCCAGCGTCCAGGGCGCTTTTTTCTCCACTTTCCCGGCGACCTCAAGCCGGTAGCCGGTGAGATCGATCTCGGGGACGTTGTATTCCGGGTAAAACGCGTTGAAAGGGAAAGGGTGGGTAATCTGATCGGGCCGGTAAGTTTGCGCCAGCCGCTGGCCGCTGAACAACCAGGCCTGCACCCGGTCGTTCCAGCGTGACATGGCCCACAGCACCTTATCTACCCGATCGCCGTCTTGCAGATTGCAACCGGTGAGCATGGCGATGCCGCCCAGCGTCAGGCCGGAACGCAGCATCAGGCGGCGCTGCAGATTGACCAACTGCTTTTTTTGGTCCGGTTCCAGTTTTGGCGCGGTTGCCCGCGACTTTTTCTCATTCATGTTTGCCACCCGTTATCATCGCCCACAGCGTTTTGGGCACGACGATCACCATAAAGACGTGGATCGCCACGAACAGGCCGATACCGGCCATGGCGAAGAAATGCACGTAGCGCGCGAAATCGAAGCCGCCAAACAGGGCGACCAATCCCTGCAGCTGAACCGGCTTCCAAATAGCCAGCCCGGACAGCACCAGCAATAGGCCAAGCGCCAGTACGCCGAGGTACATCAGCTTTTGAATGGCGTTGTAGTGGCCATGCCGGTGGCGCAGGCGCAGCGTCAACGCCAGCCAGATATCCTGCCGCAGCGCGCCAACGCGCAGCGGCAACAGATCGCGGCGAAAATGGCCGCTGAACAGGCTCCACAGCAGATAGCAGACGGCGTTGAGCGCCAATAGCCACATCACCGCCAAATGCCAACCAATCGCGCCGCCCAGCCAACCGCCCAGCGTCATCTGCGGCGGAAAGCGGAAATCGAACAGCGGCGAGGCGTTATAGATCTCCCAACCGCTCATAAACATGCACACCATGGCGAACAGGTTGATCCAATGAGTGATTCGAACCGGCCAGCGATGCACCGGCCGCGACGCGTTGGTTTTCATGGCTTTCTCCGGTTACATCGGCGGCACGGTGCCGTCTTTGCCGGCGGAGATGCGGGTGGCGATGCGCTCGCCCTTATCGTTGACGGCGGAGAACAGCACGATGTGTACGCCCGGCTTCAGCAGGCTCAAATCGCCCGGATCCAGCGTCACGATCGGCACGTCTTCCGGCACGATGACGGTTTTCTGCTGGTTGCCGTAGGTGACGGTCAGGGTGCGACCGTTGGATTTCACCAGTTTGCCGACGGTGCCGTTGGTCATGGTGTCCACTTTGCCGTCGGCGGATTCCCAGGCCGAGTGCCCTTCGCCGGTGCCGCGCAGGCTGGCGGCGAATACGTGCACCTCCAGCGCTTTGAGCGTGCCGTCCGGCTGCGGCACGGCGGCGGTGCCGATAAAGCTGTCCGGTTTGATGTCGTCCAGCGTGGCTTTGGACACGCTGAGCACTTTGGTCTGATCGTTCAGCTTGACGCTGAGTGTCTCGCCTTTGCGATCGGTCAGCTGCAGATTGCCGTCGGCCACCTGGCTGATGGTGCCGCGCAGCGGCGCGATGACTTTGCCCGGCGTTTGGGCGGCGGCGGCCAGGCCGCTGGACAGCAGCAAGGTGGATAACAGTAAACCGGCTATACGATGACGAGTAATCATAACGTTCTCCTGAAATGAGTTTGCCAGTTAAGCATGGTTGAGCCATTGGGTCAGCGCCATGGCCGTTTGATGACATTAATGTCATCAAGTTTGTCCGCCGAAGCTGCTAGTATTTTTGCAGACGTAACGAGGTGGCGAGCATGCGAATACTGGTAGTTGAAGACGATATCGGCACAGGGGATTACCTGAAGAAAGGGCTGGGGGAAGCGGGGTACGGCGTCGATTTGGCGCGCAACGGCACCGACGGGCTGTTTCGCGCGTTGGAGCAGGATTACGATGCGATCGTGCTCGATGTGATGCTGCCGGGGCTGGATGGCTGGCAGATTATCGAGGTGCTGCGCAAGAAAAGCGACGTGCCAATTCTGTTTCTCACCGCCCGCGACGGCGTGCAGGATCGCATCCACGGCCTGGAGCTGGGCGCGGACGATTATCTGATTAAACCGTTTTCGTTTACCGAACTGGTGCTGCGTTTACGCACCTTGCTGCGCCGCGGGCCGGCGCGCGAAGCCGATCATTACGCCATCGCCGATCTGCAGCTGGACGTGTTGCGCCGCCGGGCGGTGCGCCAGGATCAGGTGATCCCGTTGACCAACAAGGAGTTCATGCTGCTGCATCTGCTGGTGCGGCGCGAGGGCGAAGTGCTGTCGCGCACGCAAATAGCCTCTCAGGTGTGGGACATGAATTTTGACAGCGACACCAATGTGGTTGACGTGGCCATCAAACGCCTGCGCGCCAAAATAGACCGGCCGTTCGACGTCAAGCTGATCCACAGCGTGCGCGGTATCGGCTATGTTTGCGAGCCACGCTCGTGAGCGGGCGCACGTCACGTCGGCCGGTATCGCTGACGCTGCGCACCGCCACGCTGTTCGCGCTGGTGGCCGCGTTGGTGGTGAGCGGGACGGGCGGGTATCTGTATAGCGCCATGCGCCAGGAAATGACGCTGCGCAGCGATCTGCAGGTGACCGGGCGCGTAGAGTATTTCCGCCATCTGCTGGGGCAGCGCTTTCCTTTGGCTCGCCTGACCGCCAATAACGGCCTGTTTGAAAACATGCTGGGCAATGAACAGGACGTGCTGATTTTCCAAATCCCGGGACAAAAACCGCTCATCAACGTGAACCCGGCCGGGGTGGCATTGCCGCCGATCGTGCCGACGCCGGCCGGTCAGGCGCAGACGTTGGCCGCCGTGCGCAGCGGGGAAACGGCGCAGGGGGTGCCGCTGCGCGCGGCTTCCGCGATGGTGCGCCTGGAAGACGGCAGCCTGTTGCAGATCTCCGCCGCGCACGTGATGGTCAACGAACAGAAGATGCTGGCGCGCTACCTGTGGCGCATCGTCGCGGCGGTGGCGGTGGCTTTCCTGCTGATTGCGCTCCTGGGGTATGGGGTCATGCGCCGAGGATTGAAGCCGTTATGGCGCATGGCGGCGCAGGCGGCGCAGATTGCACCCAATACGCTGTCGACACGCCTCAGCGAGCAGGGGGCGCCGAAGGAGTTGCAGCAACTGACCCGTTCGTTCAATGCGATGCTCGATCGGTTGAATGAAGGCTATCAGCGGCTGACGCAGTTTTCCGCCGATCTGGCCCATGAGATCCGCACCCCGGTAGGGGCGTTGATGGGCCAGTGCCAGGTGGCGCTTTACCAGCCCCGCAGCGTGGAGGAGTACGAAACCCTGCTGTCGAACAATATGGATGAGCTGGAGCGCATTTCCCGCATGGTGGAAAATATCCTGTTTCTGGCGCGCGCCGGCGAGGCGCAGTCTGCGCTGAACTACAGTCGGCTGGATGTGGCGCTGGAGCTGCGGCGGGTGGCGGATTACTTCGAGGGGCTGGCGGAAGAACGCGGCATCGCGCTGAGCTGCGCAGGTGAGGGAACGCTGAAGGCGGACGCGATGCTGTTCCAGCGCGCGTTGAGCAACCTGGTGGCTAACGCGGTACGTTATGCCGACGAGAACAGCCGGATCGTCCTGCGGGCTGAACGGCGCGCCGATGCCTGGTGGGTACAGGTTATCAATCAGGGGCCGCCGATCGCGCCGGCACAGCTGGAAAAGCTGTTCGATCGCTTCTATCGCGCCGATCCCGCGCGCAGCGCCGGCAATCATGCCAGTGGGCTGGGGCTGTCTATCGTGCGCGCCATCATGACGCTGCACGGCGGTGAAGTTCGCGCGCAGTGTTCCGATGGCCGGGGTTCTGCTTGCTTGACCTTTAGCCTGATATTCCCTTCATCAGTTCAATGAGCTACCGCGAATATTTTCGCCTGTTGCGGAAAACGCGACAGGCGTCATTCGTAAGTTTTTCCTTTCATTATTGTTTCCCAGCGCCTTGGCTGAACCTAAAATTTAACATTTGCGACGCGGCAAACGCGTTAATTCATCGGGCTAATGCGGATGGACTGCGGTTTGTGATTACGCTCAACATTCACGTGTTATTATTTTTTTATTAAAATTTAGTTCTGCGGTCTTTTTTTGAGATGATTTTCCTTAAAATTGATAATTTGCGACACAAAAAACTAACTTTGTGGTTTTTGTCGCGTCAATATATCAATGAATGTGGTGATTGGTTAACCTTTGGTTATGGTTTGCAAGAAAAATCCTATATAAACGATGGTGAGGTGACAAAGCGTATTTCGTGGCGTTAATTGCGTGGTTTTTCTTGCCTGTGCTTGGGTATTTTCGCGAATTACCTGATTAAATATTTATTTAATATTTCATTAACATTTGACGCCAAACTATAAATGATCGCTATAGTGAAAACATGTGAATAAAATGAAATATAGATTTAATGACCATATTCTCTTTGACGCAGACACCAGAACCCTTAGCCCAACAGATTTTTCTGACGATCCCATATCCATATCCAGTCCTTCCAAACGGTTGTTGCTGTTGTTGATTGCCCACCATGGCGAGGCCGTAGGGCGTGAGCTGATATTCAAGAAGGTCTGGGACGATTACGGCATGGTGTCCAGCAATAATAATCTTAATCAGTGTGTCAGCAAATTGCGTCGTGTGATTAAAAACCTTGGCGTCGAGGATGAGGTCATTGTTACGGTTCCTAAAGTGGGTTTTATGTTGCGTGATGAGATTACCATCGAGTCTTATGAGGACGCGGAAGATATTCACGACGCGGAGCCTGCCGCGGCTGTGCCGGGATCTGCGCCCGCAGCGGCGGTCAATCCGGCGTCCGACACCGTCATCGGCGGGGCCTCTTCTCATCTTGGTTATTCCCGCCGTGGGTGGCTGATGTTCAGTGCGATGGTTCTGGGGGGGATCCTCATGGCTATTGCTGTCACGGCCTATTTCAGCGGCTCGGGGGCCCGGCAGGAGAGCTACCTGGGAAAGTCGGGCAACTGTAAGGTTTTCATGTCGTTGCCTGATGCCTCGGCGACGGTCAACGCCAGCCTGAATCGGGACATTCTGGCTTACGCCGCGCACCAAACGGGAGAATGCAGCGGCGATGAGTTTTTGCTGGTGGTGCGCAGCAATCAGGTCAGGGCTTACATTTCCGGCATTTCCCGCTTATTCCTGCTGCGCTGCAAGATCTTGCGCGAACATAAAATGGAGATCTGTTCAGGATTGGAAAGCGACAATGCTGAGTTTATTAATTGACCATTGATCGCCGCTGCCCAACGCGATTGAAGGGCGGTGGATATGACAAAAATATTACAGTGTTGAAATAGAACGTTCGACTTTCATTTGGCGGGTTGCCGTGTGGCGCTTACGAGAGGTATTTCCCTTTCTCTACCGCTTTCTACCTCATTATGGTGATTATGTATGGTTAAAGCCGATTTCGGTGATGCGCTGCTATTTTTTGAACCCAGCTATTTAGTGAGAAGAGGAATGGAAGCATTTCTCGTTACCCAATCAAGTGACAGCTATTTTATCGACACCTTGAGGGAGCTGGAGGGGGTATTGAAAGAGGGAAAGCCTCGCGCGCTTATTATGGAGTTATATCATCAGAGAGAATATTTGTATGATGTATTACGATTCGTTCTGACGGCAAAAAATGTTTGGCCGGAAATTCCCTTGGTGATTTTCACCGCGGTAGAACACCCCGGTATATTAGCGTTGTTGGCGGCGGATGCGCGCATAGCGATAGTGGCAAAGGAGGAGCCATTGCATTGCCTGAATGACGCCATTGCGGCTGCGGGTGAGTTCTCCAGCTATCGTTCCCCGCATATTCGCGCCCGGCTGGTGCATTCGGCAGCCGCATTATCTGACAGTGAATGGCGAGTTTTGGCCATGATGGTTGCCGGTGCATCTCCAGGCAGCATCGCCAATGTGACCCGGCGAAGTTACAAAACCATAAGCTCCCATAAACTGAATATTATGCGAAAACTGGGCCTCAATCAGGCCGGCTTTATGCGGCTTATTCTTTCCCTGAGAACCCGATACCCTTCCTGACACAGGGCGAGAAGCCCCCTTTTTCTCTACAGCGGCCGATCTGGATTGGCTGCTGCCCCCTGCGTAAATCCAATCAATCTTTTCCCTCACCGAACAACGCCGGCGCTGAAATTTTGCACGGCCATGGGAAGGGCGAACAGAGCGTATTTGTGGTTAAACAATACCCGGCTTGCAGGGGTTAAACCACAATGTGATTGTGCTTTCATCAAAGGCTTAACCCGCTTTTTAATGTGATTGATGGGGGTTAAAATATTAATTGCGGGATTTAAATCTAAATATTTGAACTTTAATAGTTAATGATTCTTTTTTGATCGACCAGGGATATTCTTGTGGCGTCAAGCAGACTGGCTAAACGCAGTGATGCAAACGGCTGGCTGAGAATGGACGAAAGAAAGAAAACATATTCAACATTGAAGGGAGTTACACCATGAAGAAAATGACACTGGCTCTGGCGATCGTTTCCGCCTTTGCAGCGGTCAGCACTGCTCAAGCCGCCGACGTTACCGCTCAGGCGCTGGCAACCTGGTCTGCGACCGCCAAGAAAGACACCACCAGCAAACTGGTTGTGACGCCGATTGGCAGCCTGGCCTTCAACTATGCAGAAGGCATTAAGGGTTTCAACAGCCAGAAAGGCCTGTTTGACGTCACCGTGGAAGGCGATACCACGGCCACCGCTTTCAAACTGACCTCAAAACTGGTCTCCAATACGCTGACTCAGCTGGATACTTCCGGTTCTACGCTGGAAGTCGGGGTGAACTATAACGGTGCGGTGGTCGGGAAAACGGCTGAAACCACCATGATCGACACCACCGCCGGCATTTTGGGCGGCAATCTGAGCGCCCTGTCCAACGCCTACAACCAGGCCGGCCGCACCAGCGCGCAGGATCAGTTCACCTTCAGCATCATCGGCGCGACGTCAAACGGCACTACCGCCGTCACGGATTTCAGCACGCTGCCGGAAGGTATCTGGAGCGGCGACGTCAGCGTCGAATTCAACGCGACCTGGACTTCCTAATCCCCCGAACGATCTGCATCTGGCAGGGGGGAGACCTCCTGCTATTTATCGCTCATCAACGCCAGTGGAATACCGCAATGACACGCTTTTCTCTCGCCGTCACCCTGATGTTAATGCTGCTGCGGCCGGCTTTGGCGCTCGATGTGGGTGAGATCAGCGCCTTCATGCCTGGCGACAGCGCGCGCCTGAGCAAGGAAATCAAAAACACCACCGACAGCGGCCGGCTGGTGACCATCAAGATCGAACGCATTTCCAGTCCCCTGGCCTCCGGTACGGTGATCCCGATGAGCAGTCGGGATGAAATGCTGCTGTCGCCCGCCAGCCTGATCTTGCCGGCCAACGCCAGCGATGTGATCCGCTTTTACTACAAGGGGCCGAATGATGCCCAGGAGCGTTACTACCGCATCGTTTGGTTCGATCAGGCGTTGAGCGAGGCGGGGCAAAATTCGGCTCGGCGTAATGCCGTGGCCACCACGTCGGCGCGCATCGGCACCATTTTGGTGGTGGCGCCTCGGCAGGATCGCTTCGCCTATCAGTTCGCCAACGGACGGATCAAAAACACCGGCAACGCCACGTTCAAAGTGGTGGCCTACGGCAATTGCAGGAACAAGCAAGACGGCAGCGACTGCAAGGAAAACTATTTCGTGATGCCGGGGAAGGATCGCGCCTTCAGCAAGGTTGACGTCAACGATAAAAAAGGACGCGTCGCGCTGTGGCACGGCGAACAGTTTATCCCGGTGAAGTAATGCGCGCGTTATCCACGATGGATGCAAAACAATCACGCAAGGAGTGGCATGTGAACGCTGTGCTGTTGAGAACGCTTTTGGCTGCCGGTGCGCTGGCGCTCCCGACGCTGTTGCCTGGCCGGATGGCGATGGCGGCCGGTTTGACGCAGATTAACGGCGTGCTGATCCCGCACACTTTCAGCCTGGCGTTGCGCGAGGGGATGAGTATTCCGCTGTTGTTGCATTATGAAAAGAGCGATGGCGTCAAAGACGACAGCCGCATCGGCCATGCCTTTCTCTACCTGGATCAAGACAGGCTAAAGATTCGTCGGGTGACGCTGGAGGATAACGACGACGGCGCCCGGCTGACGGCGGCGATTGCCGGCCAGCTGCAGGCTTTGCAGGATGCGCCATTCGATCGGCAGCAGCATATTCGGATCGCGGACGACGCCTGGCTGGCGCTGGATTTCCGGCAGCTCAACCTGCAGCTGGTGGTGAAGGAATCCGCGTTGGGGACGGTGCTGCGCGCCCGCTCCAGCGACATCGGCGCGTCCAGCGTGGATGCCGTAAGCAGCACGCTGGATTATAACCTCGGGGTCTACGATAACCGGGCCCGCGCCAGCGAAGGCAATACCTCCAGTTATTTATCGCTCAACAGCGTCACGGCGTTGCGTGAACACCACGTGGAGTTGAACGGTTCCATCTACGGTATCGGCAGCGGCGATGAAAACGCCACGCTGTACAAAGCGATGTACGAGCGTGATTTCGCCGGCCGCCGTTTCGCCGCCGGCATGCTGGACAGCTGGAATCTGCAGTCGCTGGGGCCGGTCACGACCATCAACTCGAGCAAGATTTATGGCCTGTCCTACGGCAACCGCGCCAACTCGACGGTATTCGATAATTCCCAATCGCTGACGCCGATCGTGGTTTTTTTCCCCTCGGCCGGCGAGGTGCATCTGTCGCGCGACGGGCGGCTGCTCAGCGTACAAAACTTCACGATGGGCAACCATGAAGTGGACACCGGCAGTTTGCCTTACGGTATCTATGACGTAGAGGTGGAGGTCGTGGTCAACGGCAAAGTGGTCGATAAACGCATGCAGCGAGTGAATAAATTGTTCAGCCCTAATCGCGGTGCGAATGCGCCGCTGGCCTGGCAATTCTGGGGCGGGATGCTGCGCATGGACGACTGGCGCGGCGAACGGGAACGCCACCGCCCGGCAAAGGACTCTTATTTGCTTGGCGCTTCGGCTACCGGCAATCTGCAAACGCTTAATTGGGCGCTGTCGGGGTATTCGTTTGACGGCAACGCCGTCGGCGAGAGCCGCGTCAGCCTGCCGGTGACCGAGTCGATTCAGATCAACCTGCAAAACATGGCGGCCTCCGATCGCTCCTGGAGCCTGGTCAACAGCGTCAGCGCCGCGTTGCCCGGCGGCTTCAGCAGCGTATGGATCAATCAGGAGAAAACGCAGATTGGCGATCGTCTGTTGCAAAATGACGCCTATAACCGCGCCGTTGGCGGCAGCCTTAATCTGGGGGCGCTGTGGTCTCCGCTGGGCACCCTGAGCGCCAGCTACAACGACGATAAGAAGAACGACAGTCACTATTACAACGCCGACTATTACCAGAACATCTTTACCGGCCGCTTCGGCACGCTGGGCGTCCGGGCGGGCGTGCAACGCTACAACAACGGCAGCAGCAACGCCAATACCGGCAAGTACATCGCGCTCGATTTTTCATTGCCGATGGGCAACTGGCTCAGCGCCGGCGTTTCCAATCAAAACGGTTACACCACCGCCAACCTGGCGGCGCGCAAGGACATCAAGGACGGGCCGATCCGCACCCTGGGCGCCAACCTGTCGCGAGCTATTTCCGGTGATACCCGCGGCGACAACCGCTTCAACGGTGGTGGCTATGCGCGCTTCGACACCAAGTATTCGGCCGGCACGCTCAACGTCAGCAGCTCCGCCGACGGCTACGTTAACAGCAGCTTGACCGCGAGCGGCAGCATGGGTTGGCAAGGGCGTGATATTGCCATCAGCGGCCGCAACGAAGGCAACGCTGGGATTATCTTCAATACCGGCATTGAAAACGACGGCCTGCTGACCGCACGGGTTGACGGCCGGATGGTGAAGCTGAGCGGCAATAAGAATTACCTGCCTTTGTCGCCTTACGGTCAGTACGACGTTGAGCTGATGAACAACAAAAACTCGGCTGAGAGCTTCGACATCGTCACCAAGCGCAAGAGCAAGCTTACCCTGTATCCGGGCAACGTGGCGGTGATCTCGCCGGAGATAAAACAGATGGTGACGGTGTTTGGCCGCATCAAAGCGGAGGACGGCACGCTGCTGGCCAACGCCTATATCAAGAACCATATCGGCCGCACCCGCACCGATGAGAAAGGCGAATTTATCATGGACGTCGACAAGAAATTCCCGGTTATCGATTTTACCCACGGCGGCAATCAGACATGCGAAGTGGATTTGGATCTCAGCAAGGCGCAAGGCGCCGTGTGGGTCGGCGACGTGATTTGCACCGGGCTGAAAACCTATGCGGGCAATATGTCATCCGGGGAGTCTGACCATGAGAGCTAACGTTGCGCTGTTGTTGTTGGCGCTGGTCGCCCCCGCGCTGCAGGCGGCGGTCAGCCAGACCAACTGGCCGGATGCGGCGGTCATGAAATTTGTCTTCGTGGAGAACAACGC
The DNA here is from genome assembly GCF_052168715.1 of Serratia sp. CY44782. Taxonomy (NCBI): domain Bacteria; kingdom Pseudomonadati; phylum Pseudomonadota; class Gammaproteobacteria; order Enterobacterales; family Yersiniaceae; genus Serratia; species Serratia sp. CY44782. Next base: position 178,406 of record NZ_JBJNME010000006.1, read on the forward strand.
CGACGACAACTTTTTCGTCACGCCGGCCGGCGGGCTGGATCCGCGCATGACCGGCGCCAATAAGTGGACCGGGCTGAAATACGGCGGTTCCGGCACTGTCTATCAGCAAAGCCTGGGGTACGTAGATAATGGTTACAACACGGGGCTGAATGCCAACTGGCGCTATGACATGTGGCTGGAAAATGCGCCGATAAAGAACCCGTTCCTCGGCTTGCGCTGCATCAACTGGTATGCCGGTTGCAATATGGATACCAGCTTGATTCTGCCGCAGACCACCGACGAAAAGGGATTTTACGGCGCCGTGGTCACGCCCGGCGGCGCAAAATGGATGCACGGCATGATGTCGCCGAGCTTCTATCAATATCTGAAGCAGATGGCGGCGGGCGAAGCTTTCAGCATGCAGATCAACGGCTGCCAAACGTCGGTGGCTTACGACGCCGCGGCCGGCGGCCGCTGTCGGGATCAGGCCAGCGGCAGCTGGTACAAGCGCACCGTCACGCACAGCAAGGCGGCCCACCTGCGCTTTATCAATACCAACGCCGTATCGGAGGTGTTCGTCAACAGCGATGGGGTGCCGATCATCGGCGAGGGCAATGCCGATTGCAAGAACCAGACCATCGGCGCTCGCTCAGGCATCATGTGCAAGATGGTCAGCTACGATTTGCAGACCGACGGCAGCGTGAGCAATACCTCGATTCATATTTTCCCGGCGATTAACCATGCGGCGCTGTCCTCAGCGGTGAACGCCGCCGATCTGCAGTTCAGTCTGAACGGCAACACCTGGAAAAACACGTCGGGCACCGGCAGCTACTATACGTTTAACGAGCTGAAGAGCAGCAACGCCGTCTATGTGTTCTTCTCCAGTAACTTCTTCAAACAGATGGTCGCGCTGGGGATTTCCGACAGCGGCACCCGCGATCTGATCAATTTCCGTTTTCAGAACACCACCTCGCCGGAGTCGGGATGGTATGAGTTTTCCACTTCAAACCAGCTGATTATCAAGCCGCGCGATTTCAGCATCAGCATTATTTCCGATGATTACGACAACAGCCCACACCGTGAAGGCTATGTCGGCCCGGCGGAGCCGGCGCTGGAGTTCGGCTACTTCGTGACCACCAGCGGCAAAACCGCCGCCGATCAGGTGAGGGTGATGGCGACCGGGCCGACTCAGGCGATCAATGGGGTGAACTATTGCCTCTTTTCTTCTGCGGATAACACTACCCAGGTGCCGTTCCCCGCCACCCTCGGCATCACCACCAGCACCAACGGTCAGCAGAGCTTCGCCGCCGGCTGCGATGGCCAGTGGCACGACATGACCAATGCGCTCTGGAGCAGCACGCCGTGGAATGATATCTCCGGTGAAGTGGGGGTGCTGAACAAGACCCACGTGACCTTTAGCATTCCGATGAACAATCCGATCTCGCTGAGAACCGTCGACGGCAACGGTTGGTATGGCGACGTCAGCGCCGCCGGTGAAATTCATGTCGAAGCCACCTGGCGCAACATCAATTGAGGGCAGGGCGTGAAACTTGTGCTGATAGGGTTGCTGTGTTTGTCCTTCCCCTTTACCGCCGCCGCGATCAATGTCGGTACCCTGACGTTTGCCATGGATCAGGATCGCTCATTCACCGCCAAGCGGGTGTTGAATAACAACCGCGGCGCGCGCCTGTATCAGGTGAGCATTCGCGCCATCGATCGGCCGGGAGAGCGCGAGGTGCGCAGCCGGCCGGCGGACGGCGAGCTGCTGTTCGCGCCACGCCAGCTGACGCTGCAGGCCGGGCAGGCGGAGTACTATAAGTTTTTCTACCGTGGGCCGCAGGATAATCGCGAGCGTTATTACCGGGTATCATTCCGCGAAGTGCCGACCCGATTGTTCGAGCCGGGGCCGCGTCGGGGCGCCGGCGTCAACCTGGAGCCGATCGTGGTGATGGACACCATTCTGGTGGTGCGCCCGCGTCAGGTAAACTTTGCCTATCGGCTCGATACCCAGCTCGGTACGCTCACCAACACCGGCAACACCTACTTCAAGTTCCTGCTCAAGCGGGGCTGCAACAGCACGGATGAAGAGGGCGTCACCGAATATCTGCGCCCCGGCGATACGCTGACCCATGCCGGTATTCGGCTGAAGGGGCAGAAATTCATTATCTATAACGACAAATTTATCAGCGTCGATCGCAGCTGCCTCGATTAACGCGGCGGAATGGCAAAGCGGAAGCAGGCGCCGCTTTGCGCTTGTTCGATCAGCTGAATATCGCTGTCGTGCAGCTGCAGAATGCGTCGCACGATCATCAGGCCCAGTCCGCCGGAAGGGCGCCGGGCGTCGCTCAGGACAGACGGGCGCACGAACAGATCGGCGCGCAGCGTCTGCGGAATGCCGGGGCCGCTGTCGCTGACCTGCACCATCACCCGATCGCCCTGCCGCCACAGCCGCACGCCGATGTCGCCGCCGGGCGGCGTATGGCGAATGGCGTTGTCCAACAGGTTGGTCAGCACCCGCTCAATCATGCTGAGATCGGCGAACACCGGCGGAATGCCGGGGGGAATGTCGGCGTGCAGCCGCTGGTTGCGCGCCTCCGCCGCCAGCTCGAACTTTTGGAACACGTCCTGCAACAGCTCGCTGAGGGAAAAAGGCTCTTTCTGCGGTTTCACCACGCCGTACTCCAGCCGCGCCAGCTCGAACAGCTCCTGTGCCAGCTTGCCTACTTTGCGGCTCTGCGCCAGCGCGATCTCCAGATAGCGCCGCCGATCGGCCTCGCTCAAGGTGGCGGCCTTGACCGACAGCGTCTCCAGATAGCCGTGCAGCGAGGTGAGCGGGGTACGCAGATCGTGCGAGACGTTGGCGATGAACTCACGCCGCAGCCGATCCTGCTGCGCCAGCGTTTGCCACTGTTCGGCAAGGCGCTGCGCCATGCGGTGGAAGGCCTGCTGCAGCTGGCTGACTTCGTCGTGCCCGGCTTGCACCGCCGGCAGCGCCGCGTAGGCCTGCACCGCCTCGATGCCGCCGCTGTCCAGCGTGCTGACCTGCCGGGTCAGGCGACGGATAGGGCGCGTCACCCAATAAAACGCGAAACCGCCGGCCAGCAGGCTGAACAGCACCATCAGCCCGGAGGTCCACAGCGCCATCCTGACCGCCGAGTTGAACTGGGCGTTGCTGGCCAGCGCCGTGTACTCTTCGCCGAGCAGCACCACGTACAGATAGCCTTCGACCCGGCCATCGACCTTAAGCGGCGCGACGCTGAACACCTTGCGCCCGTCCACGCTGCGCGGATCGTCGCCATACACCGGCATCGACGCGCCACCGAGCAGCGCCTGCAGCGGCGGCAACGCGACCCGCTGCCGTTTCAGATGCCCGGCCGGCGCGGCGTTGCCGATAATCTCGCCCTGTTTGTCGAGCAGGTAAACCTCAACGCTGGGATTCACCGCCATCAGCTGATCGAACAGGGTATGCACCGCCTGCGGATCCGGCCCGTTCACCCCCAGCAGCGGGTTGCTGTCGGCAATATGCTGCGCCAGGTTGCCGGACAGGCGCTGGATCACCGCCTGGCTGTACTGGGTACTGCTGCGCACCTGCATCCAGCCGGAAAAGGCGCAGCCGACGACGATCAGCAGCGCGAAGATCAGCGTGAGGCGTTGCGCTAACGTAAGGTTTTTCATGGCTCACTCTTGCGGCGCGGCCGCGAATTTATAGCCCATGCCCCACACAGTGAGGATGCGCTCGGGTTCCGCCGGGTTGCGCTCGATCTTGATGCGCAGCCGGTTGATATGGGTGTTGACGGTGTGCTCATATCCCTCGTGCTGATAGCCCCAGACCTGATTCAACAGGCTCAGGCGCGAGAACACCTGGCCCGGGTGGCGGGCGAAAAAGTACAGCAGGTCGAATTCGCGCGGCGTCAGCTCGACCGGCTGCTGATGCAGGTGCACTTCGCGGGCGATGGGGTCGATGGTCAGATCGTTGAAGCTGAGCACGCCGGCGTCCATGCGCAGGTTGCGGCTCATCGCTTCCTGACGGCGAAACAGCGCCTTGACCCGCGCCACCAGCTCCAGCATGGAGAAGGGCTTGGCCAGATAGTCGTCGGCGCCCAGCTCCAGCCCCAGCACGCGGTGCACCTCGCTGGAGCGCGCGCTGGTGATGATGATCGGCGTGTAGCGCGTCATGGTGCGCGCCCGGCGGCAAATCTCCAATCCGTCCACGCCCGGCAGCATCAGATCGAGGATGAGGGCGTCCCAGCCGCCCTGTTCCAGCATCGCCATGCCCCGGTTGCCGTCGGCGGCGTGGCTGATGGCGTAACCCTCGTCACGCAGGTGCAGCTGCAGCAGTTCGGCGATGTCGCCGTCGTCCTCGACGATCAAAATTCGTTTTGGCTTGTCCATTCTCATTACCGCTGATTGCCCGTTTCTCTCTGAAGTCTACACAACCCCCACCGGCGGAGTTATCACATTTTATTTAACTTTGCGTGAGGTCTTGGGGAACAAATCCGGGGAATACTCGGCTCATCGCCTCATTGGTCGCCAGGAGTTCGCATGAGCCTCACTCTCACCCCGGAACAACGACAGACGGTGCATCCGCTGTGGCTGCGGTTGACGCACTGGCTGAATGCGCTGGCGATGCTGATCATGGTGACCAGCGGCTGGCGCATCTACAACGCCTCGCCGCTGTTCAACTTCAGCTTTCTCAATGAGCTGACGCTCGGCGGGTGGTTGGGCGGCGCGCTGCAGTGGCACTTCGCCGGCATGTGGCTGTTCGGCGTCAACGGGCTGTGCTACCTGCTGATCAACCTGGCCAGCGGGCGTTTCAAACACAAGTATTGGCCGCTCAGCCCACGGCAGTTTCTCGCCGATGCAGGCGCCGCGCTGCGCGGCAGGCTGCAACACGCCGACCTGCGCCACTACAACATGGTGCAACGCGTGGCCTATCTGTCGGTGATGATCCTCGGCGCGTTGAGTGCGCTGTCCGGGCTGGTGCTGTGGAAATCGGTGCAGTTTCCGCTGCTGCGCACGCTGCTCGGCGGCTATGAGGCGGCGCGCTATATCCACTTTTTTGCCATGTCGGCGCTGGTGGCCTTCGTCGCGATTCACCTGGTGATGGTGGCGCTGGTGCCGCGGACGCTGCTGGCCATGCTGCGCGGACGCTAAGGAGTGAATGATGGAAAAGGATAAACAGATCATGACGATCATTGAAGGGCAGGCGATCGTCAAAGAAGCGCAGCGGCTGTTGAGCGCGCCTTCGCGCCGCCGGTTTCTGCGCAACGGCCTGACGCTGGGCGGCATCGCCATGCTCACCGGCTGCGATCTCAGCGATAACGCCAACGTCGAACAGGCGCTGAGCCGCATCTCGCGCTTCAACGATCGGGTACAGGGCTGGCTGTTCAATGGCGATCGCCTGGCGCCGGTCTACCCGGAATCGATGATCACCCGGCCGTTCCCGTTCAACGCTTTCTACGCCGAGGAGGACGCGCCGGACATCAACGGCGACGACTACCGGCTGGAGGTGGCGGGACTGGTGCAGGACAAACGTGCCTGGAGCCTGCCGCAGCTGCACCGGATGGCGCAGGTCAGCCAGGTGACACGCCATATTTGCGTCGAGGGCTGGAGCGCCATCGGCAAGTGGGGCGGCGTGCCGTTCGCGACCTTTCTCAAGGCGATCGGCGCGGATCTGAGCGCCCGCTACGTCAGCTTCAAATGCGCCGACGATTACTACACCAGCATCGACATGGCCACCGCGCTGCACCCGCAGACGATTATTGCGCTGACCTATGACGGCCAGATCTTGCCGCGCAAGTACGGCTACCCGATGAAACTGCGCATGCCGACCAAGCTGGGCTACAAGAACCCAAAACACATTCAGGTGATCGAGGTCACCAACCGCTTCCCGGGCGGTTACTGGGAAGACCAGGGTTACAACTGGTTTGGCGGCAGCTGAGGCGGCCGCCGGCCATTCTCCGGCACTCTGGTGCCTTTGACATGACGGAAGGAAATACCATGAAAAAGTTATTCGCAATGATGATGTGCAGCGCGCTGATGCTGGGCGTGGCCGGCGCCAACGCCGCCGATGGCATGAGCAAAGACGCGATGAAAAAGGACGGCATGAGCCAGATGTCGCACGACGGCATGGCCAAAGACGGCATGAAGAAAGCGTGCATGGGCAAGGAGTGCATGAAGAAAGACAAGATGGGCAAAGACGCCATGAAAAAGGATGGCATGGCGAAAGACGGTATGGCCAAAGACGGCATGAAGAAAGACGAAATGAAGAAGGACGCGATGGGGCACTAAGCCGCCGCACCCCGCGGCCGCAAGCGGGCGATCCGCGGCGGCCGTGGGCAACATAAGGAGAGAGGATGATGCTGGCGACATGGCTGCGGCGCTTTCAGCGCTCGAACGGGGACGTTATCTTTATGCGCGCGGCGCTGGTGGTGATCTTCGCCGCCTTCGGTTACGCCAAGTGGTTTGATTACGAGGCGCAGGGGCTGGTACCGCTGATCGGCAACAGCCCGCTGCTGAGCTGGATGCATCAGGCGTTCGGCATCCGCGGCGCCAGCTATGCGCTGGGCGTCGCCGAGTGGAGCTTCGGCTTGCTGCTGCTGGTGGGATTCTGGTCGCGGCGGCTGGGGTTACTGGGGGCGATCGGTTCGACGGTAACCTACCTGACTACGCTGACGCTGATCTTTTCCACGCCGGGGGCCTGGGAGCCTTCCGCCGGCGGTTTTCCGGCCATGGCCGGCGCCACCAGCTTTTTAATCAAGGATCTGGTGTTGCTGGCCGGTTCCCTGGTGCTGCTGAAAGCCGACTTGCCGGCCGAGCAGGCATAAAAAAGGGCGTAGCCTGGCTACGCCCTCTCGTGATTTATCGACCGTCACATATCCGGGAAGGTCAGGGTGCCCCCCGGTGCTTCGCGATGAATGTGCAGGAAGTTCAGGTGTTTCTCGTACTGGTCGAGGATATCGCCAATCACCTGTTCCTTGCTGTAGTCCATCAGGTCGTTGCCCTGGGTGCCTTCCATCAGGAAGGTTTCCAGCCGGTAGTAGTGCGACTTGCCGGAGCGGGCGCGATAGGTGAAGCCCGGCACCGAGTAGCGCATCGGCCAGATCTGATAGATGAAGTTCTGTTCCTCGCCAAGGTGCACCAGCAGCTCCAAGTGGTTCAGACGCTCGTCTTCGGTCGGCGGTACTTCGCTGAATTCCACTTTCGCGCCGCGCAGCTCCAGCTCACGCGCCACGTCCTGCATCGCCGGGCGGCAAACCTTATCCAACATTTTCTGCGTGTACTGGGTGCCCGGGTAGTTCATCACCCGCGACAGGCGCTGTTTCCAGTTGAGCACGTCGTGGCTGGAGACCGGCACCGGCGCCAGGGTGCTGAGCGCACTGGCCTTGCGGTAGTCTTCCACCCGCAGCGATTTGTACAGCCCGGCCATCACGAAGAAGATCACGAAGCTGAAGGGCAGGCCCATGATCACCGTGGTTTTCTGCAGCGCCGGCACGCCGTCGGTCATCAGCATGCCGATGGTCAGCAGGCCGATGGCCACCGACCAGAAAATCCGCAGCCAGTTTGGCGCATCATTATTGATGTCGGCCAGGCGCGAGGTGAAGTTACCCAGCACCAGCGAGCCGGAGTCCGCCGAAGTGACGTAGAACAGCAGGCCGGTGATGGTGGCCACCGAGGCGCTGAAGGTGAAACCGGGGTATTGCGCCAGCAGGCTGTAGAAGCCGCGCTCCGGGAACTGCATCACTTCCTGCGCAAACTCGGCGTTGCCGTGAATGATCTGGTACAGCGCGCTGTTGCCGAAGATAGACAGCCACAGCAGGGTGAACACGAACGGTATGATCAGCGTGCCGACCACGAACTGGCGAATGGTGCGCCCGCGCGAGATGCGCGCCAGGAACAGACCGACGAACGGCGACCATGCCACCCACCAGGCCCAGAAGAACAGCGTCCAGTTGTTCATCCACTCCACCGGTCGATCGAAGGCGAAGCTGTTGAGCGTCATGCCCATAAAGCGGTTGACGTAATCGCCGACGTTAAGCACCAGGGCGTTGAGCAGGAATTCGGTGTCGCCGAAGAACAGCACGAACAGGATCAGGCCCAGCGCCAGCAGTACGTTCAGCTCGGACAGGATGCGGATGCCCTTGTTGACGCCCGAGGTGACCGAGATGGTGGCCATGATCACCGACAGCAGGATCAGCGATCCCTGCACCGTCAGGTTTTCCGGGATCTCGAACAGCACCTTGAGGCCGTAGTTGAGCTGCACCACGCCGATGCCCAGCGTGGTGGCGATGCCGAAGATGGTGCCGAGCACCGCGGCGATGTCCACGCTGTGGCCGATCGGGCCGTTGATGCGCTTACCGAAGATCGGGTACAACGCCGAGCGGATGGTCAGCGGCAGGTTGTAGCGATAGCTGAAGTAGCCGAGGGCGATACCCATCAGCGCATACATCGACCAGCCGGTCAGGCCGTAGTGGAACAGCGTCCAGACCATCGCCTGGCGCGCGGCTTCCAGCGTTTGCGCGTCGCCTTCCGGCGGCATCATGTATTGGGTCACCGGCTCGGCGACCGAGAAGAACATCAGGTCGATGCCGATGCCGGCGGCGAACAGCATCGCCGCCCAGCTCATCAGGCTGAATTCCGGCTTGGACTGCTCTGGCCCGAGCTTGATCGAACCGAAGCGCGAGGCGGCGATAAACACCACGAACACGATGTACAGCGTCGCCGCCAGCAGGTAGTACCAACCGAAGGTGGTCGACACCCAATTCAGCGTGCGGGTAATCCACTGTCCGGAGAAGTCGGTGAAAAAGATGGTCATCAGCGAGAAGGCCAGGATCAGCCCCGCCGAGGTGAAGAAAACCACAGGGTTGAGGCGGTCCTGCTGCGGTTTGGAGGAGGTTTCGCGTGTTGTCATCGTCATCCTCTGAACTGAGTAAAATCGTGCCGCTCCGTATTCCGTGGCGCGTTAGCGCTGCCGGAATACGGGCGAATGAAGGCGGCGACCATCCCTGCGGGAATGGCCTGAGTAACGCCGCTTTCGCCTGTCAACGAAGCGCCGGAGCGCTTCGCGGCGGGAACCGCTTACAGCCACTGATTTTGGTCAGATTCGTTAATTACCTCACAAAAATCAGCCAGTTCCACAACCAGATAGTACAAATTTTTAACCAGGCGGCAATAAAATATATGCAATTTTTATTGAACGTTCAATCAAAAAAAAGTTTAATAGTCCTCATGATGACCTGAATCACGGGCGAAACGGCAGTGAAATTTGCCCGCTGAGATAAGGCCGAAGTCGGTTTTGTGAGAGTCGAAATATGCCAAAGGTAGGAATGCAGCCAATCAGAAGGCAGCAGTTGATTGATGCCACGCTCGCCGCGGTAAACGAAGTGGGAATGCATGACGCTACCATCGCGCAGATCGCGCGGCGGGCCGGCGTTTCCAACGGCATCATCAGCCATTATTTCAAGGACAAGAACGGCCTGCTGGAAGCCACGATGCGCTATCTGATCAGCCATCTGGGCGAGGCGGTGAAGCTGCGATTGCAGGCGCTGACCGATAACAGCCCGGCGGCGCGGCTGCAGGCTATCGTCGCCGGCAACTTCGACGACAGCCAAATCAACAGCGCGGCGATGAAGACCTGGCTGGCCTTTTGGGCCAGCAGTCTGCACCAACCGCAGCTCAATCGGCTGCAGCAGGTGAACGGCCGCCGGCTCTATTCCAACCTGTGCGCCGAGTTTCGCCGCGTCATGCCGCAGCCGCAGGCGCGGTTGGCGGCCAAGGGGCTGGCGGCGCTGATCGACGGATTGTGGCTGCGCAGCGCGCTGCGCGGCTCGGCGTTCAATCAGTCGCAGGCGCTGGCGCTCACGACCGAATACATCACGTTCCAACTCCGGGGGCAGACGCTGCCCGGAGGATAACCCAAGGAGATCCTATGTCCCGTTTTGGCTTGCAGAAGCTCTATATTCATGGCGCCTATGTAGACAGCACCGCTGGAAAAACCTTCAACGCCATTAACCCGGCGAACGGCGAAGTTCTGGCTGAAGTCCAGTCCGCCGGCGCTGAAGACGTCGATCGTGCGGTGGCCAGCGCGGCCAGCGGGCAGAAGGTGTGGGCGGCGATGACGGCGATGGCGCGTTCGCGCATCCTGCGTCGCGCGGTGGATATTCTGCGCGAGCGCAACGATGAGCTGGCGGCGCTGGAAACGCTGGATACCGGCAAAGCGATGTCGGAAACCACCGCGGTAGACATCGTCACCGGCGCCGACGTGCTGGAGTATTACGCCGGCCTGATCCCGGCCATTGAAGGCGAACAGATCCCGCTGCGCGAAACCTCATTCGTTTACACCCGCCGCGAACCGCTGGGCGTGGTGGCCGGCATCGGCGCTTGGAACTACCCGATTCAAATCGCGCTGTGGAAGTCCGCGCCGGCGCTGGCGGCGGGCAACGCGATGATCTTCAAACCGAGCGAAGTCACGTCGCTGACGGCGCTGAAGCTGGCGGAAATTTACACCGAAGCCGGCTTGCCGGACGGCGTATTCAACGTGGTGACCGGCAGCGGCGCGGAGGTGGGGCAGTACCTGACCGACCATCCGGGCATCGCCAAAGTCTCTTTCACCGGCGGGGTGAAAACCGGCAAGAAGGTGATGGCCAACGCGTCGGGGTCGACGCTGAAGGAAGTCACTATGGAGCTGGGCGGCAAGTCGCCTCTGATTATTTTCGACGACGCCGATCTGGATCGCGCCGCCGACATCGCCATGATGGCCAACTTCTACAGCTCCGGCCAGGTGTGCACCAACGGCACCCGCGTCTTCGTGCCGGCCCCGCTGCAGGCGCAGTTTGAGGCGAAAATCCTCGAGCGCGTGAAGCGCATTCGCTTGGGCGATCCGACCGATCCGCAGACCAACTTCGGGCCGCTGGTCAGCTTCGCGCACATGGAATCGGTGCTGCGCTTTATCGAGAGCGGCAAGAATAGCGGCGCGCGCCTGCTGTGCGGCGGCGAACGCGTCACCCACGGCGAATTCGCCAAGGGCGCTTATGTGGCGCCGACGGTATTCAGCGACTGCCGCGACGACATGGAAATCGTGCGTGAGGAGATCTTCGGGCCGGTGATGAGCATTCTCAGCTACCAGAGCGAAGAGGAAGTGGTGCGCCGCGCCAACGACACCACCTTCGGCCTGGCTGCGGGCGTGGTGACCAACGATCTGGCTCGCGCGCACCGCGTGATCCACCAGCTGGAAGCCGGCATTTGCTGGATCAACACCTGGGGCGAGTCGGCGGCGGAAATGCCGGTCGGCGGCTACAAGCAGTCCGGCGTTGGCCGCGAGAACGGCCTGACGACGCTGGAACACTATACCCAGATCAAATCGGTGCAGGTCGAGCTGGGCGAATACGCCTCGGTATTCTGATCTTCCCGTCGTCTTTCGAGCCGCAGCCGCGTTGACTGCGGCCGACAATCTCTAGAGCGCCAAAATACACAGCCTGTTGCCAAGCCGCGCTGCGCGTCTTTGACTGACCAGGCCTCTATAAAGTAAGGAGATAATGAATGGAATTTGACTACATCATTATCGGTGCCGGTTCCGCCGGCAACGTGTTAGCCACCCGATTGACCGAGGACGCCGACGTCAGCGTCCTGCTGCTGGAAGCCGGCGGCCCGGATTACCGGATGGATTTCCGTACCCAGATGCCGGCCGCGCTGGCGTTTCCGCTGCAGGGCCGCCGCTATAACTGGGCCTATGAGACCGATCCTGAGCCGCACATGAACAATCGCCGGATGGAATGCGGCCGCGGCAAAGGGCTGGGCGGTTCGTCCCTGATCAACGGCATGTGTTACATTCGCGGCAACGCGATGGACTTCGACAACTGGGCCAAGGCACCGGGTCTGGAAGACTGGACCTATCTGGACTGCCTGCCGTATTTCCGCAAGGCGGAAACCCGCGATATCGGCCCGAACGATTACCACGGCGGCGAGGGCCCGGTGAGCGTCACCACGCCGAAAACCGGTAACAACGAACTGTTCCACGCCATGGTGGAAGCCGGGGTGCAGGCGGGTTACCCGCGCACCGACGATTTGAACGGCTACCAGCAAGAAGGCTTCGGCCCGATGGATCGCACCGTGACGCCGAAAGGGCGCCGCGCCAGCACCGCCCGCGGTTATCTGGATCAGGCGCGTTCACGGCCGAACCTGAAAATCGTCACCCATGCGCTGACCGACCATATCGTGTTCGACGGCAAGCGTGCGGTGGGCGTCAACTATTTGCAGGGCGACAGCAATCAACTGACCCACGCCAAAGCGCGGCGCGAAGTGTTGCTGTGCGCCGGCGCCATCGCCTCGCCGCAGATCCTGCAGCGTTCGGGCGTCGGCCCGGCGGCGCTGCTGAACAGCCTGGATATCAAGGTGGTGCACGATCTGCCGGGCGTCGGGGAAAACCTGCAGGATCATCTGGAGATGTACCTGCAGTACGCCTGTAAGAAACCGGTGTCGCTGTACCCGGCGCTGCAATGGTTCAACCAGCCGAAGATCGGCGCGGAATGGCTGTTCAACGGCACCGGCATCGGCGCCAGCAACCAGTTCGAGGCCGGCGGTTTCATCCGCAGCCGCGCAGAGTTCGCCTGGCCGAACATTCAGTATCATTTCCTACCGGTGGCGATTAACTACAACGGCAGCAACGCGGTGAAAGAGCACGGCTTCCAGGCGCACGTCGGCTCGATGCGTTCGCCGAGCCGCGGCCGGGTGCAGGTGAAATCGAAAGATCCGCGCCAGCACCCGAGCATTCTGTTCAACTACATGGCGACCGAGCAGGACTGGCAGGAGTTCCGCGACGCCATTCGCATCACGCGCGAGATCATGGCGCAGCCGGCCCTGGACGAGTACCGCGGCCGCGAGATAAGCCCTGGGCCGGAGGTGCAGACCGACGAGCAGCTGGACGCTTTCGTGCGCGAGCATGCCGAAACCGCCTTCCACCCGTCCTGCTCGTGCAAGATGGGTGAGGATGAAATGGCGGTGGTCGATGGCCAAGGCCGGGTGCACGGCATGGAAGGATTGCGGGTGGTGGATGCGTCGATCATGCCGCTGATCATCACCGGCAACCTGAACGCCACCACCATCATGATCGCCGAGAAGATTGCCGATCGCATTCGTCAGCGCGCGCCGCTGCCGCGCAGCACCGCCGGCTATTACGTCGCCGGCGATGCGCCGGTGCGCAAGCAGTAACCGACACGCCCTCTCGCCGTTGAGGGGGAGGGCCGCTGTAGCAAGCAACCCCTCTCCATATGCTCTTCCCCAAGGCGAGGGGGCAACTCCCTTTTATTCCTTATCCCATCATGCCGCCGGCAGCGAGATCGCCTGATCGAAACTGGTGGGCGTCGCCATGCGCCACATGCGGGCGTAGAACTCGCTTTTGATCTCCGGCTGCAGCAGCGCGCCCGGTTCCAGGTAGTAATAGATATCGGCGTACACTTTGATCTCGGTCGGCGTGATGCGGCGCAGCATATGGTGCGAGGTCAGCTGCTCCGGGCGGCTGACGCCGGCCGCCGCCAGCATGTCCGCCAGCGCTTTCACCGTATTTTGATGGAAGTGATAGACGCGTTCCGCCTTGTTCGGCACCACCAGCGCCTTTTGCCGCAGCGGATCTTGCGTCGCCACGCCGGTCGGGCAGTGGTTGGTGTGGCAGCTTTGCGACTGGATGCAGCCGACGGCGAACATAAAGCCGCGCGCCGAATTCACCCAATCGGCGCCGAGCACCAGCACGCTGGCGATGTCGAATGCGCTGATGATCTTGCCGCTGGCGCCTATCTTGATCTGGTCGCGCAGGCCGCAGCCCACCAGTGTGTTATGTACGAACAGCAGCCCTTCGCGCAGCGGCATGCCCATATAGTTGGAGAGTTCGAGCGGCGCGGCGCCGGTGCCGCCTTCCTTGCCGTCTACCACGATGAAATCCGGCAGGATGCGGGTGTGCAGCATCGCCTTGACGATGGCGACAAACTCCCACGGATGGCCGATGCACAGCTTGAAACCGACCGGCTTGCCGCCCGACAGCTCGCGTAGCTGCTGGATGAAATGCATCATCTCCAGCGGAGTGGTGAAGGCGCTGTGCGAGGCCGGCGAGATGCAATCGACGCCCTCCGGTACACCGCGCGTGGCGGCGATTTCCGCATCCACCTTCTTCGCCGGCAAAATGCCGCCGTGGCCGGGTTTGGCGCCCTGGCTGAGCTTGATTTCAATCATTTTCACCTGCGGGCTTTGTGCCTGTTCGGCAAAGCGCCGCGGATCGAAATGGCCGTCTGCGGTGCGGCAGCCGAAATAGCCGCTGCCCAGCTCCCACACCAGATCGCCGTTGTTTTCACGGTGATAGCGGCTGATGCTGCCCTCACCGGTGTCGTGGTAGAAATTACCCTTGGCCGCACCGAGGTTGAGCGCGCGAATGGCATTGGCGGAGAGCGCGCCGAAGCTCATGGCCGAAATGTTGAAGATCGACGCGGAGTAGGGCTGGCGGCAGTCGGCGCCGCCGATGGTGATGCGGAAACTGGTCGGGTCGGCGGCTTCCACCGGCCGCATGGAGTGGCCGATGCACTCATAGCCGGTTTGATAGACGTCCAGCAGGGTGCCGAACGGCTTGTCGCCCATCTCGTTTTTCGCCCGGCGATACACCAGCGTGCGCTGGGTGCGCGAAAACGGGATCTCTTCATTATCCTGCTCGAGGAAATACTGGCGCAGTTCCGGACGGATGAATTCGAAGAAGAAGCGCAGGCGGCCAATGATTGGGTAGTTGCGGCAGATGGCGTGGCGCTGCTGCGTGAGATCGTAGATACCCAGCACCATCAAGCCACCGCAGGCCAGGGCCGGCAGCCAGAACCACGGATGGTTGCGCATCATGATTAAGAAAACCAGAGTGAGCAAGATGCTCAGCACAAAGCAGGTGTAGCGGCTGAATAAGGACGACTTCATAACATCTCCTGATGTTTATTTTAATCCACACGACATGACTCACGGATAATCCGTGTGCAAATCGTAGCCAACAGGAGAGAATGTTGTGTGTCTGTTGCTGCTTTGTCGCCGGTTGTTACATTAATTTAACCCAGCGAGGAGGGCGGATTGCCGCGCGGCGTACCGCGCAACAAGCCAGGGCAGGTTATTTGCCGGCGACGAAGATGGTGCTCATGCTGCGCAGCCGCAGCTTTTTCATCGCGCTGTATTTCTGCGAGAAGATGGTTTTCGGGTGTGTGCCGCGCTTTTCCGCAATGTGCAGCAGGCTATCGCCGCGCAGCAGATTGAAGATCACGTCGCTTTCCGCCGGGCTGAGCTCGCGGGTTTTCTGCACCTTGATGCCGCCCGGCTCTTTGCTTTCCAGCAGCCGCTGGATTTTTTCCTGCAGCGAATAAAGCGGAATGCGGGTGGAGACCAACTCGACGGAAATCCCCAGGATCGACAACAGTTTCACCACGCGCTCGTCGTCATAAAACACCAGCAGGCGTGTCTTGCTGTTGTACTGCTGGTGCAGGGACACCAGGCTTTCGATCACATTGACGCTCTGTTCCAGGTTTTGCGAGGTGAAAATCAGGGCGATATCGTGCTTGGTGATCTTCTCTGCTTTGGCACCGCCGTGCATGAAATCGGAAAACAGGCGGATATCGTACGCGCCGTAGTGTTTCTTCAGCAGCACCGACAGGCCAACATAGCTGTACTTACACTCACTAATCACAAGAACGTTGTTTTTAGACATAGGGCAAACACCAATACCGAGTTAAAAGTATTCAGCTGTAAGAAGCGAGTTCAAATCCTTGATGCTGGATTCCTTCCACAGCTTTCCCTGCAGTGCGTAATATGGCATTTCATCCAGCCATTTCTTGTGTTCGGGAGTTTCAACTCCTTCGATAATTACCTTGTAATGATTAAGGTAAAAGAAGCGCAGTAACGCGCGCATCAAGCCCTCGCCGCCGGACTTTTTCATGAAATCCCAAAGCAGAAAACGGTCGAGCTTAACGAAGCGGAACTGGCTGTTGTACAACGCGGAAAAACCCGCATAGCCAGAACCAAAATCATCGAGCCAAAATGAATAACTATTCAATGACGGATCGCCGTGCACGCGATCTTTCACCAGCCGGGTTGAATTCTCGCTGATCTCGAAATGAATACAGCGCATAGCGTTAATTCTTTCGGCAAAGTGAGTATTCGCCAGCGATTGCAGGGAATAATCGTCAACATTCAAAGTGGCTATCACTTGGTTTTCATGAAACCAGTGTTTATATTTATCGATCAGATTGATCTGATCCATCAAAATCTCAATCCGAGTGGCACTGTCGGCGTGGCGAAAGAACTGTTCAGGAGAAAAATGGGCATATTCGCTATTAAACGTAAAGCGAGACAGACATTCAACGGCCAGCAATTGTCCCGATTTCGCGAACATTGGCTGAAAAACATAATTAATGCCGTTATTTTTCTCTCTGAAAGAACCGCTCATTTCCCAATCCTTGGATTGATATTTAACTTGTTGATTTTAAATGATTAAAAAGAAAGTTACTCCGAGTTTATTGGTAAATTTCTTATTTAAAACGTCAGGATGGCCGAAGCGTGTCGACAGACCATTTAACGCGTAATTTGTGCCAAAGTCCAAACGTCGCAATCTGTTACTAAATGTAAATATTCGGGATAATATTCTGATTTTCAGGCCTTAATGCAAAATCTTGAACTCTGCAGCTTTCCCAAACACAGATTATTCCTATTCATATGAATCGTCAACATCGATCGATAGGTATCCGCCGATAGTTTATTCCTATCAAGAGGGGCCTTATGAATGTTTTAAACGATTTAACATTAAGAATATGCTTAGTCTATATTTCGTCCGGCAATGGATTCATCGGGCTTCATTCCTGACAAGGAGTAGCATCGCTGAATGTACTTTATAAGCGTATTAATTCATCGAGAGTCTAAATATGAAAATCTCTAAACTGTCTGCTGTATTGGCATTGGCTGTAAGCACCGCTGCTATTTCTTCTTTCTCTGCTCAAGCTGCTGACGGTACTATTACTTTTAACGGTAAAGTGACTGACCAAACTTGTACTATCAGCACCCCAGGCGGTAAAGATTTCACCGTAACTCTGCCAACTGTTTCTGCTTCTACTCTGGCAACTCAGAGCGCAACTGCTGGCCGTACTCCGTTCGCGATCAACCTGACCAAATGCTCTAAAGGCCAGGTAGCTACTTATTTCGAACCGGGCGCTACTGTTGATTTCAATACTGGCCGTCTGAACAACCAGGCGCAGACTGATGCTGCAACTAACGTGCAGATCCAGCTGCTGGGCAGCAACAACCAATTCCTGCCTATCCTGGCTGCTGGTGCTAATGGCGCGCAGAATAACTCCCAGTGGGTTACCGTTGCTAACGAAGGCGACTCTGCTGACCTGAACTACTACGCTGAATATTACGCTACCAACGCTGCCGGCGCTGGTGATGTGACTTCTAGCGTTCAGTACACCATCATTTACCAGTAAGTAATATTTCTTTAAGTAATATTCTTATTCGGGTGGGGGAGTTATACCCCCACCGTTTTCCCTTACCGTAGCGATAAGATAATGAAGAACTCATTTAAAAAATACAGCATATTGCTGAGCGCCATGCTTTTCAGTAGCAGCGTTTTTTCCAGTGTCATTATTAACGGTACTCGTATTATTTATCCGGGAAAGCAACGGGAAGTTACCGTCCAATTATCAAATAATGGTGCTTCACCGGCACTTATTCAGTCTTGGATTGATGAAGGCGACGCAAAAACCACACCAGAAAACAGCAAAGCGCCATTTATCGTTTCACCGCCAATCAGCCGTGTTGAACCGGCTACCGGCCAAGCGCTGCGCGTTTCATTGACCACGGCGAGTTTGCCGCAAGACAAAGAATCCTTGTTCTGGTTGAACGTTCTGGAGATCCCGCCAGCACCAACCGGGGCAAACAATGGCGCACCTGAAAACTTTTTACAGGTGGCATTCCGTACCCGCGTAAAACTGCTGTATCGGCCGACCGGTCTGGCGGGAGAAGCGAATGATGCGCCGGAAAAACTGCAGTGGCGCTTCAGCGCTGCGGGCGTCAGCGTGAAAAACCCAACGCCGTACTATGTATCATTTACCGAGATTAATGCCGTCGTAAACCAAAAGCGTGTGCCGTTGGCCCCGCACGGCGACATGTTGGCTCCCGGACAGGAAAAGACATTGTCCTTCTCCGGCGACAGCGCGCGCATTGCTGACATTGCCTACACCACTATTAATGATTTTGGCGGACGCGTGTCCCGTACTAAGAATAAGCAAAAGTAACTCTTGGAACAGAGCCTCAGGCCCAGAGCAATTTATTTCAGAGGGCGAGCTTAATTTGGTAAAGGAATGCTTGATATGAAAGAGTTACCTATCTCTGCAGCTGTTAAAATGGCGCTGTCCAATTATAAATCGATTCTGCTGTTAACCGGTAGCGCGCTCTGTCTGGCGGCTCCTGCGGCGTCCTGGGCGGAGGGGGCGGCCGATAGCAAAAAGCCGGCGGCACCGGTTGAAGCGACTTTTAACAGCAGCTTCCTGATTGGGGAAGCGCAGGGCGTGGATCTTTCACGATTCCGTGATGGTAACCCGATCTTGGCTGGAAAATATTCGCTCGACGTGTATGTGAACGGCGAGTGGAAAGGCAAAAAAAGTATCGACTTTAAAAACGTGCCGGGGAAAAACAGCGCCGATACCTGTTTTAGCTTACTGTCGTTGGATGAGTTCGGTGTGGATACCTCCACAATGAGCACGGATCCTGCCGTTAATACCGAGACGTGCAAAACGCTGACTCAATGGGTGCCGGAAGCCTATTACCGCTTGGACACAAGTACGCTGCGCATGGATATCAGCATCCCTCAGGCAGCGCTGCGCCGCAGCGCTCGCGGCTATGTCGATCCGCGCTTCTGGGATCGCGGTATTACCGCGGGCAGCCTGTCGTATAACTTCAATGCGTTCAATACCCACAGCTCTGCCAACGGCAGCAACTCCGATTCAACTAATGCATATTTAACGTTGAATGCCGGGTTGAACGTGGCGGGTTGGCAGCTGCGTCACGATTCCAACGTGAACTGGCGTTCTAACGACAGCACCCATTGGCAAAACACCGCGACTTATGCGCAGCGGGCAATGCCGTCTATCCGCGGTATGCTGACGTTGGGCGACAGTTACACCAGCGGTGATTTCTTCAACTCCATCGGTTTTCGCGGCGTGCAGATCGCCACGGACGATCGCATGCTGCCTGATTCATTGAACGGGTATGCGCCGGTTGTGCGTGGCGTCGCGCAAAGCAACGCCCTGGTGGAAGTACGTCAGAATAACCAGCTGATCTACCAAACTACCGTCGCTCCGGGCGAGTTCATCATCAACGACCTCTACCCTACGGGTTACGGCGGCGATCTGAATGTCACCATTAACGAGGCCGACGGCAGCAAACGCCAGTTCAGCGTACCCTATGCTTCGGTAGCGCAGATGCTTCGTCCAGGTATTCAGCGTTATGCCATCACTGCGGGTCGAGTACGCGATGATAATTTAAGCAAGGAACCCGACATGTTCCAGGCGACTTATCAGCGCGGTTTTACCAACATTCTTACGGGATACACAGGCGGGATCGTCAGCGATGGCTATGGTGCAGTGCTGGTGGGCAGCGCGGTCGCGACACCGGTTGGCGCATTTGCGCTGGACGTCACGCAGTCCAATACCCGCTTGAAGCAGGGTGACCAATCGGGCCAGAGCTATAAGCTCAGCTATAGCAAGTTGATGACCGAAACCAACACCAACTTCACGATCGCCGCTTATCGCTATTCGACTTCCGGCTACCTCTCTTTGCAGGATGCCGTCTACTCCCGTGACAATGAGCGCAAGGGTTTAAGCGCAGATGCGGTTAACCGCCAGCGTAGCGAATACCAGCTGACGCTGAACCAAGGGCTGGGCGACAATTACGGTTCCTTGTACATCACCGGTTCGGTACGTGACTACTGGAACCGTGGCGGGAGCACCAAGCAGTACCAGGTGGGCTATAACAACTATTATGGTCGCGTGACCTACGGCCTTTCCGCCATGCGTACTTCGGATATGTACAACCGAGATGAGACTCGCTATTACCTGACACTGTCGATTCCATTCAGCGTCGGTTCGCAAACCCTGAGCCTGAACAGTTCACTGGGCTACACCGACAACGGTTACGACAGCAGCCGTGTGGGCATGAACGGTTCAACCGGCGAAGACAACAACATCAGCTATAGCGCTACGTTAGCCAACGATCGCTCTGGCGGCACCAACAGCAGCGTGAGCGGTGAATACCGTAGCCGTTTCGCCACGATGAACGGGTCCTACAGCTATGGTAAAGATTATCGTCAGTCGTCGATCGGCGCATCGGGCAGCGTGGTTGCCCATAGCGGCGGCGTCACGCTGACACCGCAACGCGGACAGACTATGGTGCTGGTGGAAGCGCCAGACGCCGCTGGCGCGATTGTGACCAACTCGCCAGGCGTTCGTATCGATGACAACGGTTATGCTGTGGTTCCTTATGTTGCACCATATCGCATGACGAGCGTAACGCTCGATCCGAGCGGCATGTCGCGCGATGTTGAATTGGAAAGTAGCAGCCAACAGGTTGCGCCATATGCCGGCGCGGTTGCCCGGCTGGAATTCAAAACAACGAAAGGCCAGGCATTGATCATTCATGCGCTCGGCCCTGATGGCAACGCGCTGCCGTTTGGTGCTGAAGTGCTGGATACCCGTAATCAGGTGGTCGGCATTGTTGGGCAGGGCAGTCGTATCTACTTGCGTACCGAAGCTAAGAAAGGTTTGTTGCAGATTAAGTGGGGCACACAGCCAACGCAGCAGTGCTCTGTCAGCTATAGCGCCAAGGCGCAAAGCAATAATCCTGACTACGAAATTATTGAAGCGAGTTGCAAATGATAAAGTTTACGCGTGTTCCACCGCTGAATAAAGCTTCAGCGAAATGCCTGATGCTGCTCGGACTGCTGATGGCGGGCGGCCAGAGCGCTTATGCCGCCTGTTACGTTAATAATGGCTACAAGGCGCAGGTGATCAACATGAAGCTTGGGCGCGTGCTGGTTACGCCAAGCAGCCAGGTTGGAGACACCTTGGTCACCGGTCAGTTCGCGATTAACCCGGTCTCCGGTTATGGTCGTTGTTATAACGGCGGTAGCGCGATTGGGCAGATCCTCCAGGGCAGCCGGACCAGCTTCAGCAATGTCTGGAGCACCAATATTCCAGGTATCGGGATTCGTTTATACCGTGAAGCGGGGACAATAAGTACTTATTATCCCCACACGTTGGCATTACGGGGTAATACAACCGTCAACCTGAATGGCGGTTACTTTAAGATCGACATTGTGAAAACCGCCGCGCAAACCGGCACTGGCCAACTGGTCCCAGGCAAGTACACGACTTACTATATGGATGGTTCCGGTCAGGGGTTGCCGATGCTGGAATCGATCGTCGACGCCAACAGCCTGACGATCGTGACGTCTACTTGCAACGTGGACAGCGGTTCCAAGAACAAGGTGGTTAATCTGGATACCGTCACTGCAGCTTCGTTTGGCGGCGTAGGTTCAACACAGGGTGAAAAAGCATTTGATATCAATATCAATTGCGTTGGCGGCGTTGGCGAGGATCTGTTGCCAGGCAGTGCGGGACAAGGGATCGTCAATGTGCGTTTTGACTATACGCAGGATGCTTCCAATGCACCTGGGGTGATCAAATCCGAGCCTGGCGCCAACACAGCATCCGGTGTTGCCGTCCAGCTGTTGACCGGCAATACGACCCAGCCGATCAAGAATGGCGATGCGGTCAATGCCGGACGTACCATTCCCAACCAGGCCAATACGTTAACGCTGCCGCTGAAGGCACGCTACTATCGTACCGGTTCGACGATTAAAGGCGGCAATATCAAGTCGACCGCCACCTTTACCATCGAGTACAACTAAGTCGCGTTCCGACGAAAAAGCCAATGGGGTTTATCCATTGGCTTTTTTGCGTTATCGCTTAACGCAGCCCCATCCAACTGGTGCAGACGCCCTCCGGCGGCTTGCCCGCATACCAACGAGGCAGCGTAGGGGCATCGTGGCGCGGTTCGGCCTCCGCCTCTACCGGCTGCGCCGGCCATTCCGCGACGTCCCAGCGGGTGGTGCGGCGATAGACCGCCGGGGTTTTGCCAAACTGTTTCTTGAAGGCGCGTGAGAACGAAGGCTGAGAGTCGAAATGGTATTGCAGGGCGATATCCAGGATCGGGCGTGGGCTGGAACGCAGCGCCTGCGCCGCCTGCGAAAGACGCCGCTCGCGGATATAGCTGCCGAGCGCGTGGCCGGTGGTGCTGCGGAACATGCGCTGCAGGTGCCATTTGGAGTAGCCCGACTTGGCGGCGACGTTATCCAGCAGCAGCGGCTGGTCCAGATGAGTTTCAATCCAGTCTAGTAAATCGTGAATGATATTGACGCGATCCATGGTTTTAGTTCTCCCGCAAAAACGACATTCAGGTCACAGTGACTTAGCTTAATTATCCAAGAATATGCTTTGATAATAGGCGTGAGTGCGCCGTTACGCAAGGGTAAACCGGGGGTAAAAAGGTGACCAAAAATGCTCTTTGAATCGCAGGGGGATAAAAGAAAGGCCGCATAAAGCGGCCTTTTTAGCAGGAAACGAGTGGAAAATCAGTTAGTTTCCGGCTTCACTTCAATGTAGTTCAGACCCAGTACGCTGCTGGTGTAGCCGCGGATCTTGTTGGTCATCTCGATATCGCCGTTCAGCTTGTGGCCGTAGGACGGGATGATCTCTTTCAGCTTGCTCTGCCATTCCGGCGTCGCCACTTTGTCTTTGAACACGGTTTCCATCAGGTGCAGCATGATTGGCGCAGCGGTGGAAGCGCCCGGCGAAGCGCCCAGCAGAGCGGCGATGCTGCCGTCTTCAGAGCTGACGACTTCGGTGCCGAACTGCAGCACGCCGCCTTTATCCGCGTCTTTCTTGATGATCTGTACGCGTTGGCCTGCGGTCCACAGCTTCCAGTCTTCCTGCTTGGCGTCCGGGAAGTACTCTTTCAACGCGGCGAAGCGATCGTCGTCGTTCATCATCAGCTGGCCGACCAGGTATTTCACCAGATCGAAGTTATCCAGACCAACGTGGGTCATCGGCATCAGGTTCGAGGTGCTCAGCGAGTGCATCAGATCGAACAGCGAACCGTTCTTCAGGAACTTGCTGGAGAAGGTGGCGAACGGCCCGAACAGCAGCACGCGCTTGCCGTCCAGCATGCGGGTATCCAGGTGCGGCACGGACATCGGCGGCGAACCTACGCTGGCCAGGCCATACACTTTGGCCAGGTGCTGGTTGGCGATCGCCGGGTTGGTGGTGACCAGGAACTGGCCGCCGACCGGGAAGCCGCCGTAGCCGTCGGCTTCTGGGATGCCGGATTTCTGCAGCAGGGTCAGGGACGCGCCGCCGGCGCCGATGAACACGAACTTGGCGTTAACGGTGGTTTCTTTACCGTCGCGGTTCAGATCGGCAACGGTCACGCTCCAGGTCTGGTCGGCGTTGCGCTTGATGTCGCGCACTTCGTGGCTCAGGTTCAGCTTGAACTTGTCGCTGGTGCTCAGCGCGTCAACCAACTGGTGGGTGATCACGCCGAAGTTAACGTCGGTACCCAGCGGCATGCGGGTCGCGGCGATTTTCTGCGCCGGATCGCGGCCGTTCATCACCAGCGGCGCCCACTGTTTGATTTGCGCAGGATCTTCGGAGTATTCCATGCCGCGGAACAGGGTGCTGTGCTGCAGCGCCGCGTAGCGTTTACGCAGGAAGTTGACGTTGTCGTCACCCCACACGAAGCTCATGTGTGGCACGCTGTTAATGAAGGATTTCGGATCTTTCAGGACAGCGTTCTTCACCTGATAAGACCAGAACTGGCGGGATATTTCGAAAGACTCGTTGACCTTCACCGCCTTGCTGATGTCAATGGTGCCATCGGCTTTTTCCGGCGTGTAGTTCATTTCGCTGAAGGCGGAGTGGCCGGTACCGGCGTTGTTCCAGCCGTTGGAGCTCTCTTCCGCCACGCCGTTCATGCGCTCGTACATGTCGATGGTCCAGGTCGGCTCCAGCTCATGCAGATAGGTACCCAAGGTGGCACTCATGATGCCGCCGCCGATCAACACCACGTCGACGGTTTTATTCTTCTCTTCAGCCGCTGCCTGCTGCGTAACGCTAAACAGGCTGAGACTGAAAATCAGGACGAGTAATTTTCTCATTGAATTAAATCTCTTGTGTGTAAATTCTACTCATTGCAGGTGAAAGAATTTAGCGGGAGTTACCCTGGAAAATAATGAAGCCGACCGCCCGGCGTGAGCCGATAGGCAGCGATAATGCCTTTTTGTTAATAGGGTATTTAACGAAAAGTGAACTATTGCAGGCCGTCCGGATGCAAATTGATCGGTTCACGTTACTGGCGGGGTATTATTGTTTGCGAGAATGTTAAAAACTACTTTTGTAACTAAAAAAAATGAATATAAGCAAAAATCGGTCGGTTGTTGTCGCAGGAATAAACAGAGAGGGAAGAAAGGCCATATAACCGCGTTATTTCCAGGGGTTAATTGTCGCGCAATTAAACGTTATTTCGTTATCACACAATAATTGCGGTTAAATGGCAAATACCTATCGGTAACCAATAATAAATGGCCGCCGTTGCGGGCGGCCAGGATTCACAAGGCGGTTACTTGATGCCCATCGCATCGCGCATGGTGAAGAACAGATCGGTCTGATCGGTCAACCCCACCACGTTGGCGGCGTGCGGGCCATAGGCCGCGACGCGCAGCTGGGTGCCGGTGTGCCCTTGCGATTCCTCTTCCGAGTTGCCGTAGCTGAGGGTCATCGGCGCGCCGTCTTTGGTGGTCAGTGTCTGGGTCAGGCCCGGCGCTTTGGCGTCGGCGGCGACGATCTGGCTGGAGTGTGCGTGGTCGGCGGTGACGATAACCAGCGTGTTGCCGTCGGCGCGGGCGAAGGCCAGCGCTTTTTGCACCGCCTCGTCCAGATCGACGGTTTCACCAATCTGCCCGCACGGGTTGGCGGCGTGATCCTGCTTATCGATCGACGCGCCCTCTACCTGCAGGAAGAAACCGTTCGGGTTGTCTTTCAGCAGCGCGATCGCTTTTTCGGTCATCGCCGCCAGCGTTGGTGTGGCCGCGGTGCGCGCCGGATTGTTTTCGCAGGTTACCGCCGGTTTGTCGAGGTTGCCGTGATAGCTGGCTTTCGGCCCCAGCCAGCGCACCGGCATGTTGCCGTCGGCGAACAGGCCTAGCAGCGGTTTTTGCTGATTGGCCAGGGTAACGGCCTGCAGTTCATCCGCGTTGCTCACCCACTGATACCCCTGCGCTGCCGCCTGGTCCTTCAGCGATTTTCCTTGCCATTCGCCGCTTTTCGCCAGTTGGTTGAAGGACTTCGCGCCGCCGCCCAGCGTGACGTCGGCGCGGGTTTTCAGCAGCTGTTCGGTGATGGAGCCGCGGCCGCCGTTTTCCAGCGCGTTAGCGGCGCATTTCTCGCTGGTTTCCTCCGGGCCGTAGCATTTGCGCGAGGTGACGTGCGACACCAGCGCCGCCGGCGTGGCGTCCTGCAGTTCGGCGGTGGAGACGTTGCCGGTGGCCTTGCCGGCCGCTTTGGCGATCTCCAGCAGCGTTGGCTGGTCTTTGCCGTTCACGTCCACGCCGAGCGCGCCGTTATAGGTTTTCACCCCGGTGGCCCAGGCGGTGGCGGAGGCGGCGGAGTCGGTTACGTAATCCGGTTTGTGGGTTTTCTTGTCCAGCGAGTAGTGGGTGTATTGCCCGGTCAGCGGCAGAGCGTCGATGCCCTTGAAGTAACCGCCTGCGCCTTCGGCGTAGTTACGCGCGGCGGTGATCTCGGAATCCCCCATGCCGTCGCCGATCAGCAGGATCACGTTTTTCACCGTTTTGTCCGACAGCGACGCCTTCAGCGCAGCGGTCTGATCGCCGGCCAGACGGCGGGCGCCGCCCGGCTCGGTGAGGGTGCCGCGCGCGGCGCGCTCGGTCAGGCCATCGGCATTGGCTGAAGTTTCCGCCGCGATGGCGGAGGAACAGAGCAGGGCGGACAGCACGGCGCCGGCGATCAGGGATACAGCAGGTTGCATGGGGTAAGCTCCTTGTCGTAATACAACAATGTAAATAACATCAAATTGTTACGTAAGGAGAGTAGAGCAGAGGGATGACAATTTTATGACAGCGAAAGACGGGATGGCCCGGCGGCCACCCCGTTTGGCGTCAGGCCGCGCGCGCCGGGATAGCCAGCCCACGCTGCACCGCCGGCCGCGCCAGACCGCGCTCCAGCCACTGCGCGACGCGCGGGAAACTGTCGAACGCCACCAGCTCGCGCGCCTCATAAAAGCCGATCAGGTTGCGCACCCAGCCCAGCAGCGAGATATCGGCGATGGTGTAGTCCGCGCCCATGATCCAGTCGCGGCCTTCCAGGCGCGTTTCCAGTACGCCGAGCAGGCGTTTCGATTCGTTCTTGTAACGCTCCAGCGGCCGTTTGTCTTCATACTCGCGCCCGGCGAACTTGTGGAAGAAACCAAGCTGGCCGAACATCGGGCCGACGGCGGCCATCTGGAAGAACACCCACTTAATGGTTTCATAACGCTGCGCCGGATCCTGCGGCAGGAAACGGCCGCTCTTTTCCGCCAGGTAGAGCAGAATGGCGCCGGATTCGAACAGCGGCAGCGGCCGGCCGCCGGGGCCATCGGGATCGATGATCGCCGGGATCTTGCCATTCGGGTTCAGCGCCAGAAATTCCGGCGTCCAGGTTTCGTTGTTGCCGATGTCGATCAGGTGCGCTTCATAAGGCAGGCCAATCTCTTCCAGCATGATGGACACTTTGACGCCGTTCGGCGTCGGCAGGGAATAGAGCTGCAGCCGTTCCGGATGCTGAGCCGGCCAGCGTTTGACGATCGGGAATTGGGTGGAATCGAGCATGGAAACTCCTCGGGTTGGCGGGGTCGCTTAAACGTACCCCTTGAGTATTGCAGTAAAACTACCCCGCCGCCGGGTTACACCGTGAGCTCAAAATGTGCGGCCAGCGCTTTTTTGCCGGCGGGGGTTAGCTGCAGCTCGCGGCTGTCGAGCCGGCGGACGATCCAGCCGCGTTGAATAAAGGCGGCCAACAGCGCGGCGCCCAGTGCGCCACCGAGGTGAGAGCGGCGTTCGCTCCAGTCCAGGCAGCCGCAGGCGAAGCGGCGGCGGCTGGGGGCGGGGGAGCAATCGACGCCCAGCCGCGCCAGCGCGGCCTGACCGACGTCGCTTAACCGGTAGTCTTCCTCACCGTTCAGCCAGTTCAGCGCATGCAGCCGATCGTGCAGCTTCACCGCCACCTCGCCCGCCATGTGGTCGTAGCAGGTGCGGGCATATTGCAGCGTGGTGGGCGTGCTGCTTTTCACCGACGGGCGCGGTACGCCCGCCAGCGCCATCAGGCCTTCCAGCGCTTCGGCCACCGGCTGACCGGCCAGCCGAAAATAGCGGTAGCGCCCCTGTTTGACGCAGGCGATCAGCCGCTGCTCCAGCAGTTTCGCCAGATGCGCGCTGGCGGTGGACGGGGCGACCTCGACCGCCGCGCTGAGCTCGGTGGCGGTGTAGGCGCGCCCATCCATCAACAGGCACAGCATGCGTGCCCGGGTGCGGTCGGCGATGGCGGCGCTCAGCGCCGCTAAACGATCTTCTATGTCGATGTTATGCATACTTCGAGGTTAGGCGAAGTATGACTGCGCGTCCAGCGCTAGCCTGTGGTTATCGCCATCTGGTACCGAGGGAGAAAACCATGTCCGTATGTCCTTATGCCGCCGCGCTCGCCGCCGAGCCGCAGATGCACTATCGCGCCTTGCCGCCCCTGAGCTGGGATAGCGCATGGCAATGTTGGGTGGCCGCTACGCCGCAGTGGGTGAGGGAAGCGCTGCTCAATGCCGATCTCGGCGTGCGGCCGGCCGATGAGCCGGTGCCGACGGCCTTGCTGGAGACGCCGATGGCGCCGCTGTTCGCCGGGCTGGCGCGAATGCGCGACGGCGAGGAGCATCGCACGCTTAAGGCGGCGCTGCAGCGGGCGTTAGCTTCCTGCGACGATACTCTGATTCAGCAAACCGCGGCACACTGTGCGGCGCGGTTAGCGCCAAAGGCCCCCGAGGCGGCGGCGATCACCCGCTTTAACTACGGGTTGCCGGTCTGCACCCTCGGCGCACTGTTGGGCGTGCCCGAAGCGCAGTGGCAACATCTTATCGACGACAGCCTGGATTTTGTCCGCTGTATCGCGCCCGGCGGCACGCAGCATTGCGGCGGCGCAGCGGCTCTGTGCCCGGCTGGGGACGGGGAATGGCGTGCTGCGCCAGGCCCTGGTGCGGGAGATCGGCGACGCCCGGCTTGTGTCGGCCAATGCACTCGGCCTGCTGTTTCAGGCCTGTGAGGCGACGGCGGGCTGGCTCGGGCAGGCGTATTTGCTGGCACGACAGAACGGCGAAGTGGACACCGCGCTGGATCGGGTGCGGGCGCTGACGCCACCTATCCAAAACACGCGCCGTTTCGTCTTACGCGAGACGCAGCTTGCCGGTTGTACGCTGCGCGTGGGGCAGACCGTCTTGCTGTTGCTCGGCGCCGACGGCGAACTGGCCTTCGGCGCAGGGGCACACCGCTGCCCGGGCGAACGCTGGGCGAGGATTATCGCGCGCTGCGGCGTGGCGCATCTGTGTTCGCTGAATATTGATGAGCGGGCGTTGGAATCGGTGCGGTGGCGCCATTCCTACAATGCGCGCGTACCTGAGTTTTACCGTTGAGAGGAAACGATAATGATCGCCGTGATTTTTGAACTGCAGGCCGCAGACGGGCAGCGTGATACCTATCTGGCGCTGGCGGTGGAGCTGAAGCCGCTGCTGGCGCAGATCGATGGATTCATTTCCATCGAGCGTTTTCAAAGCCTGGCCGATCCTGCGCGCCTGCTGTCGCTCTCCTTCTGGCGCGACGAGGCGGCGGTGCAGCAGTGGCGCAATCTCGAGCAGCACCGGGCGGCGCAGGCGCGCGGCCGTGGCGAGGTGCTGGCGCAGTATCGGCTGCGGGTGGCGGAGGTGGTGCGGGACTACGGGCTGGAGAGACGCGACCAGGCGCCGCAGGATAGCCGTGGCTATCACCGCACCTGAAGAAAGCCCGCCGCCGGCGGGCTTTCTTCGCCCGTTATTTCGCTTCGCTGCCCACCTTCATCGCCCCGGCGTAGCTGGCGCCCATCCCCCAGGCAGCGCCGTGGTCGCGGGCGAT
This sequence comes from Serratia sp. CY44782, assembly GCF_052168715.1. Lineage (NCBI taxonomy): Bacteria > Pseudomonadati > Pseudomonadota > Gammaproteobacteria > Enterobacterales > Yersiniaceae > Serratia > Serratia sp. CY44782. Next base: position 207,696 of record NZ_JBJNME010000006.1, read on the forward strand.
CTGCAATACGCCTCCCGCCGTGGCTTTGCGGCTCCAGTCCTGCTGCCATTCCAGCATCAACGCCACCCAGTTGATGGGCGTGGCGCCCGCCTGTATCAGGCGCTGCATGGCGTTGTTTTGGCTGTCTGGCGTAATGTCGCCGGTGACGTCCGACAGAATATAAACCTCATATCCCTCGCCCAGGGCGGACAGCGCCGGCAGCATCACGCAGCTGGCGGTCCACAGCCCGCCGATGATGATTTTCTTGCGGCCGGATTGTTTGATCAGATCCACCACGCGCCGATCCTGCCAGACGTTGATGGCGGTGCGATCGTACACCTGCAGGTCCGGGCGTGCCTGCGTCACCGGCTGGAATACCGGCCCGGCGAAGCTTTTGGCGTTGGCCGAGGCCAGAATGGTCGGCACGTTAAACACCTTGGCGGCCTTGGCGATACCGGCGGCGTTATTCACCAGATTGGTTTGGTCGATAGAGGAAATGGTCATGCCGAACATGTCCTGCAGATCGACCAGCAGCAGCAGACTGTTCTCGGCGGTCAGCGGCTGCACATAACCCGCCTGGCGGCTGTCGGCGGCGGGGGATTGCGCCAGTGCGGCGACGGGGGCGGTGGCGGCGCTCAGGCCGAGCATCAGGGCGAACAGGGTCTTTTTCATTATTAACTCCATGATTATCAGTGAATTAAATTCACTTCCCATTCAGGGAAGCGGTTGAATAAAGTCTACTGAGGTTGTTGCGGTTAATAATCTGTGTTTTATTGAATTTATAATTAACCAATAGGACATAATGTGGACGTGCTACTGACGATGCGCGCCTTTCGCCGCGTGGTTGAGCGCAACAGTTTTTATAAGGCGGCGGAGGATTTGGCGATCACGCCGGCGGCGTTGAGCAAGCAGATTAAGCAGTTGGAGAACCGGTTGGGGACATTGTTGCTGGTGCGCACCACCCGCAGCATGAGCCTGACCGAAGCCGGGCAGCTCTATTACCAGGAAGCCTGCCGGTTGCTCGGCGAGTTCGACGCGCTGGAGCAGACGGTTGCCGCCAGCGCGCAGCAGGTCTCCGGCACGCTGCGGGTCAATGCACCGCTCTCGTTCGGCCTCACGGTGCTGTCGCCGCTGCTGCCGCCGTTTATGCAACGCTACCCGCAGCTGCAGGTGGAACTGACGCTGGACGACAGGGTATTGGACGTGGTGGCGGCCGGTTTCGATATTTCCTTGCGCATTCGCCGACGGCTGCCGGATTCTTCCCTCAGCGCCCGGGCACTGGGTGAAGTGCACCAGCGAATTTGCGCCGCGCCCGACTATTTGGCACAGCACGGCGTGCCGCAAACGCCGAATGACTTGCCGCGTCACAGCTGTCTGGCCTATTCCCTGGCGGAAAGGCCGGGGCAGTTGCAGTTCACCGCCGGCGAGGAGAGCCTGAGCGTGACGTTCACTCCCCGGTTGATCGCCAACAACAGCCTGATGCTGCGGGACATGCTGGTGGCGGGACTGGGCATCGGTTCGCTGCCGTCGTTCGTGGCGGATCCCGAAATCGCCGCCGGCAGGCTGGTGCGGCTGTTCCCTGAACAGATTGCCGAAGCGCATCAGGTCTTCGCGGTTTACCCGACGCGCCGGCATGTGCAGCAGAAAGTGAGTTTATTCACCGAGTTTGTGCGAGAACAGGGATTGATGACGGCGAATTGACAACGGCGCGCGGTTGTCATATTCCTTAGTTATGAAAAGATCCTATCGCCCATTCGCGCAAATTATTATCACCCTTCTCCAAAGGGTGGGATAGCGCGTGTGTCGCCAATAAAAAACCCGCCGGCAAGGCGGGTTTTTTTATCCCCTTCCGGCAACGACCGGAGAACGGCATGAAAGCCTACCCTGCAGTTTTACACCTGATGTGCGGCAAGGCCGGCGCAGGCAAATCGACGCTGGCGCAGCGTTTGGCGCAGCAACCGCAAACGCTGTTGCTGGTCGAAGATGCGTGGCTGGCGACGCTGTATGAACAGGAGATGGCCAGCCTGCAAGACTATGCGCGCTGTTCCGAACGGTTACGGCGGGCGCTGGGCGGGCACCTTGTTCAGCTGCTGCGCGGCGGCTGGTCCGTGGCGCTCGATTTCCCGATGAATACGCCGGACAGGCGGCGCTGGGCCAAAGCGTTGGCGGAGGAGGCCGGCGTCGCGCACTGCCTGCATTTTCTCGACGTCAGCCATGCGCAGTGCCTGAGCCGGATAACGCTGAGAAACGCGCGCGGTGAGCACCCGTTTACACTGAGCGAAGCGGAGTTTGAGCGCCTGGCACAGTACTTTGTTCCCCCGGCGGAAGAGGAAGGGATGACCGTCTTGCGTTATGGCGAACAGAACTGAAAACCGGCGCCATGACGGCGCCGGCAACAGGGTTAGGATTCGGCGTTAAACGCGTTGTGGAAGGCGACTTCCGCACACGGCAGCGTGCCCTGGAAGGCAATGGCGCGGAAGTAGTCTTGCGGCACGCCCGGCAGGGTCAGCGCGGTCTGCGCCTGGAAGCCGAAACGGCCGTAATAGTTCGGATCGCCCAGCACCACGCAGCCTGCGGCGTGCCGTTCCTGCAGCTCGGCCAATAGCTGGCGGATCAGCCGGCTGCCGATCCCCCGGCTCTGACTGGCCGGCAGCACCGACACCGGCGCCAGCCCGTACCAACCGGCGGTGCCGTTGCTGAGTATGACCGGCGAGACGGACGCGTGCCCGATCGGTGTGCCATTGTGCTCAGCGACCAGCGACAGGGTGAGAGCGCCTGCCGCGCGCAGCGCGTTGACGATAAACTGCTCGGTGTGGCTGCTGTGTTCGGCATGCAGGAACGCGGCGGCGGTCAGGGTGGCGATGGCGTCGACGTCGGCCGGCGTTTCGTGGCGTAAAGTGATGTTCATGGTTGTATCCTGATTAAATAAGGCTGAGCCGACCGGGCTACCTGCCCGGCCGGTATCGATGATTAACGGTTATCCAGCTGCGCACGCACGGCCTTGAGCCCGGCGAAGGTGACGCGATAAGGGCGCCCCTGGCGAGAGAGGATCAGGCGTTTGGTTTTGAGTTTGGTGAAGACGGCCAGTGAGCAGTCGGCCAGGCCGAGCCCTTCGCGGGTGTAGCATTCGACGTGGGTGACGCGACCGGCGTCGTTGCGGGTGAAGGCGATATAGCCGCCTTTGGCCAACACGTGCAGCACGCGTTGTTCCGCTTTGGAAATGTTCATGTTGGGAGATCCTGTAATAACCCCAGATACGCGCATCCCCGCGCAAACGCGCGTCGGATACGTCAGAGTCCCTCGCCATACGGCAAGGAAGCGACTATCGGGTGGTTACAATCTCCAACATACAGGCCTCGGGCAGTGAAAAACGCCAGGGCGGCGTTTCAGCGCAGTTAATGTAGCCAATGGCCGGTTGGCTGTCAATTTGCCGGCGGCGCGGGCCGCCGGCACAAGGCCAATCAGAAAGGCTTGGTCGGCAGGTATTTGCCGTCCAGGGTGATCACTGCGCGTTCGCCACCGTCCGGATCGGCGACCTTTTTGATATCCAGCTTGAAGTTGATGGCGCTGATGATGCCGTCGCCGAACTGCTCGTGCACCAGCGCTTTCAGCGTGGAGCCGTAAACCTGCAGCATTTCATAGAAGCGATAAATGGTCGGATCGGTCGGCACGCCGCCGGGAATGCTGCCGCGCAGCGGGATGGTTTGCAGCAACAGCACCGCCTCTTCGTCCAGCCCCAGCTTGGCCGCTACCGTGCGCGCCGCCGGTTCCGGCAGCGCATGCTGCCCCAGCAGCGCGGCGGTGACGAACGCCAGGCTGAGACCGGTGCCCTCGGCCAGCGCGTCGAAAGTCAGGTTATGGCGGATCTTGGCGACCATAATGGTGTCGGTGAGCGCTTCGCGCGGGGCGGCGTTATGCAGAGAGTGTGTCATGTTAGCTCCTTTTGTTGGCTTAAAAACGGGCGATCGCCGGGGTGGCGGTCACGTCGGGATGGGTGGCGAGCGGCACGAAGCGGCGGGTTTCGCCGTCCAGCGCCTCGATAGCGCCGCTGGCGATGTCATAGACCCAGCCGTGCAGCGTCAGGCGGCCCTGATCCAGCGCCAGGGCGACGGAAGGGTGCGTTTTGATGTTGTTGAGCTGGGCGATGACGTTTTCGCGCACCATCGACGCGACCCGGGCCTCGTCGGAGGCGTGCGGATAAGCCTGATTGACCGCCTTCGCGGAATCGGCGTAACGCAGCCAGCCGGCGACCGTCGGCAGGTGCTCCAGACACTGGCAGGTGGCGATGGCGGTCATCGCGCCGCAGTCGGAATGGCCGCAGATCACGATATCCTCCACGCCCAGCGCGGCGACGGCGTACTCGACCGAGGCGGTAACCCCGCCGGGTTCGGGGCCGAAAGAAGGCACGATGTTACCGGCGTTGCGGATCACGAACAGATCCCCCGGCTCGCGCTGGGTGACCAGCTCCGGCACCAGGCGGCTGTCGGAACATGAGATAAACAGGGTGCGCGGGTTTTGGCGGGTCGCCAACTGCTGAAACAGCGCCGTGCGTTCAACAAAGGCTTCGCGCTGGAACTTCAGGAAGCCTTCAATCACCTCTTTCATCCGTTTCTCCATTGGGTGTCGTTATGCGATGGCGGCATGATGAACGCTTCTGGCTATAGGGTCTAAGACCCATTTATAATGCCAGCTATAGGTTTTACTAATAGCTGGGGCGCTATGCTGCTGCGACACATCCGTTATTTTCTGGCCGTTGCCGAACAGGGCAACTTCACCCGCGCCGCCGAAGCGCTGCACGTCTCGCAACCGACGCTGTCTCAACAGATCAAGCAGCTGGAAGACACTCTGGGGGCGCCGCTGTTCGATCGCAGCGGCAGAGCCGTGCGCCTGACCGACGCCGGTGAGGCGTGGATGCGCTATGCGCGGCTGGCGTTGCAAGATCTGGACGCCGGCGCGCGGGCGATCCATGACGTGGCGACGCTGGCGCGCGGCCATTTGCGGCTGGCGATGACGCCGACCTTCACCGCCTATCTGGTGGGGCCGGCGATCGATGCGTTCTACCGCCGCTACCCGGGGATTACCCTGAGCATTGAGGAGATGGCGCAAGAGCGAATTGAGGCGCTGCTGGCGCAGGATAGGCTGGATCTGGGCATCGCCTTCGAGATGGCGCAGTCGGCGGAGGTGGAAGCGGCGGCGTTGTTCAGCGAGACGCTGGAGCTGATGGTCGGCGCCGACCATCCCCTGGCGTCTCATCGCCGGCCGCTGACGCTGGCGGAGTGGCAACATCTGCCGCTGGCCTTGCTGAGCGGCGACTTCGCCACGCGGCAGTTTATCGATCGCTACTGCACGCAGCTGGGATTTCGGCCGCAGGTGGCGGTGGAGGCCAACGCGCTGGGCGCCATCGTCGAGATCGTGCAGCGCGGGCAGCTCGCCACGCTGCTGCCGGCCGCCATTGCGCGCGAGAATCGGCAGTTGAAAAAAGTGGCATTGGCCAACGCCATGCCGGTGCGGCAGGCGGTGTGGCTGCAGCGCAAAGGCGCTTACCGCAGCGCCGCCGCGCAGGCGTTTATTGCCGTCTTGCAGGAACAGGGCGTTACGCCAACGCCCCCCAGCGCTGCGTCATCCCCAGCAGATGCACCAGCCCGAAGCCGAGGCAAATCAGCGAGCTGACGACGATAAAGCGCTGGCTGCGGCCGGTATCGCGCAGGGCGAAGGGGCCGGCGACGCCGCGCAGCAGGTAGATGAAGGTAATGATAAACAGCGCGGGCCGCAGCAGCGGCAGCGGCGCGATCAGGCCCGCGCCGGAAAGCGCATACAGCGCCCAAATAAACAGCACCAGCGCGATACCGGCGGTGACGACGGCCGGGAACTTTTTACCCGCTTCCGCCGCCTTAATGAAGCGATCGCCGGCGCCGCATAGCCGGTAGCCGCGCGGCCCGGCGGCGATCACCCAGATATGCAGCAGCGCGGCGATGGCGCTCAGCGCGGCGCCGATCAGCAGCGCGGTGTTATAGAGGTGCGGCATGGTAGCGCTTCCCTGTCAGAAAAGTGGTTGGCATGAAGCGTAGACCAGAAAAGGCGAATTAACCGAACGTAACAGGGAAGAGGAGCAAGTAATGAGACTGGCGACGGGTATGCTGAGCGCATTGGCGCTGTGGAGCGGGCTGGCGATGGCGCAACCTGCGGCGCTGACGCTGCCCAGGGAAGACGGTTCGAGTATTCATTACTATCTGGACGCCGCGGTGCCCGGGCAATCGTCGGCGGCGCTGTTGGTGATCCTGCAAGGATCGGATTGCAACAGCGTACGGCATATCCGCCTGCTGGCGCCGTTGCGGCAGGTGTTCCCCGCCGCAGACCTGCTGACGGTGGAGAAATACGGCATCGACGACCGGTTGCCGTACCGTGAAGAAGTCCCGCGGCAGGATTGCCCGGACGCTTTTGTACAGCATGACACGCCGCAGCGGCGGGTGAGTGATGTCACTCAGGTGCTGAAGGCGGTGATTGCGCGCAACGGCTATCAAAAGGTCGCGGTGCTGGGGGGCAGCGAAGGGGCGGTGATCGCCAATCTGGTGACGGCCTCCTCGGGCCTGGTTGATGCCACCCTCGCGTTCAGCGGCGGTGGGCGCTGGTTTGTCGACGACGTGCGGCACAGCGCTGCCGGCGCGCCGAAGGAAGAGGTGGCCGGGCTGAACGCATTTTTACAGCAGGTGATGACGGCGCCGCCGTTCGCCCTGAACGCCAGCGATCATGGCTATGACTGGTGGCATGGCATGCTGAACATCGATCAGCTCGCCACCCTGCGCAGCATCAAGACGCCGGTGCTGATCGTGCAGGGCGACCAGGATCGCGCCGTTTCGCCGGGAGCGGTCGGGAAAATGATCGCCGAGCTGCGGGCCGACGGTAAAACGAATATCACCTACCTGAATTATCCGGCATTGGACCATGTGATGCGGCGCGAAAATGGCGCCAGCGAGATGGAGCGGGTGGTGGCGGACATGCGCGCGTGGCTGGAGAAGCAACTGCGCTGACTGGCCACCCATGGGCCCTAGTTGGTGTGGCGCTCCCGGAACAACAGAGTGGCTATCAGGCTGACGGTCAACATGCCGGTTACGTACCACGCCGGCGCCAGCGGGTTGCCGCTGACATCCAGCAACCAAGTGACGATCAGCTGCGCCGAGCCGCCGAACAGCGTCACGCCAAAGGCGTAGATCATCGAGGTGCCGGTGGCGCGCACGCGGCGCGGCAGCGCCGAGACGATCAGCATGGTGCTCGACAGCATATTGATCCCCAGCGCGCCGATAAGCAGGATGCGGAAAACGATCGCCAACCACAGAGTTTGCGTGGTGCTGAGGAACCAGAATGTCGGGTAAATCAGGATCAGCGCCGCAAAGATGGAGAACAGCAGCGGTCTTTTGTAATTCTGTATCCGATCAACATAGCGCCCGGCGCAATAGACCGCCACGATCTGTACCACAGAGGCGATGCAGCTGAACAGATAGGCGGTCGGGCCGGCAATGTGGTAGGTCTGCATCATGTAGGTCGGCATATACAGCAGCACCACGTAGACCATCACGGTGCCGGACATGATGACCAGCACCCCCAGCAACAGGTCTTTGGCATGGTTGCTCACCAGATCCCATACCGGATTCAGCGGCGGTTGCGCAGGATTTGGTTGTTCACCGCCGTGGGTCTCTTCCAGATGCTTACGGATATACACGCCGACGGGAATGATCAACAAGCCGATGATGAACGGCACGCGCCAGCCCCAGGCATACAGCGCGTCTTCCGGCAGAAAATAGGTGAGCGCCAGCCCGCAAGAGGCGCCGAGCAGGGCGCTGACGCCCTGGCTGATCGCCTGCCAACTGACGAAAAAGCCGCGCTGATTGGCCCCGGCGGACTCCAGCAGTAGCGTAGTCGCTGAGCCCACTTCACCGCCGGCGGCGAAGCCCTGAATCAGGCGACCGACTACGATCAGCACCGGCGCCAGAACGCCGATTTGCGCATGGGTTGGCGCGAAGGCAATCAGGGCGGTGCCGACGCCCATCAGCACGATGGTCATCAGCATGGCGGCCTTGCGGCCGACCCGGTCGGCATAGGCGCCCAGCACCATGCTGCCCAGCGGGCGCATGATAAAGCCGACGCCGAACACCGCCACCGACATCAACAAAGAGCCGTAGGCGCTGTCGCTGGGAAAATAGAGTTTGCCGATGATGGCGGCAAAGAAGCTGTATACGGTGAAGTCGAAAATCTCCAGGCCGTTGCCCAGGCTGGCGCCGACAATGACTTTGTAATTTACCGCGCCTTTCTCTGCCGTTTGGCTTTTGGGCAAGGTTTTTTCAGCAGTGTTCATCGTTATCTCTCGCGATAGGTGGACGGTGTGTTGTTATTATTTTCTGGCCGTGGTGGCATTATCCGGGACGGCGATAACCGCCGCCCGAAGCGGCAACAGAATGGCAACGTCTCCTTTACATATACTTGTATGTACAACCCTGTGCAATATGAGGGCGGTTAACGGGATAACGCGGGTTTGATTTTTTTAAGATTTTGTATTTATATGTTTTTTTTGAATTTATAACGTGTGGCAGTGAGGTGATTTAGTGCCGATTTAGTGAGCTGTAGCGCATTAATCATCGAAAAAATCCTGGCATTTAAGAAGGGGGTCACAAAATGTCGCGTATAGCAGAATATGTGGCGATAGTCGGCAAGAAATAGAATTAAATAGAAGTGTGTTGACTGTATCAATGATTCTCAAGAGGTATTCAGGTGCGATTTATTCTTACCTGGTGCGGTATCTGGCGAGAATGTATTTCATTTTTTATTTTAATTAATACCGATAATTAATATGTTTTGTGAATTTGTTCGAGCTATTGTACGGTTTGCTGAGCGAAGCCTCCCCGTGACTTTCATCGGTATTATCCAACGCAGGTATGATTCATCCGTCGGCGCCGCTCAAAATGTCACCAAAACTTCCCGCGATCTCTGCACCCCGTTGTGGCATAATGCGCGCCAAATCACATTCCCTATGTATAAAGAGCGAGCGCTGTGTTAAGCACCAACAACATCACCATGCAGTTCGGCAGCAAGCCGTTGTTTGAAAACATCTCTGTCAAATTCGGCGGCGGCAACCGTTATGGCCTGATCGGCGCCAACGGCTGCGGCAAGTCCACCTTTATGAAAATCCTCGGCGGCGATTTGGCGCCGACCGGCGGCAACGTGTTCCTCGATCCGAACGAGCGCCTGGGTAAACTGCGTCAGGATCAGTTCGCCTTCGAACAATACAGCGTGCTGGACACCGTGATAATGGGCCACACCGAGCTGTGGGCGGTGAAGGAAGAGCGCGACCGCATCTACGCCATGGCGGAGATGAGCGAAGAAGACGGCTATAAAGTGGCCGATCTGGAAGTCGCCTACGGCGAGATGGACGGTTACACCGCCGAAGCGCGCGCCGGCGAACTGCTGCTTGGCGTCGGCATTCCGGTGGAACAGCACTACGGCCCGATGAGCGAAATCGCGCCGGGCTGGAAGCTGCGCGTGTTGCTGGCGCAGGCGCTGTTCTCCGATCCGGAGATTCTGCTGCTCGACGAACCGACGAACAACCTGGACATCGATACCATTCGCTGGCTGGAGCAGGTGCTGAACGAACGCAATAGCACCATGATCATCATCTCGCACGACCGTCACTTCCTGAACATGGTCTGCACCCACATGGCGGATCTGGACTACGGCGAACTGCGCGTTTATCCGGGCAACTACGACGAATACATGACCGCCGCCACCCAGGCGCGTGAGCGTCTGCTGGCCGACAACGCCAAGAAGAAGGCGCAGATCAACGAGCTGCAATCGTTCGTCAGCCGCTTCAGCGCCAACGCCTCCAAATCCAAGCAGGCCACCTCGCGTGCCCGCCAGATCGACAAGATCCAGCTGGAAGAAGTGAAGGCCTCCAGCCGCCAGAACCCGTTCATCCGTTTCGATCAGGACAAGAAGCTGTTCCGTAACGCGCTGGAAGTGGAAGCGCTCACCAAGGGCTTCGACAACGGCCCGCTGTTCAGCAAGCTGAACCTGATGGTGGAAGTGGGTGAGAAGGTTGCGGTGCTGGGCGCCAACGGCATCGGTAAAACCACCCTGCTGAAAACGCTGGTGGGTGACACGCAGCCGGACAGCGGCACCGTGAAGTGGTCGGAAAACGCCCGTATCGGTTACTACGCGCAGGATCACGAATACGAGTTCGACGATACGCTGACCGTGTTCGACTGGATGAGCCAGTGGAAGCAGGAAAAAGACGACGAGCAGGCGGTGCGCAGCGTGCTGGGCCGTTTGCTGTTCAGCCAGGACGACATCAAGAAGAAAGTGAAGGTGCTGTCCGGTGGTGAGAAGGGCCGCATGCTGTTCGGCAAGCTGATGATGCAGCGCCCGAATATTCTGGTGATGGACGAACCGACCAACCACCTGGATATGGAATCCATCGAATCGCTGAACATGGCGCTGGAGATGTACGAAGGCACGCTGATCTTCGTCTCCCACGACCGTGAGTTCGTCAGCTCGCTGGCGACGCGCATTCTGGAAATCACCCCGAACAAGGTGATCGACTTTACCGGCAACTACGAAGACTATCTGCGCAGCCAGGGCATCGTGTAACCCTCACGGCAACGCATCAGGGCGGGAATTATCCCGCCCTTTTTTTATCCGTCATTCTCCGCCACACACCTCGCAGTGCGGATCCTTCGGCAGTTTCATCTCGCGGAACTGCATGCTCATCGCATCGAACATCAACAGCTTGCCGTGCAGCGGCTGACCATAGTCTGCCAGCAGCTTAATGGCTTCCATCGCCTGCAGGGTACCGATAGTGCCGACCAGTGGGGCCATCACGCCCGCTTCGACGCAGGTGAGGGTGCTGTCGCCGAACAGCCGGCTCAGGCAGCGGTAGCAGGGCTCGCCCGGTTGATAGGTGAACACGCTGAGCTGGCCTTCCATGCGGATCGCCGCGCCGGAAACCAGCGGCCTCTGCTGCGCGTGGCACAGGCGATTCAGGGCGTCGCGCGCCGCCACGTTGTCGGTGCAGTCCAGCACCAGATCGCAGGCGGCGATCTCTGCCGCAACCGCCTCATCTTCCAAACGGCCGTCGATCGCGTCGATGCGGATATGCGGGTTGATGGCGCTCAGTTCCTGCCTGGCGGAGGCGACTTTGCTCTGGCCGATGCGATCGTCGCGGTGCAGGATCTGGCGCTGCAGGTTGGAGAGCGAGACGGTGTCGAAATCCACCAGTACCAGATGGCCGACGCCGGCCGCCGCCAGGTAAGGCGCGGCGGCACAACCCAGCCCGCCCAGCCCGGCGATCAGCACGCGGGCGGCCTTCAGCTTCTCCTGGCCGTCGAAGTCAAAGCCGCGCAGCACGATCTGGCGGTTGTAGCGCAGCGCTTCGGCGTCGGTCAATTCCGGCAGCATGCTCAGCTCCTCAGCAGGGCGTTGAACGGCTCGATCTCCACCGTTTCGCCTACCGCCACCGAACCGCGTTCGCGCTCCAGCACGATGAAACAGTTGCCCTGGCTGTAGGAGCTGAAGACGTGCGAGCCCTGGTGGCCGGTGGTGCTGACCTCCAGTTCGCCCGCGGCGTTGCTGCTGAACACGCCGCGCTGGAAATCGAGGCGGCCCGGCGATTTCTTCAGCGGCGTCAATGCGCGCGCCCGCAGGCGCGGCGGCAGGCGCCAGTCGCTGTGGCCGGCCAGCTTCGCCAGGAGCGGCTGCACCAGCTGGTAGAAGGTCAGGGCGGCGGAAACCGGGTTGCCCGGCAGGCCGCAGAACCAGGCGTGGCCCAGCTTGCCGAAGGCGAAGGGTTTGCCGGGTTTGATCGCCAGCTTCCAGAAGCTAACCTGGCCCAGCTCGTCGAGCATCTGTTTGGTGTAGTCGGCCTCGCCGACCGAGACGCCGCCGCTGCTGATCACCACGTCGGCCTGGCTGTCCGCCCGCTCGAAAGCGGCGCGCAGCGCATCGCGATCGTCGCGGATAATGCCGAGATCGAGCACCTCGCAGCCCAGCTGTTCCAGCATCAGGCGCACCGCGAAACGGTTGGTGTCGTAGATTTGGCCCGCCTGCAGCGGCTGGCCGACTGGCTGCAGTTCATCGCCGGTAGAGAACACCGCCACCTTCAGCTTACGCATTACCTGCACTTCGGCGACGCCAAGCGAAGCCAGCAGCGGCAGCTGCGCGGCACCCAGCTTCACGCCGGCCGGCAACACGCTCGCGCCTCGGCGAATGTCTTCGCCCGCCAGACGGATATTCTGGCCGGCTTCAACCGGTGCGGTAAAACGCACGCCCTGGTCGCTCACCTCTGCCTGCTCCTGCATGACCACCGCGTCCGCCCCGGCCGGGATCGGGGCGCCGGTCATGATGCGCACGCAGCTGTTGGCTGGCCATTGGCCGTCGAACGGCGCACCGGCGAAGGCCTTACCGGCGACCGGCAGCGGCGCATTGGCCGCGAGATCGGCGAGGCGCAGCGCATAGCCGTCCATCGCCGAGTTGGCGAACGGCGGCACGTCGAGCGGCGAGACGACCGGCGCGGCGGTGATGCGACCGGCGGCGGCGGTCAGGGCAACGGATTCGGTCTGCTGCAGTGGGGCGATCTGCCCGAGCATTTTTTCCAGTGCTTGCTCCAGGGAAATGAGATCGGAAGTATGGCAATGATCCATAAGGGGAACTCCGTAATCAGGGTGCGCTAAAGTAGCGACAAAGTGCGGGTATTATGGCAGAGAACGCCGAGGGGGAGAACGGGTTATGCCTGCCATCTTTCGTACTGCGGCGCTGGGGCGATCGGGTATAAACTGCGTAAAACAGAGGAGAAAAGGCATGCATAAACAGGTTATCGAGTTCTGGTTCGACGAGATCGAACCGGTCATGTGGTTTAAAAAGGATGATGATTTCGATCGTCTGCTGCACAGCCGTTTCGGCGAAATCTGGCGGGCGGCGGCGGCGGGCGAGCTGGCACACTGGCGCGACACCATCGAAGGGCGCTTGGCGGAGGTGATCGTGCTCGATCAGTTCAGCCGCAACCTGTTCCGCGGCACGCCTCAGTCGTTCGCCTGCGATGGCATGGCGCTGATCCTGGCGCAGGAGGCGATCCGCAGCGGCGAGTGCGAACGGCTGAGCCGCGAGCAGCGCGGCTTCCTTTATCTGCCGTTTATGCATTCGGAATCGCCGCTGATCCACCAACAGGCCCTGGTGCTGTACACCGAGCTCAACAACGGCGACCAGCTGGAGTTCGAGCTGCGCCATAAGGCGATCATCGATCGTTTCGGCCGCTACCCACATCGCAATGCGATATTGGGGCGCACCAGCACGCCGGAAGAAGAGGCCTTTTTACAGCAGCCTGGATCGGGCTTTTAATCGTTGGATCATCTGCGCCCGGCCGGGGAAAAAACAGCAGGCCGGGCGCCATAATAAGCGTTATTCAGCGCGAACGTTTATTTCCTTACGCCATGCCGCTATTTCCACACGCGAAATTACCAATAATCTCAGCCGCACGTTCAGCGGTTTGATTTTTTATAACCTGCTGTTTTTATTCCAATAAGCTATTTCAAGGTGCGAAATGGTCTAAGCGCGCTACGCTAAAAGCGAGGCGTGGACGTTATGCTGTACTTCCACTGTAGGACTAAATAGAGTCGAAAAAGACTGAATAATAATGATACCGCGCTCAGCTTATTCGCTGCGCAACGGCGGGATTAACACAGGGTGTCAGGCAAATGAGCAAACCAGTGATTGCCATTCATGGCGGCGCGGGCGCAATTACCCGAGCGGCGCTGAGTGCGGAAAAAGAACGGCAGTATATTCAGGCGCTGTCCGAGATCGTGGCCGCCGGGCAGGCGGTACTGGCACAGGGGGGCAGCGCGCTGGACGCGGTGACCGAAGCGGTGCGGTTGCTCGAAGAGTGCCCGTTGTTCAACGCCGGCAAAGGCTCGGTGTTTACCCATCAGGGCACCCACGAGCTGGATGCCTGCGTGATGGACGGCCGTACCTGCGATGCCGGCGCCGTCGCCGGCGTCAGCCGTATCCGCAACCCGGTGCTGGCGGCGCGCGCGGTGCTGGAAAACAGCGAACACGTGCTGTTTGCCGCCGAAGGCGCCGAGAAGTTTGCCTCAGCCCACGGCCTGGAAATGGTCGCTCCCGATTTCTTCTTTACCCAGGAACGTTTCGATCAGCTGCACCGCGCCCAAGCGGAGCAGGGCCGGGTATTGCTCGATCACGACGGTGCGGCGCAGGCCGGCGAGCCGCTCGATCCCGATCGCAAATTCGGCACCGTCGGTGCGGTGGCGCTCGATGCGCTGGGCAACCTCGCCGCCGCCACTTCCACCGGCGGCATGACCAACAAGCAGGCCGGGCGGGTAGGTGATACGCCGATTATCGGCGCCGGCTGCTATGCCAACAACGCCACGGTGGCAGTCTCCAGCACCGGCACCGGCGAAATCTTCATGCGCGGCGTGGCGGCCTATGACGTCTCCGCCCTGATCGAATATGGCGGCCTCAGCCTGCAGGCCGCCAGCGATCGGGTGGTGATGGAGAAGTTGCCGGCACTGGGCGGCAGCGGCGGCATGATCGCCGTCGATCGCCACGGCAATATCGCGCTGCCGTTCAACTGCGAGGGGATGTATCGCGGTTTTGGCTATGTCGGCGATGCGCCGTCCGTCGGGATTTACCGCTAAGCGTTCACCGGGAGGGTGCATGACCGACGTTTCATTCCGGCCCGCCGACAACGGGTTGTCATTGCCGCCGCAGCGGGTGTTGACGGTGCGCGATCTGAGCATCAGCTTTCCTCAACCGGACGGCGCCGTGGCAGCGGTGCGCAACCTGTCGTTCGATCTCGATCGCGGCGAGACGCTGGCGATCGTCGGTGAGTCCGGCTCCGGCAAATCGGTGACTTCGCTGGGGCTTATGCGACTGGTGGAGCAGGGTGGCGGGCGCATCGTCGGCGGCGCCATGACGCTGCGCCAGCGCGACGGCGCGCTGCTCGATCTGGCGCGCGCCTCACAGAGCACGCTCCGCACGGTGCGCGGCGCCGATATGGCGATGATCTTCCAGGAGCCGATGACTTCGCTCAACCCGGTATTTCCGGTCGGCGAGCAGATTGCCGAATCGCTGCGCCTGCATCAGCGCATGGATCGCCGCAGCGCGCGCCAGGAGGCGCTGCGCATGCTCGATCTGGTGCGCATTCCGGAGGCCAAAGAGGTGCTGGGGCGCTACCCGCACCAGCTTTCCGGCGGCATGCGCCAGCGGGTGATGATCGCCATGGCGCTATCCTGCAAACCGGCGCTGCTGATCGCCGATGAACCCACCACCGCCCTCGACGTCACCATTCAGGCGCAGATCCTGCAGCTGATCCGCGTGCTGCAGCAAGAATTGCAGATGGGGGTGATCTTCATTACTCACGACATGGGCGTGGTGGCGGAGATCGCCGATCGGGTGCTGGTGATGCGCCGCGGCGAACAGGTAGAACAGAATCGGGTGCGCGAGCTGTTTGCCGCGCCGCAACAGGCCTATACCCGGGCGCTGTTGGCGGCGGTGCCGAAGTTGGGGGCGATGGCCGATCGGCCACTGCCGGCGAAATTTCCGCTGCCGGGCAGCGAGGGGGATACGGTGCCGCAGGATACCGTGCCGCCCAGCGCCGCGCCGATCCTGCGGGTGGAGCATCTGGTTACGCGCTTTGATCTGCGCGGCGGACTGTTCAATCGGATCACTCGCCGGGTGCACGCGGTGGAAAACGTCAGTTTCGATCTTTACCCCGGCGAGACGCTGGGGCTGGTGGGCGAGTCCGGCTGCGGCAAGTCCACCACCGGGCGCTCTTTGCTGAAGCTGGTGGACAGCCAGAGCGGCACCATCACCTTCGCCGGGCGGCGGATAGACCAATTGAAGGGGTCGGCGCTGCAGCACCTGCGGCGCGATATTCAGTTCATCTTTCAAGATCCCTACGCCTCGCTCGATCCGCGCCTGACGGTCGGTTTTTCCATCATGGAGCCGCTGCTGGTACACAACGTAATGCGCGGCCGGGAGGCGGAGCGGCGGGTGGCCTGGCTATTGGAACGCGTCGGCCTGCTGCCGGAGCATGCGCGCCGCTACCCGCACGAATTCTCCGGCGGCCAGCGCCAGCGTATCTGCATCGCGCGTGCGCTGGCGCTGAACCCGAAAGTGGTGATCGCCGACGAGGCAGTCTCGGCGCTGGACGTGTCGATTCAGGCGCAGATCGTCAATCTGTTGCTCGATCTGCAGCGCGAGTTCGGCATCGCTTTTCTGTTTATTTCACACGATATGGCGGTGGTGGAGCGCATCAGCCACCGGGTGGCGGTGATGTACCTCGGGCAGATCGTCGAGATCGGCCCACGGCAGGCGGTGTTCGACAATCCGCAGCACCCCTACACCCGCAAGCTGATGGCGGCGGTGCCGGTGGCCGATCCCGCTCATGCCCACAAACGGCAGCCGCTGCCGGCAGATGAGATCCCGAGCCCGGTGCGCGCGCTGGGCGATGAACCCGTTACCGCACCGCTGGTGCAGGTTGGCGCTGGGCACTTTGTCGCCCGCCACCCGATCGCCGGTGCTTTTTAAAGACCTCAGGAGAGACAAGCGACATGAAGCACACATTCAAACGCAATGCGCTGTTGGCCGCCGTACTGCTGGCGGCCGGAACCGGCCCGGTCTGGGCGGCGAAGGACGCGGTGATCGCCGTGGCCTCCAACTTCACCACCCTCGATCCTTACGACGCCAACGACACGCTGTCGCAGGCGGTGGCCAAGTCTTTCTATCAGGGGCTGTTCGGCTTCGATAAGGACATGAAGCTGGTGAACGTGCTGGCGGACAGCTATGAGGTCAGCAAAGACGGCCTGACCTACACGGTCAAACTGCGCCAGGGGATTAAATTCCACGACGGCACCGCGTTCAACGCCGAAGCGGTGAAGATCAACCTCGATCGCGCCAGCAACCCGGACAGCCACCTCAAGCGCTACAACCTGTTTAAGATGATCGACAAAACCGAGGCGGTGGACGCCAATACGGTGAAGATCGTGCTGAAGGCGCCGTTCTCGGCGTTCGTCAACAACCTGGCGCACCCGGCGGCGGCGATCATCTCGCCGGCGGCGCTGAAGCAATACGGCAAGGAGATCGGTTTCCACCCGGTTGGTACCGGGCCGTATCAGTTCGTGACCTGGAACCAGACCGATTTCGTCAAGGTGAAGAAGTTCGACGGCTACTGGCAGCCGGGGCTGCCGAAGCTCGACAGCATCACCTGGCGACCGGTGGTGGATAACAACACCCGCGCGGCGATGCTGCAGACCGGCGAGGCGACCTTCGCCTTCCCGATCCCTTACGAGCAGGCCAAGGTGCTGGAGGGCAACGCCAAGTTGGACGTAGTGGCAGCCCCGTCGATCCTGCAGCGTTACATCAGCATGAACGTCACCCAAAAGCCGTTCGACAACCCGAAGGTGCGCCAGGCGCTGAACTACGCCATCAACAAGGACGCGCTGATCAAGGTGGCGTTCGCCGGTTACGCGGTGCCGGCGGAAGGCCCGGTGCCGCCGGCGATCGACTTCGCCGCCCGCTATAAGCCGTGGCCGTACGATCCGGCCAAGGCGCGCGAGCTGCTGAAAGAGGCCGGCTACCCGAACGGCTTCACCACCACGCTGTGGTCTTCCCACAACCACAGCACCGCGCAGAAGGTGCTGCAGTTCACCCAACAGCAGCTGGCGCAGGTGGGGGTGAAAGTGACGGTGACGGCGATGGATGCCGGGCAGCGTGCGGCGCAGGTGGAGAGTGTCGGGGTGAAGGACACCGGGGTGCGGCTGTTCTACACCGGCTGGTCGGCCTCGACCGGGGAAGCGGACTGGGCGCTGTCGCCGCTGTTCTCTACCCAGGCGGCGCCGCCGAAGCAGTTCAACACCGCGTTCTACAGCAACCCGCAGGTGGACAAGGATCTGACCGACGCGTTGGCGACCACCGATCGCGCCGAGAAGCAGAAACTGTATCAGGACGCGCAGGATCGCATCTGGGCCGACGCGCCCTGGATCTTCCTGGCGACCGAACGTCTGTTGTCGGCCAACAGCAAACAGCTGAGCGGCTTCTACGTGATGCCGGATACCTCGTTCAACTTTGATAACGCCGATCTGAAATAAGGCGCCCATCCCCGCCTGCGGCCAAGCGGCGGCGGGCGGGGGAAGGAATGAGATGCTCAATTATTTTCTGAAACGACTGCTGGGCCTGATCCCGACGCTGCTGATCGTGGCGGTGCTGGTGTTCCTGTTCGTCCACCTGTTGCCGGGCGATCCGGCGCGGCTGGCGGCGGGGCCGGAGGCCGACGAGGCGGTGGTGCAGCTGGTGCGCAAGGATTTGGGGCTGGATAAGCCGCTGCCGCAGCAGTTCGCGCACTTCTTCGTCAACGCGCTGCGGGGCGACTTCGGCATCTCGATGGTGTCCAAACGCCCGGTGAGCGAAGAGATCGCCTCGCGCTTTATGCCGACCTTCTGGCTGACCGTCACCAGCATGCTGTGGGCGGTGGCGTTCGGCTTGGCGATCGGCGTGGTGTCGGCGGTGTGGCGCAACCGCTGGCCGGATCGCCTCGGCATGACGCTGGCGGTGTCGGGGATCTCGTTCCCGGCCTTTGCGCTCGGCATGCTGCTGATGCAGGTATTCTCGGTCGAGCTGGGGTGGCTGCCGACGGTGGGCGCCGACAGCTGGCGGCACTACATTCTGCCTTCGATCACCCTGGGGGCGGCGGTGGCGGCGGTGATGGCGCGCTTCACCCGCGCTTCGTTCGTCGAGGTACTGCAGGAGGACTACATGCGCACCGCGCGCGCCAAGGGCGTGCGGGAAAGCGTGGTGGTGATGAAGCACGGCCTGCGCAACGCGATGATCCCGGTGGTGACCATGATGGGGCTGCAGTTCGGTTTCCTGCTCGGCGGTTCGATCGTGGTGGAGAAGGTGTTCAATTGGCCGGGGCTGGGGCGGTTGCTGGTGGACTCGGTGGAGATGCGCGATTACCCGGTGATCCAGGCCGAGGTGCTGCTGTTCTCGCTGGAGTTCATCCTGATCAACCTGTTGGTGGATATGCTGTACGCGGCGATCAACCCAGCGATTCGTTATCAATGAGGGCGCGGCATGATTAAGCATTGGCGGCGCAACGCCGCACTGAAGGCGATGCCGCTTATCGATCCCAACGCGGTACGCACGCCGTGGGGCGAGTTTTGGCGGCGTTTTCGCCGCCAGCGGGCGGCGCTGGTCGCCGGCCTGTTCGTGCTGCTGCTGATTGCGGCGGCGCTGCTGGCGCCTTATCTGGCACCGTTCGATGCGGAAAATTATTTCGATTACGACCGGCTGAACGAAGGGCCTTCGCTGATGCACTGGCTGGGCGTCGATTCCCTCGGGCGCGATATCTTCAGCCGCATCCTGATGGGCACGCGCATTTCGCTGGCGGCCGGGGTGTTCTCGGTGCTGGCGGGCGGGGCGATCGGCACCCTGCTGGGGCTGCTGGCCGGCTACTATGAGGGCTGGTGGGATCGCCTCACCATGCGCGTCTGCGACGTGCTGTTCGCGTTTCCCGGCATTCTACTGGCGATCGGCGTGGTGGCGATCATGGGCAGCGGCATGGCCAATGTGATCGTCGCGGTGGCGATCTTCAGCATTCCGGCCTTCGCCCGCCTGGTGCGCGGCAATACGCTGGTGCTGAAGCACCTGACCTATATCGAATCGGCGCGCAGCATCGGCGCCTCGGACTGGACCATCATCCTGCGGCACATTCTGCCGGGCACCCTGTCTTCGATAGTGGTCTATTTCACCCTGCGCATCGGCACCTCGATCATCACCGCCGCCAGCCTGTCGTTTCTGGGGCTGGGCGCCCAGCCGCCGACGCCGGAGTGGGGGGCGATGCTCAACGAAGCGCGTGCCGATATGGTGATCGCGCCGCACGTGGCGATCTTCCCTAGCCTGGCGATATTCATCACCGTGCTGGTCTTCAACCTGTTGGGCGACGGATTGCGTGACGCGTTGGATCCTAAGCTGAAGGGATGATGGAGAAAGCTATTGCCATGTGGGTATTCTGCATGGCGAATAGCCTGTTTCTGCCGGATATTCAGACCTTTGCAATTTTTTTGCGTGCTCGCTTTTTGTTATCGCGATTAAGGGAGGAAAAGTGAAATCCACGTTCTTCTTTACTTTTGGTTGCCCGTCGCTCGATGAGTGGGTTCAATATGCTAATGCCGTTAAAGCTGTTTTGCCAATAAATTGCTTTTACTTCTGATGATGTGTCCTGGCGTGTTATTTTATTCCTATTTCTCTGCGTTTGTATTTTATTTTGGCTGTGGTTTGTTGCAGGTCTTTTTGACCAGGGTTAGGTACGGCCAGTTTTTACTGATAATCGTGTTATTAAAGATCTTCTGCCGCTGTTGAACGCGCTCTTTTGGGAATTGCCGGTATTTCAGGCCTGCAATTCCCTTTATCCAAGCTACTCGATCAGCACAATGGCAAAACCGATTAACGTCGTGCCAACGGCATCATAGGTCGCAATCTGCCCGTTGGAGGCAGAGGAAACAAACGGTGTTCCCTGGCCCGAAGTGCCGAGCACTGCATGCCCATATGGCGTTACAGCCAATGCATCATCCGGGACACCAATTTCATTAAGCGGAGGTGTTGTTCTGGACTGCGCGACAGGATAATTCCCACTGTTCCAGTCAGTGGTATTCCATTTTCCGTCGCTTCCTAACCATTGAACTGAGAAATTAAATACATAGCCACCTTTATTATTTACGGTGATTTTCTGAACTTGTCTCATGGTATTTTCCTTTAATATTTACTGTGTAATAAAAAAGCGTTATTTATCTGTGCGTCGGCATGAGGTTTAATCCTGGCCTTACACTTAATCGTATCAGAGTAATTTATTTCCACAACAAGCTTGGATATTAAATTATTTAATTGCTGAGCTAATTAAAGGATATGAAATGACAATAATTAGGAGTTGCTTAAATCAGGGTGGAATAATGGCCACTTAATTAATTAGAATAATATTAGATGTGGAGATTGCAGATAATTAGTTAGTTGTCATGAGGTTTGCTCGTTATATCACCCTGTTTTTATTTTTTGTGTTCTCCCTGTTTTATTGATTTTTCAAATAGTATCAGGCTGCCCGCCGATCTCTGGGCACTCGCTCAGCCCACACAAATGGGAGGATAATTATCGATTTTTTCTCAACGGAATCTGAAGAAATCCGGGCGGTTTAACCACCCGGATTTTTCTATCAGCGGAACAGGTGCTCGGCGTGGAAGCGCAGGTGATCTTCCACGAAGGTGGCGATGGTGAAGTAGCTGTGATCGTACCCCGGCTGAATGCGCAGCGTCAGCGGCCAGTCGCGCTGGCGCGCCAGCTCCGCTAACCGCGCCGGCTGCAGCTGGTCGGCCAGGAACTGGTCGTCGTCGCCCTGGTCGATAAGGACCGGCATTTTTTCCGCGCCGCTGGCCAGCAGATGGCAACTGTCGTACTGCAGCCACTGGTTTTCGTCGCTGCCCAGATAGGCGGTGAACGCCTTGCGGCCCCACGGCACCTGGCACGGGTTAACGATCGGCGCGAACGCCGATACCGAGCGGAAGCGCTGCGGATTGCGAAACGCCATCATCAGCGCGCCGTGGCCGCCCATCGAGTGGCCGAAGATCGACTGACGATCGCTGACGCTGAAGTGCTGTTCGATCAGCGCCGGCAGTTCGGCGCTGATGTAGTCGTACATGCGGAAATGGCGATCCCACGGCGCCTGGGTGGCATTCAGGTAGAACCCGGCACCCTGGCCCAGATCGTAGCCTTCGTCGTTCGGCACTTCGTCGCCACGCGGGCTGGTGTCCGGCATCACCAGCACCAGACCCAGCTCGGCGGCGATGCGCTGCGCGCCGGCTTTCAACGTGAAGTTCTCGTCGTTGCAGGTCAGCCCCGACAGCCAGTACAGCACCGGCGGCGGGTTGTCATCGCGCGGCGGCGGCAGGTAGATGCTGAATGTCATGTTGCAATTCAGGCTCTGCGCCGCGTGGCGATAGCGCTGCTGCCAGCCGCCGAACATGCGGTGCTCTTCGAGAAGTTCCAATGACAACGTCATCTCTGCCTCCTGGCTTATTGGTCGAAGTGGATGACGGAACGGATCGATTTGCCTTCGTGCATCAAATCGAACGCTTCGTTGATCTGCTCCAGTCCCATGGTGTGGGTGATAAAGTCGTTCAGCGCGAATTCGCCGTCCAGATAGCGCTCGACGATGCCCGGCAGCTGCGAACGGCCCTTGACGCCGCCGAACGCCGAACCACGCCAGACGCGGCCGGTGACCAGTTGGAACGGACGGGTCGAGATCTCTTCGCCGGCGCCTGCGACGCCGATGATCACCGATTCGCCCCAGCCCTTGTGGCAGCACTCCAGCGCGGAACGCATCACGTTCACGTTGCCGATGCACTCGAAGGAGAAATCGACGCCGCCGTCGGTCAGCTCGACGATCACCTCCTGAATCGGCTTGTCATAGTCTTTCGGGTTGATCAGATCGGTGGCGCCCAGCTTGCGGGCCAGATCGAACTTGCTGGTGTTAATGTCGATGCCGATGATGCGGCCCGCGCCGGCCATCTGCGCGCCGATGATCGCCGACAGGCCGATGCCGCCCAGGCCGAAGATTGCCACGGTGTCGCCCGGTTGCACTTTGGCGGTGTTCATCACCGCGCCCATGCCGGTGGTCACGCCGCAGCCCAGCAGGCACACTTCTTCCAGCGGCGCTTCCTTGTTGATTTTCGCCAGTGAGATTTCCGGCACCACGGTGTACTCAGAGAAGGTGGACGTGCCCATGTAGTGGAAGATCGGCTTGCCGTCCTTGAAGAAGCGGGTGGTGCCGTCCGGCATCAGCCCTTTGCCCTGGGTGGCGCGGATCGCCTGGCACAGGTTGGTCTTGCCGGATTTACAGAATTTGCACTCGCCGCACTCCGGGGTGTAGAGCGGGATCACGTGATCGCCGACCGCCACGCTGGTGACGCCTTCACCGACCGCTTCCACCACGCCGCCGCCCTCGTGGCCGAGGATCGCCGGGAACACGCCTTCCGGATCTTTGCCGGACAGGGTGTAGGCGTCGGTGTGACAAACGCCGGTGGCGACGATCCGCACCAGCACTTCGCCTTTTTGCGGTGGCATCAGCTCGACTTCTTCGATCTTCAGCGGCTGGTTCGGGCCCCAGGCAACGGCGGCGCGGGTTTTGATCATCTCCATCATAGTCTCCTCAGTGGTTTTCTTTTTAAATCAGGCGATATCGACAACGTCTGATAAATCGTTGGGGGTGCTTTCATCAACAGCGGCGGTTTCCGTCTGTTCAATAATCAACTCTTTCAGCGCGCGCACGTTCGGCCCGAACGCGTCGCGGCGCCACAGCAGCCAGGTGGCGGTGTCGGCCACGTCCGGTGGCAGGGGGTGAACCCGGACCCGCTCATGGCCCGGCAGCAGGCTCAGTACCGAGTGCGGGATCATCGCCAGCCCGGCGCCGCTGGCGACGCAGGCCAGCATGGCGTGATAGGACTGGATCTCCATAATTTGCCCCGGCCGCGCGCCTTCGCGCTTGAACCAGGCCTCCAGCCGCAGGCGGTAGGAGCAGCTGGCGCGAAAGGCGAACAGCGTCTCGCCATTGGCGTCTTTGGCGCTGTGGATCGGCGCGTGATCGAGACAGGAAATCACCACCATATGTTCAGGATAGGCGATGCAGCCGTTCAGCTCGTCATAGGGTACCGGGCCGTCGACCAGCGCCGCGGCCAGCGTGCCGGCGCGCACCCGATCGGCGATTTCGCCGGAGGTGCCGGTGGTCAGCGACAGCGAAACCTGCGAGAAACGCTGGTGGTAAGCCGCCAGCAGCGAGGGCAGGCGGGTGGCGGCGGTGCTCTCCATCGAGCCGAGGGCGAAGTTACCCGCCGGTTCGCCGGCGTGGGTGATGCTCATCGCCTCATCGCTCAGCGCCAGGATGCGGTTGGCGTAGCACAGAAAGTTATGGCCCATCGGCGACAGGCGCAGGCGCTGTTTTTCGCGGATAAACAGATCGGCGCCCAGCTCCTGCTCAAGCTGGCGCAGCCGGGTGGTCAAATTCGACGGCACGCGGTGCAGCTGCTCGGCGGCGCGGGCGACCGAGCCGGTTTCCGCCACGCAGCAGAACATGCGAAGCTGGGTCAGATCCATAATATTCTCGTTTCGTGATGAACTTGATAACTATTATTCAGTTTTTGTGAGTTTAATACTGCGGCATGATACTGGCAACTTTCTTTTAACCTTTTGGATACCGGTATGGCTTTACGTATTGCCTTGAGCGGTTTTGCCGCGCTGATCGTCGCGATGGGCATTGGCCGCTTCGCTTTCACTCCCCAGGTGCCGCTGATGCTCGCGGAGCACCAGTTCAGCCTCACCGGCGCCGGGATGGTGGCGGCGATCAACTATTTGGGCTACCTGTGCGGCGCCTACGACGCGATGCGCGCCACGCGCCACGTCGAGCGGCGCCTGTGGCTTGGCGTGTGGGGCGCGGTGGTGCTGACGCTGCTGTCGGCGCTGGCGCAGGATGAATGGACGCACGGTGCGCTGCGCTTCGTCATCGGCTGGGCCAGCGGCTGGGCGATGGTGCTGGTGGCGGCCTGGACCAACGAGCGGTTGGCGCACTACGGCCGGCCGGCGCTGAGCGCGGCGGTGTTCGCCGGGCCGGGTGCCGGTATCTTCCTCAGCGGCATGCTGGCGGTGGGCATCAACACGCTGGGGCTGACGGCGGCGCAGGCCTGGCTGGTGTATGGCGTGCTGGGGTTGGTGTTGGTGGGGGCGATTAGCGCTTATCTGCCGCGCACCGGCGCGCTGCACCGCCCGGAGGCGGCCCCTGAGCCGCTGCTGCTGACGCCGGCGCTCAAGCGCCTGGTGTGGAGCTATAGTCTGGCCGGGTTCGGCTACATCCTGCCGGCGACGTTCTTGTCGCAGATGGCGGCGGCACGTTTTCCCGGTAGCCTGTTCGCGCAGTTCGTCTGGCCGGTGTTCGGCGGCGCGGCGGTGCTGGGGATCGTTATCGGCATTTTGACTCGCCACAGGCTGACCACCCAGACCCGGCTGGCGATCACGCTGTGGATACAGGCGCTGGGCGTGCTGAGCGCCGAAGTGGTGCCGGGCGTGGCCGGCCTGGCGCTCGGGGCGTTGCTGACCGGCGGCGGTTTCCTCTGCGTGGTGCAGCTCGCCCTTCAGCACGGCCGTGAACTGGCGCCGCGGCATGCGCGCTATATGGCCGGGTTGCTGACTACCGGTTATGCGATCGGCCAGCTGGTTGGGCCGATGCTGTCGGCGCTGTCGACCGCCATGACCCATCGGCTGGAGCCGGCGTTGTACGTGGCGGTGGCAGCGCTGTTGGTGGCCGGTGCGCTGGTGGTGAATACCCCGGCGCGGCGGCTGGCGCAAAAAACGGCGATGCGCTGATTAAAATCCATACAAAAAGCGTGGGATCCCGCAGCCGGCCTG
Organism: Serratia sp. CY44782; assembly: GCF_052168715.1. NCBI lineage: Bacteria > Pseudomonadati > Pseudomonadota > Gammaproteobacteria > Enterobacterales > Yersiniaceae > Serratia > Serratia sp. CY44782. Next base: position 233,169 of record NZ_JBJNME010000006.1, read on the forward strand.
ATTGTGCTAAATGCGAATATTTCACCTGCGGATGAAGCACAATCACTGGATAATCGCCGCGCTCTCATCTACAGTGGGGGCAAAATCTTGACCGGGTTCACGTTATCCATCACGAAAACTCTGCCGTCACGAGAGCAAGCAATTCGCCGGCCGCACGCCCTACCAGGCCGCCGGCGGGTTCCGTCCGCAGGAGAACAAATACATGACATCATTAAGTAAAGAAGCCGCGCTGGTGCATGCGGCGCTGGAAGAGCGTGGTCTGGAGACACCGCTGCGCGGGGAAGTGCTGGATCGCGAAACGCGCAAGCGTCGCATCAAAGAGCACATGACCGAAATCATGCAGCTGCTGAATCTCGATCTGTCCGACGACAGCCTGGCGGAGACGCCGCATCGCATCGCCAAAATGTATGTCGACGAGATCTTCTCCGGGCTGGACTACGCCAATTTCCCGAAAATCACCGTCATCGAGAACAAAATGAAGGTGGATGAGATGGTGACGGTGCGCGATATCACGCTGACCAGCACCTGCGAGCACCACTTCGTGACCATCGACGGCAAGGCCACCGTGGCCTATATCCCGAAAGACTCGGTGATCGGCCTGTCGAAGATCAACCGCATCGTGCAGTTCTTCTCTCAGCGCCCGCAGGTGCAAGAGCGCCTGACCCAGCAGATCCTGGTGGCGCTGCAGACTCTGCTCGGCACCAATAACGTGGCGGTATCGATCGATGCGGTCCATTATTGTGTCAAGGCGCGCGGCATCCGTGACGCGACCAGCGCCACCACCACCACCTCGTTGGGGGGGCTGTTCAAGTCCAGCCAGAATACCCGCCAGGAGTTCCTGCGCGCGGTGCGTCATCACCAGGGGTGATGGCGTTGCGGGGCGACCCGCACGACGACAACAGGCGCCTGCGGGCGCCTTTTTCATGAGCGGAAGACAGCGATAAAAAATGAACAGTCACCCTCTGCCGCGCATCGCCACGCTGGACTGCGTGCGCGGCATCGCCATTCTCGGCATTTTATTGCTGAACATCAGCGCCTTCGGCTTGCCGAAGGCCGCCTATCTCAACCCGGCCTATCTGGGCATGCCGTCGTCGCACGACGCCTGGACCTGGGCGCTGCTCGATCTCTTCGCCCAGGCCAAGTTCCTGGCGATGTTCGCGCTGCTGTTCGGCGCCGGGCTGCAGATGCTGCTGCGGCGCGGCAAAAGCTGGATCCGCGCGCGGCTGTCGTGGCTGGTGCTGTTCGGCCTCGCGCACGCCATCTTCCTGTGGGACGGCGATATTCTGCTGGCCTATGGGCTGATCGGCCTGGTGTGCTGGCGCATGATCCGCGAAGCCAAAGAAACCTTCCAGCTGCTGAAAACCGGCGTGGTGCTCTATCTGATCGGCGTAGCGGTGCTGTTGCTGCTCGGCTTCGTCTCGCACGGTGAGCCGGGCAGCTTCTGGCAGCCGGGCGTGGCGGAGCTGCAGTACGAGAAGTTCTGGAAGCTGCAGGGCGGTTTCGAAGCCTGGCGCAGCCGCGCCGATCTGCTCTCGTCCAGCCTGTTGGCCATCGGCGCGCAGTATGGCTGGGAGCTGGCGGGGCTGATGCTGTTCGGCGCCGGGCTGATGCGCAGCGGCTGGCTGCGCGGCAGTTATTCCTCAGGTTATTACCTGCGGCAGGCGGCGTGGCTGCTGCCGCTTTCGGTGCTGATCCAGCTGCCGGCGGTGGCGCTGCAATGGCAGGTCCACTGGGACTATCGCTGGAGCGGTTTCCTGCTGCAGGTGCCGCGTGAGCTGGGCGCCCCGCTGCAGGCGATGGGCTATCTGGCGCTGTGCTACGGTTTCTGGCCCGCGCTGTCGCGCATGCGCATCGCCCACTGGCTGAGCCTGGTGGGGCGCATGGCGCTGAGCAACTACCTGCTGCAAACGCTGATCTGCACCACGCTGTTTTATCGCTTCGGCCTCTATGAGCAGTTCGACCGGCTGCAGCTGTTGGCGTTCGTGCCGCTGGTCTGGCTGGCCAACCTGGCGTTTTCCGCACTGTGGCTGCGTTACTTCGCTCAGGGGCCGATGGAATGGCTGTGGCGCAAGCTGACGCAGCTGGCCGCCGGCACAGCGGAACCCAAAGCGCTGAAGTGAGCGCCAGCCGGCAGGTTAAAAAAATGTATGTAAACGTTTTCTTTCCTGTGACGTAATTCACGCGAGCAGCGGGCCAATCGGGGTAGGATAGCGCCACCGGCCACTACCCCGATTTCAGGATCCCGCATGCCTCCAGTTCATCCGATCACCATTCGCGACGTGGCGAAACGCGCCGGGGTCTCCGTGGCGACCGTCTCCCGCGTGCTGAACCACAGCGCGCTGACCAGCAAAGAGACGCGCGAGCAGGTGCTGCAGGCGGTGGCGGAGCTGGGCTATCGCCCCAACGCCAATGCGCAGGCGCTGGCGACCCAAAGCAGCGATACCCTGGGCGTGGTGGTGATGGACGTCTCCGACCCGTTCTTCGGCGCGCTGGTGAAAGCGGTAGACACGGTGGCACAGAAACACCACAAATACCTGCTGATCGGCAACAGCTATCATCAGGCGGACAAAGAGCGCCACGCGATCGAAGTGCTGATCCGCCAGCGCTGTAATGCCCTGATTGTCCATGCCAAAGCCCTGAGCGACGCCGAGCTGATCGGCTTTCTGGAGCAGGTGCCGGGCATGGTGCTGATCAACCGGATTATCCCCGGCTATGAGCCGCGCTGCGTCGGGCTGGATAACGTCTGCGGCGCGGAAATGGCGATGCGTCTTTTGCTGTCGCAGGGCCATCGGCGCATCGGCTATCTGGGCTCCAATCACCCGATCGAAGACGGGCCGCTGCGCCAGCAGGGCTATGCGCAGGCGATGGCCGCCGCCGGGCTGGCGACGCCCGACAACTGGCGCGCCTACGGTTCACCGGATCTGCAGGGCGGCGAGGCCGCGATGGTGGAACTGTTGGGGCGTAACCTACAGCTGAGCGCGGTGTTCGCCTACAACGACGCCATGGCCGCCGGCGCCATGGCGGTGCTGAAAGAAAACGGTATCACGGTGCCGCAGCATTTCTCGCTGATCGGCTTCGACGACATCCCCATCGCGCGTTACACCAGCCCCAAACTTACCACAGTGCGCTACCCGATCGTCTCGATGGCCACGCTGGCGACCGAGCTGGCATTGCAGGGTGCAGCGGGCCTGGCGGAGCCGCAGGCCGCTCATCTGTTCATGCCGACGCTGGTGCGCCGCCATTCTGTCGCCCCCTGGCAAAGTGAGGCGACGGTCACTCTCTGACGATTTAATCTTGTGTAACCGTTTTCAATCTGTGAGAAAATTCACAGAATATTAACATCGCGCCGTCTATGCTCTAGGCGTTTTCCGGCGCAAAGGCCCTTGCCGCTGCAACCTTTACCTCGCGCTGACACAGCATTTCTCGGAAATAACAAGATCCACGGACGACAGGTGTTGAGTGGAAATCGCCTGGCCTGGGGTGTGCGCACTGCCGGTGACCATTGGCTTAAAGACGAGTAATACCCTACACAGAACCGGAGACTGACAATGAATAAGAAGGTTTTCACCCTGGCCGCCATGGCCGCAGCCATGATGTTTGGCGCCGCAGCCCATGCTGACACCCGTATTGGCGTCACGATTTACAAGTACGACGACAACTTCATGTCGGTGGTGCGCAAGGCGATCGAGAAAGACGCCAAGGCTTCACCGGACGTCACCCTGCTGATGAATGACTCGCAGAACGACCAGTCCAAGCAGAACGATCAGATCGACGTGTTGCTGGCCAAGGGCGTGAAAGCGCTGGCGATCAACCTGGTCGACCCGGCCGCGGCGCCGGTGGTTATCGATAAGGCGCGCGCAAACGATATCCCGGTGGTGTTCTACAACAAAGAACCTTCCCGCAAGGCGTTGGACAGCTACGACAAGGCGTATTACGTCGGCACCGATTCTAAAGAATCCGGCGTGATCCAGGGCGAGCTGATCGCCAAACACTGGAAAGCCAACCCGGCCTGGGATCTGAACAAAGACGGCCAGATCCAGTACGTGCTGCTGAAGGGCGAACCGGGCCACCCGGATGCTGAGGCGCGCACCACCTACGTGGTGAAAACGTTGAACGACCAGGGCATCAAAACTCAGCAGCTGCAGATGGATACCGCGATGTGGGATACCGCGCAGGCGAAAGACAAGATGGACGCCTGGCTCTCTGGCCCGAACGCCAACAAGATCGAAGTGGTGATCGCTAACAACGACGCCATGGCGATGGGCGCGGTGGAAGCGCTGAAAGCGCACAACAAGACCAGTATCCCGGTGTTTGGCGTCGATGCGTTGCCTGAAGCGCTGGCGCTGGTGAAATCCGGCGCGATGGCGGGCACGGTGCTGAACGACGCCGACAACCAGGCGAAAGCCACCTTCGAGCTGGCGAAGAACCTGGCGGCGGGCAAGCCGGCCACCGAAGGCACCCAATATAAAATCGAAAATAAAGTCGTGCGTATTCCTTACGTCGGCGTAGATAAAGACAACCTGTCTCAGTTCATTAAATAAGAATTGAGATCCCGCTAAGACCCCGCCTGCGGCGCCAACACCAGGAATACCGCAGGCGGGGATGTTTACGACTGCAAGATCGTTAAGCCAGGTGTATTTATGGCCGATAGCTCACGCGAATTTCTGCTGGAAATGACGGATATCTGTAAGTCGTTTCCCGGCGTCAAAGCCTTGGACAATGTCAATTTACGCGTCCGCCCGCACTCGATTCACGCCCTGATGGGGGAGAACGGCGCGGGTAAATCGACGTTGTTGAAATGCCTGTTCGGCATTTACAAAAAAGACAGCGGCAGCATTGTGTTTCAGGGCCGGGAAATCGATTTCAAGAGTTCGAAGGAAGCGCTGGAGCACGGCGTTTCCATGGTGCACCAGGAGCTGAACCTGGTACTGCAGCGCACCGTGATGGACAACATGTGGCTGGGGCGCTACCCGACCAAAGGCCTGTTCGTCGATCAGGAAAAAATGCTCAAAGACACCCAGGCGATATTCGACGAGCTGGATATCGACATCAACCCGCGTGAAAAGGTGGGCAACCTGTCGGTGTCGCAGATGCAGATGATCGAGATCGCCAAGGCGTTCTCCTACGACGCCAAAATCGTCATCATGGATGAACCGACCTCTTCGCTGACGGAGAAAGAGGTCAATCACCTGTTCACCATTATCCGCAAGCTGAAAGAGCGAGGTTGCGGCATCGTTTATATCTCGCACAAGATGGAAGAGATCTTCCAGCTGTGCGACGAGATAACGGTGCTGCGCGACGGGCAGTGGATCGCCACCCAGCCGCTGGAAGGGCTGGATATGGACAAGATCATCGCCATGATGGTCGGCCGCTCGCTCAGCCAGCGCTTCCCCGACAGGCAGAATACGCCGGGTGAGGTGATCCTCGAGGTGAAGAACCTGACGTCGCTGCGTCAGCCTTCGATCCGCGATGTGTCCTTCGATCTGCATCAAGGCGAGATCCTCGGCATCGCCGGGCTGGTGGGTGCCAAGCGAACCGATATCGTCGAGACGCTGTTCGGCATTCGCGAAAAGGTGGCGGGCACCATCAAGCTGCACGGCAAGGCGATTGACAACCACAGCGCCAACGAAGCCATCAACCACGGTTTTGCGCTGGTGACCGAAGAACGCCGATCCACCGGGATTTATGCCTACCTCGACGTGGGCTTCAACTCGCTGATCTCCAATATCCGCAATTATAAAAACAAGCTCGGCCTGCTGGATAACGCGCGGATGAAGAGCGACACCCAGTGGGTGATCGACGCCATGCGGGTGAAAACGCCGGGGCATCACACCCATATCGGCTCGCTGTCCGGCGGCAATCAGCAGAAGGTGATCATCGGCCGCTGGCTGCTGACGCAGCCGGAGATCCTGATGCTGGATGAACCGACGCGCGGCATCGACGTGGGCGCCAAGTTCGAGATTTATCAGCTGATGACCGAACTGGCGAAGAAGGGCAAGGGGATCATTATCGTCTCGTCCGAAATGCCGGAGCTTTTGGGGATCACCGACCGTATTTTGGTGATGAGCAATGGTCAGGTTGCGGGCATCGTTAACACCAAACAGACCTCGCAAAATGAAATCTTACGTCTCGCCTCCCTGCACCTTTAAGGATCGGAATTATGAACGCGCTAAATAAAAAAACCTTATTTACCTATTTCAAGGAAGGCGGCATTTACGTGGTGTTGCTGGTGCTGTTGGCCATCATCATCATTCAGGATCCGACTTTCCTCAGCCTGATGAACCTGAGTAACATCCTGACGCAGTCTTCGGTGCGCATCATCATCGCGCTGGGTGTGGCGGGGCTGATCGTGACCCAGGGCACCGACCTGTCCGCCGGGCGACAGGTGGGGCTGGCGGCGGTGGTGGCGGCCACGCTGCTGCAGTCGATGGATAACGTCAACAAGGTGTTCCCGCACATGGAAACCTGGTCGATCCCCCTGGTCATCCTGCTGGTGTGTGCGGTTGGTGCGGTGATCGGCCTGGTTAACGGCCTGATTATCGCCTATCTCAACGTGACGCCGTTCATCACTACGCTGGGTACCATGATCATCGTCTACGGCATCAACTCGCTGTATTACGATTCGGTCGGCGCTTCGCCGGTCGCGGGCTTCGATCCGAAGTTTTCCACCTTTGCCCAGGGGTTCTTGCGCTTCGGCGACTTTAAGCTATCGTACATTACCTTCTATGCGCTGATCGCCATCATCTTCGTCTGGATCCTGTGGACCAAGACCCGCTTCGGCAAGAACATCTTCGCCATCGGCGGTAACCCGGAAGCGGCCAAGGTGTCCGGGGTCAACGTGCCGTTGAACCTGATCATGATCTATGCGTTGTCCGGCGTGTTCTACGCCTTCGGCGGCCTGCTGGAAGCGGGGCGCATCGGCAGCGCCACCAATAACCTCGGCTTTATGTACGAGCTGGATGCCATCGCCGCCTGCGTGGTGGGGGGCGTCTCCTTCGCCGGCGGGGTGGGTACGGTGTGGGGCGTGGTGACCGGGGTGATCATCTTCACCGTCATCAACTACGGCCTGACCTATATCGGCATCAACCCGTACTGGCAGTATATTATCAAGGGCAGCATCATCATCTTCGCCGTGGCGCTGGACTCGTTGAAATACGCCAAGAAGAAGTAGATTTGCCACCTCGCAGACCACAAGGCCGGCCTATTGCCGGCCTTTCTTTTGGGCGTTTGCCGCATCAGGGCTGTTTGGCTTTCTGCTTCTCTTCTTTCAGCTTGTGCTCCAGCTCCACCAACTGTTCCGGCGAAACGGCGGGATAGCCCTGGGCGTCTTCCGGCACGGTGTGCATGGCGGAGATCGGGATCAGCGGGCCGAGGAAGCGCGGTTCGCGCTTGAGGATGTACAGATCGGTCAGCGCGCCCAGGCGAGCGAAGATCTCGCGGGCACGGACCGTCATCATGTCTTTCGGCGACGGCACCGCGTAGCACTGCGCCTGAATGCCCATGTGCAGGGCGATGAACAGCGCGCGCTCGCAGTGGAAACGCTGGGTGATGATGATGAAATCGTTGGTGTCGAACACCTTGCGGGTGCGCACGATGGAGTCCAGGGTACGGAAACCGGCGTAGTCCAGTACGATATCGCTCGGCGCCACGCCGGCGGCGATCAGATCGCGACGCATGGTCATCGGCTCGTTATAGCTTTGCTGGGCGTTGTCGCCGCTCAGCAGCAGGTATTTCACCTTGCCACTATTATAGGCGTTGATCGCCCCCTGAATGCGGTAACGGTAGTACTGGTTGATCACCCCGGTGCGGTAATACTTGGCGGTGCCGAGCACCACGCCGACCTGGCGGTGTGGCAATTCCTGCAGTTCGTCGTAGACGTAAGGCGCGGTTTTCCAGCTGATCCAGCGATCCAGCGCAATAGCCGAACCCATCAACACCGCAATGATGATGAACAAGCTGATGATCAGGCGTTTCCACATGTTGTTGCCTTACGCGCGCCGGGCTGAAAAAGATGGATCAAGGCTACTTTACCTGACCGATCGACGCAAGACGCGAACCGCCTGAAGCACGCGCAACGCCGCATTTTTCGGCGGTTTTGCTGAGAAGTATTGGTCAGCCCTGTTAGGAAAGTGTACGTGTTGCGGGCGTAGACAGGTGACATGAAAAAGCAACCCTGAAACTCAGCGCTGAGGGTCGCTTTTTAGTGGCGTTTTAAAAGTAAGCTAAAATAAATTTAGCTAAGGTTTTTTTCCTGATATTCATCCAACCAATATCTTTGATGACCTCCAGGTACTCTTTCTTCAGCTCTTTAGGTATCCGTTCGAAACAAGCTTTAGCGTCGTTCAGTGATGAGCTAACACAATGAGAAATAAAGCTGTTTAAGCAGGCATTCAGTTCATTATCCGTTTGCGAACGAAGGGATATCATTTCTTTTGCTACCGTTAAATAACCTATGGCATTTCTTTCGCTTTTTTTTGATGTCATAACTGAATCGGGGCGTATACGCCTTTTATATAAAATATCGTTTATACAGGCAATGGTTGATTTTTTTGATAGCAAGATTTTAGTGGTAAATAAGTTGTCTTCATGCACAATGCCTGGATAAAATGGATTATCTCTCACAAGTTGAGTCCTGGCGATGAACATGCATGGACTTACTGTATAATTATTTAATCCCCACGACTTTTTAAAGAATGTGTGGCTATCCATCGCCTTGCCACACAAACTGGTGTTTCTAATGTACTTAGGAGCAAAGCCCGCAGTGAGAGGATCACCTTCATTATCGTAAAAGCTCTCACCATTGAAGAAGATAATGTCGCTTTTTGTTGAGTTTAGTGCGGAAATGCACTTTGATATCAATGAGTTATAAAATTTATCATCGCTATCAAGAAAAATAACGAACTCACCTGTCGCCAGTGTAAGTCCGTTGTTCCTAGCGACTGACTGCCCCTGATTTTCTTGCGTTAGAGTTTTGAGTTTAGTGTTATTGCGAGCAAGTTCAAATAAAAGCTCTTCAGTGGTATCAGTCGACCCGTCGTTGACAACGATGACTTCAATATTTTCGTAATCCTGCCCAAGTGCAGAGTTCACACACTCAACAATGTATTTGTCCGTGTTGTAACTTGCTATAATAATGCTGACTTTCGGATTCATATTGATTAAACTCAATCTAGATTAGTCTCGATAATGCTACCATGGTCAAGGCCAATTTTAAACATAAAAATGAATGCGTAACCGAGTTTTATAGGTGGCTTAGCATGTTGGTACACCCTTTATTATAATTAGATGACTCTGAAGTGACGGATTTATTCTATAGACTGTAGGCAGCAGGATAGGAAGTAGGCTCCGACCCTGCTTGAGTTAAATCATACCTTCTTTAATACAAGCTTCTTGAAGTGACTAATTCGGTCACGCAAAAATAGCACTGATGCGATGAAATAAACAAGTGCACCAAATAATGATACGCCAATCAACGAAAGTACACTATTTACCGCAATATTTAAATGAGAGAAATGTAACAACCAGTAGAGTGCTGCGAACATGACTCCTGAACAAAATGCAGGTCCAACGAGACGGACAATGACCTCGAAGAGGTTACCTCCCAACAACCGCATTGTAATAAGCATTGCCGGAATGAAATTTATTACGTTAGCAACGAAATAAAGCATGGTGAGCGTAATAATGTCGTATCGTACACCGATGGTAAATGCACTTAGCAATAGAAATGCTCCAAGGACTCCCAACATAAGCAATATGTCAGCACGTCCTTTGGACATTAAAACTGCACCAGTAGAACTGGTCACTGCTTGGACAATACCTGTTGGTGCTAACCAGAGCATAATCGTTGCACTCAGTGCCCATTCAGGTCCGAAAACAATATTAAAGAACGGCTCTCGTAACGTTGCCAGACCTACCATCAGAGGAAAAACAAGGAATGTGATTACATCAATCGATTTCAGAAATAGTTTTTTGACCTCTGCTTTATTATCTTGCTGACGGCTCATTATGGGGAATAGAGATCGGGACGCGATGAATGTTAAATTTTGAAGCGGGAATAACATGATTCTGTAGGCCAGAGAGTAAGAGCCGAGAACGTTGGCACTCATATAGCGGCCGATAAGTATGCTGTCGGCGTTTCTAGAGAAATAATTGACAAAGTTGAATAATGTAAGATTACTGCTAAAGGAGAAAATCAACTTCAACTCATCTTTGTTGAAAATTTTCTTTATGCTTGGGCGCCAATCACTTTTTATCCAAAGTAGGGTCGTTGATATAATTGCTGTCAGTAAGTTTGATATGACAAGGCTATAAACGCCAGCACCCATATATGCCAGTATAATCGCAGCGATAAGCGATATAATACCTGCCGACAACTCAATCAAAGAAGCTGTCATGAATTTTGAATTTCTTTCCAATAACGCTAGGTGAGTAGAGCCGCTGCTGGCAATAGGAAAGGAAATAGACAGGAGAAGCAAGACGTCGACTAATCGAGGTTCCTTGAATAAATGCGCGATTAGCGGTGAAAAAATTACAATTGCAATGGCGATTACTGTTCCCATTGTAATGTTGAGACCGAAAATGGCGTTAATTGTGCTGTTCTTTAATTCACGATGTTGAATGATGGCCGCAGAAGTGCCCAAGTCTCTGATCAAAAGAGAAAAGTTAATCACTACGTAAGCCATGGCCATTAAACCGAATTCCCCTGGAGGAATCAGCCTTGCCAGAACGAGCATGCTCATTAACTGGGTGAAAACCTTACCCATTTGTGACAGAGTTACCCACTTTGCATTACTTGATGCGCTCATAAAAAACCTTAAAACTAATTTAGACCCTGAAAATAATATTCACATTTAAAGAATAAGAGTGCCGCTAATAAGAAAATTTCAAATACCCATCAACTTCGAAATATTGTTAAAAAGTGCAAAGTCTTTTCAAGAGAATAATGTACTTTTTTATTTTTCAAAATCATATGCCTTAAGAAAACAATTTATTGGCTATTTAGACATAGCGAGTCACATTTTTCAAGGGTTCTGTAGAAGCTGAGAGCATTATCAGAATAGGTTGAGATTGACGGTGAACTGCTTCAGAGCGAGCCGCGAAGTTTGCTTGTGAGGTGGTTGAAATGCATCTATAAACATGAGATCGCCGACATTGCAAACGTAATGCATGCGTGAAAGACAGTGAGAGCAATAATTGCCCGGCACTCAGGCTTATAGCCTGGTAAGAAAATCCTTAGACGGGCGGTGATGATCAATAAAAATTGCAGGCCTATCGTTACAGATGCAGGGAAGGTCGCGATAGGCCTGGCTAATTCAGAACGAGGTGCGCTTGTAGCTGCGGTACTGCGGCCGCCAGAAGTTGTGCTCGATGGCTTTCGACAGCGCGTCTTCGGAGGTGACGATCGCCACGCCCTGCAGCTGCGCCGCTTTACCCACTTCCATGGCGATGCATTTCGATACGCCCTGAATATCGTCGATATTCGGCAGCAGCGCACCGTGGCCGTCGGTGGCCAGCGGCGAACAGTCCGCCAGCGCGCGGCTGGCGGCCATCAGCATGGCGTCGGTGACGCGGGTGGCGCCGGAGGCCAGCACGCCGAGGCCAATCCCCGGGAAGATGTAGGAGTTGTTGCACTGGGCGATCGGGTACAGCTGCTCTTTATAGCTTACCGGCGCGAACGGGCTGCCGGTCGCCACCAGGGCGGCGCCGTCGGTCCAGTTGATGATGTCTTCCGGACGGGCTTCCACGCGCGAGGTCGGGTTGGACAGCGGCATCACGATAGGGCGTTCGCAGTGCTTGTGCATTTCGCGGATCAGCTCTTCGGTAAACAACCCCGGCTGGCCGGACACGCCGATCAGAATGGTCGGCTTGGCGTTGCGCACCACGTCCAGCAGCGAGATGGCGTCGCTGGCGGTTTCCCAATCGGTCAGGTTGTCGCTCTTCTGTACCAGTTTGCTCTGGAAATCGAGCAGGTTCGGCAGTTTGTCGGTCAGCAGGCCGAAGCGGTCGACCATGAATACGCGGGCGCGCGCTTCGTCTTCGCTCAAACCTTCGGACTTCATCTGCGCGATGATTTGCTCGGCGATGCCGCAGCCGGCGGAACCGGCGCCGAGGAAGGTGACGGTCTGATCGCGCAGCTGGCTGCCGGCGGCGCGGCTGGCGGCGATCAGGCTGCCGAGGGTGACCGCGGCGGTGCCCTGGATGTCATCGTTGAAGCAGCAGATCTCGTCGCGATAGCGGTTCAACAGCGGGGTGGCGTTGTTCTGCGCGAAGTCTTCGAACTGCAGCAGCACGTTCGGCCAGCGGCGTTTGACCGCCTGAATAAACTCTTCGACGAAGGCGTGGTACTCCTCGCCGGAGATGCGCGGATGGCGCCAGCCCATGTACAGCGGATCGTTGAGGCGCTGCGGGTTGTTGGTGCCGACGTCCAGCACCACCGGCAGCGTGTAGGCCGGGCTGATGCCGCCGCAGGCGGTGTACAGCGACAGCTTGCCGATGGGGATGCCCATGCCGCCGATGCCCTGGTCGCCCAGGCCAAGGATACGCTCGCCGTCGGTGACCACGATCACCTTGACGTTCTGCTTGGTGGCGTTTTGCAGCATGTCATCGATGCGATCGCGGTTCGGGTAGGAGATGAACAGCCCGCGCGCGCGGCGATAGATATCGGAGAAGTGTTCGCAGGCCTCGCCGACGGTCGGGGTGTAGATGATCGGCATCATCTCGCTCAGGTGCGAGTCCAGCAGGCGGTAGAACAGGGTTTCGTTGGTGTCCTGGATGTTGCGCAGGTAGATGTGCTTGTCGTTGTCGTTCTTGAAATCCTGGTACTGACGGTAGGCGCGTTCCACCTGTTCTTCGATGGTTTCCACCGCTTCCGGCAGCAGGCCGTGCAGGTTGAAGTGGCTACGTTCTTCCTCGGTGAAAGCGCTGCCTTTGTTCAGCAGCGGAAATTCCAGCAGAATCGGGCCGGCGTAAGGGATGTAGAGCGGGCGTTTGCTTTCGTATTCTAGTTCCATCAGTTTTACTCTTCACGTATCAGATAACTTTATTGCCGACGATCCTAAGAGATAAAGAGAAGATGTACAGCATTTGTTGCCAGATGATGAACCAGGTTGGCGTAATTATCGACAATCAAATGATTTTTTAACTAAAGAAAGTGTCTCTGGCGGCGTCGGGGCATTGTATTTGGCGGGCGGGGCTGTTAACGGCGGAACCCGGTGGCTCCGCCGTTGCGCATTCAGAAGGTGGCGCGGCTGACGTTCTGGCAGCCCAGCGCCGCCAGCGTGGCGCGGGTGGCGTCCCACTGGCTGAGGATTGCCTCCTGTGGCTCGACCAGCACGGCGCGGCGGATGTTCAGGCAATCGCCGCCGGAGATGTTCAGCAGGATCAGCGCGGCCTGCAGCGGCGGCAGGCTCGGATTGAAGGCGGCGTTTTCCGCATAGCGACCGGTGTAGAGGTTACCGTCCTGCGTTTCCAGCGCCACGCCGCTGTGAGCGTTGCTGTACGGCGCGTGGCTCTGATTGGCCGCCGCCAGCGCCGCCTGCGTCAGCGCATCGTCCAGCGCCAGCCGATGGCCGTGATCGACCTTGTCCATCAGCAGCGAAGCGATATCCAGATCTTTCGGGCCGAAGGCGTCCGGCAGATAGTCCGCCAGCGTGGCCGGCGCGCGGCCCGGCAGACGGATCTGCAGCTCGCCGCCGCTGTTCAGTTCATTCATAAACTGACGGCAGTGGCCACACGGCGTGTAGTTGACGGTGACCGAGGCCAGCGCCGGCTCGCCGCGCAGCCAGGCATGGGTAACCGCGCACTGTTCCGCATGCACGGTTTGCTGCAGCGGTGCGCCGCTGAATTCCATATTGGCGCCGAAATAGAGGTTGCCACTTTGCCCGCGCGCGATGGCGCCGACGTGGAAGTGCGATATCGGGGTTAACGAGCAGGCCGCCGCCAGCGGCAGCAGCGCGAATGCCAGCGCGTCATCGTCCAACCCGCAGCCTGTGCGGATCGCCGCCGCTTGCTCGGCCGTGAACATCGCCGGAAAGTCAGGCGCGTCCAGATAGGGCCGCAGGGCGGATTGCAGTGTCGCAGGCAGTGCGCTGAACGCGGTGTGAAAACGCGGATGCATAGAAAGTCTCTCTACAGGTTAACGGGATAACATTCTAGGCAGGCCAGAGACATTAAAGTGTGACTAATGTCTCTTAATTGGTGAAATTAATGCAATGAGATACATAAATGCGAGATGTATCGCAAGTTTCACCCTGTTCAACCGAACAGGTGCAGCAGCACCGGGAACAGGAACGGTGCCAGCAGCGAGGTGATGATGCCGCAGATCACCAGCGCCAGCGAGCCGAAAGCGCCTTCCTGGTAGTCCATCTCCGCGCAGCGTGCGGTGCCCAGTGCGTGGGATGCGGTACCCATCGCCAGACCGCGCGCCGAGTGGGTGGTGATTTTCAACAGGTTGAACAGCGTATGGCCGAACACGGCGCCGAGGATACCGACGAAAATGACGCAGACCGCGCTGATCGCCGGAATGCCGCCGAGCGAGTCCGCGACGGCCATGGCGATCGGCGTAGTGACCGATTTCGGCAGGATAGAGGCGGCGATTTCCGGCGTGGCGCCCAGCCACAGGGCGATGGCGCCGCCGCTGATCATGGCGGTCAGGCTGCCGATGAAGCACACCGCGATAATCGACTTCCAGCGCGCGCGGATCTGGTGCAGCTGCTCATACAACGGGAAGGCCAGCGCGACGACCGCCGGCTGCAGCAGATCGTTGAGGATTTTGCTGCCTTGAAAGTAGCGCTCATAGGGGATGCCGGTGAGCAACAGCAGCGGGATGATCACCGCCATGGAAACCAGCAGCGGGTTGAGCAGCGGCATGTTCAGCTTGCGCGCCAGCCAGCGCGCGGCGAAATAGACCGCCAGCGTCAGCGGCAGCGACCACCAGATTTCATGGATCATGGGTTGCCCTCCGTGTCATCGGGCTTGCCGGCGATGCGGCGCTCGCGGTGAAAATAGTGTGAGGTATAGCCGACCACCACCAGCACCATCAGCGTGCTGATCAGGCAAGAGATAACCAGCGGGCCCAGATGCGCGACGATCTGGTCGTAGTATTTCATCACCCCGACGCCGATCGGCACGAACAGCAGCACCATGTAGCGGATCAGCAAATGGCAGCCGGGTTTAACCCATTTGGCCGGCATAATCTGGGTAGAGAGCAGGGCGAACAGCAGCAGCATGCCGAGGATGCTACCGGGAATGGCGAACGGCAGCAGCGCCGCCAGCGCATTGCCGACGAACAGACAAAGGTAGATGAGGAGCAGGGCTCTCAGGTATTTCCAGCACAGTGTGAGCACGTTGGCCATTGTCTTTTCCCGTTTAACTGATGCATTCATCATACAATTAAACTGTGAGCCATGCCACAGATCGCACCATGAATTCTCGCTATGGATGCCATGCCCGATCGGCGGGTTGACAGCCCGCAATAGCTGGTACGCGTGGGTTTAGCGTGTATCTTCGGCGGTTATCGCCGCGTGTTCCGCCAGCCGGTGGCCGAGGAAGAAAAACAGCAGGCTGAGCAGCGCGGCGACGATCAGCATCACGAACATCAACGGCGGCGCAGCATAGCTGAGCAGCACCCCGCACAGCACCGGGTTGATGGCGCCGCCCAGCGCGCTGAGGTTCTGTACCCCATAGTAGCTGCCTTTCAGGTGCGGCGGCGCGATAAAGTCGATGAACATGTATTCCACCGGGATAACGATGATTTCGCCGAGGGTAAACACCGCCATCGCCGCCAGCCACAGCCAGACCACCTGGCCGGCCATCATAAAGCCGAGCAGCCCGACGATGAAAAACAGCGTGCCCAGCGCCAGCCAGCGCAGCATATTTTCCTGACGCATGCCGCGGCTGAGCAGGTATTGCAGGGCGATGACGATGCTGGCGTTGACGATCATCACCAGCCCGATGATTTTGTAGGCAAACTCGGCGCTGGAGACTGTGATCAGGTACTGCGACAGATAGCCGGTGAACTGACCGAACACGACGGCGCCCAGGGTACTGCCGAGGGTGAAGTAGATCAGCCGCCGATCGCTGCGCAGGATAGTCACCGTCTGGCGGAAGTTGGGGAGCGCTGCCGGTGCGGCGGCGGCTGGCGTTGCGCGCTGTTCCCGGCCGCGCAAGCGCAGGCTGAGTGCCGCTACCGTCGCCAGCGCCAACCCGCCCGACAGGTAAAACGGCAGCAGCGGGCTAAGCCCGGCTACCAGAACGCCGAGCGCAGAACCGATCGCCCAGCCGACGTTGACCAGCGTGTAGTTGATTGAAAAAGCCTTGATGCGCTGCTCGACCGGCAGCCAGTCGGCGAAGCAGGCCTTAATGGTGATGCTCAGCACCGAATAACAGGTATGCAGGATCGCCAGCACCACGATTACGCCGCCGGGGCGCGGGATCCAGGGAAGGGCGAAGAAGCTCAGCGCAAACAATAAAATCGACAGCAGGATCAGGCGGTTCTTGCTGAATTTGTCCACCAGATAGCCGCCGTACAGGCTGGCAAGGATGCCGAGGGTCAGGCTGATGCCCAGGATCACGCCCACGCTCTTCGGCAGCAGATGGAAATGCTCGGTGAGATAGATGGTAATGAACGGCAGCGTCACGCCGCGGCCGATGGTCAACACCAGCGAACTGGCCAGCAGCATGTTAATCAGCGAGGGAAATCCCTTCATTCGAAGCCTGTGTATGCATACAGTTATTGGGCAATGCAGATAACATAGCGTATTTTGGCGAGGACGGAAGGGGAAAGCCGAAAATTAGTTTAAAAACAGAGGCTGCGTCGGCAGCCTCGTCAAAAACAGCATTATTTACCGTGTTCGGCCTGCAGCGTGGCGAACCACGGCTGCACGAAGTCGCTGCTGCTGCCCCAGCCGGGGATGATCTTCGCCAGCCCGGCGACGTTGACCGGCCCCGGCTGCGCCAGCAACAGCGCCTGCGGAATGACCGTCGCTTTGAACTGATAGCTGTCCGGCGTGCTTTCCCCGGCGATCTTGTTGGCCACCAGGCGCAGGTTGACTGCGCCGATAAGTTTCGGATCCACCGCCACGCTGACCTGCCACGGGCTGCCGGCTTCGCGCATCAGTTGTAAGTCCTGGTTGGAGATATCGATGCTGTACAGCTTGATCTCGGTGCGGCCGTTCTCTTTCAATGCTTTGTAAGCGCCCTGGGTGAAGGCGTCCCAGGTGCCCCAGATGGCGTCGATCTTGCCTTTCGGGTATTTCGCCAGCACCGCCCCCACTTTATTGGCGGTATCGCCCTGTACGTCGGAGGAGACCGCGCCGATCGATTCCAGCTCGTGAATGCCCGGATGTTGTTTCAGCAGCTGCTGATAGGCGGCCTGGCGGCGTTCCATCGGCGGGAAGCCGGCTACCCAGAGTTTGATTATGTTGGCCTGGCCGTTGAAGTCCTTCACCAGCTGGCCGAAGGAGGCGTTGGCCAGCGAAGCGTCGTCCTGCTGCGAGACGGTGACGCCGGGAACGCTGCCGCTGACGTCGGTATCGAAAGCCGCGACGGCGATGCCGGCCGCCGCGATGCGTTTGACCAATTCGGTGGAATAGGGGGCTCGCCCCTGCGAGAGAATGATGCCGTCATATTTCTGGCTGATAGCCTGGTTGACGAAGTCCTGGAAGCGCGCGTCGTCGCCGTTGCTGAGGAAGGAGTCCACCTTGAAGCCCAGCTTACGTCCTTCCTGAATGGCGCCCGCCAAAAATTGCGTGGTGTTGTCGTCGGATCCGAGGTTGCGGATCACCGCGATGCGTACCGGCCCCTGATGCTGAGCGATGGCGGCCGGCACGGCGGCGTTTTCCGCCGCCTGCAGCGGCAGGGCGGCCAACAGGCTGAGGGCGAGCAGCGAAGTCTTGAGATTTTTCATTATTATCGGCTCCAAAAAAGCGGGTAAACGGTCCCGGTGAAGGTCTGTTATAGCAGTCTTTCTGTCTGGACGTCTATTTGTTGTTGAGGAGCATCATAGCGAGATGCGGCAGGCGAGGGAATCAGAGCGGTTATGACTTTTTCTTACTGTTTATAACGTCGGGTTTGAGGCATTAAAAAAGGGCCGAGCAAGCTCGACCCTTGGTGTAACGCGCCGGCGCGGTTACTTGACCTGCATGCCAGGCTGCGCGCCGCTGTCCGGGCTCAGCAGGAAGATCTCTTTCCCGCCGGGGCCCGCCGCCATCACCATGCCTTCCGAAACGCCGAAGCGCATTTTGCGCGGCGCCAGGTTGGCGACCATGATGGTCAGGCGGCCTTCCAGCGCTTTCGGATCCGGGTAAGCGGAGCGAATGCCGGAGAAGATCTGGCGCGATTCGCCGCCCAGATCCAACTGCAGCTTCAGCAGTTTGTCGGAGCCTTCGACAAAGTCGGCGCTCTTGATCAGGGCGATACGCATGTCCACCTTGGCGAAGTCGTCGAAGGTGATGGTTTCCTGAATAGGATCATCGGCCAATGGACCGGTCACCGGCTTGGCGGCGGCCATGTCTTCTTTCGAGGCGTTGACCATTTCGCTGACCTTGTCCAGATCGATGCGGTTGAACAGCGCTTTGAATGCGTTCACCTGGTGGCCCAGCAGCGGCTGCGGTATTGCGTCCCAGCTCAGCTCGGCGTTGAGGAACGCTTCGGCGCGTTCGGTCAGCGAAGGCAGCACCGGCTTCAGGTAAGTCATCAGCACGCGGAACAGGTTGATGCCCATCGAGCAGATGGCCTGCAGATCGGCGTCGCGGCCTTCTTCCTTCGCCACCACCCAAGGTGCCTGCTCATCCACGTAGCGGTTGGCCAGATCGGCCAGCGCCATGATTTCACGGATCGCGCGGCTGAACTCGCGGCCGGCGTAAGCTTCGGCGATGCTCTGCGCCGCGTCGACGAAGGTCTGGTACAGCGCCGGATCGGCCAGGCTGTCGGCCAGCTTGCCGCCGAAGCGTTTGTTGATAAAGCCGGCGTTACGTGACGCCAGGTTCACCACCTTGTTGACGATGTCGGCGTTTACGCGCTGCACGAAGTCTTCCAGATTGAGATCGATATCATCAATGCGTGAAGAGAGCTTGGCGGCGTAGTAATAGCGCAGGCAGTCGGCGTCCAGATGCTGCAGGTAGGTGCCGGCCTTGATGAAGGTGCCGCGCGACTTGGACATTTTGGCGCCGTTCACCGTCACGTAGCCGTGCACGAACAGGTTGGTCGGTTTGCGGAAGTTGCTGCCTTCCAGCATCGCCGGCCAGAACAGGCTGTGGAAGTAGACGATGTCCTTGCCGATAAAGTGATACAGCTCGGTGGTGGAGTCTTTGCGCCAGAACTCGTCGAAGTCCAGATCGCCGCGCTTGTCGCACAGGTTCTTGAAGGAGCCCATGTAGCCGATTGGCGCGTCCAGCCAGACGTAGAAGTATTTGCCCGGCGCATCCGGGATCTCGAAGCCGAAGTAAGGCGCATCGCGGGAGATGTCCCACTGCTGCAGGCCCGATTCGAACCACTCCTGCATCTTGTTCGCCACCTGCTCTTGCAGCGCGCCGGAGCGCGTCCACGCCTGCAGCATTTCGCTGAAGGCCGGCAGGTCGAAGAAGAAGTGCTCGGAGTCGCGCATCACCGGCGTCGCGCCGGAAACCACGGACTTCGGATCGATCAGTTCCGTCGGGCTGTAGGTGGCGCCGCACACTTCGCAGTTATCGCCGTATTGATCCGGCGATTTGCATTTCGGGCAGGTGCCTTTCACGAAACGGTCCGGCAGGAACATGCCTTTCTCCGGATCGTACAGCTGAGAAATGGTACGGTTCTTGATAAAACCGTTTTCTTTCAGGCGGCTGTAAATCAGGGTGGACAGCTCACGGTTTTCATCGCTATGGGTCGAATGGTAGTTGTCATAGCTGATGCCAAAGCCGGCGAAATCCTGTTGGTGCTCCTGGCTCATCTCCGCGATCATTTCTTCCGGCTTCACGCCCAGTTGCTGCGCTTTCAGCATGATCGGCGTGCCGTGCGCGTCGTCTGCGCAGATGAAATGCACTTCGTGGCCGCGCATTCGTTGGTAACGCACCCAGATATCCGCCTGGATGTGCTCGAGCATGTGGCCGAGATGGATGGAACCATTTGCGTACGGTAGCGCGCACGTCACCAATAATTTTTTCGCGACTTGAGCCATAGTGAGAACTTGCTTTCTGTAATGAATAAAAGGGCCTTCGATGTTAACCGATCGCGCCCTTCGCTGCTAGGGCGGTTTCTTGCAGGTTATATGCGCCAGCGGCAGCGCAGTTCTGATATGCTTAGCCGGAAGCTACTCATTCAAAATCAAGGAGCCGGGATGAACGCAAAATCCCCTGAGCAGACCAACCCCGAAGTTCTGCGCGCCCTGGTGACCGGTGTACTGGCCGCCTTTGAACACCCGACGTTGAAAAACAACCTGACCGCATTGAAGACCATTCATCACTGCGCGTTGCTGGACGATGTACTGCATATCGAACTGACGATGCCGTTTGCCTGGCAGAGCGGTTTTGAGGCGCTGCAGGCGAGCGTCGGCCCCGAGCTGTTGCGCGTGACCGGCGCCTCCGCCATCGACTGGAAGCTGAAACACGACATCACGACGCTGAAGCGTGCGAACGGCCAGGCCGGGATCAAAGGCGTGCGCAACATCGTCGCCGTCAGCTCCGGCAAAGGCGGGGTGGGAAAATCCAGCACCGCCGTCAACCTAGCGCTGGCGTTGGCCGCCGAAGGCGCCAAGGTCGGTATTCTGGACGCCGACATTTACGGCCCGTCGATCCCCAATATGCTGGGCACCGAACATGAGCGGCCGACCTCGCCGGACGGTCAGCACATGGCGCCGATCGTGGCGCACGGTCTGGCGACCAACTCCATCGGCTATCTGGTGACCGACGACAACGCCATGGTGTGGCGCGGCCCGATGGCCAGCAAGGCGCTGATGCAACTGCTGCAGGATACGCTGTGGCCGGATCTGGATTATCTGGTGCTGGACATGCCGCCGGGCACCGGCGACATCCAACTGACGCTGTCGCAGAACATTCCGGTGACCGGCGCGCTGGTGGTCACCACGCCGCAGGATATCGCCTTGCTGGATGCCGCCAAGGGCATCGTGATGTTCGAGAAAGTGCATGTGCCGGTGCTGGGCATCGTGGAGAACATGAGCGTGCACATCTGCAGCAACTGCGGACACCATGAGCCGATCTTCGGCACCGGCGGCGCCGAGAAGCTGGTGCAGAAATACCACAGCCGCCTGCTGGGGCAGATGCCGCTGCATATCTCGCTGCGCGAAGACCTGGATCGCGGTACGCCGACGGTGATCAGCCGCCCGGACAGCGAATTCGCCGAAATGTATCGTCAGCTCGCTGGCCGCGTGGCCGCGCAGATGTATTGGCAGGGCGAGGCAATCCCGACGGAGATTGCGTTCCGCGCGCTGTAATCTGCCTATGGCAATGCAAGAGCCCGGCTTAAACGCCGGGTTTTTTTATGGGATGCGGACAGGGTTGTGCAAATCCGCGCGGGTATAAGGACGTTCGATTTGCGCCAGCGTTTTGGCGATATGTTCCAGCAACCCCTGGGTGGGGGCCGGCTGACGCTGTCCCATCAGTGCCAACGGCAAGGCCAGCGCGATGGCCAGGTGTGGCCAGGAAAGGCATGGGCGAGCCTTGGCGCGTTGCAGCCACAGGAACAGTGCGCTGGCCAGGTAGCCTAAAATCAATCCGCTGATCACCTCGGATACCGAGTGAACGCGAATTTCCAGCCGCGACACGCCGATGGTGAAAGGCAATATCCACCCGGTCAATAGCGCGAGGCTGCGCACCGGATGGGAAAATCGGCCGGTCAATGCCCAGAACAGCGGCGGCCAGATGCTGGCTGCGAGGGCCGAATGGCCGCTGAATCCGGTGAAATCATAACTTGCGTTACCAATACCCCAGCCCATAAAGGCCAGTTTGGACAGGCAGACCAGCCCGCCGGTGAAGCCGAAGATCAACGCCCACTGCCAGCCTGCCGCGCGGGTGGCGGAAGACGCGAGCAGCAACAAAAACAGAATCAGCGCACAGGGTAGCAGCAGCATGCTGTCGCCGAAAAAAGTCAAAAAATACCAATCCAGCACATCAATCTCCGATGAAAGACTACGGGGTCCAGAAGTCAGCGCTGGAGTTTAACCTGTTGCCGGGCATTGCCCTAGCCGTGAGATTCTTAAAATGCGCGTTGCCGATACGGCGCGATAGCCCGAATTCGCCCGCCGTCGCGCAATATACAGTGGCGCAAACCCCGACGACTCCCTATAATTGTCGCGTTTTAGTTCCCCCCTTCACATTACGAAATCAGGTCTTTAATTTTATGACTGACAATCCGCATCAGTGCGTCATTATTGGTATAGCTGGCGCATCTGCCTCCGGAAAAAGCCTTATTGCCAGCACGTTGTACCGCGAACTCCGCGAGCAGGTCGGCGATGAGCACATCGGCGTTATTCCAGAAGACAGTTACTATAAAGACCAGACTCACCTGACCATGGAAGAACGGGTCAAAACCAACTATGACCACCCGAGCGCCATGGATCACAACCTGCTGTTCCAGCATCTGCAGATGCTGAAGGCCGGCAAGGCGATTGAACTGCCGCTGTACAGCTACACCGAACACACGCGCAAGAAAGAAACCGTCCATCTCGAACCTAAAAAAGTGATTATTCTGGAAGGGATCTTGCTGCTGACGGATATCCGCCTGCGCCAGGAAATGAACTTCTCGATCTTTGTCGACACGCCGCTGGATATCTGCCTGATGCGCCGCATGAAGCGCGACGTCAACGAGCGCGGCCGCTCGATGGATTCGGTGATGGCGCAATACCAGAAGACCGTGCGCCCGATGTTCCTGCAGTTTATCGAACCTTCCAAACAATACGCCGATATCATCGTCCCGCGTGGCGGCAAGAACCGCATCGCGATCGATATTCTGAAAGCCAAAATCAGCCAATTCTTTGAATAATGCCGCTTAATGGCCGGAAATGTGTATTTCCGGCCGGCGGCCAACTATTTGCACCCCGGCGTAGACCTTTCGCCCGTTGTGTGGCAATTTTTGTTTAGTGACGCGTTTTGATGGAGAAGAAAGACATGAGACTGTGCGACCGCGATATAGAAGCCTGGCTGGATAGCGAGAAACTGGTGATTTCCCCGCGCCCGCCGCTCGAACGCATCAACGGGGCCACAGTAGATGTCCGTTTGGGCAATCAGTTCCGCGTGTTCAGTGGCCATACCGCGCCTTTTATCGATCTTAGCGGGCCGAAAGACGAAGTCAGCGCCGCGCTGGATCGCGTGATGAGCGACGAGATTGTCCTGCCGGAAGGCGAGGCGTTCTTCCTCCATCCCGGCGAGCTGGCCCTGGCGGTGACGTTCGAATCCGTGACGCTGCCGGACGATCTGGTCGGTTGGCTCGACGGCCGTTCTTCTTTGGCGCGCCTGGGGCTGATGGTGCACGTGACCGCGCACCGTATCGATCCGGGCTGGCATGGGCGCATCGTGCTGGAGTTCTACAACTCCGGCAAGCTGCCGCTGGCGCTGCGGCCGGGGATGCTGATTGGCGCCTTGAGCTTTGAGCCGTTGTCCGGCCCGGCGGCCCGGCCATACAACAGCCGCCAGGACGCAAAATATCGCGATCAGCAGGGCGCAGTAGCCAGTCGAATCGACAAGGACTAACGGCGCGGGATGCACCGTCGGTGTGGCGCTGACAAGAGGGTGGCATGAGAAGATTACTGACGACATTGGCGATTTTACTGGTGGTCGTGGTGGCGGGGATGTCCGCGCTGGTACTGCTGGTCAATCCGAATGATTTTCGCGGCTACATGGTCAAAAAAGTCGAGCAGAAGAGCGGCTACCAGCTGACGCTCGAAGGCGACCTGCGGTGGCACATCTGGCCGCAGCTCAGCATTTTGGCCGGCCGCATGACGCTAACCGCACCGGGTGCCAAAGCGCCGGTGGTGAGTGCGGAAAACATGCGCCTCGATGTCAAACTGTTGCCGCTGCTGTCGCATCAGCTGTTTGTGAAGCAGGTGATGTTGAAAAACGCGGTTATCCGCCTCACGTCCGACAGTGAAGAGCACTCGCAGGTGGATGCCCCGATCGCACCCGCCGGTAGCGGTACTGACGCGGCAGACGCGGCCTGGAAGTTCGATATCGATAACCTTCGGGTGGTAGACAGCCTGCTGATTTGGCAGCGTGCCGATAACGAACAAATCAATGTCCGGGATATCAATCTCACCCTGCAACAAACGGAGAAACGCCAGGCGCAGCTGGAACTTTCCAGCCGGGTCAACCGCGATCAACGTGACCTGACCTTCAGCATGGCGGCCGATGTCGATCTGCAGCAGTTCCCACGCCAGATTGGCGCCAAAGTGACCCAGTTCAATTACCAACTGGCGGGCGCGGATATTCTGAACGGCGGTATTCAGGGAGAGGGTAATGCCCAGGTGGTCTATCAGCAGACGCCGGCGCAGATTGCCGTCAGCCAGCTGAACGTCAGCGCCAATAACAGTCAGTTGACCGGCGATATCAGCGCCACGCTGGGGGCAGTGCCCGGCTATGTGGTGAACCTCAATTCGGCAAACCTCGATCTCGACGCGCTTTCCGGCTGGCAATCCAGCACCACGACCGCCGAGCAGCCCGCCGTGACTTCCGCGCCGGTGATCGCCAGCCAGGTTGACGATCGGCAGCAAAACCTGGAGGCGCTGCGCGATTTCACTGCACAGTTGAACCTGCAGGCGGCACAGGTAACCTATCGCGGTATGAACGTTACCCAGTTGGCCGTTACGGCGGACAACCAACGCGGCCTGCTGACGTTGCACAAGCTTGCCGGGCAATTGGCCGGCGGAGATTTCTCCTTGCCGGGAACGCTCGACGCGCGCGGCAATAAACCGGTGATAAGCGTGCAACCAGTGCTGAATCAGGTTGAGCTTGGCACGGTGCTCAAGGCATTCGATATGCCGCAGATGCTCACCGGCAAGTTCAGCATGAAAGGGGATCTGACCGGCGATCGCCTCTCTTCACAGGCATTTGAGCGCCGCTGGCGCGGTACGGCGCAGCTGGCGATGCAGGATGCGCAGTTGCACGGCCTGAATATTCAGCAGCTGATTCAGCAGGCGGTGGCGCGTAATGATAACAGCGTACGTGGGCAAGACAGCTATCAGCGCTATACCGAAGTCAAAAGCGTCTCGGCGCAGGCCAGCCTGAGTCAGGGCACGGTCAAACTCAGCGGCCTGACGGCGGATTCGCCTTTGCTGGCGCTGACCGGCGCCGGCAGCATCGATATGCCGGGCAAACAGTGCGACATGGCGCTCAACGTGCGCGTCACCGGCGGTTGGCAAGGGCGCGGCGAGCTGATTGAGCAACTGCAAAAAACGCCGATCCCGCTGCGGGTCTATGGGCCTTGGCAACAGCTGAATTATCAACTGCAGGTCGATCAAGTGCTGCGCAAAACGCTGCAGGATCGGGCCAAGGATGCGTTGAACAAATGGGCTGACAAGAACAAGGATTCGCGCGAAGGCCAGGATCTGAAGAAGCTGCTCGACAAGCTGTAATCTCCTCTGACGCGGGTCGCATTGTGGCCCGCGTCAATCTCGATGTTTCCCGCGATAATTTCTCTCCGTTACCTTGATGAAGGTCATGAAGACTCGCGCGCAGTTTGTGCAGAGTAAGGGACTGTTCTGCTATGACTATGCGCCTGAGCGCGAAAACATGACGAGTTGAGGAAACATGATAGAGCTTCTTATTGGCGCCGTAGTGGCGGCGGGCGTGGGCCGTTACATCATCAAGGGGTATTCCGCCACCGGCGTCTTGATGGTGGGCGGGTTACTGCTGCTCGGTATCAGCGCCCTAATGGGGAAAACGCTGTTGCCGTCCGGCGCCGCGTCTACCGGCTGGCGCGCGACCGATATTATCGAATACGTCAAGATCTTGCTGATGAGCCGCGGCGGCGATCTGGGCATGATGATCATGATGCTGTGTGGTTTCGCCGCTTACATGACGCATATCGGCGCCAACGACGTGGTCGTCAAGCTGGCCTCGCGCCCGTTGCAGATGATCAACTCGCCTTATCTGCTGATGGTGGCGGCCTATTTTGTCGCTTGCCTGATGTCATTGGCGGTCTCTTCCGCCACTGGCCTCGGCGTATTGCTGATGGCGACGCTGTTCCCGTTGATGGTGAACGTTGGCATCAGCCGCGGGGCGGCGGCGGCCATTTGCGCTTCGCCGGCGGCGATTATCCTGGCGCCGACCTCTGGCGACGTGGTGCTGGCGGCCAAGGCGGCGGAGATGCCGCTGGTGGACTTCGCGTTCAAAACCACGCTGCCGATCTCGATTGCCGCCATCGTCTGCATGGCCGTGGCGCACTTTTTCTGGCAGCGCTATCTCGACAAAAAGAACAATGAACAGCATCACATCATGGACGTCAGCGAAATCAACACCCACGCGCCGGGGTTCTATGCGATTTTGCCATTTACGCCGATCCTCGGCGTGCTGATTTTCGACGGAAAATGGGGGCCGGAGCTGCACATCATTACCGTACTGGTCGGGTGCATACTGTTGGCGGCCGTGATCGAGTTTGTGCGCAGCTTCAGCGCCAAACAGGTATTCAGCGGCCTGGAAGTGGCCTATCGCGGCATGGCGGACGCTTTCGCCAGCGTGGTGATGCTGCTGGTGGCCGCGGGTGTATTCGCGCAGGGGCTGAGCACCGTTGGCTTTATCAGCGGCTTGATCGGGCTGGCACAGTCGTTCGGCACCGGCGGTTTGATCATGATGTTGGTGCTGGTGGTGATCACCATGCTGGCGGCCATGACTACCGGTTCCGGCAATGCGCCGTTTTATGCGTTTGTCGAACTGATCCCGAAACTGGCGGCGCAAATGGGCGTGAATCCGGCCTATCTGGTGATCCCGATGCTGCAGGCGTCTAACCTCGGCCGCACGCTGTCGCCGGTCTCCGGCGTGGTGGTGGCGGTTTCCGGCATGGCGAAAATCTCGCCGTTCGAGGTGGTGAAACGCACTTCGGTGCCGGTGATTGTCGGGTTGGTGGTGGTGATCGTGGCGACCGAGCTGTTGGTTCCCCAGTAAAAGAAAGGCCGGGCGATGCCCGGCCTCAATGCTAAACCTCGTAGTCCTCCGGTGGGGGAGGCAGGGTGATCTTCACTTTCAGAATGCGGTGGCTGTTAACCTCCAGCGGTTCGAACAGATAGTCACCGATCTTGATTTGCTCGCCTTCTTGCGGCACACGCTGGCTGTGTTCCATCAGCAGCCCCGCCAGCGTGTGGTATTCGCGCTTGTCTTCCAGCGGCATCGGCAGGTACAGCACCAGATCTTCCAGCGGCATATAGCCGTTGGCAATCCAGCTGCCGTCTTCGTTTTGCTGAATGTCATGGCGTGCGTCCACCTCTTCGCCGGCCTCCGGCAGATTGCCGGCGATGGTTTCCATCACGTCCGTCAGGGTGACGATACCTTCGACGGAGCCGAACTCGTCGACCACAAAGGCAAAGTGCGTCTGCGCCTGGCGGAACTGCTCCAGGGCGCTTAACAGCGTGAGCTGTTCCGGGAAGATCAGCGGTTGACGTATCAGCGCGCGCAGATCCAGCGGCGCTTGCGCCAACTGCTGTTTGAGGACGTCGATAGTGTGGATCACGCCCAGCGGTTCGTCGCTGGCGCTGCTTTCCACCACCACGATGCGCGTGTGCTGATTACGCTCAAGCAGCTGCGTCAGTTTCTCCTGCGGATCGTTCAGCTCAAGGTATTCGACATCGTGACGCGAAGTCATGATGCTGCTGACGGTGCGCTGCGCCATGCCCAACACGCGTTCGATCATGCGCCGCTCTTGCTGATTGAAGATCTCGCCGTTTTCGCTGTCGCTGTCCGCCAGCAGGTTGGCGGAGTGGCTGTCGACCTCCGCTTCTTCGTGTTTACCACTCAGCATGCGCAGTACCGCTTCGGCGGTGCGCTCGCGCAGTGGCCGCACCTTCGACAGGAAGCGCCGGCGGTTGAACTGTGCCAGTTGGTTCAATGCTTCGATCATCACCGAGAAGCCGATCGCCGCGTAGAGGTAACCTTTCGGAATGTGGTAGCCGAAGCCCTCCGCCACCAGGCTGAAGCCGATCATCAGCAGGAAGCTCAGGCACAGGATAACGATAGTCGGGTGAGCGTTGACGAAGCGCGTCAGCGGCTTGCTGGCCAGCAGCATCAGGCCGATGGCGATACACACCGCGATCATCATCACCGCCAGGTGGTCGACCATGCCGACTGCGGTGATCACCGAGTCGAGGGAGAAGACAGCGTCCAACACCACGATCTGCGCCACCACCGGCCAGAAACGCGCGCCTTTGCGTGCGCCGTGCTGCTCTTCATCCTTGCCTTCCAGCCGCTCATTAAGCTCCATGGTGGCTTTGAACAGCAAGAATATCCCGCCGACCAGCATGATCAGATCGCGGCCGCTGAAGGGGTGCTCCGCGACGATAAACATCGGTTTGGTCAGCGTCGCTAACCACGAGATGGAAGCGAGCAGCGCCAGGCGCATGACCAGCGCCAGCAACAGACCGACGACACGAGCCTTATCTCTTTGTTGTTTTGGTAGTTTGTCCGCCAGAATGGCGATGAAGACAAGGTTGTCTATACCCAGAACGATTTCCAGCACGACCAATGTGGCCAGGCCGGCCCAAATTGTTGGATCAGCGATCCATTCCATACGCCCAATTTCACCTGTAAGTTCTACGGCTTATGCCGCAGGGGAATGATGGGCGCTGAGGCGGCAAAATTCAACTTTAATCCGGGCTGTATAGGATAAAACAGAAAAATAGTAATGTATAAATCATTAACCTTCATCGCGTAACTCAGAGTAGCGAGGAAAGTACTGTACAAATCGTGGACGCGCTTGTTCAGAAAAAAGACATGCCTTAAAAGCTAACTAAATCAACATATTGAGGTGGGTAGGTTATGCCAATATTCGCATGGACTCAACACGTTAGTAGTCTTATTCTGAAAACACCCAGTGTCAAGTATCTAAGGCTTGTATCAATAGGTCAATAGTATAAGAATCTTAGCCTCATAAGTGGCAAAAACTAGCATTGTTTAGTTATAAGGCACAGATTTTTTTGCCGTTTTGTGAGTGACAAATATTTGTGTTGGTACACGGACTCTATTGTGTGTAGAAGCGTGATGATAATCCCGGATAATCGCCAACAAATACTGAATCAATAGCACTTTGGCAGCTATAAGCCAAGGGCGGTAGCGTGCCTGAGCGACTTTTTTCATTACAATATCTTGCCTGATTGGTGGGGTATATGCCAAATAAATCAGTTATTTGCTTGTGGAAGTGGAAATGCAGAAAAGACTAAAAGCTGTGATCCCTGTAGCGGGTTTGGGAACCCGCATGTTGCCGGCAACCAAGGCGATTCCTAAAGAAATGCTGCCAGTGGTCGATAAGCCACTTATCCAATACATCGTTAGCGAATGTGTTGCCGCCGGTATCAAAGACATAGTATTGGTCACTCATTCGTCCAAGAATGCGATTGAAAACCATTTTGATACTTCCTTCGAGTTGGAAGCTGTGTTGGAAGCGCGTGTAAAACGCCAACTGCTGGCTGAAGTACAAAACATCTGCCCACCGGATGTGACCGTGATGCAAGTGCGTCAAGGGCAAGCGAAAGGGCTTGGGCATGCGGTGTTGTGTGCGAAGCCGATGGTGGGAGACTCGCCCTTCGTTGTATTGCTGCCTGACGTGCTGTTGGATGACGCCACTGCGGATCTGCGTAAAGAAAATCTGGCTAAAATGATCCAACGCTTTGAGGACACAGGGCGTAGCCAAATCATGGTTGAGCCGGTACCAGAGCAGGATGTATCCAAATATGGCGTAGTGGACTGCGCAGGTGTGGTGCTGGCCGCCGGTGAAAGCGCGCCGATGTCGGCGGTGGTAGAAAAACCCTCTCGTGAGGAAGCGCCTTCCAACTTGGCTGTCGTTGGGCGATACGTGCTTTCAGGCGCGATTTGGCCGCTGCTGGAGAAGACGCCGCCTGGTGCCGGCGATGAGATCCAGTTGACTGATGCGATCGCCATGCTGATGGATGAGCAAACGGTGGAGGCCTTCCATATGAGCGGTAAGTCTCATGACTGTGGTGATAAGTTGGGATATATGAAAGCCTTTGTGCAATACGGTCTGCGTCATACCACTGAAGGTGAAGATTTCGCTCAATGGTTGAAGCTGAATTTGAATAACAAGTAACATTGTGGCTGAGTGCGTTCACAAGATTGAAGAGGACGAGTATGACGAAGTTAAAAGCTGTCATTCCTGTCGCTGGCCTGGGTATGCACATGCTACCGGCGACCAAAGCGATTCCTAAAGAGATGTTGCCGATCGTCGATAAGCCTTTGATCCAATACATTGTTAATGAGTGCGTAGCGGCGGGTATCAAAGAGATCATTTTGGTTACGCATTCATCTAAAAATGCAATAGAAAACCATTTCGATACGTCCTTTGAATTGGAAGCGATGCTTGAGGCACGCGTTAAGCGCCAGTTGTTGGATGAGGTCCAATCGATAACGCCGAAAGGTGTAACGTTGATGCATATTCGACAAGGGCAGCCTAAAGGGCTTGGTCACGCGGTACTTTGCGCCAAACCGCTGGTCGGAGACGCTCCTTTCGTGGTGCTGTTGCCGGATGTGTTGCTTGACGATGCTAAAGCCGATCTAAAAAAAGATAATCTGGCTCACCTCATTTCCCGCTTCGAAGAGACGGGTTTGAGTCAGGTGCTAATCCAACCCGTGGATGAACATGTTTTGCGCGACTATTCTGTTGTGGAGTGCCAGAACAGTGCGTTGCGGCAAGGTGAATCCTCACCCATTACCGCCATCATCGAAAAGCCGGACAGTGGTGTTCAGCTGCAATCCAACTATTCAGCCGTTGGGCGCTATGTGCTTTCAGCCGCTATCTGGCCCATTTTGGAAAAAACCGAGCCAGGCGCCTGGGGGCGCATTCAGTTGACGGACGCGATTGCCGGATTGCTGAAACAGCAGACGGTAGAAGCCACTGAATTAGTTGGTGAGTCGTTTAACTGCGGTGAGAAGATGGGCTACTTGCGGGCATTCGTGACTTATGGCTTGCGCCACCCAACGCAGGGCAAGGCCTTTCGCGAGTGGGCTGAACAACTTTCTTTGTAAAGCTCACCCTATGCTGTTATGGCTGAGACGAGGCATTATTCCAGCAATTGCGGCTAGGTCTCGGATAAAACTATGCGGCTTACGCTGCTCTTTTTTTTATGAACTATGCAATAATGTTCCGAGAGTTTAAGCCTAACAAATTTGAATTCAACGCTTGCTCAATGAAAGCGCATCTTATGGTGTCTTTGTGCAAGCGTTGACAACTCATTTCGCTAAGTGCCGCGGTAGGTGCCATGGTTGGCATGGGGCTTGGCATTACATGCATTTTTTACTTTGAAAGTGATGATAACTCGATGGCAAAAAAACAATGGAAACTGATACCGCTTTTGGTATCTATCAGTGTGGTTAGCGGTTGTACTATCGTGCCTGGCTCTCATCTTTCAACCAGCGGCAAAGATGTCGTCAAACAACAAGATAGCGATTTTGACCTTGACAGGCTGGTTAATATTTACCCAATGACGCCAGGTCTGGTTGAAAAAATGAGACCAAAGCCTGTTGTTGCACAAACTAACTCCTCACTTGAGCGTGAATTGCAAAACTATGAATATCGTATAGGTGTCGGCGATGTGTTGATGGTGACCGTATGGGATCATCCAGAACTGACGACCCCTGCGGGGCAGTATCGCAGCGCGAGTGATACAGGCAACTGGGTCAACTCTGATGGGACGATTTTCTACCCTTACATTGGGAAGGTTAAGGTTGTCGGTAAGACGATGAGCCAAGTTCGTAGTGAAATCGCAAATCGTTTGGCGCAATTCATTGAAAGCCCTCAAGTTGATGTCAGTATTGCTGCTTTTCGTTCACAAAAAACGTACGTAACAGGTGAAGTTGCTAAATCAGGTCAGCAACCGATAACGAACGTTCCCTTAACGGTAATGGATGCTATTAACGCAGCAGGGGGGCTATCGGAGAATGCGGATTGGCGTAATGTAGTTCTGACCCATAATGGTAAAGAGCAGCGTATTTCTCTGCAAGCACTGATGCAGCGTGGTGATTTGACACAAAACCGTTTACTCTATCCTGGCGATATTCTTTACATACCCCGAAATGACGATCTAAAAGTATTCGTCATGGGGGAAGTCAAAAAACAGGCCACTCTCAAAATGGATCGCAGTGGTATGACCTTAACTGAGGCATTAGGTAATGCTGAGGGGATGGATCAAAGTTTCGCTGATGCAACAGGGGTCTTCGTCATTCGTCCTCTACGAGGTACTGAAGGTCAAAAATTGGCTAATATTTATCAACTTAATGCCTCAGATGCGGCTGCTATGGTGATGGGAACCGAGTTCCAATTACAACCCTACGATATTGTATATGTCACTACTGCACCTGTAGTTCGTTGGAACCGCGTTATTAGCCAATTGGTACCAACAATCACAGGTTTCAACGACCTTAGCGAAGGGTCGCTGCGTATTCGTAACTGGCCTTAGTCGTTCGAGAGAGGCTTATAATGTTTGATTCAGTTTTGGTTATATGTGTTGGTAATATTTGCCGCTCCCCAACAGGGGAGCGTTTGCTGCAACGTGAACTACCAGAGAAGAAAATCCATTCAGCAGGCATTAGTGCGGTTGTTGGGCATGCTGCAGATAGCAGTGCAGAAGAAGTCGCAAGGTCTTATGGGTTAAGTTTAGGTGGACATGTAGCAAGACAGTTAACAAAAGAAATGTGCAGAGATCATGATCTATTACTCGTAATGGAAAGAAAACATATCGAGGCAGTATGTCAGCTTGTCCCTGAAATGCGGGGAAAGATAATGCTTTTCGGCCATTGGGATAATCATAGAGAAATAGCCGATCCTTACAAGCAAAGTCGCGAAGCATTTGACTTTGTATACCGATCACTTGAAGCCTCATCGAAACTGTGGGCTACGGCGTTAAAGAGCTGAATTGGAATAGTTATGTCAGATAAAAAGAAGTCGGTTCCATCTTCGGATGTCTTGAGTGAGTTGGATATAACACGATTGATGGCTACTTTGGTTGACAATCGATGGTTAATTTGTGCGGTAACAGCCTTAATAACCCTGATAGGCATTATGTATGCATTGTTTTCAACGCCCATTTACCGCGCTGATGCATTAGTTCAGGTCGAAAAGAATATTGGTAGCTCATTGTTGAATGACATATCATCGATGCTGCCGACAAATTCGTCCGCTTCTGCGTCAGAAATAGAGCTCATTCAATCACGCATGGTTATAGGTAAAACGGTTGATGATCTGAATCTTGACATCGAAACTAATCAAGATTATTTCCCAGTATTCGGAAAGGGATTTAACCGACTAAAGGGGGAGAAACCGGCTGAGATTGCTGTTTCCAGGCTTTCATTACCTGAAGCTTGGGCTGACAAAGATCAGGAAATAAAGGTTACCATCCTTGATAAAAATAGTTATGAGGTTTCCTTTGATGGTGGCGACTTATTTAAGGGGACAGTTAATAATTTTGAGTCTCACAATGGCGTGAATTTGCTGATTAGTGGCATTAATGCCCCTGCGGGTACGAGCTTTACTATTACCAAACATACACGATTAGAGTCTATCAATGACATATTGGACAGGCTTACGGTTTCAGATAAAGGAAAGGAAACTGGTGTTTTAGAGATATCTTTAACTGGTCCAGACCCGGTCCTTATCCGTAAAATCGTGGATGGAATTAGTCAAAATTATTTGCGCCAGAATGTTGAGCGGAAATCTGAAGAAGCCGCGAAAAGCCTTGAATTTCTCAAAGAACAACTTCCCATTATTCGTGCAAACCTAGACAGTTCGGAAAATAAGCTCAATAGTTACCGTCAGCAGAATGACTCCGTTGATCTGTCTCTGGAAGCAAAGTCTGTACTTGATACAATGGTTTCTGTTGAATCACAGCTTAATCAATTGACGTTTAGTGAGGCTGAAATATCTAAACTTTATACGAAAGAGCATCCTGCATATAAAGCTCTTTTAGAAAAAAGAAAAACACTAGAAAACGAAAAGGAAAAATTGAATAAGCGCGTCAGCAGTATGCCAAAGACTCAGCAAGAGATCTTGCGGTTGACACGTGATGTTCAATCGGGGCAAGAAGTTTATATGCAGTTGTTGAATAAACAACAAGAGCTCAATATAAACAAGGCAAGTACTATCGGTAACGTTCGAATTGTTGATAATGCAATAACACAACCTAAACCTGTAAAACCGAAGAAAACAATCCTCGTATTAGCTGCAATGATAGCAGGACTGGTTATATCCTCAGGCTATGTTGTTCTTATGAGTTTGTTACACCGCGGAATTGAAAGTGCGGAACAGCTTGAGGAGAATGGTATAAGTGTATATGCAAGTATCCCACTTTCGGAATGGCAGGTTAGTCAGGTCACAAAAAACCTAGCCAAGATGAAGTTTACAAAGAATCACGTTAGCAATGATTCTTTACTAGCGGTCGGCAATCCCGCTGATCTGGCTATGGAGGCCATCAGAAGCCTGCGGACAAGTTTGCATTTCGCAATGATGGAAGCAAAAAATAACGTAATAGTTATCTCCGGTGCTAGCCCAGGCATTGGTAAAACATTTGTTTGTGCTAACTTGGCGGCAACGGTTGCATTGAGTGGATTGCGCGTATTGTTCATTGATGGAGATATGCGTAAAGGCTATTCACATAAACTCTTTACAGATGGAAAGAATGATGCAGGCTTATCGTCGGTATTGTCTGGTAAAGATTCTATTGAACAAGCAATTTTCAGAACAAAAATTGACGGATTAGATTTTATGGGAAGGGGCCAAGTTCCACCTAACCCATCAGAATTGCTAATGCATAAGAATTTCGAACACCTGATAAGTACGGTATCAAAAAATTACGATATTGTGTTAATTGATACACCACCTATATTAGCTGTTACCGATGCCGCTATTATAGGCAAGCAAGCTGGGACATCATTAATGGTTGCGCGTTTTGATGTAACACCTTTGAAAGAAATTGAGGTAAGTATTCGTCGATTTGAGCAAAGTGGTGTTGAGATTAAAGGAGTTATCCTAAATGCCGTTCGCAAAAAGGCGTCAGGATATTACGGTTATTATCAATACGACTATAAATCATCGAATACATGATGTTAGTGGCTAATTAGTCCGTTAGTTTTTATCAGGTTCTGATTTTATTCAGAACCTGATCTTAATTAAGAGTTTGAATATGAATAATGCACTGATCTCAGTATACATTCCTACGCATAATCGAAGTGAAATGCTTAAGCGGGCAGTGTCCTCAGTACTTAGACAGACTTATAAAAATGTCGAGATAATAATTTGTGATGATGGCTCATCTGATGACACTGAGCAAGTTGTTACTTTACTAAAAGAAAAATATAAAAACATTCGCTATTTAAAAAATCCAACCCCGAAAGGGGCATGTGCAGCTCGCAATTTGGGAATATTCGAGGCGAAAGGTGAATATATCACTGGTTTGGATGATGATGACGAGTTCACTGAAACCAGGCTTGAGGAATTATTTAGTGCCCTTTGTTTAGCAAACAGTCGCTACGCATTTGTTTGTAGTGGCATCGAAATGAGGGAGAAAGAAGTAACTTCGTTTGGCTATACCAAACGCGGAGCAGTTAGCCTGGATGATTTACTTAGCTCAAACATTGTAGGGAATCAAGTACTGACTAAAACGAAATACCTGCAAGATATTGGAGGATTTGATACGTCATTCCCTGCTTGGCAAGATTATGATTGTTGGGTTCGTCTTTGCAATAAATTTGGTAACGGGTATCGAGTTGGTAACGTAAGCTATATTATGCATATGGAGCATGAACATCAAAGGATTTCTACTAGCAATAAGGTGAAAAATGGTTTTGAGCGGTTTACTAATGTCCACGCAGATCTTATGGATGAGAGACAAAAGAAAGCCCTTTATGTTAATTTTAAACTGGGGCAAAATGAAAGTTTCTCTATTTATGAAATAATAAAATTCACATCCTACCGAACACTTCCTTTGGTTTTTAAAGCTTTTTTAAAAAAACGACTCTTTTTTCTTAGGAAATTTTACAGTTATGTACGGGCGCAACAGCTATCAAATAGGCACAATTCTTTAGAAGAAAAGGACTGATAGTGTTAACTGAATATGAAAGCAGAACGATAAAGACAGATGCCAGTCTGATATTTTTCTTAGGTTCATTTCTTCTATGGGGAATTGCTGCATTTTCTCCATTATTGGGATTTTATGGTTCACTGATCTATCTTGCGATTCAGGGATTCTCACTAAGGATCCTTAGGATCAATGTGGCTATTATCGCTATCATAAGTGGTTCGTTTATTGCAGCATCCCGTAATACATTAATGGTACTGGGTGACGATTTTAACGTTAACTATTACGTATATCAACTGATGCAACATGGGGAATCAATTTTCTATCATGATTTTTCAGGTGGTATAGAGTTTATTTTACCTTTATATTTTAAAATAATCGGTTCTGTTTTTAACATTGAAAATCCGGTTTATATTTTCTTTTCCGTTACCGCACTTTGCTTGACACTATTCTATATATGGCTTGAGAAATATGCTCTAAAGAACATAGATGCGGATAAAAGAGCATTATGTGTAGCGGCATCTTTGGGATTGTTCGTTCTATTTAGTACTACACAGTTGATGAGACAGATGATATCTACTGTGTTTCTTTTGTATGCCTTGTCGCTTTGGACTGAAAAGAAAAAACTATCCTTTGTTATATTTTTCGCGTTGGCAGTATTTTCTCATTTGAGTTCTGTCTTATTGTTTTTTGTTATCACAACATTAATGGGAGAGGATAGATATAAAAAGTACATAATATTATTAATAAGTATTGGTTTTGTTTCATTGTTTACAATATTCTTATCGTATGTACTAGGTAGTAGTTTGCTAGGGGCAGCAACTTATAAATTCAATTACTATGCCTCCACGGAATTGTCAGGTTTCAACCTGGATTCTTTTTTTAAATTTCTTATTATTATGTGGTGCGGAGCGATTTTCTTTAGAAGCAAAGTTAACGAAAGATGGAATAGTCTGCTAGTTTTTGGTGGTGCAATGTATATCATTTTTCTGCCGCTTCCTTTAGCGTCAGATAGAATTTTAATGTTGATGGTTTCTTACCTTCCCGGCTTTCTT
Organism: Serratia sp. CY44782; assembly: GCF_052168715.1. Lineage (NCBI taxonomy): Bacteria > Pseudomonadati > Pseudomonadota > Gammaproteobacteria > Enterobacterales > Yersiniaceae > Serratia > Serratia sp. CY44782. Next base: position 270,435 of record NZ_JBJNME010000006.1, read on the forward strand.
ATGTTTATTGCCTTCTATAGGGCAGCATTAGTTTTTAAAGTAATTCTTATTGCTTTTTTTACTTTGAAAATACTGCTTTTGGGTCCGCTGTATAGTGGCGGTGCATTAGAAGGTATGGAACTATGGAAAAGTTATCCTTGGTTTAATAAAGAGTTTTTCTATTACCTTGTTTAACCGATCAAGGACGGGGATTTTATGAAAGTAGTTATGGTTGTTCAATGTATCCATAAGATTGGTGGAACAGAAAAGGCAACGATTGAACTGGCGAATCTTCTACAATTGAATGGCCACGAAGTAACAATTGTTAGTCTTTACCAAAAAGTTAAAAATGCCGCATCAGATCTAAATCTTGCTGAAGGAATTAATATTTGTTACGTATTTCCTCATGTAGTACTTTTCAAGTACAACGATAAATTTTACCGATTACACGATCTTTTGCTGAAAAGAGCGATTAGCAGATGCATAGATTCGTTTTCTCCAGATGTGGTATTTCATACAAGTATAAAAAATATAGAATTTAATAACAATAAGTATAAGAAGATATTAATGGTTCATTTTTCCTTGGAGCATTATTTGACCGGTAAGGTGACGTCAACGCTGTTGAAGAAAAAACACCAATTTATTGATAGGATTGTTTTTTTATCAAAAGCAGATGCGGAAATATATCATGAGAAATTTAGCGCTAGTAATGGGACTTATGTACCTAATAGTACTACCATTTGCATAGCCGATAGAAAGGGATCTGAAAGTAACAAGAGAATTATATTTCTTGGCCGTATTGATGAGGGACAGAAGCAACTGTCCCATGCCATAGAAATAATGGAGTCCCTTAAAAATCACAACAAACTAAATGGTTGGGGGCTCGATGTTTACGGAAGTGGCCCTGATGAAAAGAAACTCGCTGAGCTGATAGTGACTAAGAATTGTAGTGATGTTATCACCATGCATGGTTTTTCGAACGACATAGATAAAGCTCTCGGGACTGCTGATATTATGCTTTTAACCTCAAAATATGAGGGAATGCCAATGTGTTTGATTGAGGCTGCTGCTAGCGGGATGCCATTAATTAGCTATGACTGCGCGCCGGGTATCAGAGACATTATAATTGATGGCTATAATGGTTACATTATAGCTCAGGATGATAAGGAAGCGTTTATTAAAAAATTGTCATCTCTTATTAACGAGCCAGAACTGCGAGCTTTAATGGGAAAGAATAGTAGGGATGTGGCCGATTCTAAGTTTAGCCAGGCGAGTATTAAACAGCGCTGGTGCGAAATACTAGAGAATGTGACAAAATAGTCTGAATATCAAGGAATTAAATGCTGTGATATATATAAATGGACGATTCCTTACACAAGAGGTCACCGGTGTTCAGCGTTTTGCTGAAGAGATATCCATTCACTTAAAGAAGTTTCGTGATGATATAAAAATACTATGCCCTCCTAATGTTAATTACCCTAGAGTTACACAGTTAGGTAATGTTGAAATAATTGGTAAGAATACAGGGCATATTTGGGAACAATATGATCTCCCTAAGTATTTAAAAGGACGTGGTGATTCTCTCCTGATTAATCTAAGTAATACAGCCCCTGTTTTTTATAAGAACAAAATAGTGACTCATCACGATATAACGTATAAAAGATATCCCAATAGTTATTCATTAAAATTCAGGATGCTTTATAATGCAATTATTCCAATTATATTAAGAACCAGTAAGGCATTAATTACTGTTAGTGAGTTTTCTAAAGGTGAGATTTGCGCTGCGTATGGCTATGATCTCAGCAAGACTCATGTCATATACAACTCAACTAACAGCGATTTTACTCGGAAAGTAGATGAAAAAAGTGGGGACAGATACTTTTTGGCGGTCTCTTCTTCTAATTTTCATAAGAATTTCCATGGATTAGTAAGTGCTTTTAAAAAAATGCCGAATGAACATGGTATTCAATTGAAAATAATAGGTGGCTGGAATAAGAACTTTGCTAATCCTAGGCTAAATTCGGCTATCGAACATGACGATTTAAGTAGTATAAAATTTTTAGGAAGAGTGTCTGATGAAGAGTTGGTCAAGCTTTATTCAAATGCACTGGCATTTATATTCCCATCATTTTATGAGGGGTTCGGTATCCCACCACTAGAAGCTCAAGCATGCGGATGCCCGGTAGCATCTTCGAATCGGGCATCGTTACCAGAGGTTCTATCTGACAGCGTGTTATATTTTTCACCTGATGATGAAGAGGATATAATAAAAGCAATGGAATTACTCATCAATGACCAGTCAATAAGAAGTGACTTAATTGAACGTGGTTTTAGGAACGTAAAAAGATTTTCTTGGGATAATTCTGCGAAAAAATTAAATGATTTAATCATAAGCTTAGAAAGCTCATAATTTTAGTTAAAGTCTTTTTGATTTTAGGATGAAAAATGAATAGTAGTCAAATGAATGTGGGTGTCGTTGCTGACTGGCTTGTGACGTTTGCAGGCGCTGAAAAGGTTATTCAAGAGATTATTAATATTTATCCATCAACTACGCTATATTCAGTTGTTGATTTTTTATCTGATGATGCACGTGTTAAATTTCTAGGTAAGAAGGCAAATACAACATTTATACAAAAGCTTCCAAAAGCAAGCGCTTATCAAAAATATCTACCTCTCATGCCATTTGCTATCGAGCAATTAGACGTTTCATCCCATGATGTTATTATTTCTAGCAGCCATGCCGTTGCTAAAGGTGTATTAACAGGGCCTGATCAGTTGCATATTAGTTACGTGCACTCACCGATCCGCTATGCGTGGGATCTGCAACACCAATATTTGAAAGAGGCGGGTTTAGATAAAGGCATGAAAGGTCATCTTGCTCGATGGATTCTACATAAAATGAGAATGTGGGACTATCGAACTGCGAATGGAGTTGATCATTTTATCGCTAACTCGAAATTTATTGCGCGAAGAATTAAGAAAGTTTACGGGCGCGAGGCTGATGTAATATATCCACCAGTAGATGTTGAACGTTTCAGCTATCAAGATGATAAAGAAGACTTTTACTTTACAGCTTCACGAATGGTTCCTTATAAAAGAATAGATCTTATTGTTGAAGCATTTAGTCACATGCCTGATAAAAGGCTTGTTGTGATAGGTGATGGTTCAGAAATGACTAAAATAAAGTCAAAAGCCAAAAAAAATGTAGAGATTCTCGGTTATCAATCAAATGATGTTATGCTTGAATGTATGCAGAAAGCAAAAGCATTTGTTTTTGCAGCCGAAGAGGACTTCGGTATTACTCCGGTTGAAGCACAAGCTTGTGGGACGCCTGTAATTGCTTTTGGCAAAGGTGGCTCTTTAGAAACTATACGTCCATTTGGTGAGTCGAAAGCGACAGGATTATTTTTTCCCACCCAAGAAATAGCTGCTATTGTTGATGCGGTTTCTAGTTTTGAGAAAATTAGTACTTCTATTCTTCCACAAGATTGCCGTGATAATGCATTACGTTTTTCCGTCTCGCGATTCCAATCAGAAATGGAGGAGTATGTAAACAATAAGTGGAATGCTTTCAGTTGTTCAAAGGCGATAAGTTATTAAATACTGATTTTTGGGGTGAATCTCTGTATAAACAGGTTGGTTTCATGAGAAAGGTACTGTCATGAAGAAAATATTTCACATATTCGTCTTTATTTACTTGATTTCAGGTGTTGGGTACTCATATGGATTCTACCCTGGAGTTGGAGTTCATCCTAATGAATTTAAAGGTAGTGCAGAGGAACTTATTGGTTTGATGGAAAAGTATCAAATTAAGTCGTTCCGAACTGACTATCCATGGAGTAATGTAGAGATTACAAAAGGAATATTGACGAGTTCAAATGATACAACCGATAAGCTTATCAATATTGCTAAAGGCAATGGAATCTCTCCATTGATCATATTAGACTATGGTAATAAAAACTATGGGGGAGGAAAACCTCTTTCACCATTAGCGATGGACGCTTTCGTTAATTATGCGGCATGGACAGCTAGACATTTTAAAGGCAAGGCTGAGATTTTTGAAGTTTGGAATGAATGGTCTCATCGCAGTGGACAGGCCCAGGATGCGGCTAATAATATTTCAGCTGAGGCCTATTTTCAGTTGGTTAAAAAAACTTCACAAGCAGTGAAGAAAGAGAATCCGGCAGCAATAGTCATTGCCGGCGGCTTTAATCCTCTCGATAATACTGACAAGAACTGGGGAATTACACTCGTACAGCTAGGCATACTTAACTATGTGGATGGAATCTCTTTGCATCCTTATTCTTACCAGAATAGAACTGTTGCCGATCCAAAGCTTAATCTTAAGAGAATTGACCTTTACCAAGCTGAGTTAGTTAAAATCATAGGTAAGAAAATTCCTTTCTATATCACGGAGGTTGGATATCCAGCATATGATGGTGGGGCAAATCTCTCTGACGCAGAAGTCGCGAAATACGCTTATGAATATATAACATCGGCAAGTAAAATGAATTATATAGAAGGTGTTTGGTGGTACGACTTTATCGATGATGGTGTTGATAAAAAAAATAGAGAGTATAATTTTGGCCTCTTAAAAAATGATCTTTCTGAAAAGTTAGTAACTAAAGAATTTAGTAGTGCTTTGAAAGAAATTACCAGGAGTGTCAATAAATAAAGCGTCTTTTTGAGTTTTACAAAGTGTTTTAATAGGCCAAATTTTATTCTAAAATTTGGCCTTTTTTATGGAACTTGTATTTTATGATGGTGCAAGTAGTCTTTTTCCTTTCCACGATTTATTGTGGATTCCAAACAGTGTATTAATTTTAATAACATCACTGTGCCAGTGGTGATTTTTATGACTATTTTACCATGCTTACTTAGTATTGTAGGGAGGTATGATATTTATATTTTCTATGGTTTAACTGATTGCATTTTTAAGTTTTGAGTTCTTATCTGAAGAAATAATTATGTTTACGGTGTGTCTATACAGCTCTTTATTCTTATCGTGCTAAGAATGCAGTTATGTTTCAGGTTTGTGAGCTAGTGCCGAAATATTAATAACAAAACTGGACGTTTTTATGTGTTCAGAGTAATCTTTTCTGATATTTTACTCCCCCGCTACTATACTTCACTATGCAGATAATAGCTTAGTTGTTTTATGAGGGTGTATGTTGAAAGATCGGAAAATCGCAGTTATTTTTACGGCATCAATCCTCGGAGGCCATGAAATGATGGCTGTTGCTCATTTAAGGCGATATATTAAAAAAGGGATGAGAGTGGTATGTTATATTCCCTTGGGGAATAATAAAATGGCTGAATTATTGAATGCCTCTTCTATTTGTTATGAGTTTCATGGTGTTCGACATAATAATATGGAAATAATCCATTCTTTTTTTAATCCATGTCATATTCTTCGCACTGCTTATTTCCTTCTTTCAATAAAAAACAAGTTTGATTTTATCTTTGTAATTCAAGGAGACATTGAGTTTGGCTCTGTTTTTATCAATGTGGGAAAAATGTTGGGGATAAAAAGTATCATTAGTTATCTTCCTTATACGCATAGTTTTAGGAAAATGGAAAGCTGGGCCCCTTCCATTAAAGACTTTCTTGCTAGGTATGTATATAGGAATTGTAATTGCTTTTTCACTATCTGTGACACGACAGCTAACGATATCATTATCAAAAATAAAAAGGCTGTTGTCCGGGTTTTGGAAAATTTTGTCGCCAGGCCAGAAATATCTGAAATAAGAGGGGTGGGATATGAATTTATACCATCAAATGAGACATTGAAAGTTGTCATGGCGGGGAGGGTTCTTTTTCGTCAAAAGGGACAGGACATACTTATTAATGCTTTGAAAAATATAATATTTCCTGTTGAATTGCGAGTTTTTGGTGATGGCCCAGATCTCAAGCGATTTAGGGAGTTGGCTACTAAGCTTTCGCCGAACATCGAAGTCGTTTTCTTAGGGTGGAAAAATAATGTTTGGGCAGATTCCAGAGATATAGACTTCATTGTCGTTCCATCACGGTATGAAGGGGTTCCATTAATAATGCTTGAGTCTTTAGCGAGAAATATACCTGTTATCTCACCAGCTAGAGACGGAATGATTAATTATTTGAAAGCCGACTCACTTTATAATACTGGCAGTGCAGACTTCGAGGCGTATGAGTTGAGTAAGAAAATATCAGAATTTTTCTTCAAGAGGGAAGGGAAAAAGTGACATAAGTAGGGTATACCTTATCTATTTCTAAAGGTATTAAAATTTTCCTTGTTGGCTGAAATATGACGGCAGTGGACGGAAGGGAGGAGGCGTGAACAATAGGCAAACGGTGCTACTTAATTCTTTTGCTTTATATGGCCGTACGTTGATATTGATGTTTGTCACTTTATATACCTCGCGTATGGCGCTAAATTCTCTTGGTGTCTCCGATTTTGGTCTCTATAGCCTTGTTAGTAGTGTCATCTTTTTGTTTACGTTCATTCAAAATGTTTTTTCACTTTCCACGCAAAGATTTCTTACTGTTGAGGTGGCAAAAGAAAGTGAACAATTTGAAAAAAGGTTTGCTTCTATTATTATTATGTACTTGGGTGTTTGTTTCCTTGTCTTTTTTTTGGCGGAAACTGTAGGCTTATGGTTTGTTTTGTCGCAAGTGAATTCTTCAACTGTAAGCGCTAACGATATCTTCATGCTATACCAATTCACAATAATAACCCTCCTTTTTCAAATTATGCAGACACCCTTTATGGGATACTTACTCGCCACGGAAAAGATGTCTGTTTTTGCTAAGGTTGGAGTATTTGATGCCTTTCAACGTTGGTTGATGGTTTTTATATTCTCGTCCTTCGAGTTTCGACATAAAGTTGTTTCTTATTCTTGCCTTGTTCTCATTGGTTTTGTTTTTGTTTTTATTGTGTATGTTTGTTTTTGTTCAAAATACGTTCGGTTATATAGGGGGGGGGTCTCAAGAGATATTGACATGGTCTTTTTAAAGGAGATTCTGTCGTTCTCTCGTTGGCCATTGTTAGGTGCGTTCAGTATTGTAAGCGTTTCCCAATCAATTGCATTCTTAGTTTATTACTTTGTAGGGTTGGTCGCTAATGCTTCTATCTGGTTGGCTGAACAGGTCCTGAACGCCTTTAATCGGGTTACCGGTGCTTTGCAAATGGCCTTTGCGCCGAAAATAATAAAGAGTGGCTCTTTGGAGCATTTTGGTGAGATGAATGGCTTAATTTTTCTGTCCTGCAAGCTGACTGCATTTGTCACGATATTGTCAGGTGTGCCTGTTTTTGTTTTTGCTGATTTCGTGAGTACTGTATGGCTTGGTGGTGTACCGGATTATCTTCCCAATTTTATTCGAATTGTCATTGTTTATGTGTTCATTGATTCCTTATCTAATCCTTTCGTTACTGCTATATATACAAAAGGGGAGTTAAAAAGATATCAACTGGTCATATCTCTTATTCTTGGGTTTTCCATTCTGTTGATGACCGCTTTGTTTTTCTTGCATTATTCAATCTATTTTGTTCTTTTGATAAGGGCGCTGTGCGTGCTGGTACTGCTCGTGTTGAGGGTTTTGTGGACGCAAAGTATTTTTCCTCACTGTAATCTTAATATTTTTTTGTTTAAGCTTCTCCCAAAGTTTTTTATTGTGGCAATAATTTCAGTTTTGACTTGTCTTTATATTAAAAATGAGGTTGTTGATGGTTATTTTTCTTTGTTAATGGTTTCTTTTTTAAACTTGTTTCTTGTTGCTGTAATGTTCTTCTTTATCGTTTTTGATGCTGATGATAGAGCATCATTTCTCAAGTTGCTTAGGAAACTGAAGTACAGTGAGAGGGGATTGTAATGACAAAGTATGGATTTCTGACTTACGAGAGTGATCTTTACCGTAAAAGAGGGTGGATTAATTTAGGTGATTATGTACAAACTCTTGCCGCCAGGCAGTTTCTCCCTTCGTGTGATATCCCAATTCCACGTGATGCTATAGGTGGTTATCATGGGGAGCCTGTGAAGGTGATAATGAATGCATGGTATATGGACTCACCAGAAAATTTTCCGCCCTCCTGTAACATTTATCCCTTTTATACGTCTGTACATATCAATTCTTCGGTTGAAAATAAAATATTTTCTGCTGAGGCCATTTATCACCTGAAGCAATATGCTCCTATAGGATGCCGGGATTTCTATACGGTAAACTTGCTCGAGAAATATGGTATACCTGCATATTACTCGGGGTGTATGACTTTGACATTAGGCAAAGCATATAAGCGAAACTCCTGCTCTGATGATATTTACTTTGTTGATGTTATGTATGACTCATTGACACCTTTCGAACTGCTGCGACAACCTCTGCGTTTAGCCAAAAGAATTCTTAATGGACGTGTGTGGGAGCTTTTCCACAAGCGGGAAGTGCTTAGAGAGTGCTTTGAGAAAGAGCTCTTAAATGATGCTAGAGTGATGACTCAAATAGTTCCTTATGTTCCTTATGAGGTGGGGATTGAAATGGCCCATAACTTTCTGCTGAAACTTTCTTCGGCTAAACTGGTTGTTACGTCACGTATTCACACTGCACTTCCATGTTTGGCAATGGGAACACCTGTCATTTTTATCAATGGCGGTTTTAAGAATAAAATAGATAATTGTCGCTTTGATGGTCTGCTCGATTTTTTCAATAGAATTGATGTTGATAATAGAGGGCGTGTGATAAAAAATTTTGGTTCATCAAATGACAAAATAAGCAATAATACGGTGATTATTAATGGTGGTAAACACCTTGATTATTCAGTTTCGCTGGCAAGGTCTTGTAATGAATTTATTGGTCAGCCTCCTTTTAGCCCGGTAACTTGATATTAATCTCATTAGCCTGATCTCCGTAGTTTAATGCAATCCCACGCTAATAATGCTTTTAAGCAACGTGAGGACATCGCTACTAAGAAGCGTTTACCGACGTGCAGGTCATCAGTATCCTCCGCGAGATTGAAGTTGGGATTTCGGCCGGGGGACCCGACTACAAGTATGCTAGTTTATAAACTACCCCCTACTTCCTCGTGCAAAAAGTTTGGCGTCATGGATGTGCCTGAAGTGAAGCGGTTCAAATCACTTGAAGAGGTCAAGAAGCTACACGCTGAACCCATGCTGGATAAGGATGTGCTTCAGGTGGCTCTGGGGCGAAAGTTCTTACGGCAGACTAGAAGCGGGTAGCCTTGGAAGTCGCGTGTGAAACCACGGGCCTGTTGCAACTTCGTGCCTGTAGGCTCATAGGTTCGTGCCTGTCCACCTACCGCTATGACTCTCAGCGTCCGTCTTTTGATGCATATTAATCAGGGCGCATCACTGAACTGGCTCTTGAAATCTGGAGGTTTTGGTTACCGGTGAATCTGGCAGTGACTGCGTCGGGAGGGATTTCACGTCAATCACTAGCGGGTATACCGTAACGGACAGAGCGTAAACGTAGACGACGTCGTAAAGGGTTGGCGAGCGGGCTGTTTTCGCTTCAGCGCCAGGATGCACCGAACCTGAGCTGGTCGATGGATTTCGTCATGGATACATTGGCCGCCGGTCGGAGGAACAAGTGCCTGACCTGTATGGATGATTTCACTATGAAGTGCCCGACGATTACTGCTAATTTCGGGATTTCTGGTATGTAGGTCATTCGTAGTCTGGCCAGCATAGCACTGTTTCATGGCTATTTGGCGACGATAAGAACCGATCAGTGACCTGAATTCATCTGCCGCACACTGGATCAATGGGCCATCGAGAATTGCGTGGAACGGCAGCTTATTCTGCCAGGCTAACCAACCCAGAACGGATTTATTGAGAGTTGTAACGGACGACTTCGAGATGAGTGCCTGAATAAGAACTGGTTCAGCAGTATTGTTTACGCTAGGAAAACGATTAATGACTGGCGGCAATATTATAACGAGCATCATTCACATTCATCACTGAATTACCAAACCCCGGCTGAATTTGCATCAAGCTGGTGAAATGGAGCGTTTGAAGGTAAACAAATCGACATTACTAACTGACCGTTGTATCTAATACAGGGAGTTGGTCACCATAGCAAGACATATAGGTGATATCCGTTTGGTGAAGACTTCGCTTGATGAAACTGCATTTTACGATGCCTGAGTATAGCTATACTTTGATTTTTTATGTGATTATTAATTTGCGAATAAATTCAACGTCACATTAAATTATATTTCGATTGCTGTGTTTCTTGGTTTTTTGTGTTGTTAGGATTATTTTTATTTTAATTTTATCCTGTTGTTTGACAATTTTGATTTTTTGAACTTTCCTTAACTTGCATGTGTCCGCATGTTTCTTTTTTGTTTTTGTTAACCTTTTGATATCTGAAATTAATTTTTAATTTTGAGGATATACTTATGGCTTCTCAAGTTTTGCTGTACCAGAAGGTAGTGGCAGCTATACAGTACGCCGTCTTAGGACATAGTACTTTTACTAGTCTCACAGCCTTTGATGCCGATGCCGGTCAAATCCGTACGGGACAAATTACTGCACAGACTTACGTTGGCAACCTGCTAGCATCTGCTGAAGGGCAGGCGCTGTATGGCTCGAGTTCTTCGTTGGATATCTTACGAACGGTTTATACCAAGGTTTATGGTTCTGCACCTGCTGATAGCGTTCTCCAAGGTATTCTGGGTACAACGTCGTTGAATAATGCCATTTACAGCGCAATCGATAACTTATTAAATTATAAGCAATTCGATAGCACTAATTTGGCTGCCCAAACCAATTTTGACAACCACATCGATGCTTTGCTGTTTAATAATTACGGTACGGCGGCATGGAACCAGTGGAGCGTTGCGCTTTCGTCTCAGGAACAGGTAGCTTCTGTTTATCTGGCTGTACCTTACCGTTCGGCTGACTCTAGTGGGTTGAACTATTGGACGAACTATTTATTACAACCAGGTAAGTCATTTTCTCTTTTGGTTAGCAACCTGCTGGCTTCTTCGGAGTTTCAGCAGAAAGGCGCCAATTTGGCCGGTGATGCATTCATACAGCACATTTTTAATGGTGTGTATGGTGTGAATGCCACAGCTTCTCAACTGGCAACTTATAACGCTTTGGGAACGAACAAGTCTGTTATTACTCAGGCTATTATCAATGACTTACGTAACTCGACTGCAACGGATGCTACTACAGTTACGCAACAGCATGCCTTTGAATATCAGATCGGCACCAGTCTGGTTTACAACACCGCTGCAGCCTTGTCGTCATCTGCTTCTGGTGGCAATGCCATTGGTACGATTAACTCTGGACTTTCCCATCAGATCAGTAATGCCGAAACGGCAGTATTGACTGATGTCCAACTCAACGCTAGCACAGCCAGCCTGGTCAATCTGAAGTTCGCCGATCACCTGGCTAACCTGACCATCAACGGCACCAGCGCTGCAACGGTGAACCTGTCAGATAACGGCGTCAACCCTGGCGTGGCGGTGACTGTCAACAACGGCAACATTATCCTGAACGCCAGCTCCGGTTCAGATAACGTGGTCGTGACTTCGACGGCTAACATCGCGACCGGTACCGCACAGTTTAACCTCGGCGCCGGCAACGACAGCCTGCACTGGGCGGGTAACGCGGTCTCCGGCGGTGCGAACACCGTTGCCAATGCCGTCAAGGCTGACGGCGGTACCGGCACGGATTCCATCTCTGCCAACTTCATCACCAAAACCGTCGTGACCAACCAGAACGCCCTGGGCGTTCGCACCAGCACCGTGACCAGCAACGCCAACAACTTCTCGAACTTTGAGCAGATTGATCTGACCGGTTATATCGGTAAGTCTGTCGGTACGCTGATTACGACACCGCTGATTGGTTCACCGACCACCACCAGCGTCACTACGCCAACCAACACCTTCGACTTTGGCCTGACCAACGGCACGTCTACGGTAGAAGGGACTACGGGCGGTACGGTCACCCAGAACGCAGCGGCGACCAACCTGGGGGCACAAGGGTTCGTGATCTCCGGTCTGGCTAACGTCAACGTCATCAACGCTGCCGGCGGTAACGCCGCACAGCTGGAAGTGAAAGGCGACGCGACATCAGCCAGTACGCTGAACTTCACCTTCGTCCAAAACGCCACCGACCACTTCAACATCAACTTTGATGCAGTGAGCTCGGCGAACGTGAATGCCGGCGCCATCAGCCTGAACAGCAGCAGCAGTGCGCTGTTGGGCACCGCGCTGACGACGGTGAACGTGGCTTCCGGCGGTACCGGTTCGTTCAACAACATTCTGTCCCTGGCTGGTACCAATGCGCAGGTTCAGACTGTCAACGTGACCGGTGACCATGCGCTGAACTTGACGTTGGGTAGCGGCTTCAGCAACGTTCGTGACGTTAACGCCTCAACCAATACCGGCGGTTTGAACCTGGATTCAAGCCATGCGGGTACCGGTGACGGTATTATCGTGCAGCTGTTGAACGCGTTGCCACTGAGTGCGGTTACCACCGCATTGCTGACCCCGCTGCTGAACACGCTGGGTCTGAACGGTTACCAACTGACGGTAGAAGGCACGTCCACGGCCGACAGCTTCAACGTACTGGGTAACACCACGTTGACCGGGGGCACCGGGGCGAATATCTACGATCTGAAATCCAGTACTTCGCAGGCGGGGGTCACCATCACCGACTTCAGCACTGCGAAAGACAAAATCGTGGATGCGGCTTCCGGCCTGACCCTGTCCAACACCGGTACCGCGGTGGCGGATTACGGTACTCGCGCTTCAGATACGTTGGATGCGCTGTTAGGTTCGCTGGTTGGCGGTCTAACTACCGGCGTTGTCGGCCTGCTGGGGGGCATCCTGGGGCTGAGCAATCCAAACTCGTTGACGGCAAAAGTGGGCGTGGCCTCGGTGGTGTTCAGTGGTACAGGTAACAATGCTGACTCCTATGTGATTATTGACAATAACAATAACCACACGCTGGATGCTAACGATACCGTCATTTACCTGACAGGCCAGAACCACCAGCAATTGGTGGATACTCTGCACTACGCCTAAGGGTAAAACCACAACAGCCAATAATTCCCAATGGAACTATTGAGTTTTAAATAATGCGGGGGAGGTTATTCCCCCGCATATTTAAATTTGTGAGCGGCATCATCCTCTCTAAGTTATTCCATTTCGTTATCTTCCATCCCCGCCTTTGTTTTCCCATATCACTCTGTTTTATCATGCTTTTTAAAAGCATGGTGGCCGGTTTTTTTTTTATAACATACCTTGCCGGTTTTCACTTTCTCTACCTATAGTTAACGAAAGTATCTGCAGTCTCGGGCATTTTTTTTGGGGTGAGCCTTCCCGGAGGATTCTTTTTTAGGAATTTCTTTAGGGGAGGGGTCAATGCGGATTGGACTGACAGTGCACATGATGTAAGGGCAGAACGTGAATCAATTTATCCCGCGCAACGAAATTGCGGATGTTATACGCACGCGCAGTAAAGTCTTCTGGACCGTTGGTATATTCACTGCGTTTATTAACCTATTAATGTTGGTACCTTCCATTTACATGCTCCAGGTTTACGACCGGGTGCTTCCTTCGCGTAATGAAATCACACTGTTAATGTTGACGCTGATCATGCTGGGGATGTTCGGCATGATGTCCTTGCTGGAATACGTGCGCAGCATGGTGGTGATCCGTATCGGCAGTCAGCTGGATATGCGGCTCAATACGCGCATTTATACTGCGGCTTACGAGGCGAATTTAAAAAACGGTTCCTCCGATGCCGGCCAGATGTTGAGCGATCTGACCAACGTGCGTCAATTCCTGACCGGCAGTGCGCTGTTTGCCTTCTTCGATGCGCCCTGGTTCCCGATCTATCTGCTGGTGATTTTCCTGTTTAACCCTTGGCTGGGGTTGTTCGCACTGGTGGGCTCCTTGCTGTTGATCGCCTTGGCGGTGATCAACGAAGTGGTGTCGAAAAAGCCGCTGGCGGATGCCAGCCGGCTTTCAATCATGTCAAGCAACCTGGCCAGCACCAACTTGCGTAACGCCGAAGTGATCGAAGCGTTGGGAATGTTGCCCAACCTGAAGGGGCGTTGGTTCGGTCTGCATCAGCGCTTCCTGAACAGCCAACGCATCGCTAGCGAACGGGCATCGCGTGTTACATCGATCACTAAGTTTGTGCGTCTGTCGCTCCAGTCGCTGGTTTTGGGCCTGGGGGGCTGGCTGGCGATCGATGGGCACATCACACCGGGCATGATGATCGCCGGTTCCATTTTGATGGGGCGTACTCTGGCGCCGATCGAGCAGGTGATCAACGTTTGGAAAAGTTGGAGCTCTGCCAAGCTGGCATATCAGCGCCTGGTGCGTTTGTTGGAGCAGCATCCGCCGCGCGGTACCGCCATGTCGCTGCCGCGCCCGGAAGGGGTGATTTCAGTTGAAGGGGTGACCGCGACGCCGCCTGGCTCGAAGGGGAGCGCGGTGCTGCATAACGTCAACTTCGCGATTCAGCCGGGAGATGTGCTGGGGATTATCGGGCCAAGCGCTTCAGGCAAGTCTACGTTGGCGCGCCTGCTGGTCGGCATCTGGCCGGTCAGCGAAGGCATTGTACGGCTGGACAACGCCGACATCTACCAGTGGAACAAGGACGAACTGGGGCCTTACATCGGTTATCTGCCGCAGGATATTGAGCTGTTTGCCGGCAGCATCGCGGAGAACATCGCCCGCTTCAACGAGCTGGACTCGGTGAAAGTGATTGAGGCCGCCAAGTTGGCCGGGGTGCATGAGCTGATTCTGCGCTTCCCCAATGGCTATGATTCGGTGATCGGCAACGGTGGCGCCGGGCTTTCCGGCGGTCAGAAACAGCGTATCGGTTTGGCGCGTGCGCTGTATGGCGATCCGTCTCTTATCGTGCTGGATGAACCCAACTCCAATCTGGACGATGCCGGTGAGCGGGCGTTGAACCAGGCCATTACGTTCCTTAAACAGCGGAATAAGACGGTGATCCTGATTACGCACCGCACCAATCTGCTGGCGATGACCAACAAGCTGTTGCTGCTGGTTAACGGGAACGTCAATGCGTTTGGCCCAACGCAGCAGGTGCTGCAGGCCTTGGCAAATGCGCAAAAAGCGCAGGTACCTCCGCAAGCGGCGCGTGCGGTGAACTCCGAGCCGGATGAAGGCGATATTCCTAAAACTCAAATTAATTAAGCCGTGAACTGGCCTGGCGGCGCTGTTGCGTCGCCGGCAGTCAAAGGAGTTGGTATGTCTACGCATATTGGCGAGCCGAATGACTCGTACTCAGAACAGATCCCGCTGGATGAGCGCCGTTATACCCGCCTCGGGTGGTTGGCGCTGGGTGTAGGTGTGTTCGGTTTCTTGGCCTGGGCGGCGTTTGCGCCTCTAGACAAAGGGGTGGCGTCGCCGGGATCGGTAACCGTTTCCGGCAACCGTAAAACGGTGCAGGCGCCGGCCAGCGGCATCATCAAAAATATCGTGGTGAAAGACGGCGACAAGGTGAAAGCCGGCGAAGTTCTGGTGCAGTTGAGCCAGGTGCAGGCACAGGCACAGGTCGATTCGCTGCGCGATCAATATTACACCACGCTGGCCACCGAAGGGCGCTTGCTGGCTGAACGGGATGGTCTGAGCAAGGTCACTTTTTCCCCTGTTTTCGCTCAAGTTAAGGATCAGCCGCGTGTCGCGGAGATCATTGCGCTGCAGACGCAGCTGTTCTCTTCCCGTCGCCAAGGGCTGCAGAGTGAAATTGACGGTTATAAGCAGTCGATGGACGGGATCCGTTTCCAGTTGAAAGGCCTGCAGGACTCACGCGCCAACAAACAGATCCAGCTCTCCAGCCTGCGTGAGCAGATGAACAGCATGAAACAGCTGGCGGCGGACGGTTACCTGCCGCGCAACCGCTACCTGGAAATACAGCGCCAGTTCGCCGAGGTGAACAGCAGCATCGATGAGACCGTCGGGCGGATTGGCCAACTGCAAAAGCAGCTGCAGGAATCTCAGCAACGTATCGATCAGCGCTTCGCCGACTATCAGCGCGAAGTAAGAACGCAGCTGGCGCAAACCCAAATGGACGCCAGCGAGTTCCGCAACAGACTGCAAATGGCCGATTTCGATCTGGGCAACACTGCCATCACTTCACCGGTGGACGGCACCGTGGTCGGATTGAATATCTTCACTCAGGGGGGCGTCGTGGGAGCGGGTGACCACCTGATGGACGTGGTACCCAGCCAGGCCACATTGGTGGTGGATTCTCGCCTCAAAGTTGACCTGATCGATAAGGTGTACAACGGGTTGCCGGTGGATCTGATGTTTACCGCCTTCAACCAAAACAAAACCCCGAAAATTCCGGGAACGGTCACGCTGGTTTCCGCCGACCGTCTGGTCGACAAAACCAATGGCGAACCTTATTACCAGATGCAGGTCACGGTCTCGCCAGAGGGCATGAAAATGCTCAATGGTGAGGACATCAAGCCGGGGATGCCGGTGGAGGTGTTCGTGAAAACGGGGTCACGCTCGCTGCTGAGCTATCTGTTTAAACCTATTTTGGATCGCGCTCATACTTCATTAACCGAGGAATAATTTTGATTCATTCAAAACGACAGGCTGCCGGTCTGGTTATCGGCACCCTTTTGTTTGCGATGTCTGCGCCGGTTTATTCGATAGGGATTTTAGACGCATATTCGCTGGCATTAGAAAAGGACCCGACCTTCCGGGCGGCTATAAAAGAAAAAGAAGCGGGAGATGAGAACGAAAATATCGGCAGGGCGGGATTGTTGCCGAAGGTATCGCTGAACTACCAGAATTCGCCGCGCAACTGGCAAACGCAGAAGTACCCGCAAAGCGATTTCTTTGGCAACATTACGGAAGCGACGCGGCGTCAGCAGTACCGCAGCTACTCCAGCTCGGTGACGTTGACGCAGCCGCTGTTCGATTATGAGGCCTATGCGCGTTACAAAGGCGGCGTGGCGCAGACGATGATGTCGGATGAACGCTACCGCGGCAAACTGCTCGATCTGGCGGTGAGGGTGATCAGCGCCTACGTCGAAGTGGCCTATTCCAAAGATCAAATCGCCCTGGCCGAGGCGCAAAAGGCGGCCTATAAAGAGCAGCTGGCGTTGAACGATCGGTTGATGAGTGCGGGTGAAGGGACATTGACTGACGTTTCCGAAACGCAGGCGCGCTACAGCCTGGCCGAGGCGCAGGTGATCGAGGCGCGCGACGCGCTGGATGCCGCGCAGCGCGAGCTGGAGGTGATCATCGGCGTGCCGTTGAATCAACTGGATGAGCTGCAGGTCTTACGGCCGGGCAAGTTCCAGGTGGCACCACTGATACCGTCGAAGTTCGAAGAGTGGCAAAAGATCGCCCTGGAGAATAACCCGGTGCTGGCCGCCTCGCGCCACGGCGTCGATGCGGCAAAATACGAGGTAGAGAGAAATCGCGCCGGCTTTATGCCGAACGTGCAACTCTATGCTTCGCATTCGGAGAACGATTCCAGCAGCGACAACACGGTTAACCAGAAATACCGTACCGACAGCATCGGGGTGCAGGTGAGTTTGCCGATTTACTCCGGCGGCGGCGTGGCGGCCTCAACGCGGCAGGCGGCGGCGCGTTACGGCCAGGCGATGGCCGAAATGGATACGCAAGTGGGTTCGACGCTGAACGATCTGCGCAAACAGTTCAATCTGTGCATCAGCAGCCGCGCCAAGCTGGCGGCCTACGAGCTGGCGGTGAAGTCGGCGACCACGCAGGTGACGGCGACCCGGCAGAGCGTATTGGCGGGGCAGCGCGTTAACGTCGATGTGCTCAACGCCGAACAGCAGCTCTATAGCGCCCAGCGCGATCTGGCTTCTGCCAAGTACACCTACATTAAGTCCTGGATTACCTTGCTGAGCGACTCCGGCACGCTGGACGAGAAGGATGTGCTGCGTGTGGCGCAGTATTTTTCTGCAGGGCGCTGAACAATAATTCGGCGAACAGTTCTGACCACCCTAAGTATAAATCTGAAAGAGCAGCTCAAAGCTGCTCTTTTTTGTGTTTATACGTTATGTTATCGCTTGATTGGCGAGGTGAGAAAAAATAGCTTCCCTGCCTTATATAAGCCTTATGACGTCAGATGTGGTGATGTGTTAACACGCTTTATCGCCGCTTGGTATGCGATGTTTACCTGGTGACAAACATCGTAGTAGTGACCATTAATGGCAACAAGTGGACGCGTACATCAGTGATTGGTAACTGGAAGCCAAGGGCGGTAGCGTTGTGTTTTTAATTTATTGATTTTTACGGGTTTTGTTTTTCGATTTGATGCTGTCAGTGCCTGGGCCTCACTTGGAGTGCTGGAGCCATGTTGTATAATAGTAAATCACGTTTCTGATATTAATATTATGCCCTAAGGTTATTCTTATTATCGATTTGAAAATTTTTTACCAGTCATTTGCAGACTTTTGAGAATTATCACATTAATAACTTCAAAGATTATTTTCGAATGCACTGGCTTCCTATTTCTTATCAAGAATTATAGTTTTTAAAGCTCATATTGAAATAATAGATTAGCGAAGGGTTAAATTATGTCCAAGATAGTCCCGGTAATTATGGCCGGAGGAACGGGTAGCCGCTTATGGCCTTTGTCTAGAGAATCTTTTCCTAAACAATTCCTGTCGATTGACGATAGTGGTTTAAGCCTGTTGCAGCAGACGTTAGTGCGCTTGGAGAACGCTGCCAATCTAGAGATTGCGGCACCTTTAGTGATATGTAACGAAGAGCACCGTTTTTTGGTCGCAGAACAGTTGCGTGAGATCGGCCAACTGGGGACAAATATAATTTTGGAACCTATGGGGCGGAATACTGCACCAGCTGTGGCTTTGGCGGCCCATCTGGCGGCAGAAGAAGCCTTTGACGGTATACTTCTGGTATTGGCTGCCGATCATTTGATCACGAAAGTGAGCAATTTTCATGAGGCAATCAACACGGCTACTCAGTTTGCCACACAAGATCGGCTGGTGACGTTTGGTATTATCCCTCAGCATCCAGAGACGGGTTATGGGTATATTAGACGTGGCGACAGCCTCTCCAAGGAGTGCTTCAAAGTTGAAGCCTTTGTTGAGAAGCCTTGTCTGGAAAAAGCAAAAGCATATGTCGCTTCCGGCGATTATAGCTGGAACAGCGGCATGTTTATGTTCAAGACGGAGAAATTTCTCAGCGAGCTGGAAAAATTTAGCCCGGAGATTTACCAAACGACTAAAAAATCAGTCATGGAGAGCCAACGCGATATGAATTTCATTCGCGTGGAGCAAGAAACTTTCCAATGCTGCCCGAGTGACTCCATTGATTATGCCGTGATGGAAAAAACCCAGGATGCCGTTGTGATCCCGATCGATGCAGGATGGAGTGATGTCGGATCGTGGTCGTCATTGTGGGATGTGTCTGCAAAGGACCATTCGGGAAATGTGAATGTCGGGGAGGTTATCTCCATTGATTCAAATAATAATTACATATCTTCTGACTCTGCTCTGGTGGCTACGATAGGGTTGCATGACATGGTTGTTGTTACGACCAGCGATGCCGTGCTTATTGCCACCAAAGATAAGGTTCAAGAGGTGAAGAAAATCGTCGAGGAACTGAAAAAGCGCAATCTTCATCATTTCCGGCAACATTCTTCCTCGTACCGTCCGTGGGGGAAAATTTGCGACATCGACAGTGGCGTTCACTTCCAGGTAAAAAAAATCATCGTGCGCCCTGGCGAGGGGCTTTCGCTACAACGCCATTTGCATCGTGCGGAGCATTGGGTGGTGGTTAGCGGAACGGCGAAAGTGAATGTCGATGATAAAGAGTTCTTTCTGTCCGAAAATCAGTCAACTTTTATTCCTGCTGGCAGCGTGCACACACTGGAAAATCCAGGGAAAATCAATCTGGAAATGATTGAGGTCAGATCGGGACGCTATCTGGAAGAGGATGATATCGAACGGTTACACGATCGATATGGCAGAGCCTAATTAAGGAATCTTTGATGAAAAAGTTGACGTGTTTTAAAGCCTATGACATTCGCGGAAAGCTGGGCGAAGAGCTGAATGAGGACATCGCGTATCGTATTGGGCGCGCCTACGGCGAGTTTTTGAAGCCCAAGTCTATCGTATTGGGCAGCGATGTACGCTTGACCAGTGAAAGCCTGAAGCTGGCGCTGGCGAAAGGCTTACAGGATGCGGGCTCCGACGTTATCGACATCGGCTTAACCGGGACCGAAGAAATCTATTTTGCCACGACCTATTTGAAAACGGATGGTGGCGTGGAAGTGACCGCCAGCCATAACCCTATCGATTATAATGGAATGAAATTGGTGCGCGAAGGCTCTCGCCCAATTAGCGGCGATACGGGCTTGAGAGCGATTCAAGAGCTTGCAGAGAAAAACCAATTTCAAGCGCCGACGGCAACACGTGGTAACTATGTCCGCCAGGACGTGTTGAGTGCTTATGTAGAGCACATTCTTTCCTATGTCGACGTAAAAAATTTCAAGCCGTTGAAGTTGGTGATCAATTCGGGGAATGGCGCTGCGGGACATGTGGTCGATGCTATGGAAGCGCAACTGAAGGCGCAGGGCGTACCGCTTGAGTTTATCAAAGTGCATCACCAGCCGGATGGCACTTTCCCCAACGGTATTCCAAACCCGCTATTGCCGGAGTGTCGTGCAGATACCGCCGAAGCGGTGCGTGAGCATGGTGCTGATATGGGCATTGCGTTCGACGGTGATTTTGATCGCTGTTTCCTGTTCGATGAAAAAGGTGATTTCATTGAGGGCTATTACATTGTCGGCTTGCTGGCGGAGGCCTTCCTGCAGAAACAACCGGGTGCGAAGATCATCCACGATCCGCGTCTGAGCTGGAACACCATCGATGTGGTCACCGAGGCGGGGGGCGTACCCGTGATGTCGAAAACCGGCCATGCTTTCATTAAGGAGCGCATGCGTGCGGAAGACGCTATTTATGGCGGAGAAATGAGCGCCCATCACTATTTTCGTGATTTTGCTTATTGTGACAGTGGCATGATACCGTGGCTGTTGGTCGCTGAATTGGTCTGTGTGAAAGGGCAAACTCTGGGGCAACTGGTGCAGGGGCGCATTGTCGCCCACCCGTCTTCCGGTGAGATTAATATCAAGTTGTCGAACCCAGAAGGTTCGATTGAAGGTATTAAAAACCACTATGTTTCGAAAGCAAGCTCGGTCGATTATACCGATGGCATAAGCGTTGAGTTCCCTGAATGGCGTTTCAATCTTCGCTCATCAAATACGGAGCCTGTAGTTCGGCTTAATGTAGAGTCTAGAAATAATAAAAAATTGATGGAAGAAAAGGTTAAGGAAATTCTGAATCTGTTGAATTTATAATTTAAAGGGTGCGCATTTATTTTTTTAGAAGTAATTGCGCACTCATTTATAAGAGTGCTTTTATTATGAAAATACAACATCAGCGGGCGCATTCCAAAGCAAATGCATCTCTAATATCTATGGTTCAGCGTTTTTCTGATATCTCTATTATTTTCTTTGGCGCGTTTGTTGCAAGTAAAATAAATGGTTTTAACTTTAACTATGAAATCATTTTGGTTGCTCTCATAGCTTTAGTCGCATTTCAAATGATTGGTGGTATAACTGATTTTTATCGCTCTTGGCGTGGCGGGAAATTCTCATCAGAGCTTCGACTTATACTTAAAAATTGGACGCTAAGCATAATCGTTACTGCCGGTATAACTTCATTCATGCCGAGTTCCAGTTTTACATTTGAAGTATTTTTATACTGGTATCTATCAGTATGTCTCGGGTTCACGTTCTGTCGTTCTGCAATCCGTTTTTTGGTGGGGACAATTAGAAATCTGGGATACAACAACCGAAAGGTAGCCGTTGCGGGTTCGATGCCTATCGGTGTAAGGCTGCTGAAAAATTTTAAAGAAGAACCTTGGTTAGGATTTATCGTTGAAGGTATATACGACGATGTACAAAGTCACAATGATAATGAAATAAAGTACTGTGGTGACTTGGATAAGTTAGTCGAGGATGCACGCCAAGGACGACTTGATTATGTGTATATCGCGATGAAAATGAGCGAAGAGCATAAGTTTAAGAAGATACTGGGGCAGTTAACCGACACAACCTGTTCTGTCATGTTTATCCCTGATGTATTTACGTTTAATATCTTGCAGTCAAGAACTGAAGAAGTAAATGGAGTTCCCGTCGTTCCTTTGTTCGATACCCCATTGAATGGCATAAATAAAGTTTTTAAAAGAGCTGAAGATATTATTTTGTCAATGCTGATATTGATATTTATTTCGCCGGTACTTGCTTTGATCGCGTTCGCTGTGAAATTTACATCTCAAGGGCCAGTTATATTTCGTCAAACACGTTACGGTATGGATGGCAAGCCCATCATGGTTTGGAAATTCAGATCTATGACTGTTATGGAAAATAATGATGTAGTCATCCAGGCAAAAAAAGGTGATGCCAGGGTGACCAAGGTCGGGGCGTTTTTGCGACGAACCTCTTTGGATGAGTTGCCGCAGTTTTTCAATGTTCTTATTGGCGGGATGTCTATCGTTGGGCCTAGGCCGCATGCTGTGGCACACAATGAACAATATAGAAATCTTATCGAAGGTTATATGCTCCGACACAAAGTCAAACCAGGAATTACAGGTTGGGCTCAAATTAATGGGTGGCGGGGAGAAACAGACACCTTGGATAAGATGCAAAAGCGAGTCGAATATGATCTTGAGTATATTCGTGACTGGAGTATTTGGCTCGATCTAAAAATAATTTTCCTTACAGTATTTAAAGGCTTTATACACAAATCCGCGTATTGACAAATACTTGTGAGAACAGGGCTGTCTCTTTGATGACAGCCACCGCTTGCATAGATTGTTTTGTGTCATTCTACCTACGATGAGGTGCGCCTTAGTTTCTTTCCTCGCAATGAGACCCTCTTTTCTGTTTTGCTCCCCTCGTATCCTGCCTTTCTCGTGACGCCCCGTTCGGGGCGTAAGTCGCATAAAATCATTACGATATCCAGGCCAGGTCTGTATCTGTCCGCTGCAGGTAGCCTCAATGGTATGATTCAACCAGATGTATTCTGATGTTTATCACCACGTATCCCGTTAGAATGAGCGTCTATCTAACCTTAAGGCCGTACTTTAGCGTAATCAAAGGAGCTTGCATGACAACCCTAGTCACCGGTGGTGCCGGTTACATCGGATCCCACACCGTTTTATCTCTGTTGGAACGTGGCGAAGACGTGGTGGTGTTGGACAACCTGTCGAACTCTTCTGCTGAGTCGTTACGTCGTGTGGAAAAATTGACGGGGAAAGCCACCGTGTTCTATCAGGGCGATATCCTGGATGCTGAGTATCTGCAGCGTATCTTCGAGGCGCACGACATCTCGGCCGTGATCCATTTTGCCGGCCTCAAGGCAGTTGGGGAGTCGACTCGCAAACCGCTTGAGTATTATCAGAATAACGTCACCGGCACGCTGGTACTGTTGGATGCTATGCGCCGTGCCGGCGTACATGATTTCATCTTCAGTTCTTCCGCTACTGTCTATGGGGCCAATTCGCCGGTGCCATATGTTGAGACAACACCGATCGGCGGCACGACCAGCCCTTATGGCACGTCTAAGCTGATGGTGGAGCAGATCCTGCAAGATTTCGCTAAGGCAGAGCCGCAATTTTCGATCATTGCCTTGCGTTACTTTAACCCGGTAGGTGCCCATGAATCGGGTTTGATCGGTGAAGATCCTAACGGTATTCCCAATAACCTCTTGCCTTACATCTCGCAGGTGGCTATCGGCAAGCTGGAGAAGTTGGGTATTTTCGGCGGTGACTATCCTACGCAAGACGGCACGGGAGAGCGTGATTACATTCACGTCATGGATTTGGCCGAAGGCCATCTCAAAGCGATGGATCATCTGGCGAAGATCAATGGCTTCAAGGCTTATAACCTGGGGGCTGGTGTAGGGCATTCGGTTCTGGCGATGGTTCAGGCATTTGAAAAAGCGTCCGGCGTAACGATCCCTTACCAAATATTGCCTCGCCGCGACGGCGATCTGCCTGCTTTCTGGGCGAACGCGGATCTGGCATATCGAGAGCTGGGATGGAAAGTTCGTCGGAATATCGATGATATGATGCGCGACACTTGGAACTGGCAGAAAAAAAATCCGCAAGGGTATAAGTAAGAATACTGATATAAAGTTAAGCAATGAAAAGCCCACATCAAGCTGTGGGCTTTTTCGTTGTTATCTGTGGCGAGTGAGGGAAACGCAGCTTTAGTAATTAGCAATCATTCTCAATAACTTGATGTTTTTGTTAGTGTGCTAATTATATTTTCCTTTCGTGGCCCCCTCCAACCCTGCAGGCGCAAAAAGTGCCAAGAGCCAGAAGACTCTTAGGGTTAGTGAGAAAGTGTACGGGATTTTGCTTTTTTTTATTTTTATTCAATGCATTGAAATTTTTCTTGGTGACTGGCGGTTACTGCATAGACAAATGACGTTTTGTCTATGTGGCGTTAATGTATTAACTTCCCACATGGGTGTATAATTCAGCCCGAAGAAAATAGAGGCCCCTTGGTTGCATAGCAGGGGGCGGTGATAACGTTGAGTGTTATCGCGATAATTTTGACATGTTGCATTAATGAAACTGAAGTCGTTGGGAGCCCCCACAGATATGCTGAAAGCTGTCATCCCCGTTGCCGGTCTTGGTACCCGCATGTTACCGGCCACAAAGGCAATTCCTAAGGAAATGCTGCCGGTTGTAGACAAACCTCTTATCCAATACATCGTAAATGAATGCGTTGCTGCCGGTATTAAAGAGATTATTCTGGTCACGCACTCGTCAAAAAATGCGATTGAAAACCACTTTGACACCTCGTTTGAATTGGAAAGCATGCTGGAGTCACGCGTTAAGCGCCAACTGCTGGAAGAAGTTCAGTCTATCTGTCCGAAAGGCGTGACCCTGATGCATGTAAGGCAGGGGCAATCTAAAGGATTGGGCCATGCGGTACTCTGTGCCAGACCTCTGATCGGTGATGCGCCGTTTGCCGTATTGCTGCCGGACGTGCTGATGGACGATATTGCCTCCGATCTGACGAAAGATAACCTCGCCAGTATGATTGCCCAATTCGAAGCGCACGGTCGCAGCCAGATCATGGTAGAACCTGTGCCAGAAAAAGATGTGTCCAAATACGGTGTGGTCGATTGTCGCGGCGTGGCTGTGGCGCCAGGCCAAAGTGTGCCGATGCATGCGATCGTCGAAAAACCTTCTCAAGAAGAGGCGCCTTCAAATTTGGCCGTCGTTGGTCGCTATGTTTTGGCAGCTGATATCTGGCCGCTGCTGGAAAAAACGCCTTATGGTGCTGGCGGTGAGATCCAGCTTACCGATGCCATCGCCATGTTGATGGAGCAAAAACCGGTTGAGGCTTTCGCCATGGTTGGACGTTCGCATGACTGTGGCGATAAATTAGGTTACATGAAGGCCTTTGTTGAGTATGGTCTTCGTCATCCAACGCAGGGTGAAGCATTTTCTGAGTGGTTAAAGGGGATGCTGCCGGCTTAAACACCTGCGGTACCTGACGAATCCAGCCGATTCCTAAAGTAAAATGGAGCGGCTGGATGTAGCTTGAGGGCAGGCTACACGCGCTCATCTTGGTGTGTAGCGAACTGGGTGCAGGAAGTTTTCCCGGTTATGAAGTAAAATCAACAGGTTGTTTTAAGTGTGCTCTGGTTGCCGCAATGCCAGGGGCGGTAGCGTGGCTGCGATTAGTTGAGAAACGCATTCTACCCATTCTGCCACCCAGGTTACGCTGGACCTGAAGACGTACGGCCATGTTTCATCTGTCAGGGAATTTCAATCTTAAATCGAGTTTTTATATGAAGTATAGCTTAGGTTATCTTTGGGATTTGGCTTCGGTCATCACAGAGAAAGAATTAAAAGTAAGATATAAAAGCAGCTTCTTTGGCTATTTATGGTCAATTGCTAATCCATTACTCTTTGCTATGATCTATTATTTTATTTTTAAATTGGTCATGCGGGTTCAAATACCAAACTATACCATTTTTATTATTACAGGCCTGTTCCCCTGGCAGTGGTTTGCCAGTTCAACGACTAACTCCTTATATTCGTTTATTGCAAACGCACAGATCATCAAAAAAACCGTATTTCCGCGTTCGGTTATTCCTTTTAGTAATGTCCTAATGGAGTGCCTGCATTTCCTGTGCACGATTCCGGTCATTATCTTCTTTCTCTATGTTTATGACATGCGTCCATCAATCGATTGGCTTTGGGGAGTTCCGCTTATCGGCATCGCACAAATGATGATGACCTTCGGGATCGCGATGATGCTATCAACGCTGAATCTTTTCTTCCGCGATCTGGAACGCTTCATCACGCTGGGCATCATGCTGATGTTCTACTGCACGCCGATTTTATACTCCGGTGATATGATTCCAGAACAATATCGATTCCTGATTGATTTTAACCCACTGGCTAACATGATACTGAGCTGGCGTGATCTTTTTATGAATGGTGTAATTGATTATCATCAGATAGGCATGCTCTACGGATATGCGTTACTGTTCATTATCATCGGCGTCAGCATTTTCAATAAGTTGAAGTACAGATTTGCAGAGATATTATAATGAGCGTAGCTATAGAATTTAAAAACGTCACTAAGCGCTATCCATTATATCATCATATTGGATCTGGCATTAAAGAGCTGATTTTTAACCCTCGTAGAGCGTTGAGTTTACTGAGCGGCCGCAGTTATCTGGCGATAGAGGATATTAGTTTCCAGGTGAAAAAAGGCGAATCGGTTGCGCTTATAGGCCGAAACGGTGCAGGGAAGAGTACGTCGCTTGGTTTGGTCGCCGGTGTGATGAAACCGTCATCCGGTTCGGTTCATGTCGTTGGTCGGGTGGCTTCGATGCTGGAGTTAGGCGGCGGCTTTCACCCCGAACTGACTGGCCGCGAGAATATTCGACTGAATGCGACGTTGTTAGGCCTTCGTCGTAAGGAATTGAAGCAGCGTCTGGATAAAATTATCGAGTTTTCCGAGCTGGGTGAATTTATCGATGAGCCAATTCGAGTTTACTCCAGCGGTATGTTGGCGAAGCTGGGGTTCTCGGTCATTACGCAGGTTGATCCAGATATTCTGATTATCGATGAGGTCTTGGCAGTCGGGGACATTTCATTCCAACGAAAATGCCTTGAAACAATCAATGAGTTCAAGAAGAAAGGGGTGACAATTCTTTTTGTTAGCCACAATCTTCGTGATATCGAAAAAATTTGCGATAGAGTTATTTGGATAGAAAACCATAAGATGAAAGTTATGGGTGAGGCTCATTCTGTTATAGCGCAATATAAAGAAGCAATGAGTTGAAATTCATAATCGTGATTGCCAGGTAGTGCAAATGCAGAATATTAAAATATATACATGTCATCACAAGCCTAGTGCTTTTCTCGACTCAAAGTGGATACAGCCAATCCACGTCGGTAAGGCTAATAGCCTTACCGAGATTGGATGCCTTGGTGATAATACGGGTGATAATATATCGTTCAAAAACCCATTTTATTGTGAGCTGACTGCGCATTACTGGGTGTGGAAAAATGCAGAGCCAGCCGACTATGTTGGGTTTATGCACTACCGCCGTCATCTAAACTTTTCTGAAGATCAGCGTGTTCCTGAAGATCGATGGGGTGTGGTGGGGGCTGAGAAGATAAGTAAAGAATACCAAGATAAATTTGGTTTGAATGACGAAGCGATTCCTCTGTGTCTCGAAGGCGTCGATATTGTTTTGCCTAAGAAATGGGATGTCGGTGCTGCAGGTAGCAAGAATAATTATCAGCATTATAAAATCTCTAACCATCTGCATATCGAAGACTATGATGCTGCATTGACCGTGTTGGAGGAGCTTTACCCCGAATATATCACCGCTGCAGAAAAATTTAACCAAGCATCAGATGGTTATTATACGAATATGTTCGTGATGAGAAAGGATATCTTTGAGGACTATTCAATTTGGCTCTTTTCTATTTTGGATAAATTGGAAGAAAGGCTGAGATTTAAAAATTACAACGATCAGGAAAAGCGAGTTGTCGGCCACATAGCAGAGCGGTTACTTAATATTTATGTTGGCCACAAGCGAGAGGTTGAGACCTTAAATATTAAAGAATTGCAGAGAACTTTCATTAAGAATGAGACCTTCTCGGCGACCCTGGAACCTGCATTCTCTGATAATAATGTACCAGTTGTCATTTGCTTCGATGATAATTATGCAATTAGCGGGGCTGCATTAATCAACTCTATCATTAAGCATGCTAATCCTCTTTTGAATTATGATTTGGTGGTGCTTGAGAACGGAGTCTCTCTGGCGAATAAGCAGCGTTTCTTTTCTCTGCTTGCTGAGCATGACAATATCCATCTTCGCTTCTTTGATGTTAACGCTTTTTCAGAGATAAAGAATGCGTTTACGCGTGCGCATTTTAGCGCTGCAACCTATGCGCGTTTGTTTATTCCTCGGTTGTTTGTTGAGTATGAAAAAGTGATCTTTATTGACTCGGATACAGTAGTCGAGAATGATTTGGCAGAGTTACTCGATATTCCGTTGGCCGATAATTTGGTTGCGGCGGTAAAAGATATCGTAATGGAAGGATTCGTTTTGCTTGGTGCCATGTCACAATCCAGTGATGGGGTGATGCCGGCGAAGGAGTACCTTTCTTCTTCATTGGATTTAACCAATCCAGATGAATATTTCCAAGCGGGAATATTAGTATTTAACATCGTTCAGATGAATCAAGAAAATACCTTTTCCAGTCTGATGGAGGCCATGCAGAGCAAGCGATACTGGTTCCTCGATCAGGATATTATGAATAAAGTCTTCCATGGTCGCGTACATTATTTGCCGTTGGAATGGAATGTCTATCATGGTAACGGTAATACAGAGACATTTTTCCCCAACTTGCCATTTTCGACCTACATGCGTTTCCTTGAGGCGCGTCGTAATCCGAAGATGATTCACTTCGCTGGTGAGAATAAACCGTGGAATACGCGTTACGTTGATTTTTTTGATAATTATTACAAGAATATACTGAATACGCCCTGGGCTCCGGAGCTTTATGCCCGCTTGCAAGGCGAGAGGAAGGATTTTTCACCCACACGTAAGAATAGTGGGGCACCGATATTAAAACGCTCCATAATGTTTATTCTTAATAGTGTAGCGCCGAAAGGGACAATGCGGCGTAATGCAATGACCAAATACTACTACAAATTTAGGCAGCTAATTCGCGGATCATAAGATGATGAACAGTAAGAAAATTTTAATCGTTGGAGCAGGCTTTTCCGGTGCGGTAATCGGGAGAAAGTTGGCTGAGCAAGGCCATCAAATTCATATTATCGATCGTCGTACCCATATCGCTGGCAACTGCTACGACGCTCGGGATGAAAAGACGGATGTAATGGTACATACCTATGGCCCGCATATTTTCCATACTGACAACGAGCAAGTCTGGAACTTTGTGAATCAGTACGCCACAATGATGCCTTATGTTAACCGCGTAAAAGCGACGGTCAACGGCCAGGTTTTCTCGCTGCCGATCAATTTGCACACCATCAATCAGTTCTTCAAAAAAACCTGTTCACCAACGGAAGCGAAAGCCTTGATCGCCGAGAAAGGCGATTCCAGCATTACCGACCCGCAGTCGTTTGAAGAGCAGGCGCTGCGCTTTGTCGGCAAAGAACTGTATGAAGCCTTCTTCAAAGGCTACACCATCAAGCAGTGGGGCATGTCTCCGGCGCAGTTACCGGCCTCGATCCTCAAACGTCTGCCAATTCGCTTTAATTATGATGATAACTATTTCAATCATAAATTCCAGGGGATGCCGAAAGACGGTTATACCAAGATGGTTGAAGGTATTTTGGATCACCCGAACATCTTGGTGGAGCTGAATACCCAGTTCCAAATGCAGGACCGCGAGGGCTACGATCATGTGTTTTACAGCGGCCCGCTGGATGCGTTCTATGATTTCCAGTTTGGGCGCCTCGGCTACCGTACGCTGGACTTTGAGAAATTTACCGTGGAAGGGGATTATCAAGGCTGTGCTGTGATGAACTATTGTGAACAGTCGGTACCTTATACTCGCATCACCGAGCATAAGTACTTCTCCCCTTGGGAACAGCACGAAGGGTCGGTTTGCTATAAAGAGTACAGCCGCGCTTGTGAAGAAAACGATATCCCTTATTATCCGATTCGTCAGGTCGGTGAAATGGCATTGCTGGAAAAATACGTCGATTTGGCCGAAAAAGAACATGACATTACCTTCATTGGTCGCCTGGGTACGTATCGCTATCTGGACATGGACGTGACCATTGCCGAAGCGTTGAAAACCGCTGAAACCTATCTGGCCAGTCTGGAGCAAGAAAACGCTATGCCAGTATTCACGGTCAGCATCAGATGAGATGTTCGGCGTTAATTGTTACATTCAATCGCCTGGAAAAATTAAAACAATGTTGGGCGGCAACTTCTGCGTTGCCGTTTGATGACATTGTCATTGTCGATAACGCTTCGACCGACGAAACGCAGTCGTGGCTGCACGGTATCGAAGATAGCCGTTTGCACGTCATACGCGCCGCGCAAAATGACGGCGGCGCAGGCGGGTTCAGGCTCGGAGCTGAATATATTGCGAGCAAGATAGACACTGACTGGGTGTTTATGTTCGATGATGACGCTTATCCCGATCACGCATTATTGACACGTTTCGCTGAATTGGCGCAACGGTTTGACTATGCTGCCTACTGTTGCCGAGTCTTGGATAAGCAAGGGACGTTATGCAAAATGAACGTACCTTTCAGCAAGATGCCAACGTCGTTGGTACAGACTTTGGGTTATATTTCCAGACCCGTACGTTACATCCCCGCAGAGCTTACGCCCGCGGATGTCGTGACTTTCTCATTTGTTGGTGCAATAATACGCAAAGACGTTTTAGCTGCTAACATTGAGTACATCTGGCCAGAACTTTTTATTTATTATGATGATCTTTACTTCTCTTACAGGTTGAGTCAACAAGGGTATCGGTTCCGGTACTCACCAGAGTTGGTATTTCTGCACGATGTGCCTGCTAACCAGGGGGGGATAAACCCGTCCTGGAAAGCCTACTATCTGGTCAGAAACCTGCTCCTTTCAAGGACGCTTTTCAACAAACATGAAAGACCTTACTCACTCGGAGCTATCGTGTTACGTATTGCAAAATATTTACTTTCTTTTACCTCTCAAGGAAAAAAAGGCGAATATATTAAATACGTAGTGCGCGGTATTGTTGACGGTATATCACGTAAAAATGGTAAACAACATTAGCCGGTAAGAGTTAAATGAAAAAGATTTGTTATTTTATCAACTCAGATTGGTACTTTGAACTGCATTGGGTTGAAAGAGCGCTGGCGGCTCAGGCTGCTGGCTATGAAATCCACGTTGTCAGCCACTTTGTGGGAGACGACATTCAGCAAAAGTTGGCAGATAAAGGTTTCATCTGCCACGATTCGTCGGTATCTGAGCTGTCCATCAACCCGTTCAATTTCTTTGGTTCATTGGCCAAGGTATGGTCATTGCTGAAAAAAATTGACCCTGACGTACTGCATTGCATCACTATCAAACCTTGCTTGATGGGTGGGTTCTTTGCGCGTTTTTACAACAAGCCGATTATTCTAGGCTTTGTCGGGCTTGGACGTGTCTTTATGGAGGATAAATTGTCAATGAACGTCATTCGTTATCTGACGTTACATTCGTACAATCATATCTTTAAGAACAAAAAATGCTTGCTGGCCTTTGAGCATGAACACGACCGCGATCGGCTTCTGGCGCTGACTGAAGCGAAAAAAAGCCAAACGGTTGTGATCGATGGTGCTGGTATTAACCCCGATATTTATCACTACTCGCTAGAAATCAACCGCGAAAAGCCGGTCGTCCTGTTCGCCAGCCGTTTGCTCTGGAGCAAAGGATTGGGCGATCTGGTTGAGGTGAAAAAGCGCTTGGCGCAGAAAGGCGTGGATTTTGTGTTGAATGTGGCGGGAATTTCCATTGTTGACGATCCGGATGCTATTCCGCTGTCGCAAATAGAAGAATGGCATCAGCAAGGGCTCATCAACTGGTTGGGTCGTTGCAGCGATGTTTACAGCCTGATTGAAGCCTCTAACGTTGTCGCTCTGCCTTCTACGTATTCAGAAGGCATTCCACGTATTTTGCTGGAAGCGTCTTCGGTTGGGCGTGCTTGTATCGCTTATGACGTGGGCGGCTGCCAAAGTCTGATTATTGATGAGTACACCGGTAGCCTGGTGGAAATGCGCAATATCGAGGTTCTGGCAGAGAAGTTGGAACAGCTGCTTACCAGCCCAAGCAAGCGTGTCGAGATGGGGGTGCGCAGCCGTGAGCGTATCGAGAGCAAGTTCGCCTCATCATTGGTTATTGATGACACGCTAAAGCTCTATCAGCGTGCGATCGCAGCCGGAAGTTATTGAGCGTCTTGTGAACGTTGGGTTTTTCGCTGAAAGGGCAGTGGAAAACCCAAATTTGTAAGCAAGAGCCATGGCAGTAACCTAAATCGCTGTTATTGTCGCGATTGTGCAATTTTTGATGGTTCGCAATCTGTTGCAAAGCCTATCGCACCAATCACTACCCACCCGGCTCAATCCTGAGTTAACATGTGTGCCACATCACAAAACCTGCTGGCCGACGTTGCCAGCAGGGTCATCCTCAGACAGGAGTTCCTAAATGTCCAAGCAACAAATCGGCGTTGTCGGCATGGCGGTAATGGGCCGCAACCTCGCGCTGAACATCGAGAGCCGTGGTTACACCGTTTCCATTTTCAACCGTTCTGGCGACAAAACTGACGAAGTGATCGCTGAGAACCCGGGCAAGAATCTGG
The DNA here is from genome assembly GCF_052168715.1 of Serratia sp. CY44782. NCBI lineage: Bacteria > Pseudomonadati > Pseudomonadota > Gammaproteobacteria > Enterobacterales > Yersiniaceae > Serratia > Serratia sp. CY44782. The sequence continues at coordinate 303,322 of NZ_JBJNME010000006.1, forward strand.
CGCCGTATTACACCGTTGAAGAGTTTGTCGAATCGCTGGAAAAACCGCGCCGCATCCTGCTGATGGTGAAAGCGGGCGAAGCAACGGATAAAACCATTGCCTCGCTGACTCCGCACCTGGACAAGGGCGATATCCTGATTGACGGCGGCAACACCTACTATCAGGACACCATCCGTCGTAACCGCGAACTGTCCGACCAGGGCTTCAACTTCATCGGCACCGGCGTTTCCGGCGGTGAAGAGGGCGCGCTGAAAGGGCCTTCCATCATGCCTGGCGGCCAGAAAGAAGCTTACGAGCTGGTGGCGCCAATCCTGGAGAAAATCGCTGCGGTTGCGGAAGGCGAGCCTTGCGTGACCTACATCGGCGCAGACGGTGCCGGCCACTACGTGAAAATGGTGCACAACGGCATCGAATACGGCGACATGCAGCTGATTGCCGAAGCCTATTCTTTGCTGAAGCAGGCGCTGAACCTGAGCAACGAGCAGTTGGCCGAAACCTTCGCCGAGTGGAACAAGGGTGAGCTGAACAGCTATCTGATCGACATCACCAAAGACATCTTCACCAAGAAAGACGAAGAGGGTAAATACCTGGTCGATGTGATCCTGGACGAAGCCGCCAACAAAGGCACCGGCAAGTGGACCAGCCAGAGCTCGCTGGATCTGGGGGAACCACTGTCTCTGATCACCGAATCGGTGTTCGCACGCTACCTGTCCTCGCTGAAAGATCAGCGCGTTGCCGCCTCTAAAGTGCTGACCGGTCCGAAAGTGGCACCGTTCACCGGCGACAAAGCTGAATTCATCGAGAAAGTGCGTCGCGCGCTGTATCTGGGCAAAATCGTGTCCTACGCGCAGGGCTTCTCTCAGCTGAAAGCCGCTTCTAAAGAAAACAACTGGGATCTGCACTACGGCGAAATCGCCAAAATCTTCCGCGCTGGCTGCATCATCCGCGCTCAATTCCTGCAGAAGATCACCGACGCTTATGCGGCGGACGCCGATATCGCCAACCTGTTGCTGGCGCCATACTTCAAGCAAATCGCCGACGAATACCAGCAGGCGCTGCGTGACGTGGTGGCTTATGCCGTGCAGAACGGTATCCCTACGCCAACCTTCTCCGCCGCGATCGCCTACTACGACAGCTACCGTTCTGCGGTGCTGCCGGCTAATCTGATCCAGGCGCAGCGCGATTACTTCGGCGCTCATACTTACAAGCGTACGGATAAAGAAGGTGTATTCCACACCGAGTGGTTAGACTAACATACTGTAATTGTTTGATATTTTAAACCACCATGTCATTGGCATGGTGGTTTTCTTGGCTTTAATTAATTATTTCCGCTAGCTGTTCCTGCATTCATTGTTGCTAATTCATTTGGCGTCATTCCCTCTGTCTTCAATATTGCGAAATTACCAGGACAGCATATATATGCTGACTCTCAACGACACTATTAGATAGAGAGAAAGGCTTATACAAAGGTTTTTATGAAAAAAATAACCTACCTTGAAGGTTTACGGGGTATATGCTGTTTTATTGTTATTATTGATCACTGTGTCAGCATCTATAAGCCAGATATTAGATATACATCGTTTAGCGATATCGGAGGGATGCTACGGCGGTTAATTGCATGGACACCGTTAAATATAGTTTACAGTGGAATTGCGCCTGTTTGCATCTTCTTCATTCTAAGCGGTTTTGTTCTTTCAATTAAGTTCAATAAAACCCACGAGAGTAGTGCCATATTCAATGGCGTTGTAAAGAGATACCCGAGACTGGTTCTTCCTATTTTAGCCTCTATGCTGATGAGTGCATTGCTATATTATGTATTGAAGTATACAACTGGTCATGTGATTGAACTCGGTTTTATTCCAGCGGTTCTTGAAGCGGTGTATTTCGCGCCTTTCCAACATGTACCGCTGCATAATTATGCACTGTGGACTATATCTTTCGAATTTTATGGATCTTTTATTGTTTTCGGTCTGCTTGCTTTTTTCGGCATGCATCGTAGGCGACTAATATTTTATGCATTGGTTTTCTCTTTCCTTTATGCATGGGGCTCCTTTTATTGTCTCTTCGTCTTTGGAATGATTCTAAACGATTTATACATTGGCAATAAATTTAAAATCCATGGAGTGCTGCGTGCGCTTATGTTTTTGATCGGCATTGTGTTGGCAACTTCGCCGTATGAACGGGATGGTGTGTATTTATACGGGGGGGTCTATAAATACATCGAATATATATCCGTTGGTTCATATCGTGATACTTATCAAATGCTTATGTTGACGGGAAGTATGCTGATTTTCATGTCTATTTTAGGCAGCAGTTTGAGCGAAAAGTTGCTCGAAAATAAGCTGGCGCAGTTTTTGGGACGCATCTCTTTCCCGTTATATGTCGTACACGTCTGTATACTTAATATTGTCGCAGCAATAGCGAAGAGTTATTATGGTGAGATTCACATGTCTACATTCATTATGCTGTTGTTAGTAACCGTATCAGTATGCCTACTGCTTTCTTACTACTTTGAAAAGTATGTTGATTTGCCCTCAATCAAAATGGCAAATGTATTCGCTAAAAAAATAGCATGATTTTAGCAACTATCAAATATATGGCTGAAATTTTTAAGTGGATTCAATGAATGAATAAGGATGCTATGATCGACGTTAATAGTAATGCTTCCGCAGCAAACGAAAGCGTTAAGGTCTCGATAATAATCCCGGTATACAATGCTCAGAATTTCATTGTTGCAACCCTGGATTCTATTTTACGTGCGATTAAGAGTACATATGAAATCATCCTTGTCGATGATTGCTCAAGTGACAATACTATCTTGGTGATCGAGGATTATCTTGCCCAGAGAGAAAATATCAAGCTCATTAGGCAAGAGAAAAATCAGGGGCCGGGTGTTGCCCGAGATGTAGGCCTGGCATCAGCGAGCGGTGAGTATACGATCTTCTTCGACAGCGATGACTTTATGTTGCCTAATGTGGCTGATAATGCCATCGCCAAGCTTGAAAAAGAAAAACTGGACGTTGCTGTAACTCAGTACAATATCGTTTATGGCAAAGCCAAAGAAAGCATTGGCATGTGGGAAGGCGATGAGAAGTTGTTTGAGGAAGTGCGTGTAAAATATGGTGATATCCTTTCTCTGCAAATGTTACCCAATTTTCTGACGCTAACAAATTACCCTTGGAATAAAGTCTGTAGAACACAATTTTTAAAGGATAATGACATAAAATTTGGCAGTTTGCGTCTGCATGAAGATATTTTACCTCACTGGAAAATTTTGATGAATGCAGAAAAGATTGTCATTCTGAACGACGCAATATGTAATTATATGCTTTGCCCAGAAGGCAGCAATGTGACTAATAATAAAAGTCAGTTACGTATGCAGTGCGTAGATGCTATTGCCGAATTATATGACTATATTAAGTCAGATGAGCGCTATGGTGTATATACAACGAGTTTCTTCGTGTTTAGCGTTAATCTGGTTGATTGGGCAAAAGAAAATATAGTCATTGACTTCAAATCAGCACTAATCTCCAAAGTGAGAGACGTTTTCCTGCAGAGTAGCTACAGCGATCTGCAAAAAATTTTCCACACGGATAAATATATTCATTCTAAAGTGTGTGAGTATTTAGTTAATAAAAAGGTTTTTTGAAATGACTGCAAAATTATCTATCATTGTCACATCCTATAACATCGAAAAGTACATTGGCGAATGTTTGGACAATGTTCTGGCTCAAACGCTAGAAGATATTGAAATCATTGTAGTGGATGATGGTTCTAAAGACAGCACGCCGAAAATTATCGAATCATATGCCGAGAAAGATCAGCGCATCATTCCTATTCTGATGAAAGAGAACTCACCTGGTGGGGTTGCTACCGTTGCCAATATAGGCATGGAAGCAGCTACAGGCGAATTCATTGGTTTTGCCGATGGTGACGATCTTTACGATCCGACAATGTTCGAAAAGCTTTATAACATTGCAGTGGCTGAAAATGCCGATGTCGCGATGTGTAATTTCCTCGAGTTTGAGACAGAAACCGGTATCGAAAATGCGCCGTATGAGCCTGCGTGGGCACCATTGGCGAAAGAGCCTGTTTGGGATATCCGCAGTGTTGAGAACAAGAAGAAAGTTCTCGAGTTATTGCCTGTGCCATGGCGTAAAATTTACAAGCGTAAACTCATTACTGACAATAATCTGAAATTCCCTGTTGGAAAATACTTCTTTGAAGATAATGGATTCCATTGGTTTGTCACGTTAACGTCAGATAAAGTCTGCTTTGTCGACGAAGTGCTGTGCTATCACCGACGTAATCGTGCTGGCCAGACGATGATGGCGGGTGGGGATCGGTTGCTCGGCGTTTTCCTGCAGCACCAGGTTATTTTTGACTATCTTGAAAAGTCAAAAATGCTGGCGCAATATCGTGAGTACTCACTCAACTGGCTGATTGGCCATATTGCTTGGGTAAGCCAGGTTCTCACACCTACATTTTCCACAGAGTTCTACCAAACGCTGTTGCCGCATGTAAAACGCTATCAGAAAGATGAAATTCAGCGGTACTTGTCTACGCGCTTCTATGACAGAAAAACGGTAGGTCTGGTTATCGCACTGATGAAAGAAAGCAGTGCAGATTTCTCAGAAGTCATGAATGGCTGGGTAGCGAAAACAAAGGCTGAAAAATTACGCTTCAACTACGACAAACTGGGTGCGAGTGGTTTGCTGAACATGCTGGTACGTGTTGGCAAGCACAAGTTTGTCGAACGCGGGCTACATCGCAAGAGTACGCGAACTTTGTTAATTGAAAACAATGCAAAACTGGATTCTATTCATTGGCGTTTGTCGGAATTAGAGCGGATGGTTGAATCTGGATTTATTCTGCAGGAACAGAGAATTGCAGAAATAAAGAAACAGGTTGAAGAAATTAAGTAATTAGAAAGGGGCCTTATGCGACAGCATAAGGCTTTTTTCATTTTCTCTCCTTCGATTATATGATTATGGGATTAAGCGCGGGAGGTTTCACTGGGGGCCAATGTCATTTCTATAGTTGGCTTTATTACAATAAACATGGTGGAATAATAATGTCTGAAGATAAAACGATACCCTATGTTTCGGTAGTCATGCCAGTTTTCAATGCCGAGATTTATATTTTCGATGTCATTGATAAAGTCAGAAAGCAAACGCTGAAATCGCTCGAGATTATTATCGTTGACGATAATTCCACGGATAGTACCAAGGCGATCCTGGAACGTATTGCTGCCGAGGATGACAGGGTTATATTGCTTTCCGGAGTTGAAGGTGGAGGTGCAGGTGCTGCGCGCAATGTTGGTTTAAGCCATGCTAGAGGTGAGTTTGTTGTTTTCCTCGATGATGATGATTTCGTTGATGAAAACCTGATGGAAAAGGCCTATTCAATGGCGAAATCGCATGATGCCGATGTTGTCATTTATAGAAGCCAGTTCTATAACGTTCAGCAGGATAAGCATCTGTCGATACCCTGGTCGATACGCACAGATCTGCTGCCACAAAAAAACGTATTCTCTTCCGTTGAGATTGAAAAGGACTTTTTTAACGCTTTTGTTTGGTGGCCTTGGGACAAAATGTTGAAGCGTGAGAGGATATTAGCTGAAGGTTTGCAATTTCAACAGATAAGAACTTCAAACGATCTCTATTTCATTTGTGCGTTCGTTTTGTTATCTGAAAAAATATGCATTCTTGATGATGTATTAATTGATCACACTGTTTCCAGAGAAACATCTCTGTCTAATACCCGCGAAAAGTCCTACCACTGTGCAATTGATGCGTTGGAAGCATTGAGATCCTTAATGATTGAGCGAGGGTTCTATGATGGACGAAAAATCGATTTTATCAACTACTCGGCTTCATTCCTCGAGTGGCATCTGAATACCCTGTATGGTAAGGCTTACTTCACATTATATGAAGATGTCAGAAATTATCTGAATAAACTCGGTGCCAAGTTTGAGGATCTTTACGAAGAAAGAACACAAGTCTTTTTCGACAGTCTTTATCGTTTGTCAGCGGATGACTATCTCTTTTATTTAAGTCGACGTCTGCAGAATGAAAACGATGAGCTGGTTTCTGCTAATTATGATCTCTCTTCTGCCAATCGCGAAACCGCATCATCTTATCAGATATTGTCCACCTCCTATCAAGATGCCTGCGCAGAACTTAAACGGAAAGAGGAATTGGAACAGAAGTTTCATGCTGAGCAGCAAGCTATCGAGGCTAAGCTGAGTTCCTTAGAGGTTCGACTCAGAGCTCACGAAGAGGTAATTCTTGAGAAAGCCCATCAATTGAGAGACGCCGAAAAAGAGAGAGAGGCGCTTACGCATCAACTCAAAGAGTTAGAAACGCATAATCGTGAGATCGTGAATTCTTGGCCATGGCGGATGATGGCTCTGTTTTGGCCTTCGCGTAAAAGCGACAAATAAGATTCGCGTAGTGTAGGCTGGAAGCGGCTCTCTCCTGCTGCAGATTTCTATTTCCTGTGAACAAATAAAAAGCCGCCGAGGTTAACGCCCGGCGGCTTTTTTATTGTGCGTGATTTAACGTCACGCTTTTTTCTGATGCCGCTCGCGCAGCCGGCCGATCACCGCGCTCAGATCCAAATCCTGGTCCTGCAGCAGCACCAGCAGGTGATAGATCAGGTCCGAAGCTTCGTTGGTCAGCTCTTCGCGATCGTTGACCGTGGCGGCCAGCGCGGTTTCCACGCCTTCCTCCCCGACCTTCTGCGCGATGCGTTTGGTGCCGCTGGCGTACAGGCTCGCAGTGTACGAGCTGTCCGGGCTGGCGTGCTTGCGCTCCGCCAACAGCTGCTCCAGCTGATAGAGGAACGCCCAGTCGCTGGCGGCCGGGTGGAAGCAGCTGCTGTTGCCGAGGTGGCAGGTCGGGCCGATCGGGTTGGCCAATACCAGCAGCGTGTCGTTATCGCAGTCTGGCGTGATGCTGACCACCTTGAGGAAGTGGCCGGAGCTTTCACCCTTGGTCCACAGACGCTGCTTGGTGCGTGAGAAGAAGGTGACGTTACCGCTCTGCTCGGTAGCCGCCAACGCTTCCTGCGTCATGTAACCCAGCATCAGCACTTCGCCGGAAACGGCGTGCTGCACGATGGCCGGCATCAGGCCGTCGGTTTTTTCCCAGTCCAGCTGGTTTCTCTGTTGTTCTGTCAGCACACGCGAATCTCCACGCCTTGTTCAACCAGGAACCTTTTCAGTTCGCCGATATTGATGATTTGTTTGTGGAACACCGACGCCGCCAGCGCGCCGTCGACGTCCGCATCACGGAACGCTTCCAGGAAGTGCTCCATGGTGCCCGCGCCGCCCGAGGCGATCAGCGGCACCTTGCAGGCCTCGCGCACCAGGCGCAGCTGCTGCAGATCGTAACCGTTGCGCACGCCGTCCTGGTTCATCATGTTCAGCACGATCTCACCGGCGCCGCGGCGCTGCACTTCCTGTACCCAGTCGAGGGTTTCCCACTGGGTGATGCGGGTGCGGCTCTCATCGCCGGTATATTGGTTGACGTGATACTTGCCGGTTTCACTGTCGAACCAGGTGTCGATGCCTACCACGATGCACTGCACGCCGAAGCGTTCCGCCAGGCGGCTAATCAGCTCAGGATCGGCCAGCGCCGGCGAGTTGATTGAAATCTTGTCGGCGCCGAAAGACAGGATCTGGCTGGCGTCCTCGGCGCTTTTAATGCCGCCGGCGACGCAGAACGGGATATCAATCACCTCCGCCACGCGCGATACCCAGCTTTTGTCCACCACCCGGCCGTCGCTCGAGGCGGTGATATCGTAAAACACCAGCTCGTCCGCACCTTCTTGCGCATAGCGCTGCGCCAGAGGCACAATGTCGCCGATGATTTCGTGGTTGCGGAACTGCACGCCTTTCACCACTTGCCCGTCTTTAACATCCAGACACGGGATTATCCGTTTTGCCAGCATGCGATCGCCTCCTCAACGCTAAATTTACCTTCCAGCAGGGCGCGCCCCACGATCACGCCGGCAACGCCGCTGCCGCGCAGCTGGGCGATGTCGTCCAGATTACCGATGCCGCCTGAGGCTTGGAAGGCCACCTGCGGATAACGGCGGCTGATCGCCTGATACAGCGCCACGTTGGAACCGGCCAGCGTACCATCGCGCGAAATGTCGGTGCACAGCACGTGCTTGAGCCCGTAGGGCAGGAACTGCTCCACCACCTGTTCCAGCGTGGCGTCGGAATCCTCCTGCCAGCCGCTGATGGCCACGCGTTTCACGCCCTGCGCGTCGATGCGCACGTCCAGCGCCAGCACCAGCGCGTCGGCGCCGTAGCGCTCGAACCAGCTCTGCACCAACTGCGGCTGTTTCACCGCGGTGGAGCCGATCACCACGCGCGTGGCGCCGGCCTCCAGCAGGGCGCTGACGTCCTGCTCGTTGCGGATGCCGCCGCCGACCTGCACCGGCACGTCAACCCCCGCCAGCAGCTTGCGCAGCAGCGGGATCTGGCGCGCCGCCGGATCCTTGGCGCCGGTCAGATCGACCAGGTGCAGCACCTGTGCACCTTGCCGTTGATAGTCCTGCAGGCGTAACAGCGGATCGTTGCCGTAGTCGCGCTGTTGGCCGTAATCGCCCTGATGCAAACGCACCACGTTGCCGTCGATCAAATCCAAAGCCGGAATAATCATGCTGCCTACATCTCCAGAAAGTTTTTCAACAGTTGCGCGCCGGCCGCTCCAGAACGTTCTGGATGAAACTGCACGCCGAAGAAGTTGTCTTTTTGCACGGCGGCGGTGAAGGGCTCGCCGTAGTTCGCCTGGGCGATGGTGCTGGGGCATATCGGCATCGCATAGCTGTGAACGAAATAGAAGTAGGCGCCGTCATCGATGCCGCGGAACAGATGGTGGCCCGCCTGCGCGGACACCTGGTTCCAGCCCATGTGCGGCAGCGGCAGGCCGAAGTCGGTCATCTGCTTGACCGGCGTATCGATGAGGCCGAGCGTGGTCACACCGCCGTTCTCTTCGCTGCTGGCCGCCAGCAGCTGCATGCCGAGGCAGATGCCCAGCACCGGCTGCGTGCAGGCCTTGATCAGTTCGATCAGATCGCGCTCGCGCAGTTGATCCATCGCCGCCTGTGCGGTGCCGACGCCCGGCAGGAACAGCTTGTCGGCGCGCAGCACGATCTCCGGATCGCGGCTCACCTCCGGCTGATAGCCCAGGCGCCGCACCGCGTAGGTGACGGAGGCCAGGTTGGCGCAGCCGGTATCCAAAATCACCACGTTCATCACAGCACTCCTTTCGAACTCGGCAGGGTATTGCCCTCGACGCGGATCGCCTGGCGCAGCGTGCGGCCAAACACTTTGAACAGGCTCTCGACCCGGTGGTGGTCGTTTTTGCCCTTGGTTTTCAGGTGCAGCGTGCAGCCCATGGTGTAAGAGAGCGAACGGAAGAAATGCTCGACCATTTCGGTGCTGAGATCGCCGACGCGCTGATAGTTGAACTCGGCCTTGTACTCCAGGTGTGGGCGGCCGGAGATATCCAGCGCGCAGCGCGCCAGGCATTCGTCCATCGGCAACACGAAGCCGAAGCGGGCGATGCCGCGTTTGTCGCCGAGTGCCTTGTTCAGCGCTTCACCCAGCGCCAGGCCGGTGTCTTCCACCGTGTGGTGATCGTCGATATACAGATCGCCTTTGACGTCGATCTCCATGCGGAAGCCGCCGTGGGTGGCGATCTGATCCAGCATGTGATCGAAGAAGCCGACGCCGGTTTTGATCTTGCTGCCGCCTTCGCGATCCAGCCAGACGTTGACGTCGATCTGCGTCTCTTTGGTCACGCGATTAACCCGCGCGTGGCGATCGCGCAGGGTCAGCTGGCGCACGATCTCTTTCCAGCCCAGCACGCCGCGCTGGTAGCGCAGCCCCTGGATGCCCATGTTTTCTGCCAGCTGCACGTCGGTCGGCCGATCGCCGATCACGTAGCTGTGGGCGGCATTCAGCACGCCGGGTTCGAGGTAACCCTTCACCAGCGCAGTTTTCGGCTTGCGGCAGTCGCAGTTGTCCGCCGGCAGGTGCGGGCAGATCAGCACATCGGCGAACTGAATGCCCTGCGAGCTGAGGATCTGCATCATCAGGTTGTGCGGCGGATCGAAGGTTTCCTGCGGGAAACTGGCGGTGCCGAGCCCATCCTGATTGGTGATCATCACCAGCTGATACCCCGCCTGTTGCAGCGCCAGCAGGGAAGGGATCACGTCCGGCTCGAGCGCCAGCTTGTCCAGGCGGTCAACCTGGAAATCTTCCGGTGGCTCGGCGATCAGCGTGCCGTCACGATCGATAAAGAGGATTTTTTGGCTCACATAGGCTCCTGGCGAGTCTGGTTGGTGCCGGGCAGGGCGGACAAGGCGTCCACCACGCGTTGACATTCGTCGCGGGTGCCTATGGTGATGCGCAGGCAGCCGGACAACCCGGGCTGTTTGTTTTGGTCTCGTAAGATAATGCCCTGATCCCACAAGCTTTTAAACACATTACTTGAGGCGGTGAAGCGGGCCAGCAGGTAATTGCTGTCGCTGGCGAAAACCTGCTCGACGCAGGCGCATTTTTCCAACTGTTGCTGCAGCCAGCTGCGGGTGGCGGCAATGTCGGTGACGCGCTGGCGCATGGTGCGGATACCTTCTTCGCTCAGCGCCTGCGCGGCGATATCCGCCACCGGCGTCGAAAGCGGGTAAGGCGCGATCACTTTCAGCAGCAGGGCGATCAGATCTTCGTTCGCGAGCGTAAAGCCGCAGCGCAGGCCGGCCAGCGCAAAGGCCTTCGACAGCGTGCGCAGGATAGCCAGGTGCGGATAGTCGCTCAGCCACCCGGCCACCGAGGCCTGCGGGCAAAACTCGATATAGGCTTCGTCCACCGCGACGATCGCCTTGCCTTTGGCCAGCTCCAGAAGGTTGCGCAGAGAGTCCGGGTCGATCAGGTTGCCGGTCGGGTTGTTCGGGCTGCAGACGTAGATCAGCTTCACATTGTCCAGGCTGTCTGCGATGGCCGGCAGATCCAGCTGCCAATCTTCTTTGGCGGCCACGGTGCGGCGCTCCACGCCAAAGGTTTCGGCGCTGACGGCGTACATGCCGTAGGTCGGCGGGCAGAACAGAATGGCGTCTTTGCCCGGTTCGCAGAAGGCGCGGATCAGCAGCTCGATGCCTTCATCGGCGCCGCGGCTGACCAGCACCTGCTCTTTCCTCACCCCGGCGTAGGCGGCGTAGCGTTCGATCACCAACGCCGGCTGGCACTCCGGATAGCGGTTGAAGGTTTGCGCGGTCAGCTGGAACTCGGGCGCGATCGGATATTCGTTGGCGTTCAACCACACGTCACCCTTACCGCCGAGGCGGCGCGCCGATTGATAAGGGGTCAGCTCGCGAACGTTGGCGCGCGCCAGTTTTTCGATGCTCATGCTTGCTCCTTCAGGGCGGCGACGCGCAGGGTCACGGCGTTTTTGTGGGCGATCAGCTGCTCGGCGGCAGCCAGCGTCTCGATGGTGGCGGCCAGGTTGCTGAAGCCCTGCGGCGTCAGTTCCTGCACCGTCATGCGTTTTTGAAAATCGGCCAGCCCCAGGCTGGAGCAGGTGGCAGTGTAGCCGTAGGTCGGCAGCACGTGGTTGGTGCCGGAGGCGTAATCGCCGGCGGACTCCGGCGACCAGTCGCCGAGGAATACCGAACCGGCGCTGGTGATGCCGTCTACCAGCTCGCGCGCATTGCGGGTCTGAATGATCAGGTGCTCCGGGCCGTAGCGGTTGCTGATGGCCACGCACTCAGGCAGATCGCGCGCCACGATCAGGCGGCTGCTCGCCAGCGCCTGGCGCGCGGTCTCGGCGCGCGGCAGCTCGGCCAGCTGGCTTTCCACCGCTTCGGCCACTGCCTGCGCCATTGCCGCGTCCGGCGTCAGCAGGATCACCTGCGAATCTGGGCCGTGTTCGGCCTGCGACAGCAGATCGGAGGCGACGAACGCCGGGGTGGCGCCGGCGTCGGCGATCACCAGCACCTCCGAAGGCCCGGCCGGCATGTCGATAGCCGCGCCGTCGAGACGCTGGCTGACCTGCCGCTTGGCTTCGGTCACGAAGGCGTTGCCCGGCCCGAAGATTTTCGCCACGCGCGGCACGCTTTCGGTGCCGAACGCCAGGGCGGCGATCGCCTGCGCGCCCCCGACCTGAAACACTTCCTGCACGCCGCACAGCTGTGCCGCATACAGGATCTCATCGGCGATCGGCGGCGGCGAGCACAGCACCACCCGGCGGCAACCGGCGATGCGCGCCGGCGTCGCCAGCATCAGCACGGTGGAGAACAGCGGCGCCGACCCACCGGGAATATACAGGCCCACTGAGTCGATTGGGCGGGTCACCTGCTGGCAGCGCACGCCCGGCTGCGTTTCGACGTCCACCGGCGGCAGTCGCTGCGCGTTGTGGAAGGTTTCCACGTTGGCGACGGCCACCGCCATCGCCTGTTTGATGTCATCGCCCAGTCGGGCGCAGGCGGCGGCGATCTGCTCGGCGCTGACGCGCAGCGCGGCGACCTGCGCCTTGTCGAAACGGGCGCTGTAGTCGCGCAGCGCCCGATCGCCGTTGGCCTTCACGTTGTCGAGGATCTCGCTCACCGTGCGGGTGATGCTGTCGGAAGCGGTGATTGCCGGGCGCATCAGCAGCTCGGTCTGGCGTTCGGCGCTGCACGTTGCCCAATCGATCGGCGTGTTGAAGGTCGACATGGCGTTACTCCATCATCTTTTCAATCGGCAGCACCAGAATCGAGCTGGCGCCGAGCGCTTTCAGTTTTTCCATGGTTTCCCAGAACAGGGTTTCGCTGCTCACCATGTGCATCGCCACGCGGTTCTGCGCGCCGGCCAGCGGCAGAATGGTCGGGCGCTCGGCGCCCGGCAGCAGCGCGACGATCTCGTCCAGCTTCTCGCTCGGCGCGTGCAGCATGATGTATTTGGATTCGCGCGCCTGGATCACGCCCTGAATGCGGGTCATCAGGCGGTCGATCAGCTGCTGCTTGGCTTCCGGCATTTCGCCGTCGCGCTGAATCAGGCAGGCCTTGGAGCGGTAGATCACTTCCACTTCGCGCAGGCCGTTGGCCTCCAGCGTAGCGCCGGTAGAAACCAGATCGCAGATGGCGTCGGCCAGGCCGGCGCGCGGCGCCACTTCCACCGAGCCGTTCAGCAGGCAAGATTTAAAGCGCACGCCCTGCTGGTCGAGGTATTGCTTCAGCAGGTGCGGGTAAGAGGTGGCGATGCGGGCGTCCTGCAGGCTTTGCGGGCCGGCGTATTCGGCGTCGAGCGGGGTGGCCAGCGACAGGCGGCAGCCGCCGAAATCGAGGCGGCGCAGGGTGAAGTAACGCGGGTCTTCACCCTGGGCACGGCGGCTGAGCAGCTCTTCTTCCAGCACGTTTTCGCCGATGATGCCCAGATCGACCACGCCATCCATCACCAGGCCCGGAATGTCGTCGTCGCGCACGCGCAGGATATCGATCGGCATGTTTTCCGCGAAGGCGATCAGGCGTTGCTGCTGCAGGTTGATCTTGATGCCGCAGCGCGCCAGCAGCTCCTGGGATTCATCGCTCAGGCGGCCCGACTTCTGCATTGCGATCCGTAAACGTGTCTTGTCCAGCATGGTAACCTCTGTTTAATCTGTAATTTTATGAATTTATTGTAAAAACTATTCTTTTCTGTCTGTCCGGAGCCAAAAAAAAACCCTCGGAAGAAATCTTCCGAGGGCTCTCTCTTGCGTTCTGCGCGCCACTGGAAGATTAACAAACCGTCTTCCAGCACTCATCGCCTGAAAGACTAGTCAGGGTGATGGTGATGATGGTGGTTGAACTGAACGCGTGTCATGGTGTTTTTCTCTAATCAAAAGCCGGTAAAAACCGTATGCCAATTAAGCTAAACTATCCGCTGTCCACCGCGCAACCCTTTTTTAACGTCATAAATTTAATTTATTGAAACAGGTTAGGTTATTAGCCACAGACGGCTTTACCTAACCTGAAGCCGGGCAGATTGTATCGCCGTGCACAGTGGCGTAGCCTTAGGGGTAGGGCGCTGCGATCTTCAGGAGAGGAAGAGGATGAAAAAGGTAGCCATTATTGGTTTGGGTTGGCTGGGCATGCCGTTGGCGCTGTCGCTGATGGGGCGCGGGTATGATGTGGTCGGCAGCAAAACCACGCCGGACGGCGTCGAGGCCGCGCGCATGAGCGGCATCGAATGCTATCAACTGGAGCTGACGCCTGAGCTGGTGTGCGATCCGGACGATCTGGAATCGCTGCTGCGCGTGGATGCGCTGGTGGTGACGCTGCCCGCTCGCCGCACCGTCGAAGGCAGCGAAAACTATTTCAATGCGGTGCGCATGCTGGTGGACAGCGCGATGGCCTTCGGCGTACCGCGGGTGATCTTTACCAGTTCCACCTCGGTGTACGGCGAAACCGCCGGCACGCTGCGCGAAGAGTCGCCGCTGCGGCCGGTCTCGCCGTCGGGCCGGGTGCTGGCCGAGCTGGAGCGCTGGCTGCATGAATTGCCGAACACCTCGGTGGACATTCTGCGGCTGGCGGGGCTGGTGGGCGCCGATCGTCACCCCGGCCGCTTCCTGGCGGGCAAACTCGACGTGAAGGGCGGTTCGCAGGGGGTGAATCTGGTGCACCAGGACGACGTCATCGCCGCCATCCAGCTGTTGCTGAAGCTGCCGAAGGGCGGCCACGTGTACAACCTGTGCGCGCCGCGTCATCCGGCCAAACGCGAATTTTATCCGGCGCTGGCCGAGCAGCTGCACCTGGAACCGCCGCAGTTCGCCGACGAAGCGGAGCAGGATGAGCGGCTGGTCGACGGCAACCGCATCTGCAACGAGCTGGGTTTTGAGTATCAGTATCCCGATCCGGCGCGCATGCCGGTCAGTTAAGGCAGCATGCGTCGTTTAAAGCGGGAAAAGGTGGCTCGTCACAAAGTCGACGAACAGCCTGATTTTGACTGACAGGTGGCGGCCCGACGGCCAGAGGACATGAAAAACCATGTTCTCGCGGTCGTATTCATCCAGAACCGTCACCAGGCTGCCCTGTTCCAGCTGTCTGCGCACGGCGATCTCCGGCAAATAAGCGATGCCGAGCCCTTGCTCCGCGAAGCACACCTGCGGATCGAGGGTATTTGTCACCATGCTGGCCGGCCGTTCGGGGATCATCTCCGTCTTGTCCCCCAGCGGCCAGGCATCCAGTTTGCCGGTGCTGGGAAAGCGATAATGCAAACGGGCATGGCTTGTTAGATCCTCGGGCTTGTTCGGCATACCCGCTTGGCTGAAATAGCTTGGCGCGCCAACGAAAACCTTGCGACAGGTGCCCAGCCGGCGGGCAACCAGCCGTGAATCGCTCGGGGTGCCGCTGCGGATAACGGCATCGAAACCTTCCTCAATCACGTCAACCAGCCGATCCGAATAATCAATATCCAGCTCGATCTCAGGATAGCGGCGCTTGAAGTCCCCCAGTTTTGGCATGAAAAGCGTGCCCAGCGACGGGAGACTGATGCGCAGCTTACCCTGGGGCGTTCCTCGCGTTTGCAACAGTTCGGCTTCCGCGTCTTTCACCTCGCTCAAAATGCGCCGGCACCTTTCCAGGAATAAGGCGCCTTCCGGCGTCAGGTTGACCGTGCGGGTGGAGCGGTGAAACAACCGCACGCTGAGCCGTTCCTCCAGCCGGGCGATGGTTTTGCTGACCGCCGACGCGGAGATCCCCAGCTGTTGCCCGGCCGCCGTGAAGCTGCGGCTTTCACTGACCCGCACGAAAACGTCGAGAGAACCCAAGCTTTCCATAGACTTTCATTCTATTGATGACCTTTACGTCATGAGTGTTGTTCACTTTAGCCTATTTTTCTTTTATCAGCGAGTGGGCAGCATGATGCAAACGTCATCCGCAATGGGCGGAAACATCTTTGAATGAGGAGTGATTGATGAATCAAACGACGATATCTGCGCCTGCCGCGAGCAGCGAGCGGTTGCCTCTGGGGGGCCTGCTGGCGTTGGCGATGGCCGCTTTCATCACGCTGCTGACCGAGATCATGCCGGCGGGCGTGCTTTCTTCGATTGCGGGCGATTTGAGCGTGTCTGAAAGCCTGGCGGGGCAATTCATCACCGCCTATGCGGTGGGCGCGTTGGTCGCCGCCATTCCGCTCACCGCATTGACGCAGGGCATGCGGCGCCGCCCCTTGCTCTTGAGTGCGATCGGCGGCTTTGCCATCGTCAACCTCGTCACGGCGCTGTCGCATGATTACCACGTCTCATTGGCGACGCGTTTCTTCGCCGGCGTTTTCGGCGGCATCGTTTGGTCCTTGCTGGCCGGTTACGCCGTGCGCATGTCACCGGCCCATCTTGGCGGCCGCGCTATTGCGATCTCCGGCGCCGGCGCCACCCTGGCGCTGGTGCTCGGCGTACCGCTCGGCACGTTGCTTGGCCGAGCCATCGGCTGGCAAGGCGCCTTTGGCCTGATGACGTTGATGGCGGTGATGCTCGTGGTGTGGATCATCGCCATCGTGCCGGATTTCCCCGGCCAGGCTAAGGCGCATCGCCCGTCTCTGAGCGGCGTATTCTTGCAATGCGGGATCCGCGCCGTGCTGTTCGTGGTGTTCACCTTCATCGTTGCCCACAACATTCTGTATATCTACCTGGAGCCTTTCCTCAAGCCGTCGGGGTTATCCGAGCGGGTCGATATCGTGCTGTTTATCTTCGGGCTGGGCGCGATTGCCGGATTGGGCGTCGCCGGGATGCTGGTCGATCGACGAGTCCAATCTCTTACGGTAATGAGCATCGTCACCTTTGCCCTCGCCGCCGTGCTGCTGGGGAGTGGGGGACGGATAGCCCCGATGGTTTATCTCGCGGTCGCATTGTGGGGCGTGGCTTTCGGCGGTTTCGCCACCCTCACGCAGACGGCATTGTCACGCCTTTCCGGCCGCGCGGCCGATATGGCGCAGTCCATGTATACCACGGGCTGGAATACCGCCGTGGCCGCCGGTGGCGCGATCGGCGGCATGCTGCTCGACAAGGGCGGAGCGGCCTCTTTTGCCTGGGCCATCATCGGGCTCCTCATCCTGTCTTTAACCGGCACGCTGTTTGCCATGAATCGGGCGCTGGCCTCTCAGCGATGAGGTGATTGGCGTGCGGCGCGCGCCAAATCCTCCAGCAGCGCGTTCAACGCCTCGTCGGGCTGGACAGGGCGACTGACCAGGCTGAGCGTGGCGCGGTAAGAGAGCGCCGCGCCGCCCAGCTGCCGCAGCAGCCCCTGTTCCACCCAGCGCGCCGCGTAGTGGGTGGGCAGGTAGCCGAGACAGGAACCGCTCAGTACCAGATGGGCGACGCTTTCCATATGGTGGGCCACCGCAGCCAGGTGAGGCGGCGCGATCGGGCACAGCTGCTGCGCCAGCAGGTAGCCGCGCTTGACCCAACGCGCGTTTTCAATCTGCTCGCGCTCCGGTTCTTCCACCGCGAACAGCGGGTGATCCGCGCTGCAGTAGATCGCCTGCGTCTCCTCCAGCCATGACTTATAACGCAACGCCTCCAACTGTTGGCCGAAGTAGCCTATGCCCAGATCGAGCTGCCGGTGCAGCAGCCCCTGCTCAATCTCGTTCGGTGAACAGATGCGGCACTGCAATTGCACGTCCTGATGTCGGCGCTGGAAGTGTTTGATGGCCTGGCTGAACGGGTTGCCCGGCAGCGAAACCAGATTATCCACCAGACCGATCTGCAGATCGCCGGTCAGCAGGCCGTTCAGCGACTGGCTGACCCGGGTGAAGTCGCGGGCGGCGTTGAACAGCGAACGGCAGGCGATCAGCATGCGTTCGCCCTTGGGCGTCAGCCGGAAGCCGGAGCGGCCGCGTTGGCACAGGCGAAAACCCAGCCGGGTTTCCAGCGAGGCCAGGTGGGTGCTGATGGTGGATTGGTTCATCAGCAGCGTTTCCTGCGCGGCGCTGACGCCCTGGGCTTCTGCCACCGCGACGAACACCCGCAGCAGTTTCAGATCGATATCGCTTAGGTTGGTGAGCATTCCCCCTCCGCAGAACGTCGGCCGGTTAACCCATTTTTAACATCGAAGAAATAGGGGCGGCGCTGAAGATATGGCCTTCCTTATGGCATGAATTGGAAATAAAAATCAATACTTCAATAAGTTAGTTGCATCGTGTTTTTCGATGTTTACATGCAAAAGCGGGAATGGTAGCCGGGGTGGCCAACGGGGTAGTCTGCGAATGTTGCTCAAATGTTTCAATTCATCGCAGATCAAGACAAGGAAACGCCATGCTGAACCAACCCCAAAGCGGTAACGACATGCCGCGCTTTGCCGGTATTCCCACCATGATGCGCCTGCCCGCGGCCGACCAGGCGCACGGTCTGGATGCCGCCTTTGTCGGCGTTCCGCTGGATATCGGCACCTCCAACCGCAGCGGCACCCGCTATGGCCCGCGCCAGATCCGCCAGGAGTCGGTGATGATCCGCCCTTACAACATGGGCACCGGCTCCGCCCCGTTCGAACGTCTGCAGGTGGCCGATCTGGGGGATGTCGCCATCAACCCTTACAGCCTGGCGGACAGCGTGCAGCGCATCGAGGCGGCTTACCACGAGATCCTGGCGCACGGCTGCATGCCGTTGACGCTCGGCGGCGACCACACGCTGACGCTGCCGGTGCTGCGCGCCGTCGCCCGTCGGCATGGCCCGGTCGGGCTGATCCACGTCGATGCGCATTCCGACACCAACGAGGAGATGTTCGGCGAACAGCTGGCGCACGGCACCACCTTCCGCCGCGCGTTCGAGGAGGGGCTGCTGGCGCCGGAAAAGGTGGTGCAGATTGGCCTGCGCGGCAGCGGCTATGCGGCGGACGACTTCGACTGGTCACGGCGCCAGGGCTTCCGCGTGGTGCCGGCCGAGGCCTGCTGGCACCGGTCGCTGACGCCGCTGATGGCGGAGATCCGCGAACAGATGGGCGATGCGCCGGTTTACCTCAGCTTCGATATCGACGGACTGGATCCGGCCTTCGCACCGGGCACCGGCACGCCGGAAGTCGGCGGGCTGTCGGTCTGGCAGGGGCTGGAGATCGTGCGCGGCTGCCAAGGGCTGAACCTGGTGGGCGGCGACGTGGTGGAGGTGTCGCCACCTTACGATCGCTCCGGCAACACGGCGCTGCTGGCCGCCAACCTGCTGTTTGAAATGTTGTGCGTGCTGCCGGCCCGCTGAGGCCGGTGCGCTGACCCTACCGGCGGAGCGGTTGCGTCGGGCCCCCTGATAACAATAACAACGGAGTGGAGGTACCCATGAATCTCGATCTGCTGGTCGTGGTGTTTTACTTTCTGGTGATAGGCGCGGTGGGGTGGATGGGCATTCGCCGCGCCAATTCCAAAGAGGCGTATCTGGTCGCCGGGCGCAATCTGGGGCCGGGGCTGTATTTGGGCACGCTGTCGGCGGTGGTGCTCGGCGGCGCGTCGACCATCGGCAGCGTCAAACTCGGCTACACCTACGGCATCTCCGGCGTCTGGCTGTGCGGCGCGCTCGGGCTGGGCATCGTGGTGCTGAGCCTGGTGCTGGCCAAGCCGCTGCTCAAGTTGAAGCTGTATACCGTCAGCCAGGTGCTGTCGCGGCGCTATCACCCGGCGGCGCGGGTCACCAGCGGCGCGATCATGCTGGCGTATGACCTGATGGTGGCGGTGACCTCGATCATCGCCATCGGCAGCGTGATGCAGGTGATGTTCGGCCTGTCGTTCAGCGCGTCTATCCTGCTCGGCGGCGGGCTGGTGGTGCTGTATTCGACGCTGGGGGGCATGTGGTCGCTGACGCTGACCGACATCATTCAGTTCATCATCATGACCGTCGGCATGATGCTGGTGCTGATGCCGATGAGCATCGTCAAGGCCGGCGGCTGGGAAGCCTTCACCAGCCTGCTGCCCGCCGGTTACTACCAACTGTCGTCGATCGGGTTGGACACCATTCTGGTGTTCTTCCTGATCTACTTCTTCGGCATTCTGATCGGCCAGGACATCTGGCAGCGGGTGTTTACCGCCCGCAGCGCCAATGTGGCGCGCTTCGCTGGGCTGGGGGCGGGCGTCTATTGCGTGCTGTACGGCGTGACCGGTGCGCTGATCGGCATGGCCGGCAAGATCGTGCTGCCGTCGCTCAGCAACACTGACGGCGCCTTTGCCGCCATCGCGCAGGCGGTGTTGCCGGTCGGCGTCAGCGGGCTGGTGGCCGCCGCGGCGTTGGCAGCGCTGATGTCCACCGCCAGCGCCTGCCTGCTGGCCTCTTCCACCATCGCGCTGGAGGACGTATTGCCGGCCATCCGGCGCAAACCTTCCGGCGGGTTGGCCGCCGGGCGCTTCACCACGCTTCTCATGGGCGTGGTCATGCTGGGGCTGGCGTTTGTGGTACGTGACGTGCTGGCGGCGCTGACGCTGGCTTACAACCTGTTGGTGGGCGGCATGCTGATCCCGCTGGTGGGGGCGATCTTCTGGCCGCGCGCCACCAGCGCCGGCGCCATTGCCAGCATGCTGACCGGCAGCCTGTGCGTGGTGGGGTTGATGGCCTGGCACGGCATCGACGCCAACAGCCCAATCTACGGCGGCCTGCTGGGCGGCGGCGTCGCCTTCGTGTTGGGCAGCCTGTTGAGCCGCCCGGCAGCGCAGCTGCAGGCTCAAACCGAACGTTGAGGCACGATCCCGGCTTTTAACACGGCGTCTTTACTGATTTACTGGGCAGCTGGGCGCATCGCTGCCCAGTTGGTTTAACGGTGAGGGATGAGTCATGGGTAAAATCAGCGTCGCATGCTGCCAATTAGCCTTGCGGGTGGGGGAAGCGGAACACAATCGGGCACTGTCCGCCCAGGCGATCCGCCGGGCGGCGCAGCGCGGTGCCAACGTCATCGTGCTGCCGGAGCTGGTGAACAGCGGCTACGTGCTGCGTGATAAGGCGGAGGCGCGGGCGTTGGCCGAGGCCGAAGACGGGCCTAGCCTCAGCCTGTGGGGAGCCCTGGCGCGCGAGTTGGATGTGGCGATCGTCGCCGGTTTCTGTGAGCGCCTGCCCGATGGGGAGGTGGCCAACAGTGCGGCATTGATCGATGCGCAGGGGGTGAGGGCGATTTATCGCAAAGCGCACCTGTGGCACGAAGAGAGCACCATTTTTACCGCCGGCGATCGGCCGCCACCGGTCATCGAGACCTGCTTCGGCCGGTTGGCGGTGATGATCTGTTACGATCTCGAATTCCCGGAGTGGGTGCGGCTGCCGGCGCTGGCCGGCGCTCAGCTGCTGTGCGCGCCGGTCAACTGGCCGCTGGCACCGCGCCCGCAGGGCGAACGGCCGGCGGAGATGGTGAAGGCGCAGGCCAACGCCGCCGTCAATCGGCTGTTTATCGCGGTGTGCGATCGTTGCGAAACGGAGCGCGGCGTTGCGTGGATCGGCGGATCGGTGATTGTCGACGCCGACGGCTATCCATTGACGCAGAGCCTGACGGGCGAAGGCATGGTGCTGGCATCGATGGATATCGGCGCGGCCGATGACAAGCGCATCGGCCGCCACAATCATGTGCATCGCGATCGGCGGCCGATGCTGTATTGAAGCGGCGGGGCGGGCTGCCCCGCAGGGGGCTTTTTTCGGCGGCAACAGCCGCCGTTTTGGCGCTTACAGCCAGCCCGATTTCTTCAACTTCTGATACAGGAAAATGCAGCCGACGGCGGTCACCCCCAGCGTGGCGTGATAGGCCCACGGGAACTTCAGCTCCGGCATGTCGGCGAAGTTCATGCCGTATAGGCTGAAGACCACCGTCGGAATGGCCAAAATCGCCCCCCAGCCCGCCAGCCGTTTCACCACTTCGTTCTGCTTGACCGTCACCAGCGCCAGGTTGACGTGCATGGCGTTGGTCAGCATTTCACGCATGTCGTCGATATTGCTGACCACCTGATGCGCGTGATCTTGCACGTCGCGCACGTAGGCGCGCAGCTCTTTCGGGATCACCTCTTCGTGCAGGCGGATCAGCTGGTTGCAGATTTCATCCATCGGCAGCGCGGCGTTGCGCAGCGCCAGCAGATGGCGGCGCAGGGTATAGACGTTCTCGATCGCCGCCTGATCGAACTCCGACTGGAACATGTTGGCTTCGATATTCTCGATGGTGCTCTCGAAGCGCGTCACCACGCTGCGGTAGTTATCCACCACGAAGTCCAACACCGAATAGAGGGCGAAGCCCGGCCCGCGGCACATCTGCTTGCGGTTCTCTTCCGCCTTGGCGCGGATTGGCGCGTAGCTGGGCGAGGCGCCGTGGCGCACCGTCACCAGAAAGTTTTTGCCGACGAAGAAGTGGGTTTCACCGTATTCGATTTCATCGTGTTCGCCCCACTGCGCGGTTTTTACCACGATGAACAGTGAGTCACCGTAGGTTTCCAGCTTCGGCCGTTGGTGCGCGCACAGCGCGTCTTCGATCGCCAGATCGTGCAGGCCGAACTCCTCCTGCACCTTGCGCATAAACGCCGGTTCCGGCTGCCGCAGCCCCAGCCAGACGAAGGTGTCCGGCTGTTTGACCACCTCGCTGATATCGTCGATGGTCACTTCGCCCAGCCGTTGGCCGGCTTTGTACGCCACACAGTTCACCACCATGCTTTTGCTGTCCATCCGTCCATCCATTAATCAGTCAGGGTTTTGGTGAGAAAATAACACTCATGTTCCACCGGATAATCTTTTAGCGTCATTTGCAGCTGATAGCCGAGTTTTTCGTAGAACGGCCGCGCCTGGAAACTGAAGGTATCCAGGCGAGCGTAGCGGCAGCCGCGCGCCTGCGCCTCGCGTTCGGCGGCGCGCATCAACCGGCCGCCGAGGCCGCTGCCGCGTTGGGAGTCCGCCACCCACAGCCACTCGACGCTCAGCCAGTTGCCCCAGGTTTCGGCGGTCAGCCCGCCGATCACCGTGCCGGCCTCGTCGCGCGCATAGACGCTGAGCGACTTGCGGTGACGGGCGTCGATATGCGGCAGGTTGTAAGCGCGCAGGCCTTGCCTGATCGCATCGAGGGTGTGTTCGTCAATCGCGTCGGTAACGGTAATGTCCATGATTCCTCCTGGGTGATGCGTTAACTTAAGCACACTGTGGCCAAAAGGCAACCTGTTGAAATGTAATGCAAACGACCGCGCCCGCTGAGTGGGCTACACTAAACGGGTCATTTCACCCCCAGGAGGATGCCATGCCCCGATTGACTTTGCTGGCCGGTTTGCTGCTGTGCAGCGGCCTGCTGCACGCCGCGCCGACGGTCAGCCAACTGCAGGACGGCCTGGAACACCCGTGGTCGCTGGCCTTTTTGCCGGCGGAACAAGGCCTGCTTATCACCGAGCGGCCCGGCCGGCTGCGGCTGTGGCAGCAGGGCAAAGGCCTGTCGCCGCCGATCGCCGGCGTACCGCAGGTATACGCCGAGGGGCAGGGCGGCCTGCTGGAGGTGTTGCCGGCCCCCGACTTCGCCGCCAGCCGCCGGGTGTACCTCAGCTTCGCCGAACCGGGCGAGGGCGGCAAAGCCGGCACGGCGGTCGGCTACGGCCGTTTGAGCGAAGACGGCGCGCGGCTGGAAAACTTCAAGGTGATCTTCCACCAACGGCCCAAGCTGTCGGTCGGCAATCACTTCGGCGGCAAGCTGGCGTTCGACCGGCAGGGCTACTTGTTTATCGCGCTGGGCGAAAACAACCAGCGGCCGACGGCGCAGGAGACCGACAAGCTGCAGGGCAAGCTGGTGCGGCTGACCGCCGAAGGCGCAGTGCCGCCGGACAACCCATGGATCGGCCAGGCCGGCAAACGGCCGGAAGTTTGGTCCTACGGCCACCGCAATCCGCAAGGGCTGGCGTTGAACCCGTGGAGCGGCGCGATCTGGGAACACGAGCACGGTCCGCGCGGCGGCGATGAGCTCAACATCCCGCAGCCGGGTAAAAACTACGGCTGGCCGCTGGCCACCTACGGCATCAATTATTCCGGCCAGCCGATCCCGGAGGCCAAGGGGGAACGGGTGCCCGGCACCGAACAGCCGCTGCACTATTGGCGGGTTTCGCCCGGCCTCAGCGGCATGGCGTTTTATGACGGGCAGCGCTTCACCGCCTGGCGGCACTCGCTGTTCATCGGCGCGCTGGCGCAAAAGGAGCTGATTCGCCTGACGTTGGAAGGCGATAAGGTGGTGGCGGAGGAGCGGTTGCTGGGCGATCGCGGCGAGCGCATTCGCGAGGTACGCAGCGGGCCGGATGGCTACCTGTATCTGCTGACGGACGAACGGGACGGCAAGCTGCTGAAGGTTGGGGCGTCGTAACGCCCCGCACGCATCAGGTGAGTTCGCTCATCACGCCGCGCTGGTAGGCCGGGCGAGCGCGCAGCTGCTGATACCAGCGCTCCATGTTCGGCCGCGAACGGCGGGCGATCGGCATCTCGAACCAGGCGTAGGCGAAGCTGCCGAGCGGAATGTCGCCGAAGCCGAATGCATCGCCGGAGAGGTAAGGCTGGCGTGCCAGCGTCTGTTCAATGACGTCGAAGTGTTTTTCCAGCGTGGCGATCGCCGCTTCGATTTTCGCCATGTCGCGCAATTCCGGCGCGGTGCGGATCAGGCCCCAAAAGACGATGGTGAAGGCCGGGACGATGGTCGAGGTGGTCCAGTCCATCCACTTCTCGGCGGCGGCACGCGCCTGCATATCTTGCGGATAGAACGTCGCGTCGCCGAATTTCGCCGCCAGGTAGCGCACGATGGTGTTGGATTCCCACAGCACGAAGTCATCGTCCTGCAGCAGCGGCACCAGGCCGTTCGGGTTCAGCGCACGGTAACTCTCTTCGTTCACCTTGCCGAACGCGCCACCGGCGTTGATGTGGGTGTAGCTCAGCCCCAGTTCGGCGGCGCACCACAGCACCTTCCTGACGTTATTCGAATTCTCACGACCCCAAATGGTCAGCATGGGATAACTCCGTTAGCGGATTAAAGACCCTTAATACCTACGCCACAATGCGCTTTTTGTCACACCTCAGGGCACTTTTTGCCTGCCGCTCAGCGCTCCCAGCGGCACACTTCCCAGCCGTGTTCCGCCGCCAGCGCGCTCAGTTCGCTGTCGGGGTTGATCACTGTAGCGCTGTCGACGAATTGCAGCATCGCCTTATCGTTGAGAGAGTCGCTGTAGCCGTGGCTATGTTCGAATTTCAGGTGCGGATGCTGCGCCAGCCAGTGCTGCAGGCGGATCACCTTGCCCTGTTGGTAGGTCATGGTGCCGTAGGTGTTGCCGGTGAAGCGGCCGTCGCTGATTTCCACGCCGATAGCCAGCGCATCGTCGGCGCCGAGCTGTTCGGCGATCGGCGCCACCAGATGCTCGCCGGTGGCGGAGATCACCAGGATGCAGTCGCCGCGCTCGCGGTGCCACTGCAGGCGCTCACGGGCGGCGGGGTAGACGCGCGGCAGGATATCGCGGCGAATGTAGCGTTGCACCCAGCCGGCCACGGTTTGCACGCTCAGGCCGGTCAACGGCGCCAGCGTAGCCTGCATATAGTCCTCCATCGACAGCTTGCCCTGATAATAGAGCTGCATCAGCTGCTGCTCTTGCAGTTCAAGCTCCGCCGGCGCGAAGCCCTGGCCGACCAGCCAGCGGATCCACAGGCTGGCGCTGTCATCGTCAATCAGGGTTTCATCCAGGTCGAATAAGGCTAAATCCATCAGTATTTCTCCGGCAGGCAGGGTATGAGGTCGTTTACAGGATAGCGGATAGCGCCCATCGCCAGCCAGCGGCGTCGGCGAAATTGCGCAGAGCATAAGAAACATTGATGACGGTTTTGCGACAGTTTGTTGAACGTTTGCATAACTTAGAACGCAACAATATTGGCCGCCCCGGCGAACGCGGTGCTAACTAGAAGACCAATGCAGCCAACCGCTGGGGGGAGTGACAATGTTGATTATTCGCCTGTATGGCAGCCCGATCGCGATCGGGGAGGACGAGGAACCGCAAGATGACGCACCTGACGACGCTGAAGACGCTGCCGCTGCTGGATCTTTCGCAGCTTGACGGCGATGCGCGCCGGCGGCGCGCCTTTCTCGACGATCTGCGCGTGGCGGCCCGCGACGTCGGTTTTTTCTATCTGCGCGGCCACGGCGTGGACAGTGCGCTGAATGCGCGGCTGCAGCAGGGCGCGCGGCAATTCTTCGCGCTGCCGGAAGCCGACAAATTGGCGGTGCAGATGGTGCATTCGCCGCACTTTCGTGGTTACAACCGGGCGGCGGCGGAGCTGACGCGTGGCCAGCCGGACTGGCGTGAGCAGTTCGATATCGGCGCCGAACGCCCGGCGCTGACGCTGTCTGACGACACCCCGCGCTGGGCGCGTCTGCAGGGGCCAAACCAGTGGCCGGCGGCGCTGCCGACGCTGAAACCGCTGCTGCTGCAGTGGCAACAGGCGATGACCGCCATGTCGCTGCGGCTGCTGCGCGCTTTCGCTTTGGCGCTGTCGCTGCCGGAGCAGGCTTTCGATCGCTTGTACGGCGAGAAGCCCAACGAACACATCAAACTGATTCGCTACCCGGGGCGGGACGCTACCGCCAGCGCACAGGGCGTCGGCGCGCACAAGGACTCCGGCTTTCTCAGCTTCCTGCTGCAGGACGCGCAAAAAGGGCTGCAGGTGGAGGTGAGCGAAGGGCGGTGGATTGACGCCCTGCCGCGTGAGGACACCTTCGTGGTGAACATCGGCGAGCTGCTGGAGCTGGCGACCAACGGCTACCTGCGCGCCACGGTGCACCGGGTGGAAACGCCGCCGGCGGGGCGCGATAGGCTGTCGATCGCCTTCTTCCTCGGCGCGCGCTTGGACGCGGTGGTGCCGTTGTATCAACTGCCGCCGCAGTTGGCGGCGCAGGCGCGCGGCCCGGCCAGCGATCCGCTCAACCCGCTGCTGCGCGACGTGGGGTATAACTACCTGAAAGGCCGCATCCGTTCCCACCCCGATGTGGCACAGCGCTTTTATCGGGACGTCATCGGCGTCTGAACATCAGGCACAAAAAAGCCCGGCGCGCCGGCCGGGCTGATGGCGATTGATTCGGGCGATTATTCCGCCAGCGCCTGCTGCAGATCGGCGATCAGATCTTCCACATCCTCAATCCCCACCGACAGGCGCACCAGCTGCGGCGTGATGCCGGTTGCCAGGCGCTGTTCCAGCGGAATGGAGGCGTGCGTCATGCTGAACGGCTGGCTGATCAGGCTTTCCACGCCGCCCAGGCTTTCCGCCAGGGTGAACAGGCGCGAGCGCTGAATGACCCGGCGCGCATAGGCGTCGTCGCCTTTCAACCGCACCGAGATCATGCCGCCGAAGCGCGTCATCTGGCGCGCCGCCAGCTCATGCTGCGTGTGGCTCGGCAGGCCGGGATAGTAGACATTTTCCACCTGCGGCTGGCTCTCCAGCCACTGGGCGATGCGCAGTGCGCTGTCGCTGTGGCGCTGCATGCGCAGGGCCAGGGTGCGGATGCCGCGCAGCGTCAGGAAGCTGCTGAACGGATCGAGAATGCCGCCGACCGCGTTTTGCAGGAAACCGAGCTGCTCTGCCAGCGCCGGGTTATCCCCCACCGCCGCGACGCCGGCCACCACGTCGGAGTGGCCGTTGAGGTATTTGGTGGCGGAGTGCACCACCACGTCAAAGCCCAGATCCAGCGGACGCTGCAGATACGGCGAAGCGAAGGTATTGTCCGCCACGCTGATTAGCTGATACTTTTTGGCGATCGCGGCGATGGCGCTCAGATCCGCCAGTTTCAGCAAGGGGTTGGTCGGGGTTTCCACCCAGATCATTTTGGTATCCGGCTCGATCGCCTGTTCCAGCCCGGCGAGATCCGCCGGCGACACGTAGGTGACGCGCAGGCCGGCGGTGCGGCTGCGCACCTTTTCCAGCAGGCGATAGGTGCCGCCGTACAGGTCGTCCACCGCGATCAGGTGGCTGTCTTTATCGAGCAGCTCCAGCACCGTGGAACAGGCCGCCAGGCCGGAGGCGAAGGCGTAGCCGCGGCTACCGCCTTCCAATTCGGCGATGGCGCTTTCCAGCGCGGTGCGCGTCGGGTTGGCGCTGCGGGAGTATTCGTAGCCGGTATGCTCGCCCGGCGCCGGTTGGGCGTAGGTGGAGGTGGCGTAAATTGCCGGCATCACTGCGCCGGTCGCGTCCGGGGTGTAACCGGCGTGAACGGTCAACGTATCAAACTTGGCCATAATGGGTCCTTATTAACGTAATTTTTGGCGCCAGGCGTTAAGCACGTCTGTGCGGGTAATCAGGCCGAGGAAGCGCTCGCCGTCGAGCACTACCGCGACGTGGCCATGGTTGAAGGTGGCCTGTAATTCGTCGTAGCCGGCTTCTTTTTGCAGCGTATGGACCCGCTTGGTCATTGCGCTACTGGCCGGCAGGCTGAAGTGGGCGGCGTCGGCCTGGACGGCGTTCAGCAGATCCCACTCATCGATCAGGCCGACCACCCGATCGCCTTCCAGCACCGGCAGCTGCGAGATGTCGTACAGCCGCATGCGGGCGTGCACGATCGCCAAGGTGTCGTCCGGCGCGGCGGAAACGGCGGCGCCTTCGTCGTGGCGGTAGGCGATCAGATCGCGCAGATCGCCGTGCTGCGGTTTGCTCAGCAGGCCCTGTTCCAGCATCCAGTGATCGTTATACATTTTAGACAGGTATTTGTTGCCGCTGTCGCAGACAAAGGTCACTACCCGCTTGGGTTCGGTCTGTGCGCGGCAGTAACGCAGTGCGGCGGCCAGCAGGGTACCGGTGGACGAGCCCGCCAGCACGCCTTCCTTGCGCAGCAGATCGCGCGCGGTGGTGAAGGCTTCTGCGTCGCCGATGCGGTAAGCGTGGCGGACCTGGTCAAAGTCGCTGAGCGGCGGGACGAAGTCTTCGCCGATGCCTTCCACCAGCCAGCTGCCCGCTTCACCGATGTGGCCGTTATCGAGATAGTCCGCCAGGATAGAGCCGGCAGGGTCGGCCAGCACGAATTCCGTCTGCGGCGAAACGTCGGCGAAGTAGCGGCTCAGCCCGCCCAGCGTGCCGCCGGAACCGACGCCAACCACGATAGCGTCCACCTCATGCTCCATCTGCCGCCACAGTTCGGGGGCGGTGGTGGTGGTATGGGCCGCCGGGTTGGCCGGGTTGTTGAACTGATCGATATAAAAGGCGCCGGGGATCTCCCCGGCCAGGCGTTTGGCGTAATCCTGATAGTAAGCCGGATGCCCCTTGCCGACGTCCGAGCGGGTCAACAGCACTTCCACGCCCAGTGCGCGCAGGTGGAAGATCTTCTCGCGGCTCATCTTGTCCGGCACCACCAGCAGCAGCTTATAGCCTTTCAGCGCCGCCACCAGCGCCAATCCCAGGCCGGTATTGCCGGCGGTGGCTTCGATGATGGTGCCGCCCGGCTGCAGCTTGCCGTCGCGCTCGGCCTGTTCGATCATCGACAGCGCCACGCGGTCTTTGATCGAACCGCCGGGGTTTTGATTCTCCAGCTTGACGAACAGCCGGCACGGGCCGGTATCGAACTGGGTCAGTTCCAGCATCGGGGTATTGCCAATCATCTCGATGACGGAATGGGGGATCGCCATGACTCATCTCCAGGATTATTCGGTATAAAAGTCGTTATATGGATGATAGCGCTGAGGATAAGCGCTTTAAAAAGAACAAATAACGGTTCTATATGCCATTATGGAATATATTAATCTTTTTTAGACGTATAGATGCGCAGATGTTTAGCGGTGCAGATGCTTGGCCGTGTAGCCGTGGGTGGATGCAAAAATGCGCGTCACGATGCTTTTTTGAACGATAAGCGGGGGCCTGCGTACAGTTATGTAAAAATGCTGAAAATTCACGCTAAACCCTGCAAAAATAAGATAAATCACATAAACTCACAGCAAGGGCATTTTCGGTGCGTTGCGTTACCCGCTATGGGCGCCGCAGGGGGTTGCGGCCGGCACGCGCGCACCGGGCCACTCTCGCTGGTTGGCTTAAAACGTGAACATGTTTGAAAGTTAACGCTATTTCAATGGTTTGAATGGACACTCTGGCGACGTCATGATGAAAAAAAACTTATCCACTTCCCTGAAAAAACTGACCTTCAGCGTAGGCATCCTGTTGCTGGCCACCCCGGCCGTGCACGCGGCCGAGCCGCCGGCGCCGCCGCAGGTAGACGCCAAGGCCTACATTCTGATGGATTACAACAGCGGCAAGGTGCTGACCGAAGGCAATGCCGACACCCGTCTCGATCCCGCGAGCCTGACCAAGATCATGTCCAGCTACGTGATCGGCCAGGCGATCAAGGCCGGCAAGATCAAGCCGGAAGACCTGGTCACCGTCGGCAAAGACGCCTGGGCGCCTGGTAACCCGGCGCTGCGCGGTTCTTCGCTGATGTTTATCAAGCCGGGCGATCAGGTGCCGGTACTGGAGCTGAATAAGGGCATCGTGATCCAGTCGGGCAACGACGCCAGCATCGCGCTGGCGGACTACGTGGCGGGCAGCCAGGATTCGTTCGTCGGCCTGATGAACAACTACGCCAAATCCCTAGGCCTGCAGAATACCCACTTCCTGACGGTGCACGGTCTGGATGCGGAAGGGCAGTACAGCACGGCGCGCGACATGGCGCTGCTGAGCCAGGCGCTGATCCGCGACGTGCCGGACGAATACGCGCTGCATAAAGAAAAAGAGTTCACCTTTAACAAGATCCGCCAGATTAACCGCAACCGCCTGCTGTGGAGCAGCAACCTGAACGTCGACGGCATCAAGACCGGTTACACCAGCGGCGCCGGCCATAACCTGGTGGCGTCGGCCACCGACGGCCCGATGCGTCTGATCTCGGTGGTGCTGGGCGCGCCGAGCGATCGCGTGCGCTTCAGCGAAAGCGAAAAGCTGCTGACCTGGGGCTTCCGCTTCTATGAAACCGCGACGCCAATCAAGGCCGATAAGCCGTTCGTCACCCAGAAAGTGTGGTTCGGCGACGTCAGCGAAGTGCCGCTCGGCGTGGCGAAAGACGCCTCGGTCACCATTCCGAAAGGGCAGATGAAAAACCTGAAGGCCAGCTACAAGCTGACCCAGCCGACGCTGGAAGCGCCGCTGGCGAAAAACCAGGTGGTCGGCACCATCGATTTCCAACTGGACGGCAAGACCATCGAACAGCACCCGCTGGTGGTGATGCAAGAGGTGAAAGAGGGCAACTTCTTCAGCCGCATCTGGGATATGGTGATGATGAAGCTGAGCCAGTGGTTCGGCGGGATCTTCGGCTAAATACCCTGATGTGAGGAGCGCGCCCCAGGCGCAAGATTCTCGACCAAGCCGCAACGGAGACGTTGCGGCTTTTTTTTCGCGAGTTCCTGGGTCGCGGTGATTAAAAGTAGTCCACCAGCATGGTGGCGCCGCTGGTGAAATCGCCTTCCGCCAGGGTGACGGCGCTGTTTTTCACCGGCACTGCATCAAGCGTCGGCGGATTGGCGTAATCGATGTTCAGCGGCGTATTGATGGCGAAGGCCTTACCGTTGGCCAACAGCTTGATGCCCAATCCATTGACGCTGCTGGTTAACACGCTGCCGTCGAAGGACGCCGCGCCGCCCATGATCTTCATTTTCAGCTGGCGGCTGTTATCCAGAAACTCGCATTTGATGCTGTAATCGATGCGTTGCATATAGCGATTGCCGTCGATGCGCTTGATGCCGACCTTGCCGAAGTCGATATCGATGGTGCGCCCGTCATTGATCACGCAAGGCGGAGGCGCCACCACGGTGGCGGTGATGTTGACCTTGGTGCCCTGGTCGGCGGCCTGGGCGGCGGCGCTGATCAGGCTCAGTGACCACAGCAGAGCGCAGCGCATTTTTTTCGTCATGTTCATTCTGGCTCCCGTTTCAAGGTGCGCTGAAGATCAGCGTGGCCGAGCCTGACAGCGGGCCGGTGGCGATGCTGGTGTAAGGCACATTGTTCTTCACCGGCACAAAGGTTACGGTGTCGTTGCCCAGCCCGTTGACGATGCGCGTTCTGAAGGCATTGTTGGGCTTTACCACCGCGCCGTTATACACCATGGCCACGCCGACGTTAGGGTTGCTGGTTTTGATAAAATCGCTGGAGAAGCCACTGGCGTCGCTGACCATGCGGATCAGAATATCCTGCGTCGCGCTCTGGTCGTCGCATTGGTAGCTGAGCGCCTTGTCCTGTTTGATTTGGGCGTCGCTGGCGCTTTGAGTCAGAAAGTCCTGGCGGATCTGACCAAAGTCGACGTTAATTTGCTGGCCGTTGTTGATGGTGCAACTGGTGGTGACGAAGTAGGCGTCGTTGTCGGCGATCAGGCGCCAGCGATAAACGCCGCACTGCGGGCAACCCGGCTGATCGTTGGTCTGAATAAAGTTGATTTGGCCGATGACGTCACCCTTGTTCACCTTGATGTCCGGCGTTGGGAAACGGTTCAACACGATATAGACCCGGATGGCGACCGACTGGGTCTGTAACCCGGTAAGGCTGAGTACGCTGATACCTGATGGCACCGGAGAGTTGTAATCGCTGCCGTTGATGGTGGTACCGCTGCCGATGGTGCCAAAAATCGCACTGTTCATCGACAGCGCCGGGCTGTCGGTTTTGAGATAGTCATACCAGCTCGCGACGTCGTTTTTACAGGTGACCTGGCTGACGTTGACGATTTCGTTTTTGCCATAAGAAAGCTGTGGCCCGATGCGTACCCGGACGTCAACCGGCGTGGTGGAGCCCCCGGGTGGAATCAGTCCGCCATCGGACGTGCGGCAGGTAAATGCGTTGGCATTGCCAAGCAGCATGAAGAAAGATAATGCCAGGCAGCAACGTAAAAATAGCAGGGCTGTTTTTCTCACGATAATATCCCAATATATATAAATAGTGTGCGGCATTACTCCGCAATGAAATATCGCCAATCAGGCCGGTTGGCCATATTTATTTCGTTAAAGGGGAGTGAGGGCATCTCTGTTGGGGATGCCGTCGTTATCACCGTTCAGCAACGCGGTGGGATACCACCTCAACGAGTTGTTGATAGAGCCGTCCGTCACAATCACTTTTTGCCGGGCGACAAGATCCAACAACAGCCGCCGAGCCCGGTAAACACCGACGTTGACGGCATTGGCCAGTTGCCGCGTCGATAGCCATTGCTGCGGCGGCGGCAGACCGGCGACAGGGCACTTGCGGGGTGACTGCGCAAATAATGTTTGCAGCAGATCGTGCTGCAATTGCCGTATTTCCTTTTGTTTCGGAGATAACGCTTCCATAGCACTTCCTCTGTATTCCGATTGCCGTATTCCTAAGAAAAAACAAACTTTCGCTGCCTACCAACAACGAGGTAAAACGCGAACAAAGAAAAATCCTATCTATTTATCAGGATTGAAAAAAAAGGCGTTGCCCGCCCCGTTTTTACCTATACCAAGGCAGGGGAGGCGTCACGCGGAAACCTAAAATTTTGGTTTATTATATTCACAAAGTGCCACTTTGCGATCTGATTACTTGGGAATCCCAGAAAAACAGGATATTGCTCTATAAAAGCATCTTTTACGATCTATGAGCCTAAAAATAACAGTAAATTAACTTCAATTAGGAAATAAATTGCGAATGTTCGCCTTGATCAAAAAAAGCCTTTTTTGCTTGGAGGCATTTGCCAGAATATTCATCGCCGGACAAGAAGGGCGGATTAGAAAGTATTGGCCTCTGCTTGTTGTGATTTCGTTTATTTTTATATGACGAATTCATTAATGGGTGGGCCGCTGCGAGCTTGCCGTAATCGACATATTTATTGTCGGTGCCTTTGGGTTTTGGCAGTTAACCAACCAGCAAGATGCTAAAGAATCAGGGCTGCGCATATATAAGCGCGAGCGGGTTTCCTGTTGCTCTTTTTCTTGATTGGAATATGCATTTTTTCTTATAAGGAATATAGGTTCTATGAAACTTAACAAAATCATGATGGCTGCAGTGATTGCATTTGGCGCAAGTTCTTTTGCACAGGCAGCCGATCAGGGACACGGTAAGGTCACCTTCACGGGCTCTATTATTGATGCGCCATGTTCTATTGCACCCGAGTCGATCGATCAGACCGTAGATCTGGGCCAGGTTTCCAACGTGGCGTTGAAAAACGGCGGCAAATCCAACCCGCGTCCGTTTGAAATCAAACTGGAGCAGTGTGATATCACCACGCTGAAAACCGTTAAAACCACCTTCAGCGGCGTAGCGTCGTCCACCGACAAGGATCTGTTGGGTATCGCGGGTACCGCCAGCGGCGCCGGCGTAGCCATCTCTTACAATGGTCAGCCGATCAAACTGGGTGAAGCGACTACCGCGCAGACCCTGAACACCGGCAACAACACTCTGCATTTCGCCGCCTACCTGCAGGGTGAAGGCGCTTCCGCCGCCATCGTTCCGGGCGATTTCACTGCCGTAGCCGATTTCACCCTGGCTTATCAGTAAGTGAGTCCGAAGGCTTAATCAACCAGGCATGGGGTTCGCCGCATGCCTGGTGAATCTCCCTGTCAAAGGAATGTCGCGATGTTTTTACCAAGGAATCGAGCGGGTGCCGTTCTTTTGGCGTCGTTGGCGTTTGCGCCCGGCTATGCAACTTCCGCCGCGCAGGGGTGGGGCAAAGTCAACATGCACGGCGCCATTATCGACACCGCCTGCGCCATTGCCGCCGGCAGCCGCGATCAGACGATCGATATGGACACTATTCCTCTCGGGCAGATCATTCGTGACGGCCAGGGGATGACCAAACCTTTCAGTATCGAATTGGTCAATTGCATTTTGGAACGGCCGGAAAACAAGCCTGACTGGAAATTCTTTCAGGTCACGTTTGATGGTTATGCGGAAGGCGCTCTGTTTGGCGTACAGGGCGATGCGCGCGGCGTTGCTTTGGAGATAAAAGACAGCCGCGGCACGGCGGTTATTCCAGGGAAACCTTTGCCGATGGAGGGAATAATACCGGGAAACCGAGTGCTGAATTATTCCATGACGTTGATGCCGAATCACCAGCCGTTGAAGGTGGGAGCGTATTTTTCCACAGTGCGTTTTAAGCTGGATTATTTTTGATTTTTTCTCGTACTGACGGTTAATTCGTTATTGAAAGGACTTTATTATGCTTTCACCGGCAGGGAAGTTATTTCGTCTTCAGGCCTTGGGGCTTTGCGTTGCCCTTTCTCTGGGAAATCCAATCGCGTTGGTCTATGCCGCCGACGTGATTCAATTCAATACCGACGTATTGGACATCAACGATCGTAAAAATATCGATCTGAGCCAATTTACGCGCAGCGGCTACATCATGCCGGGCGTTTATACCATGGTGGTGCATGTCAATAAGAACGATCTGCCGGAACAGCCGGTGACGTTTATGGCGCCCGAGAACGATCCAAAAGGCAGCGAAGCCTGTCTTTCGCCGGAATTGGTCAACCAACTGGGGCTGAAAGAAAAACTGTTAAGCACGCTGAATTGGACGCACGGCGGCCGTTGCCTTGACGCTTCCAGTCTGGCGGGGATGGAAGCCCGCGGCGATCTTGCCAGCTCCTCACTGTATCTCAACATTCCTCAGGCCTATCTGGAATACAGCTCGGAAAACTGGGACCCGCCTTCGCGCTGGGATGACGGTATTCCTGGGCTGCTGTTTGACTATAACGTCAACGCCCAAACGCAAAAGCATCAGAAAGGCGGCAGCAGTTACAGCCTGAGCGGCAACGGTACCGGTGGCGCCAACCTGGGCGCCTGGCGTCTGCGCGCCGACTGGCAGGCCAACCTCAACCATCAGACCGGTTCTTCTCAGCCTACCGATAAACAGTTCGACTGGAGCCGCTATTACGCCTACCGGGCGATCCCGGCGCTGCGTTCGCGGCTGACGATGGGTGAGGATTACCTGAACTCCGACATTTTCGACAGCCTGCGCTTTACCGGCGTCAGTCTGCGATCCGATGACAGCATGTTGCCGCCCAACCTGCGCGGCTATGCGCCGGAAGTGACCGGCGTGGCGAAAACCAACGCCAAGGTGGTGGTCAGCCAGCAGGGGCGCGTGCTGTATGAAACGCAGGTAGCGGCGGGGCCGTTCCGCATTCAGGACATCAATGATGCAGTTTCCGGCGAGCTGGACGTGCGTGTCGAAGAGCAAGACGGCAGCGTGCAGGAGTTCAAGATGAACACCGCCAACATTCCTTATCTGACGCGGCCGGGTACGGTGCGTTACAAGCTGGCGACGGGCAAACCGTCAGAGTGGGGGCACCATCTGCGCGGGCCGATGTTCGGCACCGGCGAGTTCTCCTGGGGGATCAGCAACGGCTGGTCGCTATACGGCGGGGGCATCGCCGGCGGCGATTACAACGCGCTGTCGCTGGGGATCGGGCGCGATCTGATGGCGCTGGGGGCGCTGTCGT
Source organism: Serratia sp. CY44782 (assembly GCF_052168715.1). Taxonomy (NCBI): domain Bacteria; kingdom Pseudomonadati; phylum Pseudomonadota; class Gammaproteobacteria; order Enterobacterales; family Yersiniaceae; genus Serratia; species Serratia sp. CY44782. The sequence continues at coordinate 339,677 of NZ_JBJNME010000006.1, forward strand.
TCGATGCCACGCAGTCGCGCGCGCGTTTGCCGCAGGATGGCACGCTGACCGGCGGTTCGTACCGGCTGAGCTATTCGAAGAACTTCGATGAATACGACAGCCAGGTCACCTTCGCCGGTTACCGCTTCTCCCAGGAAGATTTCATGAGCATGGGGGACTACCTGGATGCGCGTTACGAAGGGGGGCGCAGCGGCAAGAGCAAGGAGATGTACACCATCACCTTCAACAAGCAGTTCCGCGAGCTGGGGCTGAGCACCTATCTCAACTACAGCCACCAAACCTACTGGGATCGGGCGCCGAACGATCGTTACAACCTGATGGTATCGCGCTACTTCGACATCGGCGATTTCAAGAACGTCAGCGTGTCGTTGTCGGCCTATCGCAACCGTTACAACGAGCGCAACGACGACGGGATGTATCTGTCGCTGTCGCTGCCCTGGGGCAGTGCAGGCACGCTCAGTTACAACATGACGCTCGATCGCGAAGAGAACGCTCACCGAGTCGGGTACTACAACCGGGTCGATGAACACAACAACTATCAGATCAGCGCCGGCGCCGCACGCAGCGGAGCGACGGCCAGCGGTTATTACAGCCATCAGGGCGACATGGCGCAGATCAACGCCAACGCCAGCTACCAGGCCGGCCGCTACAGCGCCGTCGGCATCGGTGCGCAGGGCGGCCTGACGATGGCGGCGGAAGGGGCGGTGCTGCACCGCGTCAATACGCCGGGCGGTACGCGTTTGCTGCTCGATACCGAAGGCGTCGCCGGTGTGCCGGTGCGTGGCTACGGCAGTACGGTGCTGACCAACCGTTACGGCAAGGCGGTGGTGGCGGATGTAAACAGCTACTACCGCAACAAGGCCAGCATCGATCTCAACAGCCTGAGCGACAACGTCGAGGCGACGCGTTCCGTGGTGCAGGCCACGTTGACCGAGGGAGCCATCGGCTACCGCAAGTTTGAAGTGATTGCCGGTGAGAAGGCGATGGCGATCGTCAAGCTGGCGGACGGCAGCGAGCCGCCGTTTGGTGCCACGGTGCTGAATGCCCGCAAACAGGAGACCGGCATCATCAATGACGGCGGCAGCGTTTACCTGTCCGGCCTTAACCCCGGCGAGCGTATGAGCGTGCACTGGAACGGCGCGGCGCAGTGTGAAATTCAGCTGCCGTCGCCGCTGCCGGCCGAAATGTTGATGAACACGTTGCTGCTGCCTTGCCGCCCTCTTGCCGGCAGCAAGCCGGCGGCTGACGCCAACTGACATACACCCGGCGGAGCCCGCTCCGCCGCTAAACCGCCGGGGCGGGCTCGTCCGCTTCCGGCCGACTGGAACCGTGAAGACATGATGAATCTGACTATGACCAGAAAGACCGTTTTCCTTGTGGGCCCGTTCGCCGCCGCGTTGACGATCGGCGCGGTCAGCCTGCCCGCTCATGCGGCTATCGCGCTGGATCGCACGCGCGTGATTTTCGACGGCGACCTGAAAACGGTCAGTCTCAACATCAGTAACCAGAACAAACAGTTGCCGTATCTGGCGCAGGGATGGATCGAAGACGATCGCGGCAACAAAATCCAAAGCCCTTTCACCGTGCTGCCGCCGGTGCAACGGGTGGAGCCGGGTAAACCGAGCCAGGTGAAGATCCAGTCGCTGCCGGCCGCGCGTCAGCTGCCGCAGGACAGGGAGACGCTGTATTACTTCAACCTGCGCGAGATCCCGCCGCGCAGCAATAAGCCGAACACGCTGCAGATAGCGCTGCAGACGCGCATCAAAATGTTTTATCGCCCGGCGGCGCTCGCCCCGAAAAAGAACGCCGCACCGTGGCAGGAGCAGCTGACGCTGACCCGGCAGGGCGACAAGTACGTGGTGAACAACCCGACCCCTTATTACGTGACGATCGTTGAGGCGAGCGCCGGCAAGGGCGGAAAAGGGGCGGCGGGCTTTGAACCGCTGATGGTGGCGCCGAAGGCCAGTGCCCCGCTGAACGTCTCCGCCGCGAGCCTCGGCAACGGCCCGTCGCTGGCATACATCAACGATTACGGTGGGCGGCCGCAGTTGAACTTCCGCTGCGCCGGCAATGCCTGCCAGGTCGTGCCGGTCGCCAAATGACGATCCGCGCGCAAGCAGGGAAGACAGAGTGAACACAGCGGAGTGAACGAATCATGCAACGAAAGATCCCCATGCTGTTGGGAAAGGCCTATGAACGTCATCAGCGACGCACTATCGGCCTGACGGTGTTGGCCGCGCTGATGGTACCGCTGACGGCAGGCACGATGCTGATGCTGATGCCGTCGGCCCGCGCGGTGGACAACTGGGACGTGGAGGGCGCGAACGGCACGCTCCACGTCTACGGCGCGTTGACGGAAAGCGCCTGCAGTCTGGAAATGACCACTGCTCGTCAGGAAGTATGGCTGGGCGAGACGGGAACGGCGCACTTCCAGCGTCCGGGCGATCGCGGCACGCCGGTGGCGTTCGAGCTGACGCTGAAAGACTGTCTGCGGGCGCCGGCGAGCAACCGCGACGCCTGGACCGGAGTTCTGGCCTGGAGCGGCAGTCAGCCCGCAGTGTCCGTGGCGTTTGCCGCGCCTGCGGATGACGACGCGCCGGGTTTGGTCAGGGTGGCCGGCGTCACCGGCTTGGGGCTGCAGTTAGCGGATGCCAGCGGCCTGCCGGTGCGCCTCGGCGCGCGTAACAAACCGATCTTGCTGACGCCGGGGCAAAACACTCTGACGTATACGGTGACGCCGGTGCGAACCCCGGCGACGCTGAGCGCCGGCGCCTACCGTGCGGCGATCGATTTCCGCCTTTATTACGACTAATACGCCGCTTGCGCCGGACCGGCGTAAGCACAACCAAAGGGAGTGGCGTTATGCGCGCGACAGAGACGAACCGGCGCCGGAGCGCGCTGTTGGGGGCAGGCATGGTCATGGCGGCCGGCATGATGGCGCCGCCGGCGGCTGCGGCGGAAAACATGCGCTTTCACGGTACGCTGGTGGCCGAGCCGTGCGTCATTCAGCCGGGAGATGAGGATATCCAACTGGATTTCGGCACCATCGTCGACAAATACCTGTATCTGAACATCCGCACCCATAGCCAAAGCTTCGCGTTGCACCTGACCGAGTGCGATCTCAGCCTGGGCAATACGGTGGCCATCACGTTTACCGGCACCGAGAACGCCAAACTGCCCGGCCTGTTGGCGCTGGATGCCGGCAGCCTGGCCTCGGGGATCGGCATCGGGCTGGAGGACAGCACCGGCAAGGCGCTGCCGCTCAATCGCGCCAGCGATAAATTCCGCCTGAATGCCGGCAACACCACGCTCACGCTGCAGGCCTATGTGCAGGGGGAGCCGGAGGCCATCCAAACGAAGTCCATCGGCCGCGGCACCTTCAGCGCGGTGGCCACTTTTACGTTGGAATACGAATAAGCGTCTACAAGGACAAAAAACGCAATGATGATAAAGCCCCTCAATCGCGCCCTGCGCATGGGCCTGCTGTGCCTGTTGGCGTTGAGCGCCGCTGCCTGTCAAAACCAAAAGTCGGGCAAGCCCGCCGTGAACACCAAAAATCAGGCTGTGCAAGCTCCGTCAGAAGAGGCTTTGCGCAAGCAGCGTGAGGCCGAGCAGCTGCAGCAGTGCCAGGAGCAACTGGGTGCATTGCGCACGATCGACGAGAAACAGTACCAGCGCTATAAACAGGCCTTCGACAGCCTGATGAGCGGCGCTTCGCAGTACGCCAACCTGCGCGCACGGGTAAACGGCGACACGCAGGAAACGGTAGATGCGCTGTATCGCTACAAGGTCAACTATCTGTGCGCCGGGGTGAATCAGGCGGTGTTGACCGGCTTGGCGGATCGCGGGGAACAGGTTAAATGAGGCTGCGCCTGCTGGGCTGTGCGGCTCTGCTGTTCACCGGTGTCGCGCAGGCGGACGACGGCGTGCCGGCGCTGCTGCAGTTTGCCGAGCAGTATCAACGGCAGAACACCGCGCCGAAGAGCGAAAACGCGGCGCCAACCGACCGCGGGGCGGGGCAAAAAAAGCGTGAGCCGGCAAAGCGTCCGTCGGATACCCACCAGCCTGCTTCACCGGCCAAAGCTTTTACGCTGAGCCAGGAATTATTGGCGCGTGACCAACAGCTGGCGCGCCAGCGAATGGAACTGACGGTGTTGCGCCAGGAACTCGCCGCGCTGCGGGCGGAGAAAGCGATGCCACCCGTCGCGACGTTGCCTGATTCGTCAACGCTGCAGCAGTGGATCTCCGGGCTGGGCGCCGCCTGGCGCGGCTCGCCCGATGCGCAGCGCGCCGAGGCGCTGCTGCGGCAGGCGACGCAGGAAACCGCCAAAACCAAAGCGACGGCGATGCAGGCCGAACGGCGCGTCACCGAGCTGGAGTCCGCTGCGCAGGCATCGGTACAGACGCTTGCACAACGCCAGCGCGAGCACCAGGAGGAACTGCACGCTCTGCGTACCGCGCTGGAGGCGAGTGAGCAGAAGCGGGCCGATGAGCAGAAAGTGACCCAGCAGACGCGCGAAGCGCTGTTGGCGCTGCATAAGCGACTGCAATGGGAGGTGACGCCGGAGCAGTTGAAGGATGAACGCAAGCGTTTGTCCTATGCGGCGGGCAGTGCGCTGGGGCGGGATATTCAGGGGGTAGTGACGGAGCGTCAAAGCTGGGGCGTACCGGTGGACCGCGACAGCCTGTTGGCGGGCGTCATCGATAGCGTGTCGGGGCGTTTGCAGCTGCCGCCGGATGAACTGAATACGCTGACGGCGCAGGCGGATGCCGCCGCCATGGCCGCGCGTGAGAAACGCGTTAACGAACAGCGGCGGCGTGATGAAGATTATCTGGCGCAGTTCAGTCAACAAAAGGGCGTAAAACAATCGGCGATGGGCTTTTGGTATCGGGTGGATTACGCCGGAGAGGGCGTGCTGGCGCCAACGGCGGTGGTCGATGTGGTCGTGAAGGAGAAATTGACCGACGGCACGGTGATCCAGGATATGGAACTGAGCGGCAAGGTGCTGTCGCAACCGTTGTCCGAGTATCCGCCGCTGTTCCGGGAGGCGATAAGCCATCTGCATAACCACGGTTCGCTGACGATGGTCGTGCCACCGGCGCTGGCCTACGGCGAAACCGGCTACCCGCCGAAAGTGCCACCTAACGCCACCATGATTTATGAATTACGCATCGACAACAGTCAGGCTCCGACAAAGGGGGCCCAGGCGGTTAAACGGGAAGCCGGAACGGCGGGAGGGCAGGGATGAACACCATGATAAAAATCGCGCTATTTGATGAAAACCGTTACTTCAGCGCCGGTTGGCAGGAGGCCCTGGCGCTGCATTTCAGCACTTACGGCAAGCGCACGCTGTTACTGGATGCGCAGCAGGTTCACGAAGCCGATCTGGTGTTCTGCTATTTTCCTCCTGGCGTGCAAAGCTGCTTTTGTCACTTCTTTGAGGCGCAGGCCGCAGGGCGCAAAACGCTGTATTTCTCGTTGCGAACGCCGGAGGGGCGGCATAAACGCACCGTCGGCACCCGCTGCTCGCTGGAGGCCGGCGTCATTTACCACGATACGCCGCTGGTATCGGCATTGTATCAGGTGAGCGCCGAACTGGAGCGGCGCAGCAAATGGCCGGGCAGGCCGGGTTGTGGCATGAACTGCGTATGCCAGCACCGAGGCCTGACGCTGCGCGAACAGGAGATCATGCGCTGCATGACGCGGGAGATGGGGGTGACGCAAATTGCGCGGATGCTGGACATCAGCGTGAAAACCGTCAGCAATCACAAGATGAGCGTTATGCGCAAGATGGGATTCCGGCGTAATGCCGAACTTTACGGCTGGCTGCGGCACAGCGCCCGTCCCGGCGCCGTGGGGGGGCGAGCTGGCATTCAGCCGGCCGTTGCGGTAGGGAAAGAGCGGCATTGAAACGGCGCCGGCCAGATCGGACCGGCCGGCGCCTTTAGTGATTCGCCGTGGCGGTCAGTTGCAGGCCACGACCTTGATCGCCAGCCCACCCTGGGAGGTTTCGCGGTATTTGGCGTTCATGTCTTTGCCGGTTTCGTACATGGTTTCGATCACCTTATCCAGACAAACTCGCGGTTCGCTGGTGCGGCGCATCGCCATGCGTGCGGCGTTGACCGCCTTGACGGCGGAAATGGCGTTGCGTTCGATGCAGGGCACCTGAACTTGGCCGGCGAGCGGATCGCAGGTCAGCCCCAAATGGTGCTCCATGGCGATCTCCGCCGCGATGCACACCTGCGCCGGGCTGCCGCCCAGCAGCTCGGTCAACCCGGCCGCCGCCATCGAGCAGGCTACGCCCACTTCCCCCTGACAGCCCACTTCGGCGCCGGAGATCGAGGCGTTCATCTTGTACAGCGCGCCAATCACCCCGGACGCCAGGAAGTAGCGGGTGTAGGAATTGGCGTTTACCGGACGGATGAACTTGTCGTAGTAAGCCAGCACCGCAGGGATGATGCCGCAGGCGCCGTTGGTCGGCGCGGTGACCACGCGGCCACCGGCGGCGTTCTCTTCGTTGACCGCCAGCGCGAACATGTTGATCCAATCGACCACGTTCATCGGGTCGATATTGTTCTTATCGCCGGTCACCAGAATGCGGCGCAGCGCGGCGGCGCGGCGTGGCACTTTCATCGGGCCGGGCAGCAAGCCTTCGGTGTTGATGCCGCGTTCGATACCGGCGCTCATCACCTGCCAGACGTCGGCGAAGTGCGCGTCGATATCCGCCTTGCTGCGCAGCGCCAGCTCGTTCTGCATCACCAGGCCGGACAACGACAGCCCGGTGTCTTTGCAATGCTGCTGCAGATCGTGCGCCGATTTGAACGGGTAGGGCACCGGCGTGGCACCCTCGGCGGACTGGCCGAAGTGCTCTTCGTCGACGATGAAACCGCCACCGACCGAGTAATAGGTTTTGCTGTGCAGCAGGCGCTCACCGGCGAAGGCGCGGATGCGCATGCCGTTTTCGTGCAGCGGCAGGTTGTCGCTGTGGAAGTTCATACCGCCGTGCAGCGGGAAATCCACCTCGTGATGGCCGTTGGCCAGCGGCAGGCGGCCGCGCTGTTCGACGTCGCGGATAAAGTCCGGGATGCTGTCGATGTCCACGTCGTGCGGCAGGTTGCCGGCCAGGCCCATGATGATGGCGATATCGGTGTGGTGGCCTTTACCGGTCAACGACAGCGAACCGTACACGTCGACCACCACGCGGGTGGTGTCCTGCAGCTGCTGGTGGGCGATCAGATCGTCGACGAACTGTTTGCCGGCTTTCATCGGGCCAACGGTGTGGGAGCTGGATGGGCCGATGCCAATTTTGAAAATATCGAAAACGCTGACCATGGTCTCGCCTCCTTCTTCAGGTTTCAGGCGGTGAATACGGGAAATGGGGGAGTGCGGGAGGGCCGGCGCGCAGCGGCGCCGGCCGGACGTGATTAGCCGAGCAGGCTGAACACGATAGCAGAGATGGCGATCAGACCCATCACAACCACGAACACGTTGCTGATGTGGCCGCTGTACTTGCGCATGGCAGGCACTTTACGGATGGCGTACATCGGCATCAGGAACAGCAGCATGGCGATGATTGGGCCACCCAGGGTTTCGATCATGCCCAGGATGCTTGGGTTCAGGGTGGCGACGATCCAGGTGGTCACCAGCATGAAGATAGCGGTCATGCGGTTCAGCTTGGCGGTGCTGACGGTTTTGCCGCGGCTCTTCATCGACTTGGCAACCAGGCCGTTGAAGCCTTCACGGGCGCCCAGGTAGTGGCCCAGGAACGATTTGGTGATGGCGACGAAGGCGATAACCGGCGCGATGTACGCGATCATCGGGTTGTTAAAGTGGTTAGCCAGGTAAGACAGAATCGAGATGTTCTGCGCCTTGGCTTCCGCCAGGTTTTCCGGCGTCAGGCTCAGCACGCAGCTGAACACGAAGAACATCACGGTCAGCACCATCATGATGTGTGCATAAGCCAGAATGCGGGAGCATTTTTTCTCGGCGTCTGCGCCGTACTCTTCGCGTTTGGCGACGGCGAAGGCGGAGATGATCGGCGAATGGTTGAAGGAGAACACCATTACCGGGATCGCCAGCCACAGGGTCATGATCAGGCCGTGGCCCATGCCGGTACCGCTGCCGGACAGCGACACGTTTTCGAAGATGGCGCCGGTCCAGTTAGGGATAAGATAGACGGCCAGCAGCATCAGCACTGCGACGAACGGGAAGACCAGGATGCTCATGGTTTTCACGATGGCCTGCTCGCCGAAGCGCACGATGGTCATCAGGCCGACGATCAGGATCAGCGACAGGATGGCGCGCGGTGGCGATGTCATGCCCAACTGGTGGGTGATGAAGCTGTCGACGGTGTTGGTGATCGCCACGCTGTAAACCAGCAGAATCGGGTAGATGGCGAAGAAGTACAGCAGGGTAATCAGCTTACCGGCGGTGATGCCGAAGTGCTCTTCTACCACGGCGGTGATGTCTTCACCGGGATTTTTGCCGGACAGAACGAAACGGCACAGGCCGCGGTGGGCAAAGAAGGTCATCGGGAAAGCGATGATGGCCATGATGATCAGAGGAATCAAACCGCCGATACCGGCGTTGATGGGCAAGAACAGGACGCCTGCGCCGATGGCGGTGCCGTACAGGCCCAACATCCACATGGTATCCGTTTTACGCCAGGTACTGCTGGAGCCCGAGGCCGCAGAGGCAATTGTGCCGGTCTGTGTAGTGTCCATAAATATCTCCGAAGTGAACACGAATTTAAAATTAAAAGGCAAAACTTAAGGTTAAACCGTCAAACGTCCTATTCAGGCAACGCTTGCGGTAAGAATCAGGTGTTGCTTGCGGGGATGTTTTGGCGTCCCCCTGGTTGTTTATTGCGTTCATTACCAAGGCACAGCGCCGGGTAATTCACTAAAGACTTTTCACCGTCACGGGCGATAAAAGTCGTTACCGCTGCCGACAGGTCTTTGCCTGTCGATTTTTGTTGGCGGCAAGATAACGATTTACAGTAGAAACAACCGTGATCCTGCTCTCAAATGCGCAATATGTGCAGTTATCCGCTTTTTTATCGATTTTTCGCGCATTTGTTGCACATTTGTGTAAGATTTTGTGCTGAGAACGCTCTCATAAAGATTTCTGCGATTATGCGGTTTGTACAATAATTAGCCGGATAAAGCGCTGTGCTCAGCAGCAAGCCGAGCAATATATTTTATGCGTGGTTTTGGATCTAGCGAAAAACCCGGATTAAGCAGTTTTAGTGACGTAGATCACATTGTATTTTTAAGTAAAATTCAATTCATCTGTTTGTTTTTAATGGTTTTTAATTAAAAAACACCGCTAATAACGAAGGGAAATTACTTACGTGGTTAGCGGATAAAAATGCGTAACCATTCATCATATAAATAACAGATAACTAACAGGTATTGGCGAGATTTGCTGCAATCGCTTAAACCGCCGTTTATTTAAACATCCCGGCCTTTGGCGCGATTTATCATATAAAAGCCATAAATAGTCGTTAATTCACGCAGCCGACAGCCGGTTTAGCCTGCGAGAAAATAATCACCCGGGTGACCTGTTGCATTTTATTAACCTGATGTTGCGTGCGGATAAGCGAAAAACGCGAATCGATTGCGCATTATTTGTTCATTTTCGGGCGGGGAAAGAAGGGGATTGCAGCGGTGCGCCGTCGGCTTCGACGGCGCAGAAGGCGGATTAATAGCGGGTAGCGATGGCGTTGTCGTTGAAGAACGCCATGAAGTCGGCGTCCGGCTGGCGGTCGCTGATCACCCGATCGAACTGCGTCAGGGGGCCGATGCAGGCCGGTTTGGTTTTGCCGAACTTGCTGTGGTCTGCCACCAGGATCTTTTGCTGCGCCATCGCCATGGCGCGATGCTTCATCTCCAGCTCGTCGAAGTTGAAACAGGTGGCGCCGTGCTGCAGGCTGAGGCCGGCGGCGGAGATAAAGGCGATGTTCGGGCAGATGTGATCGAGCTCGTTACGGCCGCTGACGCTGGAAAAGATGTAGTTGTTCGGTTTGAACTCACCGCCGCACAGGACCACCTTGCAGTTCGGTTTGTCCTGCAGCGCCAGGAAGGTGTTCAGCGAATGACAGACGGCGGTGAAGGTCAGCTCGTCGGCGATGGCGTCGATGATCGCCGGGGTAGTGGTGCCGCAGTCGAAAAACACCGTGTCGTTTTCATTGATTAAGGGGGCCGCCAGCAGGCCAATGCGCCGTTTCTCCGTCACCTGCTTGGCTTTTTGATCGGAAACGAAGTAGTTGGTCACGCCGTTGCTGCGCGGATCGGTCACCACATAGCCGCCGAGCAGCACCACCGCCGCCGGTTCGGCGCTCAGATCGCGGCGAATGGTCATCTCCGAGACCCCCAGCAGCACGGCTGCTTCTTTCAGGTGGATCTTGTCAGCGCGCTTTAACGCCTGAACTAGCCGGTTGATACGTTCTTCGCGCCGCGTTTCCATAGGTCCGTCTTCCCACAGGTAGTAGAGGTAAAAGGGCGTGCCGGCGTGTCCGGCGCTAAACACAACAATGCGGGGCAATATCGGGCCGCCTTGGCCGCCCGTATTGTCCCGCATCGGAGTGTATTGGCTGTGCCCGTCAGGGCATGCCGACGATCAGTAGCTGCCCGCCGCCGGCTGGGCGCCGGAAACGATGGCGACGCCGGAGCTGGTGCCGATACGCGTGGCGCCGGCGTTGATCATCTTCTCGGCGGTGGCGCGATCGCGCACGGCGCCGGAAGCTTTCACGCCCATTTCGCTGCCCACGGTCTCGCGCATCAGTTTGACGTGCTCTTCCCGAGCGCCGCCGGTGCTGAAGCCGGTGGAGGTTTTCACGAAGGCCACATCGAGTTCGCGACACATTTCACAAACCTGGACGATCTGCGCATCGCTGAGCAGGCAGGTTTCCAATATTACCTTCAACGGGATCGCCGCGCAAACCTCGCGCACGGCGGCGATGTCGGCTTTCACTTCGTCCAGCAGGCCGCTTTTCAACCAGCCGACGTTGATCACCATATCGATCTCTTGCGCGCCGGCGGCGATTGCCGCTTTGGCTTCAAAGGCTTTGGCGACGGTCAGGCCGGCACCCAGCGGGAAACCGATCACCGAGCAGACTTTTACGGTGCTTTCCTGCAGCAGCTGGGCTGCCAGCGGCACGTAGCCGGAGTTGACGCATACCGCATAGAAGTTGTGCTGCTGAGCTTCTTCGCACAGTTTGGCGATCTGCAGTTCGGTGGCGTCCATCGCCAGCAGGGTGTGGTCAACATAGCTGGCGTAATCGATGGTTTCGGTGGTCATCGCGATTCCTTAGTGAGGTTAAGACAGTAAACGGGATGGATAATGTGAAAATAATAACATTCAGATGCCGATAAACCTAGTGATGTTTAAAAAATGTCGATCCGATCATCGCTATCAGGCTGTTATAGGTATAACTTAAAGGCGTTTCATTTGTTATTTAAATAACATTCCAGGGCTCGCGACCTGCGCGGGCGCAACGTCGAGGGAAAAAAGATGAAGATCAACATCGATCTGGCTCCTGAAGCTTTCGGGGCGCATCGGCAGGAACTGTTCCGCAATGCGGATTTCGCGGTGAGCACGCATCGCTGTACAGAACGCGGGCCGATGCTGACGTTGGCGAATCATCGTGGCGCACTGACGGTTTTGCCGTATCAGGGCCTCGCGATCTGGGACGCCGAGTTTGACGGTTATTCGCTGAAGTCGGGCCGCCGCAGCGTAAAGGGCGCCGGAAGAAAGCGCGCTGACGATGCCGCGTTCTGCCCTGCCTGGCCGAATCAGGACGGTGATCCGCTGCAGATGCAACGCGTGTGGCTGCAGCTGGCGGGCGATGAGCTGACGTTGCACGGCGAAGGGGAGCGGGCGGGTGGGCGTTGGCGCATCGGCCCGGCGCTGCGTCTGGCGGCGCAGAGCGCGCAGTTCGCCATTGAGATGACGGTCACCAACCTGGCCGAGCGGCCGCAGCCGCTGCGCTATGTGTGTCGCCTCAACTACGGCTGCATTCCCGACGCGGTATTCCGTCAGAACCTGCCGGCGCCGGCGCTGTTGGGGGATGCGCTCGGGCAGGAACTGCTGTGCTCCGACGATCTGTCGCGCTATGTGGATCAGGCCGAGTTCTTTATGCTGGCACCGCAAGGCCGGCGCTATGTGACGCGCTTCGCTACCGGGCAATTCAACTATGGCCTGCGGCGTATCGCCGTTCAGGGCAACCGGCGGCTGCTGGCTTTTATCCAGCCGGCGAACTGTCGCCCGAATGCGCTGGAGGAAGAGGCGGGAATGATGCTGGGAGCGGGAAAAACGCGGGCGTTTTGCGTGACCACCGGCGTGGTGTGAAATAACGGGGCGGTAACGCCCCGGTCATATTGTGCAGTTACTCTTTCACCCAGCCACGGCGAATGGCGAAGGCGAACAGGAAACGATACAGGCGCGACAGCTTGTCGGCGATGACATCGCCGAACAGATTCCACACCAGCTGGGCGAACAGGCAGCCGACCAGGCCGAGCAGGAAACCGCCGACCATATCCAGCGGCCAGTGCACGCCGAGGTAAACGCGTGACCAGGCGATGCCGACGGCGACGATCATCAGCAGCACGCCGGACCAGACCCGGTGCCAGAACAGGAACGCCAGCGCAAAGGTAAAGATGGCGGTGCCGTGATCGCTCGGGAACGAGCTGTCCGGCGCATGTGCCAGGAAGGTATAGCCAACGCCGGCAACGAACGGGCGTTCATGCGGCAGCAGCGCGCCGATGGTGGCGGCGGCGAGCATGGCGAACAGCAGCGCGATAGTGGTTTTTGCTACCACCTGGCGTTGCGAAACCAGCTGGCTTTGCGGCCCCCACAGCCACAGACCGACGATCAGCAGCGGCACGATAATGATCAGATCGCGCGCCAAAAAGGTGGCGAAATCGATCATCCACTCGGGAGACGCCGGGGTCGCATTGATCCAGGCGAAAAGAAAATGGTTCAACTGTTCCATAACCGTTACCTCGTCTTGCGGCGCCAATAGCCGCTAACCGTCCAATAAATAGCCAACTGGCTTAACCAAACCCACCAACCCGCCCACAGGTTATGGGTAAGAAAATGGGCGCCGCGCATGATCTGGCCAAAGCCCATCAGCATGCCGAGCGCAATGCCGCCACACCAGCACCACCAGGCCAGGCGCGGACGCTGCGGATAAAACAGGAAAAACAACGCCATGATCGCGAAACCGCTCGAAGCGTGCCCGCCGGGGAAGCAGCGGCCGGGGCCCGGCAGCGCCGGTACCGTGCCAAACAGCGGGAAGGACATCGCCTTGCCGCCGTACTCGATCAGATCCCACGGGCAGGAGTGCGCGCTGGTGGCCTTGAGAATGCCCACCACCAACGGGCCGATCCCGATCAACAGCATGGTCACGATCAGGCGCGCGCTGCGGCGATAGATGCTCCAAAACAGCGTCAGCACCGCCCCGACGATCACTATTTGCTTCAGCAGGCGGTGGTTGATCAGATCCAACCAATAATTGTTTTGCCACGGGAAATGCCCGCTGGCGGGATCGTACCAAAAGTTGCTGATCGCCCAGTCCAGCTGTTCGTTGCGGGAGAGCCACAGGAACAGCAGGCCGCTGATCAGCAGGCCAAAAACCTGCCAACGGTAAAAGGATGCCGGCAGGGAGTAAAGGGCGGTTGTCTTAATTTGCGGTGCCGTTGAGGATTGATTTAATGACGATTCTGGATTCACGCGCAGGCTCGGTGGCAGGATTGAATAACGCCACTGTAATAATTCTGTCTTAAGAAAACCTTAGTCCACCGGTAAGAAAACCCTATCCGAGGCCACCGCCTTCGGCTAAGGTAATCGTTTGCTTTTTTTCGGGATGAGAGTGTGGTGATGCAGAATAAAGCGCGTGTCTTACTGTTGGCGGCTGCCGGTGCGGCCTTTTCTCCGCTGAGCTTTGGCCAACCTGCGGCCGCCGGGCCGATCGTGGTGCAGGGCGCCATGCCGGTGGAGGCGGAACGTTTTGCCCAGCGGTTGGAAAACCCGCGCGAGGAGCAGATCGGCGGCTGGCGCTTTTGGCACGGCACCGTAGACGGCTACCCGGTGGTGGTGTCGGAGACGCTGAAGGGCATGTCCAACGCCGCGGCGGCCACGGCGATCGCCGCCACGCAGTTTCACCCGGTGGCGATCATCAACCAGGGTACCGCCGGCGGCCAGGATCCGGCACTGAAAGTATATGACATCGTGCTGGGCAAATATTCGGTCAATCTCGGGGCGTTCAAAACGCCGGCCAAGGCGTTGGGGGAAGGCAGCGACTCGCGGCAGTGGCAGCCGATGGATCTGTTGGCTTCCAAAGGCAGCGCCGGCGAGGACAAAAAGGCGCATAGCCTGCGTCAGTTTCCCGCCGACCCCAACCTGCTGGCGATTGCGCAAGGCGTTAAGAGCGATTACCGACAGGGCAAGGTCGTGGAAGGGGTGATCGGCTCGGCCGACGTATGGAACAGCGAGCTGGATCGCATTCGCTATTTCCACGACCGCTATCGGACGTCGGTCGAAGAGATGGAGACCGCCTCCGCCGCGCAGATCGCCGCCGAGTTCAAGGTGCCGTTCGTCGGCATTCGCGTGTTGTCCAACAACATCACCAATCAGGGCAAATACGATCCGCAAACCGGGCTGGCATGCCAGGATTATGTCTATCAGGTGGTGAAGGCCTATGTTGCCAACCTGAAGAAACGCTGAGTCATTACTCCGGTTAATCGGCGATATCAGGCGATTGTCACTATTGATCGCCTATTGTAAAGAAGATTAAACCTGTGGCGAGCTTGGCTGTAGTGTATTAGTTTATAGGCGGATTATTTGACAACGTGTAGGGATAAAACATGAACAAGGCATCCGTTGTATTTTCTGGCCTGCTGATGGCCGTTTCCGCCGGCGCCATGGCGGCGACCTCTGGTGATGATGCGGATATCAGCAAACAGCCGCTGGAAAAAATCGCGCCTTACCCGAAAGCCGAGAAGGGCATGAACCGCCAGGTGATCTACCTGCCGAAGCAAGAGCACGAAGAGAACTACAAGGTGGAACTGCTGATCGGCAAGACGCTGGAAGTGGACTGCAACCGCCACATGATTGGCGGCACGCTGGAGACCAAAACCCTCTCCGGCTGGGGCTATGACTACCTGGTGCTGGAGAAGCTGTCCGATCCGGCCTCCACGTTGATGGGATGCCCGGACAACACCAAGACCAAGCAATTCATCGCCGCCAACCTGGGTGATGCTGCGATGCAGCGCTACAACAGCCGCCTGCCGATCGTGGTGTACGCGCCGAAAGACGCGGAAGTGAAATACCGCATCTGGAAAGCCGAAGACACCGTAAGCCAGGCCGAACAGAAGTAATCGCCGTCTGACGCCACTCCGCTTGCCCTGCGCGGCAGGCGGAGACTTTCCCCCGTTACGCTTTTTTTTCGCCCACCAACACCGCCCGTTCGGTTTCTTCCCCCATGGCGATCAGCCAATCCAACACCGTTGAGAAGATCGCATCCTCCTGGGCGTCGGCCTGGGTCATCAGCACGTAATCCGTCCCGTCAGGCGCAAAGCCATATGGCGCCACCAGTGCGCCGTTGACGATATCATCCGCCACCAGCGCCAACGGGCCGATGCCTATACCGGCACCGGCGACCGCTGCCTGTAGGCTGAGATAGAAATGTTCGAAACGCAGCTCGTTGCCCGGCCGGATCTCGATGCCGCTGTGGGCACACCAGTCGCGCCAGGCATACGGGCGCGTCTCGGTGTGGAGCAGGGTACCGCGCAGTTCACGCCCCGCCGCGGCATGCTCCCGGCGGCATACCGGGCCGACCCGTTCTTTGAGGAACGGGCGGGCGACCACGTCGTCGGCGATCGGGAAATCGTTGCGGCGAATCGCCAGATCGATGCCTTCACGCGAGAAGGCGACGGCGCCGCCGGCGGAGACCAGCTGCAGATCGCGCTCTTTCCCCACCGCCTGCTGCAAACCGGCCAGACGCGGGATCAGCCAGCGGATCAGAAAGGTCGGCTCGCAGGAGATCACCAACGGGCGATTCTGATGATGCCGACAGGCGCGGTCGATCGCCGACTGCAGGTTGTCCAGCCCCCGGCCGATCTCGCTCGCCAGCTCTTGCGCCTGCGGCGTCGGATGCACCATGCGGCTGGTGCGTTGAAACAGCGCGAATCCCAGGGTCTGCTCGAATTCGCGCACCGCGCGGCTGACGGCGCCGTCGGTGACGTTGAGAGATTTGGCGGCTTTCGACACGCTGCCGTACCGCACCGTAGCTTCGAAAGCCCGCAATACCGCCAGGTTAGGCAATCTTCGTTGACGCACTGCGCCCCCTTTTGATTGAGTTTTTGTCAATCATCGATACTACGCAAATCGTTTTTTATTGCCAGCCAAATCCGCCAAAGTGTGCATCACTTTCCACTTACGGGTAACTGCGATGATTGCCATTCTCGCCGATGATCTTACCAGCGCGCTCGACGGCGCGGCCCCGTTCGCCGCACGCGGACTGAACGCCTGCGTCATGCTGCGCCTGCCCGATGCCGCGTTGCAGGACGCGGAGATCGTCGCCTTCGATTTAGATTCCCGCTTCGTTTCGCCGGAGCAGGCGGAGCGGCGTTTTCGCCATGCCGCCGCCTGCGTGAAACCGGCGCGCCTCATCTACAAAACGGTGGATTCCACGCTGCGCGGCAATCTGGGGCCGGAAACGCGCGGGGCGCTGACGGGCAGCGGGCGCCGTCTCGCCATCGTCGCGCCGGCCTTCCCGGATGCCGGCCGCACCACGGTGGGCGGCCGGCAATACGTCGACGGCGTCGCGCTGGAGCAGACCGCCTTTGCGCGCGATCCGAAGAACCCGATCGTCACCGGCTACGTCATGGAGCGCATGGCGGGGCTGGAGCCGACGCGCTTTCAGGTATTCGACGCCGCAGACAACGGCGAGCTGGATGAGGTCGTGAGGCGGATTGGCATTGCCGAACCGGTGGTGTGGGTGGGATCGCCGGGCCTGGCGGCGGCGCTGTCGCGTGCGTTGTCCTCGGAGGAGAACGCGCCGCCCGCTCAACCGCCGCTGCGAGCCCGCAAGGTGCTGGTGGCGATTGGCAGCCTGCATCCGGCGAATGACGCCCAGCTGGCAAGCCTGCGGCAGGCGGGCGCGGTGCTGGTCACGCTGCCGGAAGCGGCCGATCCCGAGGCGGTAGCGCAAGAGGTGCGAGCGGCGTTTGCGCGTGCCGATGTGGTTTGCCTGATGTCGCCCCGGTCGCGAGCGGCCGCGGCGGATCATGCCGCGGCGCTGGGCGCGGTCGTCAGCCGTTGCACGCCCGCCTTCGACGGGCTGGTGGCGACCGGCGGCGATACCGCGCGGCGCATCGTCGACGCCATGGCGGCCGGCTCATTGACGCTGTTCGGTGAGGTGGAACCCGGCGTGCCTTTCGGGTTGTTAAATCTGCCGGGCCGCAGGCTGCCGTTCGCCACCAAGGCGGGCGGTTTTGGCCGGGCTGCCACGTTGTTGAACTGCGTAACCCGGTTGCGCGCTGACCGAGAAGGAGAAGAACGATGACCCTTTCCACCTTGCCGCTGGCGATAACCATGGGCGATCCCGCCGGCATCGGGCCGGAGATCATCGCCAAACTGGCGGCCACAGAGCGGTTGAGCACGCCTTATGTAGTGATTGGCGATGCCGGTGCCCTGGCGCGCGCGGCGGCCAGTCTGGGGCTGACGCTGCACATCCGCGAGCTGCCCGCCTCGCTGGCGGGATGGGACGAAGCCTGGATGCGGGGAGAAACCGCCGTCTATTCCGCCGGCGTTGCGCTGCCGGCGGACTTGCCCCTCGGCAGGCTCGATAAGCGCGCGGGCGCGGCGTCTTATGCCTGGGTGGTTGCCGCCATCGATCTGGCGTTGGCGGGGCGTATCGCCGGCATCGTCACCGCGCCGCTGAACAAGGAGGCGATGCGCCTGGCGGGGATCGATTATCCGGGGCACACCGAGATCCTGGCGGCGCGCTCGGGCACCCCGGACTTCGCCATGATGCTGGCCAACGACGAGCTGCGGGTGATCCTGGTTTCCATTCACGTTTCGCTACGGGACGCCATCGACGCGGCGACCGTGGAAAACGAACTGCGCGCGTTTCATCTGGCGCAAACGGCCTGTCGGGCGCTGGGCATTGCGAAACCGCGCATTGCGGTGGCCGGCCTGAATCCGCATGCCGGGGAGAATGGCCTGTTCGGCCGCGAAGATCTTGACGTCATCGTGCCCGCCATCGCCCTGGCACGGGAACAGGGGTTGGACGTCAGCGGCCCCTGGCCCGGCGATACCGTTTTCATGCGCGCCCGGCGCGGGGAGTTCGACATTGTGGTCGCCCAATATCACGACCAGGGCCTGATCCCGGTGAAATATCTCGGGGTGGATCATGGCGTTAACGTCACCGTCGGCCTGCCGTTTATCCGCACCTCGGTCGACCACGGTACGGCGTTCGATATCGCGGGCAGCGGACGGGCGGAACACGCCAGCCTGCTGTACGCCTTCCGGCAGGCGGAAAAAATGTTGCACGCCCAATAACTCATATCACCTGAAGACAATAAGGAAACACCATGCACACACCCGAGTTTATTTTCATGCTGACGCGCAACGACAGCACGGTGCCTGATGCGCAAGCGCGGCTACCAGAGGTGCTGGCTGCCGGCGTGAAGCATATCGGCTTTAAGGATATCGGCCTGCCGCTGGATCAACTCAAACAGTTGGCGCAGGCGATCCACGCCGGTGGCGCCACCGCTTATCTGGAAGTGGTTAGCCTGGATGAGGAAAGCGAGATGAATTCGGCGCGCGCGGCGCTGGCGTTGGGCGTTGATGTATTGATGGGGGGGACGCGGCCGGAAAGCGTGCTGCCGATCATTCGTCAGTCTGGCCTGCGCTACTATCCGTTTGCCGGCCGCATCAGCGGCCATCCCAGCGTGCTGGAAGGTGACATCGAAGACATTGTCGCCAGCGCCCGCCAGCGCGCCGCTTTATCGGGCGTGACAGGGCTGGATCTGCTGGCCTACCGCTTTGCCGGCGACGTGCCGACGTTGATTCGGCGGGTGTGCGATGCGGTCGACAAACCGGTTTATATCGCCGGGTCTATCGACCGCGAAGATCGCATCGCCGCCGTGGTGACGGGCAATGCGGTTGGCTTCACCGTCGGTACCGCGGCGCTGGACGGCGTGTTTCCCGCCGACAAGCCGGGGCTGACGGCGCAAGTCAACGCCGTGAAATGCCTGATTGGCAATGTGATCCGCAAACTGTAACGCGTCTCCATTCGGTTCTTTCCACGGCGATGGGGCGGTTATCTCATTCGTTGAATCATTAATTTGTATGGCTTCTCTTTTTAATGCTCTAGCGAGCAGGCGCGCCCTTGGGCGCTCGCCGACGTTTACCCGGCAAAACAGCGTAATTGCCGCCAGATTCAATATATATAGAGGGAGTGAAAAATGAATAAAGGGTTAGGGAGTGCCGTTGTGGCGGTGAGCCTGTTGTTAACCGGCTGCGATACCTTCAGCCTGCTGCGCGATCAAAAGATCGCCGAGGCCTTTCACGTCGGCGCCGACAAGCGCTCGGTCAGCCGGGATTTCGGCGCGCCGATCGCCACCCGGCCGACGCTGAACGGCCAGGGCGTGTGCCACGACTATAACCACCGCTTGCCGAACGGCACCGTGACGCCGTTCTACGTCGGCTTCAGAAACAGCGACGGCAAAGTGGTGGCCTTTGGCCCCATCACCTGCAGGGAAGCGCAGGCCAACGGCAATCTGAACAGTGATGAACCTATCAAACAGCGGTTCTAAACGGGCGTTGGTGCGCCGGCCTGGGCCGGCGCAGCAAAAGCAGCCCAGCAACGTCGGGTGTGCCATTTTTCTTTTGCTCTATATCCCTTCTGATTCTCCGCCAGGCTTTTATCTGAGATTTATTTTCCTATGGCGTTTGCCAGACGCCGTTGCCGAAAAACGGCACTGCATGGATTTCCTCCACCGAGCGTTACGGTGTGAACAGCAAGACAACAAAGCAATCTTTGCTGAATTGTGCTAGTTTTTCGAACATTCACGGACATGCAGTGACTTGCAAGATAAGGATATCCAATGCGTTATCGTTCGCTAAATCTCGGCGAGGTGACAAGGAAAGGGGCCGGAACGCCGCCCCAGGGAAGCGACGTACGGGCTGGTGCCGTATGAAGCTGCTCTCTCTCTTTTCTGAACACACGGCGCCGGAAAGTTTCTCCCGGATACTCACCCCGACACAAGCGCGCCATGAGCTGGAACGGCATTATCTGTTCGGCGGCGCAGCCGGCATATCGATAAGCAGCCGGTATTCCATAACCCGTAATACTCAATCCGGTATTGGCGTCACCGGTTATCGTGAGGACGCGGCTGTGAAGCGCAGCGTGTTCGATGATCTCAACCGGGGCGGTTTGCTGGCGATTGATGAGGAAATAGGCGCCTGGACGCCGACCAAATACGTGTTTTACGTCGACGCGGAAGGCCGATTACAGCGCTATCCCGGCAGCTCTCTTCCTGCCTTTTATCCAACTGGGCGCGTGATCGCCCGCTATGAAGAAATGGTCAGCCGCTATGGCCGGCGGGCAAAACCGACGGTGCTGCCGGCGAGGCAGAATACGACCCGGAATCCCCCTCTGCAGCAAGCTATCGCTACCGCAGTGGCAACCGTTGCCGCCACGGTACAGGCCATTCGTCCGATGACCAAGGCAGAACGCTGGCAAGAACGCCAGTACCTGATAGGGCGAGGCAACCGCAGCATTTACCCGGATGCACGTATGGCGGCACAGCGATTGGCGGAGAACAACGTCGCGGTCGAAAAGGCGAAGTTGGCTGAGAATGTTTACAAGACCACTAACCCGCTCAAGGACACGATAGACATCCCTGAGGGCTGGAAGGACATTAGTAACAATGATGGGGCGCTGGGCCGGCTTGGTTTGAGCAGTAACATGCTTTATGACAAACCAATGAATCCTGACTTTTTAGCCCGAGTTTATCAGCCAGACGAAAGTGTCTTTGGCAAGGCGATGAACCCGACGGTGGTATTCCGCGGATCGCGGGCACCAGAATTCCCGGAGGGAATAAGCCGCGCAACCCAAAAAGCCTTAATAAGGGGTGACTTATCAGGCATTAAAAATCTCAGTGACTGGAAAAACAACGGTGCTCAGGGAATAGGGCTTAATTCTGAATACTACAAAAAAGCGGTTGGTATTGGCGATAAAATTTCAAAGGTATCCAATATCGACGTTGCAGGTCACTCATTAGGCGGTGGCATGGCGTCTGCTGCCTCCATGGCCAGCGGCAAGCCAGCTTGGACGTTTAATGCCGCTGGATTGCATGCGGGAACCGTAGAAAAATACGGCGGCTCTATAATAGGCAGTGTCGATAATATTCAGGCGTATCGCGTGAAAGGGGAGCTGTTGACCAAGCTGCAGGAGGTTGATTTGTGGGAGGATGCCAAAGACCTCAAATTTTATCCGCCGGCGGTGATCGCGAAAGAACGGCTGTCCATGTTGGCGCCTGACGCCGCGGGAATAAAACACACGCTTCCCGGTGGAACAGGCTCACTGCTGGACAAGCACGGTATAGACCAGGCGATACAATGCATTGAAAATGAAAAAGACGATGACATTGCCACAATCAAGGGAAGAATATGAAAAAACTTATTCTCATTATCACGATGATAGTGTCTACGCTCATCATGCAGGGGTGCAAACAAGGTATGGATTTACAACCGCAGGATTATTTTGACGGTCAGCAATTGGACATTGCCAAAGCCATTTATGATGGTGATAGGCCGCAGTTGGATAAACAGTTATCATCAGTAAACAAAGAGATCTTAAATCGTCCAGCTAAGGAAGACATGACCTTATTGTTCTGGGCAATAAACAATGCCATCTATGATAAAACCACACCTGAAAGGCTGAAAATTATCACTGATTTGGTAAAAGCCGGCGCAGATCCTTTACAGCCTCAACCCAACACGCCAGGTAGCCCAGCTGAATTTGTTATGAAAGCGGATAAAGGTATCTGGATACAGGCTATGTTAGAGGGCGGACTTTCTCCAAATGCTAGGGATAAGGTTCATAATCAACCCATTATATTTAATAGCATCTTTGCAAAAAACACAGAAACATTAGAGGTCATGTTGGAGCATGGTGCTGATATAAATATAAGAAATTCACTGGGTGATACGCTGCTCATCGATGCTTTAGACTATCACTCCTATGACCACGTCATTCTTCTTTTAGAAAAAGGTGCCGATAGCGATATAAGAGGCAACTCGGGTTGGACGATGGGTAATCAACTGCAACGGCTGATTAATAGGAGTCAGGACGGCAGTGAGGCGAAAGAGTCTCTTGAGCGCATCAAAGACGAGCTAATTAAGCGTGGTGGGAAATGGCCGCCTGCTCCTGTCAGTCAATAAGCCGTCTCGCTGTATTACCAGAAACTGGGCACATGTTGTAAAGGTGTTCTTACCGCAGAGGCATTGTCCACAGACGGTCGAGTTGCGAAAGTTTGCTTGGGTTGCGCACGATAAATACCTGAGCCAGTCGGCCTTCGGCATTCAAGCTGAGACTGACAGACGCCGTAATACGGCCTTGTTCGGATAGCAAGGCGCCCGGCACGCCATTGATGAGCGCGTGTTGCCAGACATAGGTTTGCCAAAACATTGGCAATTTACCGCCGATAAACTCGAGCACGTCACGTTTGCCGATGAGTTCAGCCAGGTTGGCGGGCACTTTGCCGCCGCCGTCCGCACTGAGCTTAACGTCTTCGGACAGCAGGGTCAAAAGCGGTCCGATATCTGCCGTTTCCACCGCCGTTTTGAAAGCGATCAGCAACGCCTCCTGCCGCTCTGTGGGCTGGGTTTTACGCTCCTCTGGGCGGCCAACTTTTTCGCGCGCGCGTGACACCAGTTTACGACACGCCGTTTCTTCCCCACCTAATGTCGTGGCGAGATCCGCGTAGGGCAAGTCAAAGATGTCATGCAGCAAATAGGCTGCGCGCTCGCGGGGAGTGAGTCTTTCGAGCAACAGCATAAAGGCCGTCGACAGCGACGATGCGAGTTCCAACGTATGCTCGGGCGTTTTGGCTACGGCGGTTTGAATGGGTTCTGGTAGCCAAATACCGACATAATCGACGCGAGCCTGCTGCGCGGCGCGCAGCAGGTCAAGGCAACGACGAGTGCAGACGGTGGTCAGCCAGGCCGCAGGATTCAGAATGCTGTGGCGATCCGCATGTAACCATTTGATATAGGTATCTTGCACGGCATCTTCCGCGTCGGCCAGAGAACCTAAAATACGATAGGCGAGGCCGATCAGAAACGGTCTTCTCGATTCGAACAGTGCTGCATACTTGTCGTTTTTCATATTAGTGACCGGAAATATGAATTCTATTCCACAGATTTATCATAGTGATATTTGCGGTTAGCGCGCTGATTTCTTCCTCGGAATAGTACGCGCGCAATGCCGCGCGCAGTGGGCCATACTCGGTATGGGATTCAAGCCGCGTTAACGCTTCTGTCCAGGCAAATGCGGCGCGCTCGCGAGGCGTGAAATCATCAACGTGTTCCCATACCACCAGCCTGTCCAGACGTGCGTTGGTTTCACCGTCCTCGCGCGCTTCTTTGGTATGCATCTTGACACAGTAACCGCAGCCATTGATTTGCGAAGCGCGCAGGAGGACGAGATGGTAGATCTTGCGCTCCAGATTGTGCGCATCGATAGCGCCATGCACTTTCAGCAGTGCGGAAAAAACGTTGGCAATGGTTTGCGCATGATTGACAGGATCGGTATTCACTAACGTAGTCATAAGAACTCCTCATTTATCGGGTTAACACATATAGATGACGAATGAGAAGAGGGATGTGTGACCGAACCACAGCAAAAATGTGCATTTTGGGGCCGTGGGCCGTTGATGTAATACGTTTTTCAGGCAACAAAAAACCCGATAATCTTGAACCTAAAAGGCGGGATTATCGGGCTCCACAAAATGGGGACATCAAAGAAAAGCAGTGGCACTAATTCAGACTGCGGCCCCCAACGAAAGTTCTGGTCAGCGACAAAAAAATCAAAATATTTTTGTCGCCGATCCATCTCTCCCGCTAATCGATCAGCCGAGTATCCCCGGCCATAGCACCACGATGAGTGAACCCGCCAGCGTTAACAGCACGTTAGCGATGGCGTAGGTGCCGGCATAGCCCAGCGCCGGGATGTTGCTGCGCGCGGTGTCGCTGATGATCTCCATCGCCGGCGCGCAGGTGCGGGCGCCCATAATCGCACCGAACAGCAGGGCGCGGTTCATGCGCAGCACGTAGGCGCCGAACAGGAAGCAGATAACCACCGGCACCAGGCTGACGATCAGCCCGGCAATCAGCATCTGGCCGCCGACCGCGCCCAGGCTGTGGCCGATGCCGGCGCCGGCGCTCAAGCCCACGCCCGCCATAAACACCATCAGGCCGAATTCTTTCACCATGTTCAGCGCGCCCTGCGGAATGTAGCCGAAGGTCGGGTGGTTGGCGCGCAGGAAGCCGAGCATGATGCCGGACATCAGCAGGCCGGCGGCGTTGCCGATGCCGAACGAGAAGTTACTGAACTGAATGGTGATCTGGCCGATCAGCAGGCCGATGATGAAGAAGGCGCAGAACGCCAGCAGGTCGGTCACCTGGCTGTGGATCGAGATAAAGCCGATCTTCTCCGCCACGCTCTTCACCCGGCGTGCGTCGCCGCTCACCTGCAGCACGTCGCCCTTGTTGAGCACGATGCTGTCGTCGATCGGCATTTCGATCTGGCTGCGGATCACGCGGTTGAGGAAGCAGCCGTGGTCGGTCAGCTTCAGCTGGCTCAGGCGCTTGTTCACCGCGTTGCTGTTCTTCACCACGATCTCTTCGGTCACGATGCGCATGTCGAGCAGATCGCGATCGAACACTTCCTTGCCGTTGCGGAAGCTCGGGTCCAGCCGCGCGTGGGCGTCCGGGTAGCCGACCAGCGAGATCTCGTCGCCCACCTGCAGCACCGCGTCACCGTCCGGGTTGGCCAGAATGCCGTTGCGGCGGATGCGTTCGATGTAACAGCCGGTCTGGCGGTAGATGCCCAGTTCGCGCAGGTTCTTGCCGTCGGCCCAGGCCACCAGCTCGGGGCCGACGCGGTAGGCGCGGATCACCGGCAGGTAGACCTTGCGCTGGCTGTCGGTGTCCAGGCCGCGTTCGCGGGCGATCTGCTGTGCAGAGGTGGACAGGTCCTGGTGCTGCAGCTTCGGCAGGTAGCGCGCGCCGAAGATCAGGCTGACCAGACCGATCAGGTAGGTGAGGGCGTAGCCGAGGCTCAGATGATCCTGCGCCGCCAGCAGCGCCGGGCCGTTGACGATGGTGTTGCGCAGCGTGTCGCCGGCGCCCACCAGCACCGGCGTCGAAGTCATCGAGCCGGCCAGCATGCCGGCGGTCAGGCCGATGTCCCAGTGGAACAGCTTGCCGAGACCGATGGCGAGCACCATCGCCGAGCCGACCATCACCAGCGCCAGCATCAGGTAGTTTTTGCCGTCGCGGAAGAAAATCGAGAAAAAGTTGGGCCCGGCTTCCACGCCGACGCAGAAAATAAACAGCATAAAGCCGAGATTCAGCGCCTCGGTGTTAATGGCGAAGTGTTGCTGGCCGAGCAGCAGCGAAACCACCAAAACGCCAATGGAATTACCGAGTTGGACGGAGCCCAGACGGAGTTTACCGAGGCACAGCCCCAGTGCGAGTACCACGAACAGTAACAGAATGTAGTTACCGTTTAACAAACTAGCGACGTTTATGTTCACGGAGGATAACTTATTGTTTACCAGTAAGTGCTTGATATAGATAACTATAAGAGATAAATTCAGCCTTAAAACGACGTCATAAATCACCACCAGCGTAAGGCGAAGCGAACCATCGTTCGGCGGCGTTCATTCTAGACGCTATGACCGATGACAGCCAGCACAGAAAGCTGATTTCCTGCGCCGCCGTGCGCATTTAACTCTCTTTTGACCAAGGAAAAAATTCGGTTCAGCGTCTCCGTGCGGGGGCCAGGCCGATTTCTATTGATGCAGTAATTGGGCGGGGGAGAATTCGCATGACGAGTTATAGATATTGGCTGGGCATTCTCAGCTGTTTTCTGTTGTTCAGCCTGGTGTTTCTCGGCCAGCAAACCGGCCTGTTCGGCAGCACGGATCATGAGCACCACGGCGAAACCGGCCTGCTGCTGTTTGTGATCCCCGGTGCGATCGCCAGCTATCTGTCGAGCCGCAAGCGGCTGCTTTGCCCGCTGCTCGGCGCGCTGTATGCGCTGCCGCTGTGCCTGTTGATCCGCCACTTCTGGCTGACGCCGTCCTCTTCGTTCTGGCAGGAGCTGGCGTACGCCACCAGCGCGGTGTTTTGGTGCGTGTTCGGCGCGATGCTGATGCTGTTCGCCCTCGGCCTGTTGCAGACGCTGCAGCAGCTGCACCGGCGGCAGCGGCAATAAAAAAAGGCGCGTTAAGCGCCTTTTTTGTCTTTGTCGTTCAAAAACTTACTGGAACAGGTTCAGGTGTTCTTTGGCGTAAGCTTCGAAATCGGTGCAACCGCCGATGTGCTTCTCATCCAGGAAGATCTGCGGCACGGTTTCAACCGGTTTGCCGACGGTTTTTTCCAGATCGGCCTTGGTGATGCCTTCCGCGTGGATGTCAACGTAACGGAAGTTGAAATCGTCGCGTTCTTCAGTCAGTTTTTCCGCCAGTTCTTTAGCGCGGACACAATAAGGACAGCCAGGACGCCCGAAGATTACTGCAAACATGCAACGCTCCTTAATTAGATTTTCAATAAATTGTTCGCGACCGCAACGACATCCCGTCACCGAAAAAGTCATTACCTGCGTCAGATGGCGCCTACTATGCCCGTTGAGGCGGTGAAAAAAAAGCAGGAATTACCTGTTAATCTGATTCATGTAACCAATTAGTCGGCCGGGGCTGTTGCCGCCGACGGGAATTCACTACACTGGGGGCAGACCTTCTGGAGAAGAAAAATATGCGTTCATTCGGTGACTTACCGCGCCCGGTGCTGGTGTTGGAAGGGCTGGGCATCGTGATGCTGGTGTTGGCCTACCTCAGCATTCACGGCCACCTGCAGCTGCCGGGCTGGCTGGCGTCGCAGCAGGCGGCGGTCGGCATGATTTTCCTCGGCGTGGCGCTGATGGTGCCGGCGGCGGCGTTTCTGGTGTGGCGCGTGGTGCAGGGCTTCGGGCCGCTGATGCGCGGCGGTCTGCCGCCGGAAAACGATCGCCGCAAGCCGCAATCGAAAGATAATCAGGACAGCGATCCGCGCGCCTGAGCGCCGCGGCCGCTAACCCGCCTGCCAGGCAGGCGTTGGCTTTTTTGGGGTGACGAGTGAAAATTGCCATTCTTTCTCGCGACGGAACGCTCTACTCATGCAAGCGGCTGCGTGAAGCGGCGGAAGATCGCGGGCACAGCATCGATATTATCGATCCGCTTTCCTGCTACATGAACATCAATCCGGCGGCGCCCACCATTCATTATCGCGGCCGCCAACTGGAGCGTTACGATGCGGTGATCCCGCGCATCGGCTCCGCCATCACCTTTTACGGCACGGCGGTGCTGCGCCAGTTCGAGCTGCTCGGCAGCTACCCGCTAAACGAATCCGTGGCCATTACCCGCGCCCGCGACAAGCTGCGTTCGCTGCAGCTGTTGGCGCGGCAGGGCATCGATCTGCCGATCACCGGTTTTGCCCATTCGCCGGACGACACCGGCGATCTGATCGAGTTGGTCGGTGGCGCGCCGCTGGTGGTCAAGCTGGTGGAAGGCACGCAGGGCATCGGCGTGGTGCTGGCGGAAACCCGCCAGGCGGCGGAAAGCGTGATCGACGCCTTTCGCGGCCTGAACGCGCATATCCTGGTGCAAGAATACGTGCGCGAAGCGCAGGGCAGCGATGTGCGCTGCCTGGTGGTGGGCGGCCGGGTGGTGGCCGCCATCGAGCGGCAGGCCAAGCCCGGCGAATTTCGCTCCAACCTGCACCGCGGCGGCACCGCCCGCAAGGTGACCATCACCGCCAGAGAACGGGCGATCGCGGTGAAAGCGGCGAGCACGCTGGGGCTGGACGTCGCCGGGGTGGATATCCTGCGCGCCGAGCGCGGCCCGCTGGTGATGGAGGTCAACGCGTCGCCGGGGCTCGAAGGCGTGGAAACCACCACCGGGCTGGACATCGCCGGCATGATGATCGAATACATCGAGCAGCGCGGCCGGCCTGGCTTTCGCCTGAAATCCGGCGGGTGACGGGGCGGGCGGCGCGCTTTTCCCGCCGAGCAATATCTTAATTAGTGAATTAAGCCGCATTGATCGTGGCGTATCGGGTGAATATTCCGTAAGCTATGCGCCTTTTCGCGTATTGAATATTGTGAGGCTGGTTATTATGGATTCACTCATTGTCCCCGATTTGGCGCTGTTGCGGCGCTGGCTGGATCAGTCGGGCATTTCTTTCTTTGAGTGCGATTCCTGCCAGGCGCTGCACCTGCCGCACATGCAGAACTTCGACGGCGTGTTCGACGCCAAGATAGATCTGGTGGACAACGTCATTCTGTTCTCCGCGCTGGCCGAGGTGAAGCCGACCGCGCTGATCCCGCTGGTGGCGGATCTGAGCCAAATCAACGCCAGTTCGCTGACCATCAAAGCCTTTGTCGACATTCAGGACGACAACCTGCCGAAGCTGATCGTCTGCCAGTCACTGAGCGTGGCGGTCGGCATCACCTATGAGCAGTTCACCCACTTTATGCAGCAGGGTGAAGAGCAGGTCTCGATGGTGATCCTCGAAGCGCGGGCGAACGATCTGCTGTTTATGGGGGATGAAGAAGAGATCCCCGCTGGCGCTGTGCGTCAGCCGATGCTGCACTGATCCTCGCCGTACCTTAAGCATGCCGTCGCTCCGGCGGCATGCTGCCGTTATTCCCCTCCGCAATAAAATGTTCTGCACTTTGGCCTTTGCCGCCCGATCTTTCTCGCCTTTTGTGCCGTTAATGGCGTATCACATAGAGAAAAACTGCATAAAAAATCGATAAAAGGCGTTTTTTACCCTGGGGGCTGGCGGGTTGCGGTAGCAGCGACTATGCTGCTGATTCTGCAAAGGGCTTGCGATTTCCCTTGTGACCACGCGAGCAGGGCAGTGAAAAAAGGCACATGCAATCATATGCATAGCCATTCAGTTCGCGGTTGCAACGATTGCGCTCAATCAGGAAAGGTTTTGTATCGCTGCAGATACAAGTTCAATTCTATGATTCACCCTGTTTTGGAGGAAGTTACGGATGGTCACCCAACGTAAAAAGTGGTTATCGGGTGTGGTTGCCGGCCTGCTGATGGCCGCGTCCGTCACGGCGTCAGCCGAAGAGAAAACGCTGCACGTGTATAACTGGTCCGACTATATCGCGCCGGATACCCTGGCCAAATTCCAGAAAGAAACCGGTATCAAGGTGGTGTACGACGTCTTTGACTCCAACGAGGTGTTGGAAGGCAAACTGATGGCGGGCAGCACCGGCTACGATTTGGTGGTTCCTTCGTCCAACTTCCTCGAGCGTCAGTCGCAGGCCGGCATCTTCGAGCCGCTCGACAAGAGCAAGATCCCCAACTACAAAAATCTCGATCCCGAGATGCTGAAGCTGGTGGCGCACAACGACAAGGACAACAAATACGGCATCCCTTACATGATGGTGACCACCGGCATCGGCTATAACGTCGACAAGGTGAAGGCGGTGCTGGGGAAAGACGCGCCGGTCAACAGCTGGGATCTGATCTTCAAGCCGGAAAACCTCGAGAAGCTGAAAAGCTGCGGCGTTTCCTTCCTCGATGCGCCGAGCGAAGTCTACGCCACCGTGCTGCACTACCTGGGTAAAGATCCCAACAGCACCAACGCGGGGGACTACACCGGCGCGGCCAACGATCTGCTGCTGAAGCTGCGGCCGAACATCCGCTATTTCCACTCTTCCCAGTACATCAACGATCTGGCGAACGGCGATATTTGCGTGGCGATCGGCTGGTCCGGCGACGTGATGCAGGCGGCCAACCGCGCCAAAGAGGCGAAGAACGGCGTGAACGTGGCCTATGCGATCCCGAAAGAGGGGGCGCTGACCTACTTCGACATGTTCGCCATGCCGGCGGACGCCAAGAACAAGGATGCTGCCTACCAGTTCCTGAACTTCTTGCTGAAGCCGGACGTGATGGCGGACATCAGCAATCACGTTTACTACGCCAATGCGGTGAAGGATTCCACGCCGCTGGTGAATGCCGAAGTGCGCGATAACCCGAACGTCTATCCGCCGGCCGATGTTCGCGCCAAGCTGTTCACGCTCAACGTGCAGTCGCCGAAGCTGGACCGTGTCATTACCCGCGCATGGACTAAAGTTAAAAGCGGGAAGTGATGATAGGGGGATAGCCCCCTATCGTCGGTAAACCGGCAGGCGGGTGCCCCCGCCTGCATTGCCGTTTTGGGCCACGGCGCTCGCCGTGGTTTTGTGCCGCTTTACGCCGGAGAGCACCCCGATTGAACGACGCCATCCCTCGCCCTCAAGCCAAGTCGCAGAAGGTTTTCACCCCTCTGCTGGAAATCCGTAACCTCACCAAAACCTTCGACGGGCAGAACGCGGTCGAAGACGTCAGCCTTACTATCTACAAGGGCGAAATCTTTGCGCTGCTCGGCCCGTCCGGCTGCGGCAAATCCACTTTGCTGCGCATGCTGGCCGGCTTCGAACAGCCCTCGGAAGGGCAGATCGTGCTCGATGGGCAGGATATGTCACACGTGCCGCCGTACCAGCGGCCGATCAACATGATGTTTCAGTCTTACGCGCTGTTCCCGCACATGACGGTAGAGCAGAACATCGCCTTCGGCCTGAAGCAGGACAAAATGCCGCGGGCAGAAATTGCCGAACGGGTGGCGGAAATGCTGGCGCTGGTGCACATGCAGGAGTACGCCAGGCGCAAGCCGCACCAGCTTTCCGGCGGCCAGCGGCAGCGGGTGGCGCTGGCGCGCAGCCTGGCCAAACGGCCGAAGCTGCTGCTGCTGGATGAGCCGATGGGCGCGTTGGACAAGAAGCTGCGCGATCGCATGCAGCTGGAAGTGACCGACATTCTCGAGCGCGTCGGTGTGACCTGCGTGATGGTAACGCACGATCAGGAGGAGGCGATGACCATGGCGGGGCGCATCGCCATCATGAACCGCGGCAAGTTCGTGCAGATCGGCGAGCCGGAAGAGATCTACGAGCATCCGAACAGCCGCTTCAGCGCCGAATTTATCGGCTCGGTCAACGTCTTCGACTGCGTATTGCAGGAGCGGCACGACGACGCGCTGATCCTGCAAAGCCCCGGATTGCGCCATGCGATCAAGGTCGATCCGGACGCCTCGGTGGTGGACGGCGTGCCGATCCAGGTGGCGCTGCGGCCGGAGAAGATCCTGCTGTGCGAACAGGTGCCGGCAGACGGCTGCAACTTTGCGGTGGGGGAAGTGGCGCACATTGCCTACCTGGGCGATCTGTCCATCTACCACGTGAAGCTGCACAGCGGGCAGATTATCAGCGCCCAGCTGCAAAACGGCCACCGTTTCCGCAAGG
The DNA here is from genome assembly GCF_052168715.1 of Serratia sp. CY44782. Lineage (NCBI taxonomy): Bacteria > Pseudomonadati > Pseudomonadota > Gammaproteobacteria > Enterobacterales > Yersiniaceae > Serratia > Serratia sp. CY44782. Next base: position 371,314 of record NZ_JBJNME010000006.1, read on the forward strand.
GGATGCCGACCTGGGGCGATGAAGTGCGTCTGTGCTGGGAAACCGACAGCTGCGTAGTGTTGACGGTGTAGTGGAGCCGGTGAGGAGTAACCCGTATGACCCTGCTTTCTGAACGCACGCCGGAACCGCCGGCCAAAGCGCCCGGCACCTTCAAGGCGCTGTTCCACCGCCTGCTGATGGCTCACGGCCGCAAGCTGGTGATCGCGCTGCCGTATTTATGGCTGACGCTGCTGTTCATGCTGCCGTTCCTGATCGTGTTCAAGATCAGCCTGGCGGAGCTGGCACTGGCGGTGCCGCCCTACACCGAGCTGCTGAGCTGGGCGGATGGCAAGCTGAACATCGCGCTCAACTTCGCCAACTACCTGCAGCTGACCGACGATCCGCTGTATATCGACGCCTATCTGCAGTCGCTGCGCGTGGCGGCGGTCTCGACGCTGTGCTGCCTGATCATCGGCTATCCGCTGGCCTGGGCGGTGGCCCACAGCAAGGCATCAACCCGCAACATTCTGCTGCTGCTGGTGATCCTGCCTTCCTGGACCTCGTTCCTGATCCGCGTCTATGCCTGGATGGGCATTCTGAAAAACAACGGCATTCTGAATAACTTTCTGATGTGGCTAGGGGTGATCGACCAGCCGCTGGTGATCCTGCACACCAACCTGGCGGTGTATATCGGCATCGTTTATTCCTATCTGCCGTTTATGGTGCTGCCAATTTACACGGCGCTGATCCGGCTGGATTACTCGCTGGTGGAGGCGTCGCTGGATTTGGGGGCTCGGCCGCTGAAAACCTTCTTCAGCGTGATCGTGCCGCTGACGCGCGGCGGCATCATCGCCGGTTCGATGCTGGTGTTCATTCCGGCGGTGGGCGAGTTCGTGATCCCGGAACTGCTCGGTGGGCCGGACAGCATCATGATCGGCCGCGTGCTGTGGCAGGAGTTCTTCAATAACCGCGACTGGCCGGTGGCCTCGGCGGTCGCCACCATCATGCTGCTGCTGTTGATCGTGCCAATTTTGTGGTTCCACAAACACCAGAACAAGGAAATGGGGGGGCAGGAATGAACAACTTGCCGGTAGTGCGTTCACCGTGGCGCATCGCCATCCTGACGGTCGGCTTTACCTTCCTGTATGCGCCGATGCTGATGCTGGTGATCTACTCCTTCAACAGCTCCAAACTGGTGACGGTGTGGGCCGGTTGGTCCACGCGCTGGTATACCGAACTGTTTCACGACTCGGCGATGATCAGCGCGGTGGGGCTCAGCCTGACCATCGCCGCCGCCTCCGCCACTGCCGCGGTGGTACTGGGCGCCATCGCCGCCGTGGTGATGGTGCGCTTCGGCCGTTTTCGCGGTTCGACCGGTTTTGCGTTTATGCTGACTGCACCGCTGGTGATGCCGGACGTGATCACCGGCCTGTCGCTGCTGCTGCTGTTCGTGGCGATGGGGCACGCCTTCGGCTGGCCGTCGGAGCGCGGCATGTTCACCATCTGGCTGGCGCATGTCACCTTCTGTACCGCTTACGTGGCGGTGGTGATCAGCTCGCGCCTGCGCGAGGTGGATCGCTCAATTGAAGAGGCGGCGATGGATTTGGGGGCGCCGCCGCTGAAGGTGTTCTTCGTCATCACCTTGCCGATGATCGCGCCGGCGCTGATCTCCGGCTGGATGCTGGCGTTCACCCTGTCGCTGGACGATCTGGTGATCGCCAGCTTCGTCTCCGGCCCGGGCGCCACCACGCTGCCGATGCTGGTATTCTCCAGCGTGCGCATGGGGGTAAATCCGGAAATTAACGCGTTGGCCAGCCTGATCCTGCTGGTGGTGGGCATTCTCGGCCTGATCGCCTGGTGGTTTATGGCGCGCTCGGAAAAACAACGATCGCGTGAATTACAGCGGGCGGCCCGTAGCTGAATCGTAACAAACCTGCTATTTTTGCAATCAATAAGTATTGCAATTAACTACCTGACTTTACATGCGCCATCTGTATTGGTGGCGCGTCGTAGCGGAACACGGATATGTCAGACATGCTGAAAAGCGGGCAGGGAATGGGATCGACTTCGGATGCGCCGGTGCCGGTGATGGTGGCGGGTACCGCCATGGTCGCGATCAAGTGTATCAGCGTGGTGCTGCTGTTGGGCGAACTGGGCGTCGACGGTGCGCAGGAGTTCGTCAACACCAGCGCGCAGGCGTGGGATTCTACCCTTATTTTTCTGGCCGGCCTGATGCTGCTGTGCCTGCAAATCAGCTGCGGCTTTGCGGTGATGCGCGGCCGCAACTGGGGGCGCTGGGGCTATGTGGCCTGCCAGTGCATCGTGGTGCTTTATCTGCTGTTGGCCACCATCGGCAGCGTTTTCCCCGAGGTGTTCACCGTGGAAGGGGAAACCAGCGGCCAAATCCTGCACGTTCTGATCCTGCAAAAGATCCCCGACGTGGTGATCCTGGCGTTGCTGTTCGTCCCTACCGCCAGCCGCCGCTTCTTCGCCGCGCGCAAGTGAGATTTTAGGCGCGCGGAGTGGTAAACTCTGCGCCCTTAATTCGTCATCCTGAACTTCACGGTAATCTTCATGCATTGCGCTTTGTATACGGCGGGTACCTGCCGTTCCTGTCAGTGGCTGGAAAAGCCCTATCCGCAGCAACTGGCCGACAAACAGCATCACCTGCAATCGTTGTTGGCCGGGCGCGACGTCGCGCAGTGGCTGCAGCCGGTGGCGGGAGAGCTGAGCGCATTTCGCAATAAAGCCAAGATGGTGGTCAGCGGCAGCGTGGAGCGCCCGCTGCTCGGCATGCTGCACCGCGACGGCACGCCGGTCGATCTGAGCGACTGCCCACTGTATCCCGCCGGCTTTGCGCCGATGTTTGCGGTGCTGAAAAGCTTTATTGCCCGCGCGGGCCTGACGCCGTATAACGTGGCGCGCAAACGCGGCGAGCTGAAGTACCTGCTGCTGACCGAAAGCACGCTCGACGGCGGCGTGATGCTGCGCTTCGTGCTGCGTTCGGAAACCAAGCTGGCGCAGCTGCGGGCCGCGCTGCCGTGGCTGCAGCAGCAGCTGCCGCAGCTCAAGGTGATCTCCGCCAATATTCAGCCGGTGCACATGGCGATCATGGAAGGGGAGCGCGAGATCGCGCTGACCGAACAGCAGGCGCTGGAGGAGCGGTTCAATCAGGTGCCGCTGTTTATCCGCCCGCAAAGCTTCTTCCAGACCAACCCGCAGGTGGCCGCCGATCTGTATGCCACCGCCCGCGACTGGGTGCGCGCGCTGGGTATCGACAGCATGTGGGATCTGTTCTGCGGCGTCGGCGGTTTCGGCCTGCACTGCGCGCAACCGCAAACGCGGCTGACCGGCATCGAAATCAGCGCGGAAGCGATCGCCTGCGCCCGCCAGTCGGCGCAGCGGTTAGGGCTGCTGCACGTAGATTTTCAGGCGCTCGATTCCACCCGCTTCGCCACCGCCGAAGGTCAGGTGCCGCAGCTGGTGCTGGTCAACCCGCCGCGGCGCGGCATCGGCCAGGCGCTGTGCGACTACCTGAGCCGAATGGCGCCGGACTATATTCTCTATTCGAGCTGCAACGCCGAGAGCATGGCGAAAGATATCGAGATGTTGCCGGGGTACCGCATCGAACGGGTACAGCTGTTCGACATGTTCCCGCATACCGCGCACTACGAAGTGCTGACGCTGTTGGTGCGGATTTTATAAAACATAAGGCCCGGATAACCGGGCCTTATTGCTTACTGCGGGAACCACTTGTCGTTGATGGTCTTGTAGGTGCCGTCGGCCTTGATGGCGTCCAGCGCGGCGTTCAGCTTGGCCAGCAGCGCCTGGTTGTCGGGGCGCACCGCGATGCCGAGGCCGGTGCCGAAGTATTGCGCATCGGTGATGTGCTCACCCACCGGCGCCAGCTGCGGGTTGGTTTTCAGCCACTCGTTCACCACGGCGGTGTCGCCGAACACGCCGTCGATACGGCCGTTTTTCAGCTCCAGAATGGCGTTCTGGTAGCTGTCGTAAGAGACGGTGTTAATCTCCGGATGCTTGTCCTGCATGTATTTCTGGTGGGTGGTGCCATTTTCCATGCCGAGCTTTTTGCCTTTCAGATCCGCCAGCGAGCTGAACTTGCCTTTTTGCGCGATCACGATCGCCGAGTTGGCGTAGTAAGGCTGGGTGAAAGCGACCTGTTTGCTGCGCTCCGGCGTGATGTCCATACCGGAAATCACCGCATCGTATTTCTTGAATTTCAGCGCGGCTATCAGGCTGTCGAACGCCTGGTTGGTGAAGGTGCACTGCGCCTGCATCTGCTTGCACAGCGCGTTGGCCAGATCGATATCGAAGCCGACGATCTGGTTGTTGGCGTCCAGCGATTCGAACGGCGGGTAGGTGGCGGAAGCGGCGAAGCGGATGGTCTCGGCCGCGGTGGCGTTAAAGGTGATCCCGGCCAACATCGTCGCGGCAAGCAGCAGTTTTTTCATGCGTAGAGCTCCTGTCTGAATCCTGAAAGTGATTATTCGCTATCGTTTGTTTTTACTGGTAATCGCCAGAGGTTTTTACGTGTGCGCCTGCTGATAACCCTGCCACTGGGTGAATTAAAATGCAATATAAATGATTAAGTATTGCTGTGGGGATAAAAAAAGCCCCGCGCAATGGCGGGGCTCATGGGGGGAGGCGGCCTCAGTTGCGGCGTTCAAACGCCAGCGCGCGGCGCTCCACCAAGCGCATCAGCAGCGTCAGCAGGCCGTTGACGCACAGGTACACCAGGCCTGCGGCACCGAATACCATGACGTCGTAGGTGCGGCCGTACATCAGCTGGCTGTAGCCCATCACCTCCATTAGCGTGATGGTGTAAGCCAGCGAGGTGCTTTTGAACACCAGCACCACTTCGTTGGAGTAAGACGACAGCGCGCGCTTGAAGGCGAACGGCAGCAGGATGCGCAGCGTCTGCCGGCGCGACATGCCCAGCGCTTCGCACGACTGCCACTGCCCGGCGGGAATGGCGCGCACCGCGCCGTAGAACAACTGCGTGGTGTAAGCCGCGCTGTTCAGCGCCAGCGCTATCATCGCGCACAGCCAGGGTTGCGACAGCAGGTTCCACAGCCACGGGTAGTCGCGGATGGCCGGGAACTGACCGGGGCCGTAGTAGATCAGGAAGATCTGCACCAGCAGCGGCGTGCCGGTGAACAGCGTCACGTAGATCTTGACCAGCGGCGTCAGGATTGGCGTTTTCAGCGTCAGGATCACCGTCAGCAGCAGCGACAGCACCAGCGCGACGATCAGCGCGGCGACGGTCAGCGTCAGGCTGGTGTGCAACCCTTTGAGGATCTCCGGTAAATACTCAATCATCAGACTGGCCCCCGCTCAAAGCGCGTGGCGCGCAGCTCAATGCGTTTGATGACGTATTGGCTGAACAGCGTCACCAGCAGGTAGATGGCCGCGGCGATCACATACCAGGTAAAGGGTTCCTGGGTGCGGGTGGCGATGCTCTTGGTTTGCAGCATCAGATCGTTCACGCTGATCAGCGACACCAGCGCGGTGTCTTTCAGCAACACCAGCCACTGATTGCCGAGGCCGGGCAGGGCGTGGCGCCACATCTGCGGCATGATCAGGCGAAAGAAGATCGCCGCCTTGCCGAGCCCCAGCGCCTGGCCGGACTCCCACTGCCCCTGCGGCACCGCTTTGAGCGCGCCGCGCAGCGTCTGCGAAGCGTAGGCGGAATAGAGCAGGGCCAGAGCGATCACCCCGCACAGGAACGGGCTGACTTCGAAATTGTCGATCGCCAGCTGAATCGGCAGCTGGAACAGACCGAGGTTGAGGGTAAAGCCGTCGGAGAGCATCAGCAGCAGCTGCGACGAGCCGAAATAGATAAACAGCACCACCAGGATTTCCGGCAGGCCGCGCAGCACGGTCACCCAGGCGGTGCCGAGCCAGCTGACCGCTTTCCAGCGGGACGATTCCCATACGGCGAACAGCATCGCCAGAATCAGCCCGAGGATCAGGGCGCAAACGGCAAGGCCGACGGTCATGCCGGCGGCGCTTGCTAAAGGTTGTAATTCATTCATCGGGGCGTATTACTGCTGGAACCATTTTTTGTAGATGGTTTCATAGGTCCCATCCTGCTTGATCTTGTCCAGAGCGGCGTTGAACTTGCCCTGCAGATCGGTGTTCTTCTGGCGTACCGCGATGCCGAGGCCGGTGCCGAAGTAGTCTTTATCCGTCACTTTGGCGCCCACTGCCGCCAGCGCGTCATTCTGCTTCAGCCACTCGTTGACCACCGCGGTATCGCCAAACACCGCATCAACGCGGCCGTTCTTCAGATCCAAAATGGCGTTCTGGTAGCTGTCGTAAGGCACGGTGGTGATTTCCGGGTGTTTGTCGGTCAGGTATTTCTGGTGGGTGGTGCCGTTTTGCACGCCCACTTTCTTGCCTTTCAGCGCCGCCACGTCGGCGATTTTGCCTTTCTGCGCGATGAACAGCGCCGAGTTATCGTAGTACGGCTTGGTGAACAGCACCTGCTTTTCACGCTCCGGCGTGATGTCCATACCGGCCATGACCGCATCGAAACGCTTGAACTTCAGGCTCGGGATCAGGCTGTCGAACGCCTGGTTGGTGAAGGTGCACTCGGCCTGCATCTCTTTGCACAGGGCGTTGGCCAGATCGACATCAAAACCCTGAATCTTGTTGCCGGCGTCAATAAATTCAAATGGAGGATAGGAGGCTTCGGTAGCGAAACGGATCGTTTCGGCTGCGGAGGCGGAAACGCTGATGCCGGCCAGAACGGCGGCGATTATTAGTTTTTTCATCGCAAACTCCCCAAATTACAGCAAGTTAATTATTAGTGTGATAAGTAGTTGGCAAACTCGGTGGTCCGCGGCTGCGTGAAGTGGCTGCTGTCGCCTTGCTCCACCACGTGGCCGTTTTCCATGTACACCACGCGGCTGGCGGTCTTGCGCGCCACTTCCACTTCGTGGGTGACGATCACCTGAGTGATGCCGGTGCCGGCCAGTTCGCGAATGATGCTGACGATCTGAGCGGTGATTTCCGGATCCAGCGCCGCGGTCGGTTCATCGAACAGCAGCACCTGCGGTTCCATCATCAGGGCACGGGCGATCGCCACGCGCTGCTGCTGGCCGCCGGAAAGGTGCAGCGGGAAGCGATCGGCGAAGTCGGTCAGGCGCAGACGCTTGAGCAGCTTGTCGGCACGCTCCATCGCCTGAGCCTTGGTCAGACCCAGCACGCGGCAAGGCGCTTCGATCAGGTTCTGAACCACGGTGAGGTGAGGCCACAGGTTGTATTGCTGGAAGACCATGCCGACATTTTGGCGCAGTTCGCGAATGGCTTTCTCGCCCGGCGCCTGCTTAAAGTCGAATTGGTTGCCGGCGATCTGCAGTTGGCCCGAACGCGGCATTTCCAGCAGGTTCAGCACCCGCAGCAATGAACTTTTCCCGGCGCCGCTTGGGCCAAGCAGCACCAGGGTTTCCCCGGCTGGACAATCCAGCGTGATGTCAAACAGCGCCTGGTGAGCGCCGTAATAGCAATTGATACCGTTAAGTTGAATACTCATGCGCCAGAATTGAATAGACATTGATGCCGCAAATGTTAACTTCCACAGAATACTTATGCAATCTTTGTGCGTTAAAATTTATGAGTGTGCGGCGGGACAGTAAAAGATTAGCACAAGATACCGCGACTCAAGCCGAGGGAGGGGATTTGTGGCGCAGGCTGTGAGATCGGTAGCGAAATTTTTTCTATTGGACGAAATTCGAGCGGTGGGCGGACGGCGGGGATGACCGACGCGGCAAGCCCGCGTCGGCCGGGGTATTGCGGGTTACTGGTTTTCCAGCACCTGGCGCACGCTGCCGTTGGTGGCGTGCGCTGGAACATTCAGGTAGCGAATATCATCAACCACCCAGCAGGTACCTTCGCGCACCATCAGCACTTCGTCCTGCCAGTTCACGGTGCTGTTGGCGTCTTTTTGGTAGCTCAAGTCAACGCGCAGCGGGATGTTTTTCGCATCGGTGTTAGGAATGGTCGAGGCGCTGGCGACGGACGCGCTGCTTGGCCCCTGCGCATTGCCGGAGAACAGATCGCCGGTTATCCGGTGCTTGCCCGGGTTCTGACCGGCGCTGACCAGATCCTGATACAGCACTTTGCTCAGGTAAGGTTGCAGCTGCGCCAGGCGGTTGCTGTCCGGCAGGCCGGCGCCCTGCTGGATGCGCAGGTCATAGAACTTTTGCGCGACCGTATCCGGGCCGCCTTCCACACAGCTGCCGCTGCGGGTGCCGATATCCTTGTATGCCGGTTCCACCGTGGTACAGGCACTCAGCAACAGCGCTAAGGGTAAAACAGCCGCAATCGTTTTTGTTTTCATCTTATTACCTTATGTGAAAGTCTCTACCATGAAGACCGATAGCTTACAGTATAAATGCGTTTTTTGGCCTTGCATTCGTACTGCGTGCCATTGATTAAGCGAACATAATGCCAATCCTCTGGTCATAGATACGTTGAATTAATCAAACAAGGAATTCTGATGCAGCTTTCAACTACCCCGACCCTGGAAGGGTTCACCATCACCGAATACTGCGGCGTCGTGACCGGCGAAGCGATCCTCGGTGCCAACATTTTTCGTGATTTCTTCGCCGGCGTGCGCGATATCGTTGGCGGCCGTTCGGGCGCTTATGAGAAAGAGCTGCGCAAGGCGCGCTTAATTGCGTTCGAAGAGCTGGAAGATCAGGCGAAAGAGCTGGGCGCCAACGCGGTGGTCGGCATTGATATCGATTATGAAACCGTTGGCAAAGACGGCAGCATGCTGATGGTGACCGTCAGCGGCACCGCGGTGAAAGTCAGCCGCTAACGCCATTCTCGCGCCCCGGCCGTTCTGCCGGGGCGACGTTCTCTTGCTTTACCCCACCTTGTGCTGCTCGACGATCGGGCGGTGCTCCTGCGGTTTTACCGGCGCCGGCTCCTGGCGATGCTGTATCGGCTGAACGAACGACGGGCGGATCTGCGGCGCCGGGGCCGGATGCGGCATGACGCGTTCTTGCGGCATCGACGTCGGGCGCACTACCGCCGGGTGCGGCGCTACGGCCGGTTCGCGCACCGCCGGCTGAGCGACGTGAGGTGCGACCTGAACCGGTGGCCGCATGGCGGATTGATGCACCGGCGTGACGGCCGGCATTGGATGCGTCTGTACCGGCGCTGAATGCACGGCCATCGGTTGCTGCGCGTGGGGCGCCGCAGGCGCGGTATGTGTGAACGTCGGCATGCTCATCGGTTGCTGCACATGGGGCGCGTTGACCGATTGTTGCACGTGCGGCGCGGCCGCTACCGGCTGGGTATGCGCAAAGTTCGGCATGGTCATCGGCGCATGGGTTGCAGGCGCGACGCGCGGCTGTTGCGGCGCCGCGTTCGGCGCCGATGCGTTGAAGCGCGGCGTCGGCGCGGCGGGGGACGTATTGTAGTTGTTCACCGTGCTGGTGCTGCTGCGATTCACATTGTTGACGTTGTTATATTGGTTGATGTTGGTGACGCGATTTACCACGGTGGTGGAGTGCGATAGGTAAGGCGCATTGCGGTAGACCACCGGCTGGCGTCGGTCGTCCCAGCGCATATCCCAGTTGTGCCAACCGCTGTTGTGCTGATTGAACAATGAGGCGACCGCGATGCCGACGCCGAAGCTGATCACGCCGGCCGCCAACATGTCGCCGCCGCTATAGCCCGAAGGTTGATACTGATAGCTGGGGTAGGCGGGGATTGGCGTGCCGTAGGCCACCCAGGGGTCGTAATGCGGGACGTAAACCGTATCCGGCTGGCTGGGCTCGATGACGATGGTTTCGCCCGGCGCCGCCACCACGCTCTGACGATAAGACTGTTGCTCCACGTAGCGGGTGGTGGGCGCCACGACGATGCGCTGCTGCGGGGTGTTTTTCAGCGTACCCTGGCTGGCCGCCCGCTGGCGCATCACCTGAATGGCGTTCATCACGTCGGTGGGATCGTTGAGGTAGGCGCTGCCCAGGGCGGTGGTCCAGGGGATGTTCTTCGCCATCTGATCGAGCACGTCGGGGAATTGTACCAGGCCGCGCACGCTGGGATCCCAGGGCTGAGCGTCGGCCGCCGAGCTGAGCGCCGCCGGTTGCAATCCGCGGTTTTGCGCCAGCCAGGCATCCGCGGCGCTGATTTGGTCAGGGTAACCCGCGCCGGCCAACACTTGCGCCAGCAGTTTGTCGGGGAACAGCGCCACCGGGCTGACCAATTGGTAAAGCTGATCGGCGGTCAGCGGCGTATAGGCCGGCGCACTTGTAGTGGCGGCGGGAGCGGCCGGGGGCGGTGTGCTCCCGCCCATCGCACCGGCGACTTTTTGCTGATCGCAGCCGCTGAGCGGCAGCATGGCGGCACAGAGCAACCAGGACAGATAGCGTGGCGTGAACATGTTCGACTCCGCTCTTTCGGCGCAGATGATACTTTGAGACTATCATGGGCGTGAGGGGCCGCCAGCCGGGAGCAACACTCGCTTGCACATCGGCGCTATCTGTCATCATTTCTCGATGGGCGTGATGATTGGATACAGGTTAACCGCGTGGCGTTACATCTTTCAGGGGCGTAAATCAGGAGGATAAGTGAAAATTTGGCCAGGGATCATCGCCGCCGCGCTGTTGGCGGGGTGCCAAAATCCGCAGCAGGACACGCTCGTCGATCGCGGCGCTTACCAGCTCGAAACTCTGCATCAGGCGCAGGGCGCCGATCAACGCATCCGGTTTTTGGTGATGCACTACACGGCGGAAGACTTCCATTCATCGCTGAAAACGCTGACCGACGAGCACGTCAGCGCCCATTATCTGCTGCCGGCGCACCCGCAGCGCGAGCACGGCAAACCGACGGTGTATCGGCTGGTGCCGGAAGCGATGCGCGCCTGGCATGCCGGCGCCAGCGCCTGGCGCGGCCGCAGCAACCTCAACGACACCTCGATCGGCATCGAAATCGTCAACAAGGGCTTCACCCGCAGCATGCTGTTCACCCACTGGCAACCCTATACGGCGGAGCAGATCGCCGTGCTGATCCCGCTGAGCCGCGACATTATCCAACGTTATGGCATCCAGCCGCAGGACGTGGTGGGGCACAGCGATATCGCGCCGCAGCGCAAACAGGATCCCGGCCCGCTGTTCCCCTGGCGGCAGCTGGCCCAGGCCGGCATCGGCGCCTGGCCGGACGAACGAGACGTGCAGCGTTTGCTGGCGGGGCGCGATCGTCATGCGCCGGTACCGATGACGCCGCTGCTCGAAAAGCTGGCGCGTTACGGCTATGCGATCGAGCCGTCATGGGATGCGCGGCAGCAGCGCAACGTGGTAGCGGCGTTTCAGATGCACTTCCGGCCCGACGATGTGCGCGGCGAGCCGGATGCAGAGAGTGAAGCGATTGTCGATGCGCTGCTGGTGAAGTACGGCGCGGCGCGTTGATTACAGGCCGTGCAGCTTACCGTGATCTTTCAGCCAGCGGGCGGTGCGCGCGATGCCTTCTTCCAGCGAGACGATCGGCTGATAGCCCAGCTCTTGCTGCGCGCGGGTGGTATCGAGCGTGAGGTCGAAGTTGAGTTTGGCGACGCCGTAGTGGGTCAGCACCGGCTCCTTCTCGCTTTTGCTGCCGAGGCGTTCCATGCCGCGCGCCATCATGTCGAGCATCGGATAGGGGACGGAGCGGATGCGGCATTTCATGCCCAGATCGTCGATCAGCTGCTGTACCACGGTGCGAAGCGGGCGCGGCTGCTGGTTGGTGATGTTGTAGGCGCGGCCGGACGGGGTATCTTCTTTTAGCGTCGCCAGCCACATGGCGTGCACCGCATTCTCCAGGTAGGTCATGTCCACCATCGCCGCGCCGCCGCGCGGCAGCAGCAGGTTGCCGTAGCGCTTGATCATCTGCAGCAGCCGCGGCAGCATCACCTTGTCATGCGGCCCGAACAATCCCTGCGGGCGCAGAATGGTGAAATGGGTCTGCGGATTGGACAGTGCCAACTGCTGGATCACCTGCTCGCCGGCGGCCTTGCTGCGCGCGAATTCGTTGGCGTAGCGCTGCGGGCGGAAGTCTTCGGTCACGTTGCGGTGATGGTGGTAATCGAAATAGATCGCCGGGGAAGAGATGTGAATGAATTGCGCTACGCCGTAGGCCGCCGCCCATTCGCCGAGGCGGCGGGTGGCGCGGACGTTGGCCAGTTCGAAGGCCTCTTCGGTGCCCCAGGGCGAGGTAAAGCTGGAGCAGTGCCACAGCACGTCGACGTCGGCCAGCATCGCCTTGGCCTGCGAAGAGATCAGATTGGTGAGATCGGCATGAATAAACTCCGCGCCCATTTTTTCCAGCAGGCCGCCCATCGCCTGGTTGCGGCCGGTGGCGCGCACTTTGATGCCCTGGCGGCGCAGATATTCAACGGCGTTACGGCCTAACCCACTGGTGGCACCGGTGACCAATACCTTCATAACGGACTCTATTCTCACCCAAAATCGGAATACCGGCGGGCGCTTGCGGCGCTCCCAGCAAATAAGATGCCATTCTTCCGTGATTTCGTGCGCTATGCAATCGGAAAGCCCCGAAGCGCAGCGGCAAACTGTGCGGTTGATCGACAAATGAACGGTGTTCAGCGCCGTTGCCGGTCCAGGCTCTCGGCAAGCTCGGCGATGCGCTTCGCCATGCCGCGAAAAATGAACAGGTGTGCGGGCATCATGGCGAACCAATACAGCAGCCCGCTGAAGCCGGCCGGATGCCACCAGGCGCGCACGTCCAGCGTGCGGCGATCGCCGTGATCGGTGATGCTGAAGCTCAGCCGCCCCAGCCCCGGTGCCTTCATGCCGAACAGCAGCGCCAGTTGCCGCAGCGGCTTCAGCGTGATGACTTTCCAGCCGTCGATCTCGTCGCCCAGCGCCAGGGTCGCGCGCGCCGGGCGGCCGTAGACCACCCCGTTGCCGATCATGTCGTCCATGCGCGCGCGGATCCGCCACAGAATATTGGCGTAGAAATAGCCTTCTTCGCCCCCCAGCTGCTGCACCGTTTGCCACAGGGCCTCGCGGGTGGCGGCGGTGTCCAGCGAACAACCGGCCTGTTTTGGATAGTAACCGTAGCCGGGGCGCCAGCGGGCCCGCGCCGCAGGATCGTAGCCCCAGTCAGCGGAATCGACCACCTCCTGTTCGCGCTGCAGCGTGGTGGCGACCGCCTGATCAAAGGTGTACAGCCGCTGCGGGATCAGGGCCTGCAGCGGCCGGCCGTCGGCGGGCAGATCGTGCTTCAGCCCCTGGATCAGCGCGCGGGCGATCGGCGTCGGCACCGAGGTGATCAGGCTGATGAACCACACTGAAATCAGCCGCGTCGGCAAAGGAATTGGGATCAGCCAGCGCCGCTTGCCGCTGAGGGCGATAAAGCGTTTGAACATATCCTGATAGCTGAGGTACTCCGGCCCGGCAACGTCGAAGATGCGGTGTTCCTGCGCCGGGTGCGCCAGCAGATCGGCCAGATAAACCAGCAGGTTCTCCAGCGCCACCGGCGACGACTTCGAGCGAACCCAGCGCGGCGGCGTCAGCACCGGCAGGTTATAGACCATGTCGCGCATCACTTCGAACGCCGCCGAGCCGGGGCCGACGACGATGCCGGCGCGTAGCTCGGTCACCGGCACGCCGCTCTGGCGCAAGATCTCGCCGGTCAGGCGGCGGGCCGCCAGGTGCGGTGAGCTGTCGTCGTTCGGCTGCAGCGCGCCGAGGAAGATCACCTGTTTGACGCTGGCATTGCGCAGCGCGTCGCGCAGGTTTTCCGCCGCCTGGCGCTCCTTCTCGATAAAATCGTCGCCGTCGCCCATCGCGTGTACCAGATAGTAAAGTGTATCGATCTCCCACAGCGCCGCGCTCAGGGTCTCCGGGCGATACAGATCGGCATACAGGCAGTTGACCTGCGGCCAGTTCCGCTCCTGCAGCCACTCGATGCGCCGCGCGGCGGCGGTAATCTGGTACCTCTGTTCGATCAGGTGCGGGATCAGGTTCTGGCCTATATAGCCGCTGGCTCCAAGAACCAGTACGCGTTGGGGTGTCATCGGGCCGCCTTGTGCGGTAGAGGATTGGCAGAACGACAGGATGCCAAATTCAGGGTTTAAATGCACTTTTTGTATGGGTATAAGCCGGTTGCATCCATCCTGGCGCAGGTTCACACTACGCGCCCCCTTACCGAACGAAAAACCGGATGTCATGAAGCTCAATGTGATTTGTTACGCCCTGCTGGGCCTGGCGCTGGTCGCCAGCCTGTTCTCGCTGCATCCGGTGTGGATGTGGTTGCTGTTGGCCAACCTGCTGACGTTTCTGATCTACGGCGGCGATAAGCTGGCGGCGCGCAAAGGGTGGCGGCGGGTACCGGAGGCGACGCTGTTGCTGTTCGGCGCGCTGGGCGGGTGGTTGGGCGCACTGGCGGCGCAGCAGCTGTTTCGCCACAAAACCCAGAAGCAGCCGTTTAAAACCTGGTTCATCCTCAGCGTGGCGCTCAACCTGGTGGCGGTGCTGGGGCTGTGGTACTGGGTTTATGGCCGCTGGATCTTCTGATTACAACAGCAGCGGTAGGGTAGCGCTCGCGGTAGCCTGCATCGCCTGAGCGTAGGCGGGATCGCGCTGAGCCAGTTCGGCGATCATCAACTCCACCAGCAGCATGGCGCCGACCTTGGCCGGCAGGGCGCCGGCGGTCAGCGGCCCTTCCGGTTTGGCCGCCACCAACAGCGTATCCGCCATTTTAGCCAGCGGGCTGCGTTGGGTGTTGCTGATTGCGATCACGCGTGCGCCGCGCCCTTTGGCCAACGCCACCGCATGCAGCACGTCCTTGGTGGAGCCGGAGCTGGAGATGACGATCAGCAGATCCCGCTCACTCAGCGAGACGGCGTTCATCGCCGCCCGGTGCATGTCGCTGAACAGCTGCGCCGGTTTGCCGAGGCGCAATAGTTTGTAGTGCAGGAAATCACCGATGATGGCGCTGGCGGCGACGCCGTAAATCTGCACTGAAGCGCAACGCTGCAGGCTGTCCGCCGCCTGTTGCAGCGCCTGAGGATCCAACAGCGCGCCGGTATCCCGCAGCGCCTGCACGCTCTCTTCCACCAAATTTTCCGTTGCGCTTTGCCGCGTCGTCGCCTCCGGCTGGTTTTGTTGCAGGCTGAGGGCCAGCGCCATTTTAAATTCGGTATAGCCTTTACAGCCCAGATGGCGGCACAGCCGCGTGACGCTGGCTTCGCTGGTGGCGCTTTCACGCGCCAGTTCGGTGATGGTCAGGTAAACGGCGCGGGAGGGTTCCGCAAGAAGATAGTTGCCGAGCTTTTGCAGCGTGGGGCTGTACCCCGCCAAATCCTGCCGCAGCCGCAATAACAAATTGCCTGTATTCATCACGTTACCTTTCTGAGTATGCCCGTTTCTATTGTGGCGGAAAGACGCCGCCGCTCGCCAGCGAAATCGACGGATTGTGAAGCCGATCATCGTTATGAATAAAATTTTCATTAAATTAATTTTAATGTGGTAAAAATTTTTATCATAAAAATGATAGCGGGGAAAAATTTATGTCAACACCAGAATTGTCGCGCTCCGGCGGCTGGTTCGAAAAAGCCCAGCTGTTCGGCAAATCGTTCATGCTGCCGATCGCCGTGCTGCCGGCGGCCGGCCTGCTGCTGGGGATCGGCGGCGCGCTGTCCAACCCCAATACCGTCGAGGCGTATCCCTGGCTCGACGTCGGCTGGCTGCAAAGCGTATTTACGGTGATGGCCAGCGCCGGCGCCATCGTGTTCGCCAACCTGGCGGTCCTGTTCGCGGTCGGCGTGGCGGTGGGGTTGGCCAAAAGCGACAAGGGCACGGCGGGGCTGGCCTCGCTGATCGCCTATTTGGTGATGAACGCCACCATCAATGCGCTGTTGAAAATCAACGGCACGCTGGCCACGCAGAACGCCGGCGCGCTGGGGCAGGGAACGATTCTCGGGATCCAGACGCTGGAGACCGGGGTGTTCGGTGGGGTAGTCATCGGTCTGGTGACCTGGTATCTGCACGGCCGCTACAACAAGATAGCGCTGCCGCCGTTCCTGGGCTTTTTCGGCGGCTCGCGCTTTGTGCCGATCGTCAGCTCACTGGCGGCGATGGCGGTCGGCGCCCTGATGACCGTGGTGTGGCCGCCTTTCCAACGGCTGATCTTCGGCATGGGCGGCCTGGTGGACGCCAGCGGCTATCTCGGCACCTTTATCTACGGCTTCGTGCTGCGCATGCTTGGGCCGTTCGGCCTGCATCACATCTTCTACCTGCCGTTCTGGACCACCGCGCTCGGCGGCAGTGAAGTGATCAACGGACAGCTGGTGGAAGGCACGCAGCGCATTTTCTTCGCCCAGTTGGCCGACCCAAATACGCAGCAGTTCTACATCGGCACGGCGCGTTTCATGTCCGGCCGCTTTATCACCATGATGTTCGGCCTGGTCGGCGCCTGCCTGGCGATGTACCAAAGCGCGCGCCCGGAGAACCGCAAGCGCGTCGGCGGGCTGCTGCTGTCGGCGGCGCTGACCTCTTTCCTGACCGGCATCACCGAGCCTATCGAATTCTCGTTCCTGTTCATCGCGCCGGCGCTGTACGTGGTGCACGCGCTGTTCGACGGCCTGGCGTTCGCGATCGCGCACATTCTGCATATCACCATCGGCCAAACGTTCTCCGGCGGTTTTATCGATTTCATGCTGTTCGGCGTGCTGCAGGGCGAAGCGAAAACCCACTGGATGTATGTGCCGCTGGTCGGGGTGCCCTGGTTCTTCCTGTACTACTTCACGTTCCGTTTCCTGATCCTGCGCTTCAATTTCAAAACGCCGGGGCGCGAGGTGGAAACCGTGCCGGAAGCGGTGACGACCGGCACCGAACGCTCACAGCAGGTGCTGGCGGCGCTGGGCGGCAAAGAGAACATCGTCGAACTGGATTGTTGCGCCACGCGGCTGCGCGTGACGGTAAAACAGAGTCGGTTGCTGGACGAAAGCGGGCTGAAGGCCAGCGGCGCGCGGGCGGTGATCGTTCGCGGCAACGGCGTTCAGGTGATCTATGGCCCGCACGTGACCATTATTAAAAATGAAGTCGAGGAGTTGTTGGATTTATGACGCTTTCCATTTTGCAGCAGATTAAGGGCCGGCTGGTGGTGTCTTGCCAGGCGCTGGACGACGAGCCGCTGCACAGCGATTTTATCATGGCACGCATGGCGCTGGCGGCCGAGCAAGGCGGTGCGGCGGCGATCCGCGCCAACGGCGTCGAAGACGTTAAAGCCATCATGCGCACGGTGGCGCTGCCGGTGATCGGCATTATCAAGCGCGATTATGCCGGTAGCGATGTCTATATCACGCCGACCCTGCGTGAAATCGATGAGCTGATGGCTGCGGCGCCACAGATGATTGCGCTGGACGCGACCGGCCACTCTCGGCCAGGGGAGCTGCAGCTGGCGGCGCTGGTTGCCGCGATCCGCGCCAGGTATCCCCGGCTGCTGCTGATGGCGGACATCGCCACCGTGGAAGAGGCGCAAGAGGCTGCCAGATTGAGGTTCGACTGCGTGGGCACCACGCTGCACGGCTATACCGCCGAAAGCCGGGGCGCCCGACTGGCGGAGGACGATTTCGACTTTCTGCGCGCGGTGCTGGCGGCGGTGCCGGTGCCGGTCATCGCCGAGGGCAATGTCGAAACGCCGGCGATGGCCGCACGCTGCCTGACGTTGGGGGCGCATGCGGTCGTGGTGGGCGGCGCCATTACGCGCCCGCAGCAGATCACCCGCCGTTTTGTCGAGGCCATCGGCGGGCGGTGAAGGGCTCCCCGGCGCGCCGGGGAGGAGGGATCAGGCGTGCTGCTGGAGGAACTCCCGCCACAGCTCGACCACCCGCTGCAGATCCTGACGGCTGACGTCGAGATGGGTCAGAATGCGCGTCAGCGGGCCGCTGCTGATCAGCACGCCGCGTTCGCGCATCCACGGGCCGAATTTGGCCGCCAGCGCCGGTGATTGGCGCAGGTACAGCACGTTGGTCTGTGCGCCGGGTTCGGCGATCTCTACGCCGATCTGCCGCAGCTGTTGCTCCAGCCAGACCGCGTTGTCATGGTCTTCGCGCAGCCGCGCGACGTTATGTTCCAAAGCGTAAAGACCGGCCGCCGCCAGGATGCCGGCCTGACGCAGCCCGCCGCCGGTCATCTTGCGCCAGCGCAGCGCGCGCTGAATGAAGGCCTCGCTGCCGCACAGCAGCGATCCGACCGGCGCGCCCAATCCTTTCGACAGGCAAATGGTGAAGGTGTCGCAGTATTGCACGATCTCTTTCAGCGGCAGGTTCAGCGCCACGGCGGCGTTGAAGATGCGCGCGCCGTCGATATGCAGCGCCAGCTGCCGCTCGCGGGTAAACTGCCACGCCTGCTGCAGGTAGGCCTGCGGCAGAACTCGGCCGCTGATGGTGTTTTCCAGGCTCAGCAGCCGGGTGCGGGCGAAGTGGATATCGTCGGGTTTGATGGCGGCGGCGAGCTTGTCCAGCGGCAGCGTGCCGTCCGCGTCGGCCTCGATCGGCTGCGGCTGGATGCTGCCCAGCACCGCCGCGCCGCCGGCCTCGTATTTATAGTTGTGCGCCTGTTGGCCGACCAGATACTCGTCGCCGCGCTGGCAGTGGCTCAGCAGCGCCACCAGGTTGGCCTGGGTGCCGCTGGGCAAAAACAGCGCCGCTTCTTTGCCTGACAGGCGTACCGCCTCGGCCTCCAGCGCGTTGACCGTCGGGTCATCGCCGTAGACGTCGTCGCCGACCTCTGCCTGAGCCATCGCCTGGCGCATGGCGGCGCTGGGGCGGGTGACGGTGTCGCTGCGTAGATCGATAAGCATAGGGTTCCTGGAATGTAAGGGAGAGGAAAAGGGTACATGGCATCATATACCCTTATTTTACCGGGGGCAGCTTGCTTAGCGCAGCCAGTTGGTTTTCGCCAGCTCGACCACTTCGTCGCCGCGGCCGTTGATGATAGCGCGCAGCATGTACAGGCTGAAGCCTTTGGCCTGTTCGAACTTGATCTGCGGCGGCATTGCCAGCTCTTGCTTGGCGGTGACCACGTCCAGCAGCGCCGGGCCGGGGTGCGCCAACATCTCCTGCAGCGCGCCGTCCAGCTCCGAAGCTTTTTCCACGCGGATGCCCTTGATGCCGGCGGCGTTGGCGATCGCCGCGAAGTCCGGGTTATGCAGGTCGGTGCCGTCGGTCAGATAGCCGCCGGCCTTCATCTCCATCGCCACGAACCCCAGCACGCTGTTGTTGAACACCACGATTTTCACCGGCAGCTTGAGCTGCGCCAGTGACAGGAAATCCCCCATCAGCATGGTGAAGCCGCCGTCGCCGCACATGGCGATCACCTGTTTATCCGGCGCGGTGGCCTGGGCGCCGATCGCCTGCGGCATGGCGTTGGCCATCGAACCGTGGTTAAACGAACCGAGCAGGCGACGCTTGCCGTTCATTTTCACGTAGCGGGCGGCCCACACCGTCGGCGTGCCGACGTCGCAGGTGAAGATGGCGTCGTCGCTGGCGTACTGGCTGAGCTGCTGCGCCAGATACTGCGGGTGGATCGGCTGGTCGTCGTTGGCGGTCGCCAGCCCGTCGAGATCCTTGCGCGCGTTGCGGTAATGCTCCAGCGCCTTGTCGAGGAACGCCCGGTCACGCTTGGGCTCCAGCTGCGGCAGCAGGGCGGTGAGGGTGGTGTGGATATCGCCCACCAGCGCCATGTTGACCGGGCAGTGTGCGCCGATGCTGCCGGGGTTGATGTCGATCTGGATGATGTTGGCGTTGGTGGGGTAGAACGCGCGGTAGGGGAACTGGGTGCCGAGCAGCACCAGCGTGTCGGCGTTCATCATCGCGTGATAGCCGGAGGAGAAGCCGATCAGCCCGGTCATGCCGACGCTGTAGGGGTTATCCCATTCGATATGCTCCTTGCCGCGCAGCGCGTGTACCACCGGCGCCTGCAGCAGCTCGGCCAGCTTGACGACCTCATCGTGCGCGCCTGCGCAGCCGCTGCCGCACATCAGGGTGATGTTCTTCGCCTGATTCAGCGTCTCCGCCAGCTTGTTCAGCTCGCTCATCGGCGGCTGCACCAGCGGCAGCGCCGGGGTATGCCAGGTCAGGGTCGCGTCCTCCGGCGCCATGCGCAGCGCCACGTCGCCCGGTAAGACCACCACCGAGACGCCGCGGTTGAGGATTGCCTTGCGCATGGCGATTTCCAGCACGCGCGGCAGCTGTTCCGGGTTGGAGACCAGCTCGCAATAGTGGCTGCATTCGCGGAACAGCTCCTGCGGATGCGTTTCCTGGAAGTAGCCGCTGCCGATTTCGCTGGAAGGAATGTGTGCGGCGATCGCCAGCACCGGCACATGGTTGCGGTGGCAGTCGAACAGCCCGTTGATCAGGTGCAGGTTGCCGGGGCCGCAGGAACCGGCGCACACCGCCAGCTGGCCGGTGAGCTGGGCTTCGGCGCCGGCGGCGAAGGCGGCCACCTCTTCATGGCGGGTGCCCAGCCATTCGATGGTGCCCATGCGGTGCAGGCTGTCGCTCAGGCCGTTGAGCGAATCGCCGGTCACGCCCCAAATGCGTTTTACGCCGGCTTGATCCAGCGTTTTGGCGATCAGTGTGGCTACGGTTTGCTTCATGGTTCCCCCAAACATGGTTTGAAAAACGATGTGTACTCGATCCGGTGAGTGTCAGCAGAACAACTGCAAGCATAGCTTACCGGCTGTGGACGAGATGCGGTCAGGAAGGGTAAAGAGCGTAGGACGGAGGAAAGTGTAACCGGGCGGGGATGAGGGAACTTGCCGATAAATGCCCCATCGCGGCGATGGGGCCAGGGGATCACGCCAATGTGACGTCGCCCTGCAGCTGGCAACTGCAGGCCAGCACGTAGCCCTGCGCTACCTCTTCCGCGCTCAGCGTCATGGTGCTGGTGGTGGTGTAGTCACCCTCGAGGATGCGGGTTTTGCACGAGCCGCACACCCCGGCGCGGCAGGCGGCGTTGACCGGCAGGGCATTGGCCTCCATCGCCGCCAGCAGCGTGCTGCCGACCGGCACGCGGAATTCGCGCAGCGGACGGGCGGCGCGCAGCGTCAGCCCTTCGGTGGCATCGGCCTGCGCCGCCGGCGTGTGGAACTGCTCTTTATGGAAACGCTCGGCCGGCACGCCGAGCCGGCGGCACAGCTGCTCCACCTGTTCCATGTAGGGCGCAGGGCCGCAGGTCATCACCGTGCGTTCGGCGATATCCGGCGCCGCCTGCCGCAGCGTCTGTTCATCGATGCGGCCGCTGAGGTAGCCGGGTTGTAGATCCCGCTCGGCCATCAGCGTCAGGCGCAGCTGCGGATGGGCGGCGCACAGCGCGCGCCATTGATCGGCGAAAATCGTGTCGGCGGGGGTGCGCACGTTAAAGATCACGGCGATATCGCAGGCCGGACGGTTGGCGGTCAGCCAGCGGCACATCGAGACGATCGGCGTCACGCCGCAGCCGGCGGCCAGCATCAGATAACGATCGGCCGGGTGACGCTCGCAGCTGAACTCGCCCTGGGCATCGGACAACCACAGCGTGTTGCCGGGCTTGACCTCTTGCGTCAGCCAGCGCGATCCGACGCCGTCCGGCAGGCAGCGCACGCTGATGCTGAGAAAGCGGCTCTGGCCGGGCGAGGAGGAGAGCGTATAGGCACGCAGTGTCTCCTCGCTGTTGCGAATGCTGACCAGCGCAAACTGGCCCGCCTGATAGGGGTAGAAAACGTCGCAGATCAGGTTCAGCGTCCAGACGTCGGCGGTTTCACGCTGGATGGAATGCACCTGCATGCGGTTCGGGCAAAGCGGAGTGGGTTGAGTCATCGGGGCACCTCAAAAAGC
The DNA here is from genome assembly GCF_052168715.1 of Serratia sp. CY44782. Taxonomy (NCBI): domain Bacteria; kingdom Pseudomonadati; phylum Pseudomonadota; class Gammaproteobacteria; order Enterobacterales; family Yersiniaceae; genus Serratia; species Serratia sp. CY44782. Next base: position 393,155 of record NZ_JBJNME010000006.1, read on the forward strand.
AAAGGGGCCGGCGCAGGCGGCCCCATAACGTAACGGCATCAGGCGAGCAGCGCGTTGATATCCTGCTCGACGGTGGTGATCGGACGCAGGCCGAATTTCTCGTTGAGGATCGCCATCAGGTTGTCGGTCAGGAAGCCCGGCGCGGTCGGGCCGGTGACGATGTTTTTCACCCCCAGCGACAGCAGCGTCAGCAGAATGACGATCGCCTTCTGTTCAAACCAGGACAGCACCAGGCTGAGCGGCAGCTCGTTGACGCTGCAGCCGAGCGTGTCCGCCAGCTTGACCGCCAGCATGATGGCGGAGTAGGCGTCGTTGCACTGGCCGACGTCCAGCAGGCGCGGCAGCCCTTCCAGGGTGCCGAAGTCAAGTTTGTTGAAACGGTACTTGCCGCAGGCCAGCGTCATGATCAGGCAGTCTTGCGGCACGCTGCGGGCGAAGTCGGTGAAGTAGCTGCGCTCGTCGCGGCTGCCGTCGCAGCCGCCGACCAGGAAGACGTGGCGCAGTTTTTTCTGCGACACCAGATCGATCACCGTGTCGGCGGCGTTCAGCAGCGTCTGGCGGCCGAAACCGACGGTGATCAGGTGCTCAATTTCGGTGTAAGGGAAGCCGTTCATGCCCTGCGCCTGGCGGATCACGGCGCCGAAGTCGTCGCCTTCCAGATGGTTGACGCCCGGCCAGCCGACGATGCTGCGGGTCCAGATACGATCGCCGTAGTTGCCGACGTTCGGATCGATGATGCAGTTGGAGGTCATCACGATCGGGCCGGGGAATTTGGCGAATTCCGTCTGCTGGTTCTGCCAGCCGCTGCCGTAGTTGCCCACCAGATGCTTGAATTTTTTCAGTTCCGGATAGCCGTGCGCCGGCAGCATTTCGCCGTGGGTGTAGACGTTGACGTTTTGCCCTTCGGTTTGTTCGAGCAGCATGCGCAGATCTTTCAGATCGTGGCCGGAGATCAGAATGGCTTTCCCGGCCACCGGGCGCACGTTGACCGCGCTGGGCTGCGGATCGCCGTAGGCCTGGGTTTCGCCGCGATCGAGGATCGCCATCACGTTGAAGTTCATCTTGCCGATGCCCATGGCGTTGTTCAGCAGGGTGTCGACGTCGCGCGGTCGGGTGCCGAGCCAGGCCATAAAGGCGTGGTAGTCGGCATAGAGCTGCTCGTCGAACTGGCCGAGCACGTGTGCGTGTTCCATATAGGCCGCCGCGCCTTTCAGGCCGTACAGGCACAGCATGCGCAACCCGTGGACGTCGTCGCCTACCTCGGCCTTGTCGCTGTTGAGGGCAAACTGCGCCGCCTGTTGCAGCAGCGCAGGCATATCGTCACCGGCCAACTGCAGCGCCGCCATCGGGTGATCGACGCGTACGCCGGCGTCCAGCAGCCGGCAACGGGCGGCCAGCGAATCGCGCAGCAGCAGGGTTTCGCGCGCGTAGCCGATGATGCGCTGAGAGTCGAAGTTAACGTTGGTCAGGGTGGAGAAGAAGGCGCGCGGGGCGAAGCTGTCGATCTCGTGGTCGACGATGCCCAGCGAACGCGCCTGCAGCGCCCAGGCGGAGAGCCCCTGCAGCGCCGCCACCAGCAGATCCTGCAGATCGGAGGTTTCCGCCGTCTTGCCGCACATGCCCTGAGCATACGCGCAGCCGTTGCCTGCCGGGGTACGGATGGTTTGTTCACATTGCACACAGAACATAGTCGCTTCCTTTTATTTTTAAAGTTGCATTTGTAATGCTTGTTTAAAAGCATAGATCGGCGATCGGGGTTGCAAAAGGCTTTTGTGCGACTACTGCGGGCAAGTTTGATTTAGCGCAATTTTGCCGTGCGGATGGGAATTATTACCCTTTGGGGGCCGGGCGGCCCCAGGGGAAAGGATCAGGAGAACAGGGCGATCAGCACCGGCGCCAGCAGGCTGAGCAGGAAGCCGTGCACGATGGCGGGGGGCACCATGTCCAGCCCGCCGCTGCGCTGCAGCACCGGCAGGGTGAAGTCCATTGAGGTGGCGCCGCACAGGCCGAGGGCGGTGGAGCGGCTGCGGCGCACCAGCGTCGGGATCAGCATGATCGCCACCAGCTCGCGCGCCAGATCGTTGAAGAACGCGGCGCTGCCCATCACCGGGCCGTAGGCGTCGGTGATCAGAATGCCGGACAGCGAATACCAGCCGAAGCCGGAGGCCATCGCCAGCCCGGCCTTGACCGGCAGCCCCAGCAGCTGCGCCGCCAGCGCGCCGCCGGCCAGCGACGCGACGGTCACCACCAGCGCCACCAGCGTGCCGCGGCGGTTGAGCACGATCTGGCGCAGCGTCATGCCGCTGTTGCGCAGCTGAATGCCGACCAACAACAGCAGGAAGATCAGCGCATATTCACTGCCTTTATGGGCGAACTGCAGCCATTGCCACTGCGTCAGGCCGAGCAGGAAGCCGCCGAGCACCACGCCGCACAGCTTGAGCGACTCCAGCGCCATGTGCACGCGCGAAGGCAGCTTTTCCTGTTTATGGCTGCTGCGCCACGGCATGCGCCGCTCCAGCAGCGCCAGCAACAGCAGATTGGCGCAGAGAATGCAGAAGAAGAACACCGCGCTGTACTGGAAGATCAGCACCAGGTTGCTGCTGAGATCTTCCATGAACGCCAGGCTGATACCCATGAAAAACAGGATCACGTACACCATCCAGCTCAGCAGCCGGTTGATCAGCACCAACAGCGGGCGATGGCGTAAGGGAATGAGGTAACCGACAATCAGCGGTAACAGAATAATCAACAGTCCTGAGTACATGGTGCAGCTTGTGTCCTTGAGTTTTGAAGCGCGCCGAACGGCGGCGAGGAGCACACGCTAACCAAAAGCCCGGCCGGAGTAAAGTGGCAGATTTGACGTTGGCCGCTTGACCTGCAAGGGGTTTTTTGACCATGCTCTGTGAAGGTCACCTCATTGAAGAGGCGACGGCGCGCACGGGAGGCGGCGGATGTTCTTGGAGCGTATCGAAATTGTAGGTTTTCGCGGCATTAATCGGCTGTCCCTGATGCTGGACGACAACACGCTGTTGCTCGGCGAAAACGCCTGGGGTAAATCCAGCCTGCTGGATGCGCTGACGCTGCTGCTGGCGCCGGAGCAGAAGCTGTATCGGTTTGAAGCGCACGACTTTCATTTTCCCCCCGGTGAAGAGTCGGCCAAAGAGCGCCACCTGCAGGTGGTGTTCACCTTCTGCGAAAAAGACATCGGCCATGCGCACCTGCCGCGCTATCGCCACCTGACGCCGCTGTGGGTCAAGGGGGAAGATGGCCTGAGCCGCATTCATTATCGCTGCGAGGGCGAGCTGGCCGACGATGGCACGGTGTGCACCTGGCGCGGTTTTCTCGACGCCGACGGCAACGCCTTTCAACTGCACCATATCGAACAGCTGGCCCACGCCATCATCCGCATCCACCCGGTATTGCGCCTGCGCGACGCGCGCTTTATTCGCCGCCTGCGCCCCAGCAGCCTCGGCGATGAACGCAAACCCGATACCCAGGCGCTGGCGCAGCAGCTGGATCAGCTGACGCGCGAGCTGGTGCGCAATCCGCAGAAGCTGACCAACGGCGAGCTGCGCCAGGGCCTGGCGGCCATGCAGCAGCTGCTGGAGCACTACTTCGCCGAGCAGAGTTCGCAGGTGGCGCGGCCGCGGGGGGGGGGGGGGGGGGGGGGGGGGGGGGGGGGGGGGGGGGGGGGGGGGG
>NZ_JBJNME010000007.1:0-376247 GCF_052168715.1 Serratia sp. CY44782
CCTGAAGGAACGTTTAAGACTAAGACGTTGATAGGCTGGGTGTGTAAGTGCAGCGATGCATTGAGCTAACCAGTACTAATGATCCGTGAGGCTTAACCTTACAACACCGAAGGTGTTTTAGAGAGATTTTTCAGCGAAGTTCCGAGATTGGTTCTGATGGCGACACGGGAGTGGCGCGGTTGGAATGAAACAGAATTTGCCTGGCGGCAATAGCGCGGTGGTCCCACCTGACCCCATGCCGAACTCAGAAGTGAAACGCCGTAGCGCCGATGGTAGTGTGGGGTCTCCCCATGCGAGAGTAGGACACTGCCAGGCATCAAATTAAGCGTGCTGATATGGCTCAGTTGGTAGAGCGCACCCTTGGTAAGGGTGAGGTCCCCAGTTCGACTCTGGGTATCAGCACCACTTTATTTAAAGTGGGTTGAGAAGTTCGGCAGAAAAAAGAATTTGCTTGGCGGCAATAGCGCGGTGGTCCCACCTGACCCCATGCCGAACTCAGAAGTGAAACGCCGTAGCGCCGATGGTAGTGTGGGGTCTCCCCATGCGAGAGTAGGACACTGCCAAGCATCAAATAAAACAACAAGCCTCATGCGAAAGCATGGGGCTTTTTGTTTTGTCTGTTATTTGGTGTTCTGCTCGAGCATGGGCATGCGAAAGGCCCGTCGGGAACGGGCCTTAACGCCGCTTGCGGCGGCCCCGCAGGGGAGAGTCTCAGGATGAGACGAATACTGTAGGACACTGCCAAGCATCAAATAAGCCAAGAGGCCATCCGAAAGGATGGCCTTTTTGCTTTTCAGTCCCTTTGCTCCCCCTTCTCATATCCTGGCGCAGAGCGCGCAATGAAACATTTTCACCTTTCCGCCGAATGCTCGACATCGACGGAAAAAAACGCTATCTTCGGGCATCTAGAAGTCTAAACGTATAAATGGATGTGTGAGGGTTAAGCAATGCCGATTCGTGTTCCTGATGAGTTACCTGCGGTCAATTTCTTGCGCGGTGAGAATGTCTTCGTGATGACATCCTCGCGGGCAAAAACACAGGAAATCAGGCCACTGAAAGTGCTGATCCTCAACCTGATGCCAAAGAAGATCGAAACGGAAAACCAGTTTTTGCGCCTGCTGTCCAACTCGCCGCTGCAGATTGATATCCAGCTGCTGCGTATCGATAGCCGCGAATCGAAGAACACGCCGGCCGAGCATCTGAATAACTTCTACTGTGACTTCGAGGATATCCAGAACGAGAACTTCGATGGTTTGATCGTCACCGGCGCGCCGCTGGGGCTGGTCGATTTCTGCGATGTTGCCTACTGGCCGCAGATCGAGCGCGTGATCGACTGGGCCAAGAACCACGTTACCTCCACGCTGTTTGTGTGCTGGGCGGTACAGGCGGCGTTGAATATTCTGTATGGCATTCCCAAGATGACGCGCGAGGTGAAGCTCTCCGGCGTTTATCCGCATCAAACGCTGCAGCAGCATGCGTTGCTGACGCGCGGCTTCGACGAAAGCTTCCTGGCGCCGCATTCACGCTATGCCGATTTCCCGACCGAGGTGATCCGTCAATATACCGACCTGGATGTTCTGGCCGAATCCGAGCAGGCCGGCGCCTACCTGTTTGCCAGCAGGGACAAGCGCCTGGCGTTTGTCACCGGCCATCCGGAATATGATACGCTGACCCTGGCAGGAGAGTATTGTCGCGACAACGAAGCCGGCCTCGATCCCGCCGTTCCACTCAACTACTTCCCCGATGACAACCCCGCACTGACACCGAAAGCCACCTGGCGCAGCCATGGCCATCTGCTGTTTTCCAACTGGCTCAATTATTACGTCTACCAGATCACGCCGTACGATCTGCGCCATATGAATCCGACGCTCGACTGATCTTTTCTGCTTGCCGGCGGCTGAATCGAGGCCGCCGCGCCGTTGATCCTCTGCACGATCCTCTTTTTATCCGTCCTTTTATCCAAAAAACCATTTCCTGACAAGGCGTTAGCACGTCTTTATTAAATTATTGGAACCAGTTTCCTTACCCGCTATTGTTGTTATTTTGTCTAACCAATTGATAATAAAGTGTTAATAAAATATTTAATAATAAAATGGAAATGGTTTTTGATTTTTATTTTTTGTTGAGTATTCTTAGAGCTATCGGGATGAGATCTGACCAGTTGAGGATCGTTTCATCCACCCTGATCCACAGTGATTTCTGATGAAAATGCGCCGGTCGCGCGAGCGCAACGATGGGAAGGAGCAAGGTCATGACACAACAGATAGCAGGCACGGAGTTAAGGTTTACGCAGGGGTTCGCCGCAGCGGAGCGCCAGGTGTTGACCGATGAAGCGGTTGAATTCCTGGCGGAACTGGTGGGGAAATTCACGCCGCGGCGCAACGAGCTGCTGGCGGCGCGTGTCCGCTGGCAGCAAAATATCGATCGCGGCGAACTGCCGGGATTTATTTCGGAAACCACTTCCATTCGTGAAGGTGACTGGCAGATCCGCGGCATTCCACAAGATTTGCGTGACCGCCGGGTCGAGATCACCGGGCCGGTTGAGCGCAAGATGGTGATCAATGCGCTTAATGCCAACGTAAAAGTATTCATGGCGGACTTCGAAGACTCGCTGGCGCCAAGCTGGGACAAAGTCATCGACGGCCAAATTAACCTGCACGATGCGGTTAACGGCACCATTTCCTACACCAATGAAGCCGGCAAAATCTACCAGCTGAAACCGAACCCGGCGGTATTGATCGCTCGCGTGCGCGGCCTGCATTTGCCGGAAAAACACGTGCTGTGGCGTGATGAAGCCATTCCCGGCGGCCTGTTCGATTTCGCGCTGTACTTCTACCACAACTATCGCCAGCTGCTGGCCAAGGGCAGCGGGCCGTATTTCTATCTGCCGAAAACCCAGTCCTGGGAAGAGGCGGCCTGGTGGAGTGATGTCTTCAGCTTTACCGAGGATCGTTTCGATCTGCCGCGCGGCACCATCAAAGCGACCGTGCTGATCGAAACCCTGCCGGCGGTGTTCCAGATGGACGAAATTCTCTACCACCTGCGCGACCACATCGTCGGCCTGAACTGCGGCCGCTGGGATTACATCTTCAGCTACATCAAAACGCTGAAGAATCATGGCGATCGCGTGCTGCCGGATCGTCAGTCGGTGACCATGGAGAAACCTTTCCTCAGCGCCTATTCGCGTCTGTTGATCAAAACCTGTCACAAGCGCGGCGCGTTCGCCATGGGCGGTATGGCGGCGTTTATCCCGAGCAAAGACGCCGAGAAAAATGACTGGGTGTTGAATAAGGTACGGGCGGACAAAGAGCTGGAGGCCAGCAACGGCCACGACGGCACCTGGGTGGCGCACCCGGGGCTGGCGGATACGGTGATGGAGGTATTTGGCAAAGCATTGGGCGATCGCCAAAACCAGCTGGAGGTGCTGCGTGAGCAAGACGCGCCGATCAGCGCCGCACAGCTGCTGGCACCGTGCGACGGCGAACGCACCGAGGCGGGGATGCGCGCCAATATCCGCGTGGCGGTGCAGTACATCGAAGCCTGGATCTCCGGCAACGGTTGCGTACCGATTTACGGTTTGATGGAAGATGCGGCGACGGCGGAAATCTCCCGTACGTCAATCTGGCAGTGGATCCACCACGAGAAGAGCCTGAGCGACGGGCGTCCGGTCACCAAGGCGCTGTTCCGCCAGATGCTGCAAGAAGAGATGTTGGTGGTGCGTGAAGAAGTGGGGGAAGCGCGCTTTAACGCCGGCCGGTTCGAAGAGGCGGCGCGCCTGATGGAGCGCATCACCACGCAAGATGAATTAATCGATTTCCTGACGCTGCCCGGCTATGAGCTGCTGGCCTGAGTTTTCCCAATTAACCCTACACGACTGAAAGGATAAAAATTATGTCTACCTCTCGCTCTCAACAGATCCAGCAGCTGGAACAGGAATGGAAATCGGCCCGTTGGGAAGGCATTACCCGCCCTTACAGCGCCGAAGACGTGATCAACCTGCGCGGTTCGGTCAACCCGGAATGCACCCTGGCGCAAAACGGCGCCGCCAAACTGTGGGCATTGTTGAACGGCAAGGCGCGCAAAGGCTACGTGAACTGCCTGGGCGCGCTGACCGGCGGCCAGGCGCTGCAGCAGGCCAAAGCCGGCGTCGAGGCTATCTACCTGTCCGGTTGGCAGGTGGCGGCGGACGCCAACAGCGCGGCGGCCATGTACCCTGACCAGTCGCTGTATCCGGTGGACTCGGTGCCGAAGGTTGTCGAGCGCATCAACAATACCTTCCGCCGCGCCGATCAGATCCAATGGGCTAACCAGATTGAGCCGGGCAGCAAAGGCTACACCGACTATTTCCTGCCGATCGTCGCCGATGCGGAAGCCGGCTTCGGCGGCGTGCTGAACGCCTTCGAGCTGATGAAAGCGATGATCACCGCCGGCGCCGCCGGGGTGCACTTTGAAGACCAGCTGGCGGCGGTGAAGAAATGCGGCCATATGGGCGGCAAAGTGCTGGTGCCCACGCAAGAAGCGATCCAGAAACTGGTCGCCGCGCGCCTGGCGGCCGACGTGCTCGGCGTGCCGACGCTGGTGATCGCCCGCACCGACGCCGATGCGGCCGACCTGCTGACCTCCGATTGCGATCCGTATGACAGCGCCTTCGTCACCGGCGAGCGCACGGCGGAAGGCTTCTTCCGTACCCATGCCGGCGTCGAGCAGGCGATCAGCCGCGGCCTGGCTTACGCCCCTTACGCGGATATGGTGTGGTGCGAAACCTCAACGCCGGATCTGGATGCCGCTCAGCGCTTCGCCGACGCCATCCACGCCAAATACCCGGGCAAGCTGCTGGCCTACAACTGCTCGCCGTCGTTCAACTGGAAGAAGAACCTCGACGACCAGACCATCGCCCGCTTCCAGCAGGCGCTGTCGGACATGGGCTACAAGTATCAGTTCATTACGCTGGCGGGCATCCACAGCATGTGGTTCAACATGTTCGACCTGGCGCACGCCTATGCGCAGGGCGAGGGCATGAAACACTACGTCGAGAAGGTGCAGCAGGCGGAGTTCGCCGCGGTGGATCGCGGCTACACCTTCGCGTCGCACCAGCAAGAGGTGGGCACCGGCTACTTCGACAAGGTCACCACCATCATTCAGGGCGGCGCCTCTTCGGTCACCGCGCTGACCGGTTCGACGGAAGAACAGCAGTTCTGATGCGGCAAGCTTGAAGACGTTTCACCCGGAGCCTGCATGCGCAGGCTTCTTTTTCTGGCGGGGGTAAGGATGGCGGCAAAACTGGAGTTGTTGATCGCACAGACGATCCTGCAGGGCTTCGATGCGCAGTACGGCCGCTTTCTGGAAGTGACCGCCGGCGCGCAGCAGCGCTTCGAGCAGGCGGACTGGCCGGCGGTGCAGCAGGCGATGAAAAAGCGCATCCATCTGTACGACCATCACGTCGGCCTGGTAGTGGAGCAACTCAAATGCATCACCGGGCAGAAATACTTCGACGCCGACTTCCCCAGCCGGGTCAAAGCGGTCTATATCGACCTGCTGCCGGACTATCCGCGTTTCGAGATCGCCGAAAGCTTTTTTAACTCGGTCTACTGCCGGCTGTTCAAGCACCGCGATCTGACGCCGGACAAGCTGTTCGTCTTCAGTTCGCAGCCGGAGCGGCGCTTTCGCGATATTCCGCGTCCGCTGGCGCGCGATTTCACGCCCAATGGCGATCTGCCGGCGATGTTGCGCAGCGTACTGAGCGATCTGCCGCTGCGTCTGCCGTGGGAGGATTTGACGCGCGATATTCGCTACATCACTCAGGCGCTGCAACGCGCCTTCAGCGCACAGCAGCTGGCGGGGGCAACCTTCCAGATCGCCAACGAACTGTTCTACCGCAACAAGGCCGCCTGGCTGGTCGGCAAGCTGCGCCTGGCCGACGGCGTTTATCCGTTCTTGCTGCCTATCCACCACAGCGAATCGGGCGCGCTGTTTATCGACGCCTGCCTGACCGGTAAGGCTGAGGCCAGCATCGTCTTCGGCTTCGCCCGTTCTTATTTCATGGTCTACGCGCCGCTGCCGGCGGCGATGGTGGAGTGGCTGCGTGAGATCCTGCCGGGCAAAACCACCGCCGAGCTGTACATGGCGATCGGCTGCCAGAAGCATGGCAAAACCGAATGCTATCGCGAATACCTGACCTTTATGGCGCAGTCGCAGGAGCAATTTATCATCGCGCCGGGGGTGAAGGGCATGGTGATGCTGGTGTTCACCTTGCCGTCTTTCGACCGGGTATTCAAAGTGATCAAGGACGAGTTCGCCCCGCAAAAAGAGGTGACGCAGGCGCAGGTGATGGCCTGCTATCAGCTGGTGAAAGAGCACGATCGCGTCGGGCGCATGGCGGATACCCAGGAGTACGAGAATTTCGTCGTCGACAAGGCGCGCCTCAGCCCGGCGCTGTTGGTGGAACTGCAGCGCGAAGTGCCGGGCAAACTGGAAGATCTCGGCGATCGCATCGTGATCAAGCACCTGTATATGGAACGGCGCATGACGCCGCTGAACCTGTATCTGGAGCAGGCCAACGACCAGCAGATGCGCGATGCGATCGAAGAGTACGGCAATGCCATCAAGCAGCTGGCCGCCGCCAATATCTTCCCCGGCGACATGCTGTTCAAGAACTTTGGCGTGACGCGCCACGGGCGGGTGGTGTTCTACGACTACGACGAAATTTGCTACATGACCGAGGTTAACTTCCGCGACATTCCGCCGCCGCGTTATCCGGAGGACGAGCTGGCCAGCGAGCCGTGGTACAGCATCGCGCCCAATGACGTGTTCCCGGAGGAGTTCCGCCACTTCCTGTGCGGCGATCGGCGCATTCGGCAGGTGTTTGAGGAGTTGCACAGCGATCTGTTTACCGCTGAGTATTGGCGCGGGTTGCAGCAGCGCATCCGCGGGGGGCACGTGGAAGACGTGTTCGCTTACCGCAAGAAGCAGCGGTTCAGCCAGCGCAGCGGGGCGGCGCTGCCGGCCGCCACCGCTGCGATGTAAATCAGGCCTGGGCACCCGCGACGGCGGCGCGCGCCAGTTCGGTGATGCGGGCGTAGTCGCCGCTTTCCAGCGCGTCCGCCGGCACCAGCCAGGAGCCGCCGATGCACAGCACGCTTTTCAGCGCCAGGTAGCTGCGGTAGTTGTCCGGCGAGATACCGCCGGTCGGGCAGAAGCGCACCTGCGGGAACGGGCCGCCGATCGCCTGCAGCGCTTTTACGCCGCCATTGGCTTCCGCCGGGAAGAATTTAAACTCACGCAGGCCGTAATCCATGCCCAGCATCAGCTCGGAAACGGTGCTGATGCCTGGGATTAAGGGAATGGAACCGGCGATGGCTGCCTTGAGCAGCTCGTCGGTCAATCCTGGGCTGATGGCGAACTGCGCACCGGCCTCGGTCACTTCACGCAGCTGCTGGGGATTGATCACGGTACCGGCGCCGATGATCGCTTCCGGCACTTCTTGGGCGATGGCGCGAATGGCGTCCATGGCGCAGGCGGTGCGCAGCGTCACTTCCAGCACCCGCACGCCGCCGGCGACCAGCGCTTTCGCCAGCGGTACCGCATGTTCCAGCTTGTTGATCACGATGACCGGCACCACCGGCCCCGCCGTCAGGATCTGCTCGGCGCTTGTTTTCCATTGGTTCATGATGACGTTCTCCTCTGTGGCCGCCGCCAGGCGGCGATGCGGCCAGGCTATCGATTAAAATTTGATGCAGCAGGCGCCCTGCTCGGCGCCGGACAGCTGGCTGCGCAGCGCGCCGAACAGCTCGCGGCCGCAGCCGATGTGTTCTGCGCTCAGATCGGGCTGGCATGGCGCGCGCTGGGCCAGTTCGTCGGCGTCGACCAGCACCTGCAGCTCGCCACTGCGGCCGTTGACGCGGATCGGATCGCCGTCGCGCACTTTCGCCAGCAGGCCGCCGGTATAGGCTTCCGGGGTGACGTGGATGGCGGAAGGCACCTTGCCGGAGGCGCCTGACAGGCGGCCGTCGGTCACCAGCGCCACTTTGAAGCCGCGATCCATCAGCACGCCCAGCGGCGGCATCAGCTTGTGCAGCTCCGGCATGCCGTTGGCTTGTGGCCCCTGGAAGCGCACCACCACCACGCAATCGCGATCCAGCTTGCCGGCTTCGAACGCCGGCACGATGTCGTGCTGGCTGTCGAACACCACCGCCGGCGCTTCGATAATCTGGTTGTCGGCGGGCACCGCCGAGGTTTTCATCACCGCACGGCCCAGATTGCCGGCCATCACTTTGGTGCCGCCGTGATGCTCAAACGGCTGAGCGACGCTGGCGATCACGCTGGCGTCAAGCGAGCCGGCCACGCCTTCGCGCCACACCAGCTGGCCATTATCCAGCCAGGGTTCCTGGGTGTAGCGGTGCAGGCCGAAACCAGCCACGGTATGCACGTCTTCGTGCAGCAGCCTGTGTTGCAGCAGCTCGCGCACCACCAGCGGCACGCCGCCGGCGGCCTGGAACTGGTTGATGTCGGCCGGGCCGTTCGGATAGATACGGCACAGCAGCGGCACCGCCTCCGACAGCTCCGAGAAGTCGTCCCAGGTGATGATGATGCCCGCCGCCCGTGCCATCGCCACCAGATGCATGGTCAGGTTGGTGGAGCCGCCGGTGGCCAGCAGCGAGACGATGCCGTTTACCACCACTTTCTCGTCCACCAGGCGGCCGATCGGCAGGTAGTTGCCGGCGGTGTCGGTCAGTCGCGTCACCTGGCGCGCGGCGGCGTCGTTCAGCGCGTCGCGCAGCGGCGTGTCCGGATGCACGAAAGAGGCGCCCGGCAGGTGCAGGCCCATCACTTCCATCACCATCTGGTTGGTGTTGGCGGTGCCGTAGAAGGTGCAGGTACCGATGCCATGATAGGAGGCGGCCTCGGCTTCCAGCAGCGCCAGGCGATCGGCCTTGCCCTCGGCGTACAGCTGGCGCACGCGCACCTTTTCCTTGTTGGGTAAACCGCTGCTCATCGGGCCGGCCGGCACGAACAGCGCGGGCAGGTGGCCGAAGGAGAGGGCGGCCATCACCAGCCCAGGCACGATCTTGTCGCAGATGCCGAGGAACAGCGCGCCGTCGAACATGTTGTGCGACAGGCCGACGGCGGCCGACATGGCGATCACGTCACGGCTCATCAACGACAGCTCCATGCCGTCCTGTCCCTGCGTCACGCCGTCGCACATCGCCGGCACGCCGCCGGCCACCTGGCCGACGGCGCCCACCGTCTGCAGCGCCTGTTTCAGCCGCTGCGGGTAGTGTTCGTACGGCTGGTGGGCCGACAGCATGTCGTTGTAGGCGGTGATGATGGCGATATCGCTGCGCACCATGTTTTTCAGCGCCGTCTTGTCATCGGGCTGACAGGCGGCGAAGCCGTGGGCCAGGTTGCCGCAGGCCAGCTGTGCACGGTGGACGGTTTGGGAACGTGCCGCTTCGATACGCGCCAGATAGGCGGCGCGGCTGGCCTGGGAGCGGTGGGTGATGCGCTGTGTGACACGGGACAAGGTTGGGTTAATCATGCCTTCCTCACATTGCTGTTGTTATAGTCGCCGCCTGTGGCGGTGCCCCCGGTGGTGATTTGCAGCCCTGGTGTGCAAGGCCGGGGGCGATTTAGGATTTAAAACATCGTGAATGCAATCATGCCGATAGCGCCGCCGACGCTGCCCAGAATCGTTTCCATCACCGTCCAGGTTTTCAGCGTTTGCAGTTCGTTGGCGCCGGTGAATTTGCCGAACAGCCAGAAACCGGCGTCGTTGACGTGGCTCAGCACGATGGAGCCGCCGGCGATGCAGATAGCCAGCGCGGCCAGCTGCCCGCCGTTCAATCCGAGCTGGCTGGTGACCGGCAGCACCAGGCCGACGGTGGTCAGGCAGGCGACGGTGGCCGAACCCTGAATCACTCGCACCATGGCGGAGAGCGCAAAGGCGGCCACGGCGATCGGCAGGCCGGCGCCGATCATGGCGTCACCCAGCGCCGGCCCTACGCCGGAATCCACCAGGATCTGTTTGAACACCCCGCCGGCGCCGGTCATCAGCAGGATGATCCCGGCCGGTTGCACCGCGGCGGAGCAGATGGCCAACGTCTGTTCGTTGCTCATGCCGCGCGGTTTCGCCAGGCCGTAAATCACGATCAGGCAGGCCAGCAGGATGGCAGTGAACGGGTGGCCGATAAACTCCAGCCACTGCTGCAGCTGCGAACCCGGAGTGACCAGCCGCGCGCCGATGGTTTTCATGCCGACCAGCACCAGCGGGCACAGCACCAGCGCCAGGCTGAAGCCGAACGACGGCAGATTGCCCTTGGTCAGCGTCGGCTCGTTCTCTTCCGGCGGCATTGGCCAGTTGACGAAGCGGCTGATAAAGCTGCCGTACAGCGGGCCGGCGATCAGCATGCCGATCACCGCCGCCACCAGGCCGATGGCGATCATCCAGCCGAAGTCAGCCTTCATCTGCGAAGCCAGCAGCATCGGTACCGGCCCCGGCAGCAGGAAGGAGGCGGCGGCGGCCACGCCGGCGAACAGCGGGATCGCCAGCTTGACGATATTGCCGTCGGTGCGGCGCGCCACGGCGAACACGATGCCGATCAGTAGCACCACCGCCACGTCGAAGAACAGCGGCAGCGCGCAGATCAGGCCAGCGATGCCGAGCGCATAGTGCGCCTTGCTTTGTCCGAATCGTTTCAGCAATTGCGCCGCAATTTGATCGAGCGCGCCGACCTCATGCAGGATCTTGCCGAACATCGCCCCCAGCGCCACCACGATCGCCAGAAAGCCCAGCGTGTCGCCCATGCCTTTTTGCATGGTGTCGGCGATATGGTCCAGCGGCATGCCGGAGAAAATGCCGGCGGCGATGGACACCAGCATCAGCGCGACGAAGGCGTGCATGCGCGCCTTCATCACCAGGAATAACAGCAGTAAAACCGAGCCGACTGCGGTACCGACCAGCGTAACGGTACTCACGCGCACACGTCCTGCGGCAGGAAGCTCTGGATATGGCGCACGGTATCGGCGATCACCGCGTCCAGCGGCTGGTTGATGTCGATCGCCATCACGTCGCTTTCGTCGGCGCCCGGTTGCTCCAGCGCGGCGAACTGGGTGACCAGCATCTGCGGTTTGAAGAAGTGGCCGTTACGCGCCGCCAGGCGGGATTCGATCACCGGGAACTCGCCGTGCAGGTAGATAAACGACAGGTTGCCGTTGCCGGCGCGCAGGCGGTCGCGATACTGCTTTTTCAGCGCCGAGCAGACGATGATCGACACGTTGTTGGTGCGCTGCATGGCGAAGGCGGCATCGTTGAGCGCGGCCAGCCATGGGGCGCGATCGTCGTCGTTCAACGCGTCGCCGGCGGCCATTTTCAGGATGTTGCTGCGCGGATGCAGGAAGTCGCCGTCGAGGAAGCCGGCGGAGAGTTGGCGGGCCGCGGCGGCGGCGACGGCGGACTTACCGCTGCCGGAAACGCCCATAACGACGTAAATGCGATTTTGATTGTTGGTCATGGCTTGGCTCCAAAACACCGGGTGACGTTACCTTCGTTCAGCTTTATTGTTACCGGTAACATGTTATCGGTAACATTGTCGAAGGAAGTGTGAGCGGTTGCAATGGGCTTTCGCCGTGAGGATCGTTAACTGTGATCGGCTTCAAGCTTTTTTCCCGTGTGCTAAACAGGATGCCGATAGCCTGTTACATGCTGACAACAGAGCAAGGAATCGGGAGAGAGGGCGCGCAGGGGCGCCCTCGGAGGGGTAGGATCAGCGCACGCCGCCGTAGGCCAGGCTAATCTCTTTCGCCGCGTGGATCACCAGCGCCCCCAGTTCGATCACGCGATCGTCGGTGATGCGCGACACCGGGCCGGAGATGGAGATGGCGGCGAAGGCTTCGCGGTGCTCGTCGAAGATACAGGCCGCCACGCAGCGCAGGCCGAGCGCGTGCTCTTCGTCGTCAAAGGAGAAG
Source organism: Serratia sp. CY44782 (assembly GCF_052168715.1). NCBI lineage: Bacteria > Pseudomonadati > Pseudomonadota > Gammaproteobacteria > Enterobacterales > Yersiniaceae > Serratia > Serratia sp. CY44782. Next base: position 11,962 of record NZ_JBJNME010000007.1, read on the forward strand.
CCCTGTTTGCGGATCTGCGCCAGCCCCTCTTTCAGGTTGTGCGGCGTCAGGGTGTGCGGCGTGTAGGTATGCATGCCTTTCTTGTGCAGCAGTTTGGTCACCTGATCGTCCGGCAGGGTGGCGAGGAACGCCTTGCCGGCGCCGGAGGCGTGCATCGGCAGTTTACCGCCGATCGGCGCCGACATGCGCATCAGCGCCGTACACTGCACCTGATCGATGATGATTGCCTGGTACTCGCTGGTATCCAGCACCGCCAGGTTGACGGTTTCGCCGGACTCTTCCATCAGGCGCCGCAGCGTCGGATGCACCATCGCCAGCAGGTTGCGGCTTTGCAGGAAGCTGCTGCCGACCACAAAGGCGTGCGAGCCGATGGTCCACAGGCCGAGATCGCCGACCTGGCGCACGAATCCCTGCTGCTGCATGGTGGTGAGCAGGCGGTGGGTGGTGGAATTCGGCAGGCCGGCCTGCTGCGCCAGATCGGTCAGCGCCACGTTGCCCTGGGCTTCCGAAATGTATTCCAACAGCTTCAGGCCACGGGTCAACGATTGTACCTGGCCGGTCGCCGCACTGGCGGCCGGGGCTGCTGCGCGGGGCTTCTTGCCGCGTTTGGCGGGAGCAGGGGTGGCCATGGGTGAGATTCCTTTTTCCGTATGATGGAATTCATTTTCGTTTTTTGTCGATGAATTGCAAGTCGCCGCCAGCTCATCGGAGGTGTTGGCGCACAACCTGAAAAACTCTCAATTGTCGCCTGGCCCTTTGTCCCTACAAGCTGTGCTAGGATGACTCGTTGGTTTTTGCGGCAGTTGAGCGATGGGCTGGATGGTAATGGAAGGGGTTACAGTGACGAATCGAGTAGAACAACTGCGCCGCCAGTTAGCGCAGCGCATTTTGGTGTTGGACGGCGGCATGGGCACCATGATCCAGAGCTACCGTCTGGACGAGCGCGATTTCCGCGGCGAGCGTTTTGCCGACTGGCACAGCGATCTGAAAGGCAATAACGATCTGCTGGTGCTGACCAAGCCGGAAGTGATCACCGCCATTCATTACGCCTATCTCGAGGCGGGCGCCGATATCCTTGAGACCAATACTTTCAACTCGACCTCCATCGCCATGGCCGACTACCACATGGAGTCGCTGTCCGCCGAGATTAACTATCAGGCCGCCTGTCTGGCGCGCGCCTGCGCCGACGAATGGACGGCGCGCACGCCGGAAAAACCGCGATACGTCGCCGGGGTACTGGGGCCGACCAACCGCACTGCGTCCATCTCGCCGAACGTCAACGATCCGGCGTTCCGCAACATCTCGTTCGATGAGCTGGTGGCGGCTTACCGCGAATCGACCCGCGCGCTGGTGGAGGGCGGCGTCGATCTGATCATGATCGAAACCATCTTCGACACCCTGAATGCCAAGGCCGCCGCTTTTGCAGTGGAAACCGAATTCGAAGCGCTGGGGGTGGAACTGCCGATCATGATTTCCGGCACCATCACCGACGCCTCCGGTCGCACCTTGTCCGGCCAGACCACCGAAGCGTTTTACAATTCGCTGCGCCACGTTAAGCCGCTGACCTTCGGCCTGAACTGCGCCCTGGGCCCGGACGAACTGCGTCAGTACGTCGCCGAGCTGGCGCGCATCTCGGAGACCTACGTCACCGCGCACCCGAACGCCGGTTTGCCGAACGCCTTCGGCGAGTACGATCTGGATGCGGCCGAGATGGCGCGCCAGGTTGGGGAGTGGGCGCAGGCCGGCTTCCTCAATATCATCGGCGGCTGCTGCGGCACCACGCCGGAACATATCGCCGCGATGGCCAACGCGGTCGAGGGCGTGCCGCCGCGCCGGCTGCCGGAGATCCCGGTCGCCTGCCGCCTGGCGGGCCTGGAGCCGCTGACCATCGATGCCAACACCCTGTTCGTCAACGTCGGCGAGCGCACCAACGTCACCGGTTCGGCGCGATTCAAGCGGCTGATAAAAGAAGAGAAATACAACGAGGCGCTCGACGTGGCGCGTCAGCAGGTTGAGAGCGGCGCGCAGATCATCGACATCAACATGGACGAGGGGATGCTCGACGCTGAAGCAGCGATGGTGCGCTTTCTCAACCTGATCGCCGGCGAGCCGGACATCGCCCGGGTGCCGATCATGATCGACTCCTCCAAGTGGTCCGTTATCGAAAAAGGCCTGAAGTGCATTCAGGGCAAGGGCATCGTCAACTCGATCTCGATGAAGGAGGGTGAGGAAGCTTTTATCCATCACGCCAAACTGGTGCGCCGCTACGGTGCCGCGATGGTGGTGATGGCGTTCGACGAAGTGGGGCAGGCGGACACCCGCGAGCGCAAGTTCGAGATCTGCCGCCGCGCCTATAAAATTTTGACCGAGCGCGTCGGCTTCCCGCCGGAAGACATCATTTTCGACCCGAACATTTTCGCCGTCGCTACCGGCATCGAAGAGCACAACAACTACGCCGTCGACTTTATCGAAGCCTGCGCCGACATCAAAACCCACCTGCCGCACGCGATGATCTCCGGCGGCGTGTCTAACGTGTCGTTCTCGTTCCGCGGCAACGATCCGGTGCGTGAAGCGATCCACGCGGTGTTCCTGTATCACGCCATTCGCAACGGCATGGACATGGGCATCGTCAACGCCGGACAGCTGGCGATTTATGACGATTTAAGCGCCGAGCTGCGCGACGCGGTGGAGGACGTGATCCTCAACCGTCGCGAGGACGGCACCGAACGCCTGCTGGAGCTGGCGGAAAAGTACCGTGGCAGCAAAGATAATGACGTGGCGGTGCAGCAGGCCGAATGGCGCGGCTGGCCGGTGGAGAAACGGCTGGAGTATTCGCTGGTGAAGGGCATCACCGAGTTTATCGAGCTGGACACCGAAGAAGCGCGGCAGCAGGCCGAACGCCCGATCGAAGTGATCGAAGGGCCGCTGATGGCGGGGATGAACGTGGTCGGCGATCTGTTCGGCGAGGGCAAGATGTTCCTGCCGCAGGTGGTGAAATCCGCCCGCGTGATGAAGCAGGCGGTGGCCTACCTGGAACCGTACATCGAGGCCAGCAAGCAGCAGGGCACCTCTGCGGGGAAAATCCTGTTGGCGACGGTGAAGGGCGACGTGCATGACATCGGCAAGAACATCGTCGGCGTGGTGCTGCAGTGCAACAACTATGAAATCGTCGATCTGGGCGTGATGGTGCCGACGGAGAAAATCCTGCGCACCGCGCGCGAGGAGAACGTGGACATCATCGGCCTGTCGGGCCTGATCACGCCGTCGCTCGACGAGATGGTCAACGTGGCCAAAGAGATGGAGCGCCAGGGCTTTACGTTGCCGCTGCTGATCGGCGGCGCCACCACCTCCAAGGCGCACACCGCGGTGAAAATCGAACAGAACTACAGCGGCCCGACCACCTACGTGCAGAACGCCTCACGCACCGTGGGCGTGGTGTCGGCGCTGCTGTCCGCCACCCAGCGCGACGAGTTTGTGGCGCGCACCCGCAAAGAGTATGAAACGGTGCGCATTCAGCATGCGCGTAAAAAGCCACGCACGCCGCCGGTCGATTTGCAGAAGGCGCGCGCCAACGCCATCGCGCTGGACTGGGCCGATTATCAGCCGCCGGTGCCGCGGCAGCTCGGCGTGTTCCCGGTGGAGGCCGGCATCGAGACGCTGCGCCACTACATCGACTGGACGCCGTTCTTCATGACCTGGTCGCTGGCGGGCAAATACCCACGCATCCTGGAAGACGAGGTGGTGGGGGAAGAGGCCAAGCGCCTGTTCCACGACGCCAATCAGATGCTGGATCGGCTGGCCGCCGAGCGCAGCCTCAACCCGCGCGGCGTTTACGGCCTGTTCCCTGCCAACCGCGTCGGCGACGACGTGGAAGTATACCGCGACGAACGGCGTGACGAGGTGCTGGCGGTGAGCCGCCATCTGCGCCAGCAGACGGAAAAAACCGACTTCCCGAACTACTGCCTGGCGGACTTCGTGGCGCCGAAAAGCAGCGGCAAGGCCGACTACTTCGGCGCCTTCGCGGTGACCGGCGGGTTGGAGGAGGACGCGTTGGCGGCGGCCTACGACGCGCAGCACGACGATTACAACAAAATCATGGTCAAAGCGCTGGCGGACCGCTTGGCGGAGGCCTTCGCCGAATACCTGCATGAGCAGGTGCGCAAGCTGCACTGGGGCTATGCCGCCGACGAGAGCCTGAGCAACGAAGAGCTGATCCGCGAAAACTATCAGGGCATCCGGCCGGCGCCGGGTTACCCGGCCTGCCCGGAGCACACCGAAAAAGCGACCATCTGGCAGCTGCTGGACGTCAACCGCCACACCGGCATGGAGCTGACGGAGTCCTTCGCCATGTGGCCGGGGGCGGCGGTGTCCGGGTGGTACTTCAGCCATCCTGAAAGCAAGTACTTCGCGGTGGCGCAGATCCAGCGCGATCAGGTGGAAGACTACGCGGTGCGTAAAGGGATGAGCGTGAGCGAGGTCGAGCGCTGGCTGGCGCCTAACCTCGGCTACGACGCCGACTGATTTCCTCTTTAAGGGCGCAGCGATGCGCCCTTGTCATTTACTGCGCTTCCACGTCGATGTGCAGCGCATCGTAGCGCCAATACTCCAGGTCGCAATCGATCACCCGGTCGTGCTGATCGCGGTTCACCCGCGTAATGAACAGCGCCGGGCTGCCGTAGGTCACCTTCAGCATCGCGGCGGCCTGCTGCGGCAGCAGGGTGGGCAGCATGTCGAAACGCACCCGCCCGTAGTGGATGCCGTAGCGCGCGGCGTACAGCGCGGTCAGCGACTGGGTCAGGTCTTCGTCCAGAATGCCGGGGAAGTAGGCCGGGTTGAGGTAGTGCTCGCAGTACAGCACCGCGCGTCCGTCGATGTAGCGCAGCCGGCGAATGCGATAGGCCTCGGCGCCGGGGGGCAGCGCCAGGCGGGCGGCCAGCGGCGCGTCGAGCGTAACTACCGCGCTGTCGATCGCCTCGGTATGGGCGGCGCGCCCCTGCTGCTGCGCCATGGCGTGAAAATGGCTGCGCTGCAGCGGGTTGTAGATAAGACGCGGGGGCGAGATGAACCAGCCGCGCCGCACCTGGCGGTAGATGACACCCTGCGCCTCCAGCTGACCGAGCGCCTCCTGCAAGGTAATGCGGGTGGTGGCGAACTGTTCGCTCAGGGCGCGTTCGGAGGGCAGCTTGCCGCCCACGGCAAACTCGCCTGCGGTGATGCGGGCGTTCAGCGTTTGGCAGATGGTCGCTACGGTCGTCGGTGCTTCACTCATACAGCGGGTGTCCCGTTTCAGTGCGTTTGGCCTCCCTTAAGGTAGACCAGCGTCGCGTTTTCGCCGTTGCAATGGGTGATAAAACTGTCGCTTTTTTAAGCTGACATATAATTATCACATTCGTCCGTTAGATTGGTTTGGTCCTTGCTGGACTAGTCCAGCCATCCCCACACTACCACCTGGAGCATCAGTTATGAAACGTTTGTGCGCTTCTGTGTTAACCAGTGCCATCGTGTTATCCAGCCAGATGAGCTGGGCCGCGGATACCGATCTGGCGGCGCTGGAGCAGGCCGCTAAAAAAGAAGGCGAAGTCAACAGCGTCGGCATGCCGGACAGCTGGGCCAACTGGAAAGGCACCTGGCAAGATCTGTTGAGCAAATACGGCCTGAAGCATGTCGATACCGACATGAGCTCCGCACAGGAGATCGCCAAATTCGATGCGGAAAAGAACAACGCCACGGCGGACATCGGTGACGTCGGCGCGGCCTTCGGCCCGGTGGCGGTGCAGAAGGGCGTAACGCAGCCGTACAAACCCTCTACCTGGGATCAGGTGCCGGACTGGGCGAAAGACAAAGACGGCCACTGGGCGCTGGCTTACACCGGCACCATCGCCTTCATCATCAATAAACAGCAGGTGAAAGATATCCCGCACAGCTGGGCCGATCTGCTGAAGGGCAGCTATCAGGTCACCATCGGCGACGTCGGCACTGCGTCGCAGGCGGCCAGCGGCGTGCTGGCGGCCACCTACGCCATGGGCGGCAACGAGAAGAACCTCAAGCCGGGCCTGGAATTCTTCGGCAAGCTGGCCAAGGCCGGCCGCCTGAGCCTGAGTAACCCGGTGATCGCATCGCTGGAGAAAGGGGAAGTGCAGGTCGGCGTGGTATGGGACTTCAACGGCCTGAACTACCGCGACCAGATCGACAAAACCCGCTTTGAAGTGCTGATCCCGTCGGACGGCTCGATCACCTCCGGCTACACCACCATCATCAACAAATACGCCAAGCACCCGAACGCCGCCAAGCTGGCGCGCGAATACATCTTCTCCGACGCCGGCCAGATCAACCTGGCGCGCGGCTATGCCCGCCCGATCCGCGCCGAACATCTGACGCTGCCGGACGACGTCAAGGCCAAGCTGCTGCCGGCCGAGCAGTACAAGAACGCGCACCCGATCGCCGATCCGGCGGCCTGGGAACAGAGCGCCAAAGCGCTGCCGCGCCTGTGGCAGGAAAACGTCATTATGTTTATGCAGCAGTGAGTTAACGCACCATGAAAACGATCCTCGTGCTGCTGGACGGCCTCAACTACCGGGTGGCGCACGACGCCATGGGCTATCTGCAGGCCGAATGCGCGGCGGGACGCGGACGGTTGTACCTGCTGGAGAGCGAGCTGCCCTCGCTCTCCCGGCCGCTGTATGAATGCATCCTCACCGGCGTCACGCCGGTGGAGAGCGGCGTGGTGCACAACCACGTCTCGCGCCTTTCTCATCAACAAAGCGTGTTTCATTACGCGCGCGCTGCCGGGCTGACCACCGCCGCCGCCGCGTATCATTGGTTCAGCGAATTGTATAACCGCACGCCGTTCGACGCCGCGCGCGACCGCCATACCGACGCGCCTGAGCTGCCGATCCAGCACGGGCATTTCTATTACGACGACGGCTATCCCGACAGCCATCTGTTCGACGACGCCGAAAGCCTGCGCCAGCGTCATCAGCCGGACTTCCTGCTGATCCACCCGATGAACATCGACGATGCCGGGCACCGCTTCGGCCTCTCTTCGCCGCAGTACCGCAACGCGGCGCGGCGCGCCGACGGTTCGCTGTCGCGCTATCTGCCCGAGTGGCTGGCCGCCGGTTACCAGGTGCTGGTCACTGCCGACCACGGCATGAACGACGATCGCAGCCACGGCGGCGTGTTGCCGGAAGAGCGCCAGGTGCCGCTGTTCGTGTTCGGCACGGGCTTCAGCCTGGACGACGTCGATCCGCAGCAAACCGAGCTGTGCGGCACGATTTGCGATCTGCTGCAGGCGCCGCACGACAAGCCGCGCTGCCGGGCGCTGCTGGCGCAGGATATGCGATGAACGGCAAAACCAAATGGATCGCCGCGCTGTGCCTGCTGCCGTTTATCGTGCTGTTCGGCGCGTTTCAGATCGCCCCGCTGGTGTGGATCGCCGTTCACAGCTTTTTCAGCGAGAGCAGCGGCTGGGGATGGGGCAACTATGTCGATATCCTCACCTCGCCGTTCTACCTGCAGGCCTTTCAGTTCTCGCTGGAGATCTCGTTGTGGTCGAGCGTCTACGGCTTGCTGATTGCGTTAGTGGGCAGTTACTCGCTGCGCCAGCTCGGCCAGACCCGATTTCATGACTTCGTGATGTCGTTCACCAACATGACCAGCAACTTCGCCGGGGTGCCGCTGGCGTTTGCCTTCGTCATCCTGCTGGGGCTGAACGGTTGCCTGACGCTGCTGCTGCGCAAATACGGTCTGATGGAGAGTTTCAACCTCTATTCGAAGAGCGGCCTGATCGTGCTGTATACCTACTTCCAGATCCCGCTGGGCGTATTGTTGCTCTATCCGGCGTTCGATGCGCTGCGCGCCGACTGGCGCGAGTCGGCGGCGCTGCTCGGCGCCGGCCCCTGGCGCTACTGGCGGCATATCGGCCTGCCGGTGCTGGCGCCGGCGCTGATGGGCACCTTCGTCATTCTGCTGGCCAACGCGCTGGGCGCCTACGCTACGGTCTACGCGCTGACCACCGGCAACTTCAACGTGATCCCGATCCGCATTTCGGCGCTGGTGGCGGGGGACATCTCCCTCGATCCGAACCTGGCCAGCGCGCTGGCGATGCTACTGGTGGTGATGATGGCGTTTATCACGGTGATCCACCAATGGATGCTGCGCAGGAGCTACCTCAATGCGCGCTCATAATCGGATGGAGAATGCTCATGTCGCGTGCTGAACGCTTGTACCATCGCACGGTGACTGGCCTGCTGCTGCTGATCCTGCTGTTGCCGCTGGCGGCGACGCTGATTTATGCGCTGGCCACCCAGTGGGGCGCCACCATTTTGCCGGACGGTTTTACCCTGAAGTGGCTGACGGCGCTGTGGAGCGACCCGCGCTTTTTGCAGGCGCTGTGGCACTCGCTGTTGATCTGCTTCGGCACGTTGCTGCTGTCGGTGGTGGTGATCCTGCCGGCGATGTTTGTGATCGCTTACTACTTTCCCAGGCTGGACGCGGTGATGAACGTGCTGATTCTGCTGCCGTTCGCCGTGCCGCCGGTGGTGTCGGCGGTGGGGCTGATGCAGCTGTTCGCCGCCGATCCGCTGCCGCTGCTCGGCACTCCGTGGATTTTGGTGGGCTGCTATTTCACCATCGCGCTGCCGTTTATCTACCGCGCCATCAGCAATAACATGCAGGCGATCAACCTGCGCGATCTGATGGACGCCGCGCACCTGCTCGGCGCCAGCACTTGGCAGGCGGCGCTGCTGGTGGTGTTGCCGAACCTGCGCAAGGGCGGAACGATCGCCGTGCTGTTGTCGTTCTCGTTCCTGATCGGCGAGTTCGTGTTCGCCAACCTGCTGGTGGGCAGCCAGTATGAAACGCTGCAGGTCTACCTGTTCAACATGCGCAACGGCAGCGGGCATTTCACCAGCGCGCTGGTCATCTCCTATTTCGCCGTGGTGCTGCTCGTCACCTGGCTGGCGAACCTGCTGAATAAAAACAAGGGTTAACCCGATGGCTTATCTCAATGTCACCCGCTTGAACAAATACTATGGCCAGACTCAGGTGTTTCAGGATATCGATTTCACCGCCGAAGAGGGGGAGTTCGTCACCCTGCTGGGGCCGAGCGGCTGCGGCAAATCGACGCTGCTGCGCTGCCTGGCCGGCCTGACCCCGGTCGACAGCGGGCACATTTTGCTGCAGGGCCAGGATCTGGTGCCGCTGGCGCCGCAAAAGCGCGGCATCGGCATGGTGTTCCAAAGTTATGCGCTGTTTCCCAATATGACGGTGGAAGGCAACGTGGCCTTCGGGCTGAAAATGCAGAAGCTGGCGGCCGGGCAGATCGGCCAGCGGGTGCAGGAGGTGCTGGCGCTGGTGGAGCTGAGCGATCTGGCGAAGCGCTATCCGCATCAGCTGTCGGGCGGCCAGTGTCAGCGCGTGGCGCTGGCGCGATCGCTGGTCACCCGCCCGCGGCTGCTGCTGCTCGACGAACCGCTGTCGGCGCTGGACGCGCGTATCCGCAAACACCTGCGCGAGCAGATCCGGCGCATTCAACGCGAGCTGAACCTGACGGCGATCTTCGTCACCCACGATCAGGAAGAGGCATTGACCCTGTCGGATCGCATCGTGCTGATGAACAAGGGGCAGATCGTGCAGAGCGGCGATGCGGAAACCCTGTATACCCAGCCTGCGGACGCCTTCGCCGCCGGGTTTATCGGCAACTATAACCTGCTGACCGCCGAACAGGCCGCCCAACTGACCGGGCGCAGCTATGCCGGCAAGGTGGCGATCCGGCCCGAGTCTATCGGCCTGTTGCCGGCCGGGCAGGGGATCGGCGGGGTGATCCTGGGCCACAGTTTGCTCGGGAATGTGGTACGCTATCGGATTCAGGTTCGCGGTGTAGAATTGCTGGTTGACGTGCTCAACCGGTCGGTGGCCGACCTGCGGCCCGACGGCGCGGAAATTGGGCTACACTTGGAACCTGTTGTATTGCGGGAAGTTGCATGATTTCGCAGCGCGGCGCCGGGGCCTTTCCGCCGCCGCATTAACCCTTCTCTTCTGCGGTCTGCCGCCCGCTCGCTGTCCTGCCAGACCTACGCCCGGCAGGCGGGACCGCGCGCTGTACCCGTCATCTTTTGGCCTACCGGCTGCGGCTAAGGCGAACAGAACCGTTCCGTCCGTCCGCACCGCCTGACTGGCATCGGGTATCAGCCTCCTTTGGCCGGGCGTTAATGGAGCGTATCTTCCGTGCTGACCCTTCTTCACCTGCTTTCCTCCGTGGCGCTGTTGGTGTGGGGTACCCACATTGTGCGCACCGGGATCATGCGGGTTTACGGCGCCAATCTGCGGCGCGTGTTGAGCGACAGCGTTGAGAAAAAGCCGCTGGCGTTCGTTTCCGGCATCGGCGTGACCGCGCTGGTGCAAAGCAGCAACGCCACGGCGCTGCTGGTGACCTCTTTCGTCGCTCAGGGGCTGGTGGGGCTGGCGCCTGCGCTGGTGATCATGCTCGGTGCCGACGTCGGCACCGCGCTGATGGCGCGCGTGCTGACCTTCGATCTTTCCTGGCTGTCGCCGCTGCTGATCCTGGTCGGCGTCTTCCTGTTCCTCAGCCGCAAACAGATGCGGATCGGCCAGATCGGGCGCGTCCTGATCGGCCTTGGGCTGATCGTGTTGGCGCTGGAGCTGATCGTGGCCGCCGCCACGCCGATCACCCAGGCGGCCGGGGTCAAAGTGCTGTTCTCGTCGCTGACCGGCGACGTGATGCTGGACGCCCTGACTGGCGCGCTGTTCGCCATCGTCAGTTATTCCAGCCTGGCGGCGGTGCTGCTGACCGCCACCCTGACCGCGTCCGGCGTGATTTCGCTGAAGGTGGCGCTCTGCCTGGTGATCGGCGCCAACCTCGGCAGCGGCCTGCTGGCGATGATCAACGCCAGCGGCCAGAACGCCGCCGGGCGGCGCGTGGCGCTCGGCAGCCTGCTGTTCAAACTGGTGGGCTGCATCCTGGTGCTGCCGTTCGTCGCCTATCTGGCGGATGTGATGGCTCAGTTGCCTGGCGGCAGCGAAGAACTGGTGATCTATTTCCATGTGTTCTACAACCTGATCCGCTGCCTGGTGATGATCCCGCTGGCCGGGCCGATGGCGACGCTGTGCGAGCGACTGATCGTCGACGTGGCGGCCGACGATCCGCGCATGCGGCCGCGCCATCTGGACGCCAGCGCGCTGGATACGCCGACGCTGGCGTTGGCCAACGCGGCGCGCGAAACGCTGCGGATGGGCGACGTGGTGGAACACATGATGATCCTGCAGCGCGAAGTGCTGCACGGCAAGCAAGGGGTGGATAAAGAGGTGCGGCGTCTGGACGACGACGTCGACGTGCTGTACACCGCCATCAAGCTGTATCTGGCGCAGATCCAGAAGGAGGATCTGGGAGAGGAAGATTCGCGCCGCTGGGCGGAGATCATCGAAATGGCGCTCAACCTGGAACAGGCGGGCGACATCATCGAACGCATGGCCGGCGACGTGGGCGCCAAGTCGCACGCCGCGCGCCGCGCCTTCTCGACGGAAGGGCTGGCGGAGCTTGACGGGCTGCACGAGCGGCTGATCGGCAACCTGCGTCTGGGGCTGTCGGTGTTCCTGTCCGGCGACGTTACCAGCGCCAAGCGCCTGCGCCGTTCCAAGCACCGCTTCCGCATTCTGGATCGCCGCTACGCGCACGCGCACGTCGATCGCCTGCACCAGCAAAACGTGCAGAGCATCGAGACCAGCTCGCTGCATTTGGGGTTATTGGGGGACATGAAGCGCCTGAATTCGCTGTTCTGCGCCGTGGCTTACAACGTGTTGGATCAGGATGCGAAGGACGACGATCGCGACTGGGAAGACACCCCAAGCACGCTGTAAAAAAATGCCCCCGGTTTTCACCGGGGGCATTGCCTAGGAGAGGCGCGTTATTTGCCGCTGAACACGCCGGCTTTGGCGTCCGCCTGTTTCGTTGAGGCATGGCCGCTGGCGAACGGCACGTTGCCGTCAACGCCCTGTTTCGCCGCACCGGCGGCCAGGCCGCCTACCGTAGCCGCCACATCGACGCGGCCGCCGCCCTGATAGCGTTGGCCGCTGACGTCCTGTTGACTGACCTTGCTGCCGCCCAGTTCCACCTTGCCCTGCTGGCTGCGGATCTCGCCGCCGGTGAGTTGGGTTTGGCCGCCGACCTGCAGCGCCACGCCGTGCTTACCGGTAATCGCCGATTGCTCGCCGACTGCGTTGTTGTTCACCACCTCGGCATTGACCTTGAGCTGCCCCTGGCGGCCCGCCGGCCCGGTGATGCTGTCTTTCACCGCGCCGCCGACGGTGCGTGCGCCGCGATCCCACAGCGGGCCCTGCGGTTTTTCGCCGGCCGGCGTTGTCGGCAGCGTCACTTTACCGTCGGCTTTGCTGAAGCTGACCGCGCCGGTGTTGTCCTGTTGCGGATCGAGGCGACGCGCCACGCTGTTGTACTTGTCGGTGGTGGCGTCGGCCACTTTGTTCACCCCGGCGTCCAGTTTCTCTTTCACTTTCCCGGCGTAGCGCGGCGTGCCGACCTTCGACAGCTTGGAGGTGATGCTGCTGCCCGGATCGTTGCTGTGGCTCAGCCCGGCATCCACATCCACCTTCACGCCTTTCTCGACGTCTTTACGGCTTTCAACGTGCAGATCGCCGCCCACCTTGCCCTGTACGCTGTCGGCCTCGACGCGCGCCCCGGCGAGGCGGGTGTCCTTGCCGCTGTTGAGCGCCACGTCGCCCGCGGTGATGCCGGTGTTGGCGTGGGTGGTTTTATCCTGCTGTTCCACGCCGACCTTCAGACCGGCGCCCAGCGTATGGGTGTCTTTGCCGGTGTTCGGATCGACCTTGCCGCCGGCGTCCTTGTTGAACGTTTGGCCGCCTTTGGCGTTGGCTTTAATGCCCAGGCTCCAGTTGTCCTTATGCTGCTCGTTCTTGGCGGACTCCAGCAGGATGCCGCCGTTTTTCGCCTCGAGCGCGGCGCTGCCGCCGCTGACCTTGGCGCCCTGCAGATGCAGCGCGTCGTCGCCTTTACCGCCGGCGGACAGGGTGACCTTGCCGTCTGAGGCGAGCGTAGCGCCCTGGCGTTCGGTCGCGGACTCATTCACCTTGGCGATGTCGAAGGCGCCGCCGGCGGAGAGGCTGCCGCCGGTTTTTTCCTTGCTGTCGCTGCTGCCGGCGCCCAGATCGAGATTGCCGGACAGCTTGCTCTCCTTACGCGTTTGGGTCGATTCCGCCGCCTGCAGCGCAACCTTATTGCCCGCGCTCAGGGTGACGTCGCCCTGGCTCTTGACGTCAGTGCCTTTAAGCGTCAGATCGCGGCCCGCCTTCAGTTCAACGCCCTGTTGGCCGCTGACGTTGCCGACCTGTGCGGTACTGCCGCTGCTTTCGCCTTTGTTGGTACCGCCGCCGAAGCCGGCGCCGAAGTTTTTACTGTCGGCGGTGAAGCCGCCCTTCGCAGAGGCCTTGACGTTAAAGCCGCTGTGGTTCTCACTCTGTTTGTCGCTGGCCTGATCAAAGCGGATATCGCCGCCGGCGTCGACGGTGGTTTTACCGCTGCCGCCGTTCAGCGCGGTACCCTGATAGACCGCGTCTTTTTTCACGTTGACGTTGATGCCGTTGGCCGCGTCGATCGAGCCGGTCACCGCTTGGCTGGCGCTGCTGTTGCTGCGCTGGGTGCCGCCTTCGCCCTTGGCGTCCACGGTCAGATCGCTGCCGATGGAGGTGTAGACGCGCACGCCGGCGCTGCCGCGGGTATCGCGGTTCTGCTCTTCCTGGCGGTTCGTTGCAGCTTCGCTGCGGTGGCTGTCCGCCGTCAGCGTGACCGCGCCTTTGCTTGCCTGATATTGCGTGCCCTGATCGCGCACTTCGCCTTTGGCGTTGATGTCGATGCTGCCGGCTTTCACCGAGCTGACCACCGCCTGCGAGCTGCTGCTGCGTTTTTCGCTGCTGCCGCCCTGTGCGCCGATATCCAGGCCGACGTTAGGCGCGCCGATGCCGCCGATGTCGTTGATGACGCCGGTGGCGTCCAGCTTGGCCGCCTTGCCGACTGCGCGCTCGACCGGGCGGGTCACGGCGCTGTAATCGACGTTGGCACCGATGTTCACGCCGACGTCGGTTTTGGTGGTGGTGCTGCTGGCGGTGTCGGCGGCGGCCAAATGATCGACGCCGGCGGCGTTCTCTTGGTAGGTGCCGCCGACGCTGTGCTGCGCGCCTTGCTGGGTCAGCTTGTCGCGGGCGTTGACAGTCAGGTTGCCTTTGACGTCGCTGCCGGAGGTGACCGCCTTGCTGCTCTGCGCCTGCGTTTTGCTGTTCTCGTAGCCGGCTTCCACGCCGCTGCCGAGCTTGTCGATGCCGCCGGTGTAGTAGAAACCGCCGCCGATCTTGGTCTGCTCGGTGTTCGAGGTGGTTTTATCGTCGGCCGCCAGGAACGAGACCTTGTTGCCGCTGACGCTGGCGTCGCCTTTGTCGGCGACCAGTTTGGAGCCGCTGAAGGTCACGTCTTTCTGCGCCTCGAGCTTCACGCTACCGCCGCTGAGGGTCGAGGCGCGGTTTTCGGTGCGGGTGGTTTTTTCGCTGTCGCGGGTGTGTTCGATGCGCAAACCGGCACGGTATTGCTTGTCGCCGGCTTCTTTGGCGTAGCCGTTGACGGTCAGCGCGGTCTTCTGCTCATCGATTTTTTGCTGCTGTTCGGCGGCCTTGACGTTGATGTTGCCGGTCTGCGACGTCACGCTCAGCTCGCCGCCGCTGGTGACCTGACTGCCGATGACGTCGGTATCCTTACGGCTGACCAGCTTCAGGTTGGTATCAGACTTCAGCTCGCTGGCGGTGCTGCTCTGGTAGCTGTTGTCGGCCTTGTGTGAACTGCTGGTGATGTTGAAGGCGGTGCCGGTGCGCGCATCGATTTTGTCCACGGTGGTGCTCAGCGCGTTGTCGATGCGCAGGCCACCTTGCGTGGCGTTGACCAGGCCGCCTTCCTTGCCGCGCGCCTTGCTGCCGGTGATGGTGACGCCCTGCTGGCCGTTCAGGCGCAGGGTGCCGTCGCTGGTCAGTTCGGAGGCGTGGCTGACCTCGCGGCGATTGCTGTTGTTCTTGTTGTCGCCGCCGCCGATGCCGCCCCAGGAGGTTTTGTCATCGCGCACCGCTTTGGCGTTGGCGGTTTTCTGCACCCCGATCTGGATTTGGTTGCCGGCATTGACCGTCAAATCGCGGCCGGCGTGCAGCTTGGCGCCCTGGGTCGCGACGTTGTTGCCGGCCTCCAGCGTCAGCGCCCCCTGGCTGCGCAGTTCGCTGGCCTTCAGGCTTTCGCTTTCGTCGCTGCTGCTCCAGCTGCCGGTGCGCAGGCTGGAAGTGTGGTTGCGCTGATAGCCGCGTTCGGTGGACTTATCCTTCTCCACCAGCCCGGCGAGGTGCACGTCGCGCGCCGCCTTGACGTTCAGTGCCCGAGCGGCGCTGACGTTGGCGCCCAACAGGTTCACGTCTTCCCGGGTACTGACGAGTTTGACGCTGCCGCTGGCGGCGACGGTGCTGCCTGCCTGCTGCTGCTGCTCGCGCTCACGGGTGACGTCGTATTGCCAGGAGTAGAACCAGCGGTCGTCGGTGTGGCCCTGGGTCTGTTTCAGCTGCTGGCCGTCGAGCGTCAGCTTGCCGCCCTGCAGCGTGATGTCTTCGCCGCGAATATCGGTAGCGGTGAGGTGCGCGTGGTTATCCGCCACCAGGCTGATGTTCTTGCCTTTCAGCTCGGTGCGGGTCAGCTTCTGGCTGTTGCTGCGGTCGTTGACGTAAATGCCGCCGCGGTAGTTCTGGTAGTTGTCGCCGCCGTTGCGGTTGCTGCTGGCGTCGTCAACGCGGCTTTCGCTGCGAATATCGTAGGCCTTCACCTTGAGATCGTCGCGGGCGGCCAGCGTGCCCGCCAGCTTCACGCCGCTGCCTTGCGCGGTGTTGATGATGTTGATGCGCCCGGCCTGCATGCTGCCGAGGTAGTAGCTGTCCAGCGCGGTGGTCGGCTGTACGCTGGCCAGCACCTTGCCATCGCGCGCCACGCGGTTATGGCCGCTGATGGCGTTGATCGCCGCCGGCGTTACGCTGCCGTTGCGGTGGGTGAAGTCTTGTACGATCACGTCACCGCGGCTGTCTATCTTCGGTGCGATCAGATCCAGCACGCCGCCGGCGTTCAGGGTACCGTTGAGGCTCAGGGTATTGCGGTTGTCCAGGGTGCTGTAGCCCTGCAGCAGGCCGTTCTCCACCAGCGGGTTGCCGACCACCAGCGAGGAGCGGCTGGTATTGATGAACCCGCAGCCCTGGCAGCTTATGCCGTTCGGGTTGGCCAGCACGTAGTCGGCCGCCATGCCGAAGATCTCTTGCTGGCCGTGCAGCAGAGAAGGGTTACGGCCGATCACTTCGTTGAGGATCACGCTGGCTTCGCGCCCGCCCAGATTGGGGTTGGCGCCCAGTTGGCCGGCCAGCTGCGACAGCCCCGCCTCGCGGGAGTTGTTCAGCACCGCGCCGGGCTGGTTGACGTTGAAGTCCTGATACTGGTTGTGCGACAGCCCGTTGCCGTTCGGCGCGACGATGTCGACCACCTGCGCGCCGGTCGCGGCGGTGGAAACGCCGGGGCCGTTGGCGCCGTTGGCCGCCACGATCTCCGCGGCATAGGCGCCGGCGGAAGCGGCGAGAATAATCGCCAGCGCGGCGGCCAGTTTGCCCGCTGCTGAAAGCCTGAAGTTATTATTTTTCATCCATGTCTCTCCGTATATTGCCGTGGGGTCCTGCAAAACTGCTGATTAAAAGGTGTAAGAAAAGCGCGCCAGTACCTGAACGGGATCTTCCGGCGTGGCGTGATTCGACAAGATCCAGCCGCGGCTGACCTCGAGATCGACCAGCGCCTGCCGGTAGCGCAACGTGGCGCCGCTGCTCAGGCCGGCGCTGCTGCGCCACCCCGAGTTGTCCTGGCGCGGCAAAATGCGGCCGACGTCGGCGCCGAGGCGCGGCGTCAGCGTGGTGGCGCCCAGATTGAAGCTGCGCGACAGCGTGTTCTGCAGATACCAGCCGTTGTCGCCGGACTGGGTACTGCGGCTAAAGCCGCGCACGGCGCTGCGATCGGTAAGGCTCAGCCATTCCACGCCGGGCAGCGGGTCACGGCTGTACTGGCCATAGAACAGGTTGTTGAGCTGATAGGTCGCCTCGCCCAGGTGAAGGCGCTGGCTGAGGTTGGCGAACAGCTTGCCCTTGGTGAACTGGCTGTCGAGGTGCACCGAGCTCGGGTGGCGATCGGCCCCCAACCACGGCAGACCCTGTTCGACGCTGAGGTTGGCGCTGAACACCCCGTTGGGCAGAATCTGCAGGTGGCTGGCGCTCAGCTCGGCCAGGGTCAGCGTGGGGCTGCTGACTTCGAGGCGCACGCTTTCGAAGTAGTTGTCGATGCGCTTGTAGGTCAACTGGCCGCTCAGGCTGTCTATCTGATCGTGATCGCGGTAAAACACATAGTCGCTGCGCAGCCCGTACTGTTGGGTCTGGCCGTGCAGTTTGACCACGTTGTGCGGCAGCTGCTGGTGGTTCTCATAGGACGAGAAGCTGGCGAACCCGCTGAAGGTGAACGCGCCGTACGGCAGCGAATAGAGCAGGGTATAGGCGCGGTTATAGCGATGAGCCGGGTTTTCCAGCGTGCTGCTGGCGTTCAGGCTGACGAAGTCCGACAGGCCGAACGGGCTGTCCAGCGTGGCGGTGGCGCGCGCCAGCCACTGGCCGGTGCTTTTTTGGCCGTAATTATCCGTGCCGGCGGTAATCAGCCAGGGCTTGGCATGTTGATTGCGCAAACGAATGACCGAACCGCCAACCTGGTGGCCGGGCAATATATCCAGCTTGGTGGTATTCGATTGCAAACGGTTGGCCTGATCCAATCCCTGGTCGAGCTCGGTTAATTTCAACGGCTTGCCTTCCAGCCCCGGAAATAATAAACGGCTGTTGACCCAGCGATCGCCGCCTTCTATTTTCTCGATAAATCCTTCGGTGACGCTTAACCCCAATTCTCCCTGTGAATTAGGGCGAACAATTTGCACGCGCGCGGTGATATAGCCTTTTTGCACATAAAGGCGCGTTAATTCGCGGGTCAGGCGATTGATATCATTGCTGCTGATGCAGTTTTCCGGCAGTGCGCTCAGGGCGGATAAATCGGCCGGCGAGAGCAGGGTGACGCCCTGCAGATAAACGCCGGCGATTGGCAGGCACTGCGCGGACTGCGGCAGGGCGGGCGCGGGCGGTTCCGGCTCCGCCAGCAAGCGTTGCTGCTTCAGCTGCTGGTAGCGGCGTTGCTCAATCAACTGGTTGACTTCACGCGTGCTGTCTTGCAACGCACGGCGCGACTCCCCCATCGACATATCCCGCATCATGTGGGCGTCCGGCAGGGTTTCGGCGGAAAGGGCCGTGCTGACCAGCAGCGTCAAGGCGGTTATTTTTTTTATCATTGTAATCCATTATGAGAGGCCGCCGGGGCAGCCCGCCCAATCCATGAGGTTAACCACGGGCGGCCGACGGCCGGCCCGAAATAATGAGCGACATGCACATTGCGAGGTATCTTGATTTGCCGCGGCAAATAAGACGGTGGGTATAGATCTAAATAATAATTAGGCTGCTTCTTTTATGGCGGGCAACCCTGGTGACTTAATTAATTAAAAAAAGTAGAGCGTCTCTTCCTCTTGCCAACATTATCGGCATGGATAGGAAGAATCTGAATTTTTATTTTTCACGGATGATAGGGGATGAGGGGAATTATGACAATCCGACCAGTGGGAAATACGAAATTTCGCAGAGAATAATGGGGACGCAATTGTTTGCGTCCCTACAGGCCGTTTATTTTTTCTTGATAGGGCGGCCGGACCAATACCCCGCCAGCAGCGAACCGGAGAGGTTGTGCCAAACCGAGAACAGCGCGCCCGGCAGGGCGGCCAGCGGTGAGAAGTAGATTTTACCCAGCGTGGCCGCCAGCCCGGAGTTCTGCATGCCGACTTCGATCGCCAGCGTGCGGCAGGTGGATTCGTCGAAGCCGAACAGTTTGCCGCCCCAGTAGCCGCTGAGCAAACCGATGCCGTTGTGCAGGATCACCGCGACGATCACCACCAAACCGACCGAGGCGATGTGGCTTTGGCTGCCCGCTACCACCGCGCTGATGATCGCCAGGATACACACCATCGACAGCGCCGGCAGCAGCGGCTCAATGCGTTTCACCGCCTTGGTCAGGGTGTGGTGGACGATCAGGCCCAGGCCGATCGGGATCACCACGATCTGCAGAATGCTCAGCAGCATGCCCATGATATCGACGCTGATCTTGGCGTCGACATACAGGCGAGTCAGCAGCGGCGTGGCGAACACCCCGACCAGCGTCGAGACCGCCGAGATGGTCACCGACAGCGCCACGTCACCCTTGGCCAGGTAGATCATTACGTTGGACGCGGTGCCGCTGGCCACGCTGCCCACCAGCACCATGCCGGCGGACAGATCCGGCGGCATGCGAAACAGCATTGCCAGGATCCAGGCCGCCAGCGGCATGATCAGATAGTGCAGGAAGATGCCGGCCGCCACCGGGCCGGGGCGCGCCAGCACGCGTTTGAAGTCGTCCAGCCGCAGCGTGACGCCCATGGCGAACATGATCAGCATCAGCAGCGGGCTGACGTAGGGGCCGATGCCGGTAAAGGAGGTCGGCGTGTAATAGGCGGTGACGGACAGCAGTATCGCCCACAGGGGGAATAAGCGCGTGAATAGTGCCAACATGCAGGTTTTCCTTAGCCAGATTGAGAACGGTGGGTGTGGTTGTGTTTTTTGCGGGTTCAACATGCTGAACCCCTGCAGGTTTTGAACGAATTTTTTAGACGCAGGGGCGCAGCGTGCTGCGCCCGCAATCGGGAATAATGACTTATTCGAACAGGTTGTGGTGCAGGGTACGCACCACCTGTTCGGCTTCTTCGCCCGGCACCAGGAAACACAGGTTATAGCTGCTGGCACCGTAGCAGATCAGGCGGATATTGAACGGATCGAGCACGCCGAACACCTCTTTGCCCACGCCGCAGGCGCGCGACAGCTGGTTGCCGATGATCGCTACCAGCGCCAGGTCTTCTTCCACTTCCACCCGGCACAGCGACGACAGCTCGGTCAGCAGCGAGGTGGTCAGCAGGCTGCCGCCGACGGAGGTGGCACCGGTGGTGTCCATGGTCAGCGCAATGCTGACCTCCGAGGTGGTGATCAGATCGACGGAGATGTTGTGGCGCGCCAGAATATTGAACACCTCGGCCAGGAAACCGCGCGCGTGCAGCATGTTCAGGCTGTGCAGCGTCAGCAGCGTTTGCTTGCGGCGCAGCGCCAGCGCGCGGAACAGTGGCGGGTTTTCGGTGGTGTTGCACACCAGCGTGCCGCCGGCCGCCGGATCCTTGCTGGAGCCGACGAATACCGGAATGTCGCTGCGCACCGCCGGCAGCAGGGTGGCGGGGTGCAGGACTTTGGCGCCGAAGGTGGCCATTTCCGCCGCCTCTTCGAAACCGATTTTGTCGATGCGTTTGGCCGCCGGCACCACGCGCGGATCGGTGGTGTAAATGCCCGGCACGTCGGTCCAGATATCCACCCGGCCAACGCCGAGCGCCTCGCCGAGCAGCGCGGCGGTATAGTCGCTGCCGCCGCGGCCGAGCGTGGTGGTACGGCCCTTCGGCTCGCTGCCGATAAAGCCCTGGGTGACCACCAGCGCTTCCTGCAGGCGCGGCTGCAACTGCGCTCGGGCCAGTTCGCTGAGCGCGGCGCTGTCCGGCACGGCGCGGCCGAAGTGATCGTCGGTGCGCATCACTTTGCGCACGTCGAACCATTCGGCCTGCACGTTGCGGGCGCGCAGGATTTCAACGAACAGCAGGGTGGACATCAGCTCCCCATGGCTGACCAGCTCGTCGGTCAACGCCGTCGAAGTGGCCAGCGACGCGGCCTCCGACAGCATGGCGATGTTTTCCAGCAGCCGGTCGATCTCTTCGCGGATCACCGCCGGCGCCGTGAGGCGATCGAGGATGGCGTACTGGATGCGGCGAATTTCATCAAGCTGGTAATTGCGCTTGTCGGCCTCGCAACCCTCGGCCAGGGCGACCAACAGGTTGGTGACGCCCGCCGAAGCGGACAACACCACCAGGCGGACCTGCGGGTTGGCCAGCACGACGTCGGCGCTGCGGTTCATGGCTTCAAAGTCGGCGACGCTGGTGCCGCCGAACTTGGCTACCACGGTGGAATTCTGGGGTGCTGCTTGGTTCATCTAGAAACCTCGTGTCAGGGATGCCCGTTTGGGGGCACTGTAATTCCATAGCCTTGGCACAAGGGGAGAGCGGTAAACAGGGGGCAGGCGTAGAGGTCAGGCTACGATACACCCAGAAGCGCCCCACCTTGTCGATCGCCCTATGGGCGATCCCCTGGTGACAACCCAGGGGATTCAGCCCCTGTAGTCGATACGATAATGGCCGGCCATTACCCTACCTCGGCGTCGCTCCCCCTCGGGTGCCGTCAACGGAGAAACGGCTCCTCTGACACTCTACCTGGGCGACGCGCCTCTTCTGGCTTGCGCACCGGGTGCGCAAGTAGGCTGTTAGGAATAGCCGGTTATCGCCATTCTGTCAACGTACAGACGGTGAGGGATTTTCATCTTGTACCAGCGCGATAAGCGTACAGGGCATCGCGGGCGTGGAACCGGCGCCAATCGGTTGCAGAGAACCGTCTTCCTTTTGGCTGAATAACGGGATAACGCCCTGATGTTTCTCCAAATACTCCAGCCAACCGAAATTTTCGTTCAATTTGGTTGCCTTGATGGTGGCCCCCCTGGCGAGCAGGCTGCTCAGGCGGCCGTAGGTGGCTTCCTGATTAAATAAAATTTCATGCCGGCGGAAACGCGAACTTTCCGCGCTGGCGCCGCGCCCTTTCAGCGGCGCCCCCGAACGGATGGCAAACACGTGATCCTCGCCGAAGAGATGGCCGAAGTGGTAGACCGCCAGCGCGTTCTGGTGGCGATTGGGCGACAGCGCCAACACCTGGGCGATATTGCTCAGGTCGAGATAGTTCTCGGCGTGTTCGGAGTAGGCGTGGCCATAGTAGGCCGGAATGCCGTCCATGCGCGCCTGGCGGTAGTATTCCCAACTACTGTCGGTGACGATCACCGGCACGTTCAGCTTGATCAGCGCCTGCGCCAGCATGCGCGCCACGCTGTTGGCACCGACGATCAGCACGCCGCGCGGCTTTTGCTGCTGTACCCGCAGCCAGCGCGCCATCATGCCGCTGGTCAGGCTTTGCAGCACCACGGTGCCGATGATGATGGCGAACACCACGGTGACCAGCCGGTCGGCGCCCTGATAGCCGCTGCGCTGCAGCGTCAGCGCGAACAGCGAGCTGACCGCCGCTGCGACGATGCCGCGCGGGGCGATCCAGCACAGCAGCAGCCGATCGCGCCAGTGCAGGGAAGAGCGCCAGGTCGATACCGCGATGCACAGCGGCCGGGCGATGAACTGCACCGCCAGCAGTAGCAGGAGCAGCGGCCAGCCCATGTTCCACAGCGCCTGGATGTCGAGCCGCGCCGCCAGAATGATGAACAGCGCCGAGATCAGGATCGCCGACAGTTCCTCTTTGAACGCCAGAATATCGCTGGTATCGACGTCACGCATGTTGGCCAGCCAGATGCCCATCACCGTGACGGTCAGCAGGCCGGATTCGTCGGCAATGGCGTTGGAAACGCCGAAGGCGGTCAGCATGATCGCCAGCACCGCCAGGTTCTGCAGGTAGCGCGGCAGCCAGACGCGGCGAAGCGCCAGGCCGAGCAGGTAGCCGAACAGCGCGCCGGCGATCAGGCCGACGGCGGCGGTCACGCCCAGCGTCCAAAACAGGTGGGTATAGGACTCCGCATTCTGTTTCAGCACGATGAATTCGAACACCAGTAGGGTGAAGATGGCGCCGACCGGATCGATGACGATCCCTTCCCAGCGCAGCACCTGGTTAATGTTGGCGTTCGGCCGCACCACGCGCATCAGCGGGGCGATCACCGTCGGCCCGGTCACCACCGTCACCGCGCCGATCAGCGCCGCCAGCTCCGGCGGGAAATCCAGCAGCCACCAGCTGGCGAGGCTGATGACCAGAAAGGTAACCAGCATGCCGACGGTGACCAGATTGCGCACCACGCCGCCGAGGCCGCGTATCTCCTCGAAGCGCAGCGTCAACGCCCCCTCGAACAGGATGATCGCCACCGACAGCGACACCAGCGGAAACAGCAGATCGCCGAACAGCAGATCCGGCTGCACCAGATGCACCGTCGGGCCGAGCACGATGCCGAACAGCAACAGCGGCAAAATGGCCGGCAGGCGCAGCAGCCAGGCCAGCCACTGCGCCAGCAGCGACGCCAGGCCGATAAGCACCAACATGAGCGGGGCGGATAATTCCATAAGTGAGATCCCTTTCAAATGACGAAATGAGCAACGATGACACAGCCTGATGACAATTCGGCAACCCCGATAACAGGCCGTTAGCCAAAGTATAGAGTGAAAGCTGAAACGAGGCGGCAATGTGTTGACAGTTAGCGCCTATCGCAAGAAAAGAGATCATAATCACAGTCGAACAGGCTACAATCGGACAAACGCGTCATTTTTATTCTCAAGCCTAAGAGTGTTGCTATGAAAAATATCAATCCTAGTCAAACCGCTGCTTGGCAAGCCCTGCAGCAACATTATGCACAGATGAAAGACGTACGGATCGCCGACCTGTTCGCCCAGGACAGCGATCGTTTCTCCCGGTTCTCCGCGACCTTCAACGACCAAATGTTGGTGGACTATTCCAAGAACCGTATCACGCAGGAAACCCTGGAGAAGCTGCAGGCGCTGGCGAAAGAAACCGATCTGCAAGGCGCCATCAAATCGATGTTCGCCGGTGAGAAAATCAACCGCACCGAAGATCGCGCGGTGCTGCATATTGCCCTGCGCAACCGCAGCAACAGCCCGATCCTAGTCGACGGCAAAGACGTGATGCCGGAAGTGAACGCGGTATTGGCCAAGATCAAACAGTTCTGCGCGCGCGTCATCGGCGGCGAGTGGAAAGGCTACACCGGCAAGCCGATCACTGACGTGGTGAACATCGGCATCGGCGGTTCGGACCTCGGCCCTTACATGGTGACCGAAGCGCTGCGCCCTTATAAAAATCACCTGAACATGCACTTCGTCTCCAACGTCGACGGCACCCATATCGCCGAAACGCTGCAGCCGCTGAACCCGGAAACCACGCTGTTCCTGGTGGCCTCCAAAACCTTCACCACCCAGGAAACCATGACCAACGCTCACAGCGCGCGCGACTGGTTCCTGAGCAGCGCCGCCGATCAACAGCACGTAGCCAAGCACTTCGCCGCGCTGTCCACCAACGGCAAAGCGGTGGCCGAATTCGGCATCGATACCGACAACATGTTCGAGTTCTGGGACTGGGTAGGGGGCCGTTACTCCCTATGGTCGGCGATCGGTCTGTCGATCGCGCTGTCCATCGGTTATGACAACTTCGAGCAGCTGCTGAGCGGCGCGCACGCCATGGATAAGCACTTCGCCGAAACGCCGGCGGAGAAAAACCTGCCGGTGCTGCTGGCGCTGATCGGTATCTGGTACAACAACTTCTTCGGCGCTGAAACCGAAGCCATTCTGCCGTACGATCAGTACATGCACCGTTTTGCCGCTTACTTCCAGCAGGGCAACATGGAGTCCAACGGCAAGTACGTCGATCGCAACGGCAATCCGGTGGATTACCAGACCGGCCCTATCATCTGGGGTGAGCCGGGCACCAACGGCCAGCATGCGTTCTACCAGCTGATCCATCAGGGCACCAAGCTGGTGCCGTGCGACTTCATCGCGCCGGCTATCAGCCATAACCCGCTGGGCGATCATCACGCCAAACTGCTGTCCAACTTCTTCGCCCAGACCGAAGCGCTGGCGTTCGGCAAGTCGCTGGAAGTGGTGGAGGCCGAGTTCGCGGCGCAGGGTAAAACCCCTGAGCAGGTCAAGCACGTGGCGCCTTTCAAAGTGTTTGAAGGCAACCGTCCGACCAACTCGATCCTGCTGCGCGAAATCACTCCGTTCAGCCTGGGCAGCCTGATCGCGCTGTACGAGCACAAGATCTTCACCCAGGGCGCGATCCTGAACATCTTCACCTTCGATCAGTGGGGCGTGGAGCTGGGCAAACAGCTGGCTAACCGCATCCTGCCTGAGCTGGCGGGCAGAGAGAAAATCAGCAGCCACGACAGCTCGACCAATGCGCTGATCAACCGTTTCAAGGAATGGCGCTAATCGTCTGAGCTGAAGCCAATAAAAAACCCGCCACGGCGGGTTTTTTTACGTCGGCAACAAATTACAGGTTGATCGGCACTTCGAAGCTGACGCCCGCGCCCACGTCATCGGCGGTGCTGTGATCGTTGTCGGTGTACCACAGGCTGGTGTCGAACTTAACCTGAGACGGGAAGGTGTAACCCCAACCGACCTGAATGCCCTTCAGCGTATCGGATTTCGGGAACGCCTTGTTATAGTTCTGATTGCTTGGGTTCACTTTGGCGTAGACCAGACGTGTGCTCCAGCGCTGACTATCGTCCAGCACCAGCTCTACGCGGCCAGACAGCATTTGGCCGTCGCCGCCCATCGCATGGCCCAGCGGGTAGCCTTGCTGATAGTAACCGCCGCGATAAACATAGTGTTGATAGATGACATTCTTGGTACTGAATTCAGAGCGTGTATCCGCCCCTTCAATATACCAGTTGATGGTGGTCGGGCCCCATTCCGGGTGGCCTTCCAGCCCCAGCAAATAAGCATTATGCGAAGGCAGCATACCGGCCTCGTCTTCACCGATGGCCTGGCCGTATAAACTAACCGGTATGCCGAGCAAAGGTTGCAGTTTCAGCTTAAAGTCGAAACCGCCCAGTTGGTTGCTTGGATCGTTTTTCGGATCGCCGGTGTTGTCGTTACCGGTTACGCCATCCCAGAAGGAGCGCCACGACTGTGGTCGACCTTCACCGCCCCACATCATGATGCGTGAAGCACCCAACTCAACGAAGTCGGTCGGCATCATGGTGAAACGGCCGCCGATCAGTTTGGTGTGCGGGACGGAACTGTACTGCGATAGCTGGCCGGCGGTCAGCTGGTATTGCCAGCGGCCGATCCACGACAGCCACGGGGTTTCAAACGGCGATTGGTCGGCGCGCTGCAGCATGAAGCCCGCCACTGGGCGTGCGGCATCGGAGCGGATCAGGCTGCCGTCGTAGCCAGGGCCCCACCACTGGGAAACCTCGCCGAAGGAGAGCCACTGGTTCCAGATTTTCACCGCGCCGTAGGAGCCGTTCATATTGAATTTGGAGCCGTCGCTGACGCGCTGATCGCCTTCCACGGAACCCTGCAGACGTACGTCCCAGAACTCGCCGTTGGCGCCGGCGCCGATGGTCAGGCGATCGTCGGCGTACTCATTTTGGCCGAAGCCTTGCGGGGTACCGGGTTTGTCGGTTGAAGCGTAACCGCTGACGCGGATGTTGGCTTTCAGCGCGTCAACGCGGCGCTGCACGCGGTCGATGACGTTTTTCTCGGTATTGGTAACCGGCTTGGCCTGCGCGATAACGGAACTGATCTCTTCCTGGCTCAGCGGCCAGGTGGACAGGCTGACGTTGATGACGCCACGGTCAGACAGCCAGGCGAGATCGTTACGCAGATCGTTGTCAGGGGTTACCAGGCCGGCGGCGTGGCCGGACAATGCACAGGTAAACAGGCCCGCAGCGACCAGTCCGTTAAGTTTAGCGCGCATAAAGAATTCCCTTGTTAATTCGAGGTTATTGGTTTTATGTAAAGATCTCTGTGACCCATGATAGTTGACATTTCGATTTGCTACAAATCTATAAGCCAGAAACATCTTATTATAACTTTATGAATTAAATGGGGTTTAAAGTGCTTTCGCGCGGGGCATAATTTTTAAGACAATGCCTATATTGGCACGGTTGAATCATATTGGCGGTATTCAGAGAGAGGTTTTATGGCAAAAACGTCGCGTTCGATCATGATAGCGAAAGGGCTGCAGCGGGTGCTGAACGTAGGCTTGCTGCTGCTGGCGGCAATTCTGGTGGTGTTTCTGGTCAAGGAGACCATTCACCTGGCGAAGGTACTCTTTATCAATAGCGAAGAGTCTTCTTCATACCTGTTGATTGAAGGCATCGTGATTTATTTCTTGTACTTTGAATTTATCGCCTTGATCGTCAAGTATTTTGAGTCAGGTTATCATTTCCCGCTGCGCTATTTTATTTATATCGGCATTACCGCGATTATTCGTTTGATTATCGTGGACCACAAGAATCCCATCGATACCCTGATCTACGCCGCGGCGATATTGGTGCTGGTGGTGACGCTCTATCTGGCCAACACCGATCGGCTGAAACGGGAATAGCGGAGATAAAAATGGCGGCCAATGGCCGCCAAAGACACAGGATATAATTCCCCGTCGTCTTTCAAGCTACAGCGTTGTTGACTGCACTCGCTGTAACTTGAAATCCATAGGGTAAAAGATAAGGAAAGACATCAAACGCACTGCAGTGGCACAAATTACCCCTTCACGCCGCCGGCCGTCAGGCCGCCCACCAGCCAGCGCTGCGCCAGCAGGAACACGGCGGTAATCGGTATCGCCGACAGCACCGCAGCAGCGGCGAAGTCGCCCCACAGGTAGTTCTGCGGATTGAGATATTGCTGCATCCCCACCGCCAGCGTGTAGCTGTTCACATCGCGCAGCAGCAGCGACGCCACCGGCACCTCGGTGATGGCGGCGATAAACGACAGAATGAACACCACCGCCAAAATCGGCACCGACAGCGGCAGCAGCACCAGACGGAACGCTTGCCACGGCGTGGCGCCGTCCAGCGCGGCCGCCTCTTCCAGCGAATTGTCGATGGTTTCGAAATAGCCCTTGATGGTCCAGACGTGCAGCGCGATGCCGCCCATGTAGGCGAAGATCACGCCGCCGTGGGTGTTCAGGCCGATAAACGGAATGTACTGGCCCAGGCGATCGAACAGGGCGTACAGCGCCACCAGCGACAGCACTGCCGGGAACATCTGGAAGATCAGCATGCTTTTCAGCAGCGTACTCTTGCCGCGAAAACGCATCCGGGCGAACGCATAGGCGCAGGTGGTGGACAGCGTCACGATGCCGATGGCAGTGATCGCCGCGATCTTGATGGAGTTCCACAGCCACAGCAGGACCGGGAACGGCGGCGGCGTCACGCTGCCGTCGGCGTGGGTGACGCTGAAGCCGAGCGCCAGTCGCCAGTGATCCCAGGAGAGGGTTTCCGGTATCAGGCTGCCGGTGGCGAAGTTGCCGGAGCGCAGCGAGATGGCGACCACCATCAGCAGCGGGAACATGATCAGGGCGATAAAGCACAGCATCAAAATATGGGTGATCCACAGGCGCAGGCGCTGGGACTTGGGTTGAACCATGGCCATCGTTATTCTCCCTAATCGAAGTTCATCTTGCTGGCTTTCAAATTCAGGATCGCCAGCGCGCCCACCAACAGGAAGATCAGCGTGGCGATGGCGGCCGCCAGCCCGAAGTCTTGCCCGCCGCCGCCTTCGAAGGCGATGCGGTAGGTGTAGCTGACCAGCAGATCGGTATAGCCGGCCGGCGTGGTGGTGCCGATCATGTCCGGGCCGCCGTTGGTCAGCAGCTGGATCAGCACGAAGTTGTTAAAGTTGAAGGCGAAGCTGGCGATCATCAGCGGCGTCAGCGGCTTGATCAGCAGTGGTAAGGTGATGCGGAAGAAGTTTTGCCACGGGTTGGCGCCGTCCATCGCCGAGGCCTCGTACAGATCGTCCGGGATGGCCTTCAGCAGCCCCATACACAGGATCATCATGTACGGGTAACCGAGCCAAGTGTTGACGATCAGGATCATGCTCTTGGCGGTGAGCGGATCGCTGAACCAGGCCGGTTTGATGCCGAACAGATGGCTGAGCATCATGTTGATCTCGCCGAAGCTCTGGTTGAACAAACCTTTGAAGATCAGGATCGAGATGAATGACGGCACCGCATAGGGCAGGATCAGCAGCACGCGGTAGATCGCCTTGCCTTTCAGCGCCTCCCACTGCACCACGCAGGCCAACACCATGCCGACCGCCACGGTGAGGATCACCGTCATCACCGAGAACACGATGGTCCAGATGAAGATCGACACGAACGGTTTCTTGATGCCCTCGTCCTGCAGCACCCGCAGGAAGTTTTTCCAGCCGGTGGTGACGGTATAGCCCGGGCTCAGGGTTTCCTGCGCCCAGCCGCCGTCGGCGTTGATCGCCTGATAGAAGCCGGTGTCGCCGTTCGGCCGGTAGCGCACCTGGGTCTGGTTATTGGTCAGCGTGCTGCCGTCTTTGTCCAGCGCATACAGCGGGCGGGTGCCGGAGAACTGGCGCAGGGAGCTCATGCGCAATTCCCCGCCGTCGGGCAGTAGCGCCACCAGCTGGCTCAGCGCCTGCCGGTTCTGGGTGATCACCCGCAGCGTGGCGCGTTCGCCCTGCGGCGCGGCGCTCTGCGTCGTCAGCTTCAGGGTTTGCGGCGCGGCGGCGTCGAGGCGGAAAGGTTCGGAGATCAGCGGCTGTTCGCTGTCCGGTGGCGTCAGCTGCAGGCGCCACTGCTGGTTTTCCGCCGGGTATAGGCCGAAGGTAAAGGTTTTGCCGCTCTGGAACTGGCGCTGCATCAGCACCGATTGCGCGCGTTCAAAAGTCAGCTGGTTGGTGCTGCTGTAGTTGGTGAAGGCGATGGCGATGGTGCAGATCAGCGGGAACAGGACGAACAGCCCCATGCCGGCGACGCCGGGATACACATAGCGCCAGGCATAGGCGCGGCGGTTGGCGAAGACGTAAAGCCCGGCGCTGACCAGGATCAGCGTCAGGATGGCGAACAGGTATTCACCCTGTGCATACATCAACACAATCAGGTAGCAGGTCACCAGGCTGAACAGGCCGACCACCAGCCATTTCAGCACGTCGCTTTGCCACCACTTCGATTTTTTACGCGCGGGCGTCCCGGCGTGAGCGAATTGCATAGGGCGTTCCTTTCTGTGAAGCAACGGCGGGGCACCGTGGCACCCCGCACGACGTCGTTACTTGGTGATACGGGTCTGCACGTCGTCCAGCGCGGCTTTCACCGTCTGACGGCCGCTGACGGCGTTGATCACCGCGCTGCGTTCGGCGTACCAGAAGGCGCTCATCTGCGGGATGTTCGGCATGATTTCCCCGTTTTGCGAGTTCTGCATGGTGGCGGCGATCTTCGGATCTTTGGCCAGCGCTTCCTGATAGGACTTCAGCGCCACCGCGCCCAGCGGTTTGTCTTTGTTGACGTCCGCCAGCCCTTCGTTGGTCAGCAGATAGTTCTCGAGGAACTCGGTCGCCAGCTCTTTATTCGGGCTGGCGGCGTTGATGCCGGCGGTCAGCACGCCGACGAACGGCTTGGACGGTTTGCCTTTGAAGGTCGGCAGCAGCGTCACGCCGTAGTTGATTTTGCTCTGCTCGATGTTGTTCCAGGCCCACGGCCCGTTGATGGTCATCGCGGTCTGGCCTTTGTTGAACGCGGCTTCGGCGATCGAGTAATCGGTATCGGCGTTGATGTGCTTGTTTTTCACCAGATCGACGATGAACTGCAGACCGGCCTGCGAACCGGCGTTGGCGACGCCGACATCCTTGATGTTGTATTTGCCGTTTTCATACTTGAAGGCATAACCGCCGTCGGCGGCGATGATAGGCCAGGTGAAGTAGGGCTCCTGCAGGTTCCACATGATGGCGCTCTTGCCGTTGGCGCGCAGCTGTTTGTCCAGCGCCGGGATCTCTTCCCAGGTCTTCGGCGGCTGTTTGACCAGGTCTTTGTTGTAAATCAGCGACAGTGCCTCGACGGCGATCGGGTAGCCGATCAGCTTGCCGTCATAGCGCACTGCGTCCCAGGTGAACGGGAACAGCTTGTCCTGGAAGGCTTTGGACGGGTGGATTTCGGCCAGCAGGCCGGACTGCGCATAGCCGCCGAAGCGGTCGTGGGCCCAGAAGATAATGTCCGGGCCGTCGCCGGTGGCGGCCACCTGCGGGTATTTTTCTTCCAGCTTGTCCGGGTGCTCGACGGTGACCTTGATGCCGGTATCTTTTTCGAATTTCTTGCCGACTTCGGCCAGGCCGTTATAGCCCTTGTCGCCGTTGATCCAGATAACCAGTTTGCCTTCCTCGATCTTGGCGAAGGCGGAAGAAGAGAGCACCAGGGTGGCCAGTGCCGAGAGCGCCAGCGTGCGGGCGAGGGTAATGCTGCGAGTCATAATCCAGTCCTTCTTTTTGTGGGCACATAAATCAAGGAGAGACGTTTCGCGGTAATAGTGGGTCACAACGCGACATATTCTCATCCTCCCCCCCTCTACGCCCCTGTGATGAGGAGTGTGATCCAGTTAACGTTGCGCTCTATTCTGTGGCGTCAGGCACAAAATAGGGGGGCGATTTTTGCAAGTCGGATCACAGATTTGCCTTAAGCGCGGAACTTCTCATCGCTGCGGTCGTTCTCTCATCCTCCCGTCTCCTCCCCCATGAAAAATCCTGTTACGGATGATTACCCTTTCCGGCGACTCCCGCACTATCGGCCCATTGATTTTCAACGCCACGCGCAGCAGGGATACCGGATTTATGTCGTCAATGCCTATCGCCACTCAGCCCACCCTGTACCGGATCCATCCGGCCAGTTTCCGTGACGGAAACGGGGACGGCGTGGGCGACGCGCACGGCATGCTGGCGGCGCTGCCGTACCTGAAAGCGCTGTCGATCGACGGCCTGTTGCTGCCGCAGACGCTGGCGCCGGAGACCGAGGCGACGGTGACGGGCGAAGGGCTGACGCTGTGGTACGCCGATGAAGCCAACCGCGTTCGCAATGCGGCCGCGCCGCAGCGGTTCGCCCACGGCGCATTGGCGCTGGACGTGATGCCGTTTAGCGCAGAGAAGCTGGTGGCGGTGCTGCATGCCCGCCGCGCCTCGTTGGCGGACAGCCTGTGGAGCACCGGCGACGCGGATCAGCCCCGAGTGGTCAGCCGCTGGGGGCAGGGCGATTTGCGCTCCGCCGCCGCCTTTCTGACGCTACTGGCGATATTGCCGGCGCCGATCTGCCTGTATCAGGGCGAAGAGCTGGGGCTGCCGCATGCCGCCGGCCTGCAGGATCCGCGCGGCGCGCAAACGCCGATGCCGTGGCATGAGGCTCCCGAACAGGTCACCGCCGGCGAAATCAGCTGGTATCAGCAGGTGGCGATCGAACACCGCGCGTTGGCCATCAGCCGCCAACAGCACGACAGCCACTCCACCTTACGTTACTGCCAGGCGCTGTTGACCCTGCGCCGTTCGCCGCTCATCCAATGCGGCGAGCTGAGCGCGGTCAGCCAGCGAGACGGCGTGGTGCGTTTACTTATTACCCATCAGGATCAATGCCTTGAAGCGCTGATAAACCTGCAGCCTTATACTCAGGCGGCCGCGCCGTCTGAGGCGACCTTGCCGTTGGCATGGCAGCACGGCGCGCAGCAAGAGGGTCATCAATGGGTTTTGGCGGGCTTTGCCTCCGCCATTTTCACACGACATGTTAACTGCGAAAGCAGGGGAGTAACGCATGGCTAGCGTCACACTGCGCAGCGTTTATAAGGCCTTCGGTGAGGCCGTGATTTCCAAAGACGTCAATCTGACCATCGAAGACGGCGAATTTGTGGTGTTTGTCGGGCCGTCGGGCTGCGGTAAATCGACGCTGCTGCGCATGATCGCCGGGCTGGAGGACATCACCTCCGGCGAGCTGCTGATCGGCGAGAAACGTATGAATGAGGTGCCGCCTTCCGAGCGCGGCATCGGCATGGTGTTCCAATCCTATGCGCTGTATCCGCACCTGTCGGTGGCGGACAACATGTCGTTCGGCCTGAAGCTGGCCGGCGCCAGGAAAGCAGAGATCAATCAACGGGTGAACCAGGTCTCCGAGGTGCTGCAGCTGGCACACCTGCTCGATCGGCGGCCGAAGGCGCTGTCCGGCGGGCAGCGTCAGCGCGTTGCGATCGGCCGCACGCTGGTGGCTGAGCCGGACGTGTTCCTGCTCGACGAACCGCTGTCCAACCTCGACGCCGCGCTGCGGGTGCAGATGCGCATCGAGATCTCCCGTCTGCACAAGCGCCTGCAGCGCACCATGATTTACGTCACCCACGATCAGGTCGAAGCGATGACGCTGGCCGACAAGATCGTGGTGCTCGACGCCGGTCGCGTGGCGCAGGTCGGCAAGCCGCTGGAATTATACCACTACCCGGCCAACCGCTTCGTCGCCGGGTTTATCGGCTCGCCGAAGATGAATTTCCTGCCGGTCAAGGTGACCGCAGCGCAGCCGCAACAGGTGCAGGTCGAACTGCCCAACCGCCAGCTGGTCTGGCTGCCGGTGGAAGGCGCGGGCGTTCAACCCGGCGCCAATCTGTCCCTGGGCATTCGCCCTGAACATCTGCTGCCCGGCGAAGCCTCAGAAGTGCGGCTTACCGGCGACGTACAGGTGGTGGAGCAGCTCGGTAACGAGACGCAAATCCACATCCAAATCCCGGCCATCCGTCAAAACCTGGTGTACCGCCAGAATGACGTGGTGCTGGTAGAAGAAGGTGCCACATTCGCCATCGGCCTGCCGCCTCACCGCTGCCACCTGTTCCGTGAAGACGGTACGGCATGTAAACGGCTGCACCAGGAGCCGGGCGTTTAAAGCATCAAAGTCGGTATAACAGGAGAATAATGATGACTACTCTGCGCAAACTTCCTCTGGCACTGGCTGTCGCCGCCGGTGTTCTCTCTACTCAGGCGCTGGCCGTGGATTTTCACGGTTATGCCCGTTCCGGCATCGGCTGGACCGGTAGCGGCGGTGAGCAACAGTGCTTCAAGGCCACCGGCGCCGCGAGCAAATACCGTCTCGGCAACGAATGCGAAACCTATGCCGAGCTGAAGCTGGGGCAGGAAGTGTGGAAAGAAGGCGACAAGAGCTTCTATTTCGACACCAACCTGGCCTATTCGGTCTCGCAACGTTCCGACTGGGAAGATGTGACCCCGGGCTTCCGCGAAGTCAACGTGCAGGGTAAAAACCTGATCGACTGGCTGCCGGGCTCCACGCTGTGGGCCGGTAAGCGCTTCTATCAGCGTCATGACGTTCACATGATCGACTTCTACTACTGGGATATCTCCGGCCCGGGCGCCGGTCTGGAAAACATCGATCTGGGCTTCGGCAAGCTGTCCGCCGCCGTGACCCGCAACTCCGAATCCGGTGGTTCTTACGGCTACCTGGATAACGAATGGAAACAGCGTCCGACCGTCAACGACACTTTCGACCTGCGTCTGGCCGGCCTGGAGCTGAACCCGGGCGGCACCCTGGAGCTGGGCGTGGACTACGGCCGCGCCAATGCGCAGGATAACTATCGCCTGGCCGACGGCGCCAGCAAAGACGGCTGGATGTTCACCGCGGAACACACGCAGAGCATCCTGAACGGTTACAACAAGTTCGTGCTGCAGTACGCCACCGACTCGATGACCTCGCAGAACAACGGCCGCAACGAAGGCGCCACCATCGATAACAACGGCAAGATGATCCGCGTGCTGGATCACGGCGCCATCGACTTCAACGATCAATGGGCGCTGATGTATGTCGCCATGTTCCAGGACATCGACCGCGACAACAACAACGGCACCACCTGGTACACCGTGGGTGTGCGCCCGATGTACAAGTGGACGCCGATCATGAGCACTCTGCTGGAAGCCGGCTATGACAACGTCAAATCCCAGCGCACCGGCGATCGCAACGGCCAGTATAAAGTGACCCTGGCGCAGCAGTGGCAGGCGGGCAACAGCATCTGGTCGCGCCCGGCCATCCGCCTGTTCGCCACCTACGCCAAGTGGGATGAGAAATGGGGCTACGCCACCGGTGACGACACCGGGTATAACGCCGGCACCGCTTACAACGACACCAGCATGCATACCTTCAGCCGCGGCAAGGATGACGAAGTCACCTTCGGCGCCCAGATGGAAATTTGGTGGTAACGACGACAGGGCGGGGAGGGCCAGCGGCTCTCCCCCAACCGCATTCGCCGCGGCCGGATCTCTTGCCTGATCCGCCGCAGCGCTGAAAGAGGATATAACGATGAAAAAGAATCTGCTGTCACTCTGCCTGTCGCTGGCGCTGACCGTCGGCGCGCCTTTGGCGGCCAACGCCGAGACGCCGGCCAACGTTTCCGTCGCGCCGGCCATCAGCGCCGCCACGCTGCAAAGCCTGCCGTGGCAGCCGCTGCAGCCACCGGTGTCGCAAGAGGTGAAGCTCGACGCCGTCAGCCCGCAGCTCAATCAGGGCGAGATTCAGGGGGCGATCGCCGCCTATACGCTGCCGGCCGATCGCGGTTCGCTGGAAGTGACGCTGAGCAGCCTTGCGAAAAATAATTCGCTTTATGCGCCGAGCGTGCTGGTGCTGGACGAGCATCTGCGCCCGGCGGCGTATTACCCGAGCAGCTACTTCCCTTACCAGCCGCCGGGGGCGATGTCCTCCGATCGCCTCGAAGGCACGCTGAAGCTGACGCCGGCGCTCGGTCAAAAACAGATTTACCTGTTGGTGTACACCACTCGTCAGGACTTGGCGAAAACCACGCAGCTGACTAACCCGGCCAAGGCCTATGCGCAGGGCGTGGGCAACGCGGTGCCGGATATCCCGGATCCGATCGCCGGCCACGCGACGACCGGCACGCTGAAGCTTAAGGTCACCGCAGAACAGGGCACCGGCAACGTGATGATCGGCATGCTGCAGCCTGCGCCGACCGTGGCGCCGGTGGTGGTGGGCTCGACCGCCCCTGCCGCCGTGGCTGCACCGGCACCGGCGTCGGAGAAACCGGCGGAGCCGATGCTCAACGATACCGAAAGCTACTTTAATAACGGCATCAAACAGGCGGTGAAGGCGGGCGATATCGATAAGGCGCTGAAACTGATGAATGAGGCCGAGAAACTGGGCTCGACCACCGCGCGTAAAACGTTTATCAGCAGCGTTAAAGGCAAGGGGTAACACCCGGCGCTGCCGATGCTGGCTCGATGATTGGTGCGCTTTGGCGCACCTTTTTTCATCCGCGGGCCAGCGTTGCGCCGATCAACGCCAACAGACGGGCGTTGTCTACCTGCTGCATGACACGCACCGGCCTGCCCTGCGGCGGCGGCATGCCGACCGTCAGGCGCAGGCTGTCCGGCCGCCAGCGGCGTGAGCTGCCGCGCGTCAACGCCCCTTCCAGCGCCACATCCACATGGAACATCTCGGTGGTGACCAGCTGCGGCGCCAGCAGCCAGGCGATCACTAACGCATCATGGATCCAGCAGCCCGGCAGGTGCCGCGTATGGCGTGAATAGTCGATCCACGGCCGCGTCGTGGCGCGTAAATAGCGGCACAGCGGGGTATCCGGCTGGGTCAATGCGGCCAGATCCGCCTGGGTCAGCATGGTCTGAGTGGTGACATCCAGCGGCGCCAGCGTGATGGCGGCGCCGCTGTTCAACACCAGCCGCGCCGCTTCCGGATCCAAACCGAAATTGGTGTCCTTGATGTACCCGTCGACGTTGAACACGCCGCCCATGATCACAATCTCTTTCACCGCCTGCGCCATCTGCGGGTAAAGCTGCATGGCGTGCGCAACGTTGGTCAGCGGGCCGATCGCCGCCAGCGTGATCTCGCCGGGATGTCGGCAGATCAGTTCGCCGATGGCGATGGCGGCGTCCGGTGCGGGCGCGTTGGCCAGCGAGGGCGCGGGCAGGTCACGCCACAGCGCCGCCAGCTTCGGATCGGCGATCGGGCGGTCCAGATGTGCGCGCCACGGCTCCGGCGGCTCGCTCAGGGCGCGCGCCGCGCCAAGGGCGACAGGAACCTGATAGCCGCTCTGCGCCAGCAGATCGGTGGCGACGGCGAAGCCCACTTCTCGCGGGGTGTTGCCGGCCACGATGCTGATCAGCTCCAGCTGCAGCTGCGGTTTGGCCGCCAGCGCCAGGGCCAGCGCCAGGCCGTCGTCGACGTTGGCGCCGGGAACGCCGTTGCCGGGATCGCAATCAATGATTAAACGCATATATTAAGGTGTCCTGAAAAACCGCTAACAGCCGCACGAACGGCGGATGCGCAGTTGAAAAGCGAATTCATGCAGCTCGGCGGGCGCGGCACCGGTGGCCAGCATGGCGATGGCCCGCTTGGCCATGGCGTCGATCGGCTGCTCGACCGCGCTGAGCGGCGGCACGCTGAATTCGGATTGCTGCGTGCCGTTAAAACAGATCAGCGCCAGATCGTCCGGCGCGCGCAGCCCATGCTCCGCCAACGCCGACAGGCAGCCGAGCGCCTGCTGCTCGTTAGAGGTGAAAACGGCGCGCGGGCGCGGGCCCTGCACCAGACGCTGGGTGGCCTGGTAACCGCCCTGGCGGGTGTAGGGCACCTCGAAAATCCACTCGTCGCGCGGCGCGATACCCGCCTCCAGCAGCGCATCGCGCCAGCCGTTCAGGCGATCCTGCGCGTTGAGCATGGTCAGCGGGCCGATAAAAATGCCGATGTCGCGGTAGCCGTGTTGCAGCAGATGGCGGGTTGCCTGGCAGGCGGCGTCGCGCTCGTCGACGCGAATGGCGCAGACGCCGGCCTGGCTGTCGATGGTGTCTATCATTACGCAGGGCGTGCCGGAGGCGCGGATCAGATCAAACCACGGGTGGCGATCGACGCTGGTGTACAGCAGGCCGTCGACCTGGCGGCGCAGCAGGTTGTTGATAAGCTCATACTCGCGCTGACGATCGTCGCCGGCGTCGCCCAGCAGCAGCACACGGCCGCGGCTGAAGGCTTCCTGCTGCAGCGCTCGCGCCAGGGTGGCGAAGAACGGGTTGGAAATATCCGGCACCACCAGCCCGTAGGTTTGCGTGCTGCCGGAGGCCAGCGCCCGCGCGATGTCATTCGGCCGGTAGCCGGTCTGCTCGATCGCCGCCAGCACGCGCAGCCGGGTGGCTTCCGCCACCGGGCGCGGGCCGTTGTTGATCACATAGCTGACCACGGCGACGGAGGTGCCCGCTACGCGGGCCACGTCGGCGCGGGTAACGCGTCGCGCGGAGTGATTATCCAAATTGGGATCCTGTTCGCCTTCTCGCTACGCGGCATCCTGCGGCAGGTTGAGATCGCGGCCGCGGGTTTCGGGAGCAAAGAAGGTGGTGATTAAGCCGATGCCCGCCATTACAACAAAATAGGCGGCGACAGGCCACCAGTGACCGAAACCGGACAGCAGTGCGGTGGCGATCAGCGGCGCAGTACCGCCGGAGAGGATTGAACCGAGCTCCTTGGCGAACGCCATTTTGGAGTAGCGGTTCTTCACGCCGAACAGTTCGACGCCGTAGGCCGCCTGTACGCCGAAAATCCCCAGCGACGCGATGCACATGCCGACCACGATCACCGAGATGACGATCGCCGGTTCACGGCTGTCGAGCAGCCAGAACGCCGGGAAGGCGTACAGCACCAGCAGCAGGCAGAACCACCGGTAGGTGACGCGGCGGCCGAAGCGATCGGACAGCCAGCCGGCCAACGGGATCACCAGAAAACCGCACAGCGAGGCGATCAGCACCGCCAGCGCCGGCACCGATTTATCGACCATCAGCACCTTGGCGACGTAGCCGACGATAAAGCCCTGGCACAGGTAGGAGGGGCCGTTCTCGCCGATGCGTAGGCCGAGCATCACCCAGAACGCCTTGGTGCGCTGCAGGTAGCTGCGCGTATCCGGTGCGGCCTGGGCGGCGTCCAGCATGCGCTGGTGGTTTTGCTGCAGCTCGCGCTCGAAGACCGGCGTTTCCCGCACGTGGCGGCGCAGGTACAGCGCCACGCCGGCGATCAGAATGCTGGCGAGGAACGGAATGCGCCAGCCCCAGCTCATCAGGTCTTCCTTGTCGAGCTGCAACACCAGCAGCCACACCAGCGACGCCAGCAGAGTGCCGCTGTTGGAGCCGATGGCGATGATCGACGCCACCAGCCCGCGCCGCTTGGCCGGCGCGTATTCCGCCAGCATCACCGCGCCGCCGCCGAACCCCTGCGCGAAGCGCAGGATCACCAGGCAGGTGGGCGCCCAAACGCCGATTTGCGCATAGGACGGGATCAGGCCGATCAGCGTGGTGGAGAGGCCCATCAGCGCCACGGTGGTGATCAGCACCACGCGGCGGCCTTTGCGGTCACCGATCCAGCCGAACACCAGCGCACCGATCGGCCGTGCGACGAAGCCGACGGAGTAGGTGGCGAAGCTGGCCAGCAGGGCGACCAGCGGCGTGGCCTCGGGGAAGAACACGTCGCCGAACACCATGCCGGCCGCCAGGCCGTACAGCGCGAAATCGACGTATTCCATGGCGGTGCCGAGCCAGCAGGAGAAGGTGGCGCGCCAAAATTGGCTGCGCCCCTCTTTGGTCGCCAGGCGTTCATCGGCCGCCAGCGCGGCGTCGGCGGTCTGTGAAGGGGCAAGCGTTGTTTCGCTCATGGCAGTGCTATCCTCTTTTGTTCTGCACCTGGAGGGGCGCGGTTAAAGATGGTTTCCCTGGTGCCGGCAACAAAGGTGTGCCGACCAATGATGTCGGACGCATGGCGATTCAACGCTGCGGTGTCAGAG
This sequence comes from Serratia sp. CY44782, assembly GCF_052168715.1. Lineage (NCBI taxonomy): Bacteria > Pseudomonadati > Pseudomonadota > Gammaproteobacteria > Enterobacterales > Yersiniaceae > Serratia > Serratia sp. CY44782. The sequence continues at coordinate 51,647 of NZ_JBJNME010000007.1, forward strand.
TATCTACGCGCGTAGATAAAACAACGCGACAAAGATGAAACTTTGCAGGCGATCACAGAATCGTCATCGTGCCGGGGAACGAAGATAGAGAACGCGGATGGCAAAAAGATGACAGGAACCCGGTTTTTCCGGCGGAAGCCACCGCCGTTTTCGCCACGAATCAGCCTGCCGCTTTCGTATTTCTGCGCTACAATGGGGGCCTGTTAACAGTTTGTATCGTCTGGCGCGCCGTACCGGCCGCGGTTCAGGCGAGGAGTAAAGCAATGTCTGGCATCAGGGATTCCATCCTGCCGCCGCTGGAGTGGTTGTCCGAACAGGATCCTCCGGCGCCCGCCGCCGTCAGCGACTGGCTGATGGAGTTAGGCTCCATGACCCGCCGATTTGAACGCCATTGCGCCCAGGTGCGCGTCGAACCGCAGCGCGAATGCTTCGTCACGCGCGAGGCGCTGGGCGACGAGGCGAACCACCTGCCCGACAGCCCGCGCTACTGGCTGCGCGAAGTGGTGCTGCTGGGCGACGACCAGCCCTGGCTGCTGGGGCGCACGGTGATCCCGGAAAATACGCTGACCGGCCCCGACCAGGCGCTGGTGGATCTGGGCACGCTGCCGCTGGGGCGCTACCTGTTCAGCAGCGGCGATCTGACCCGCGACTATATTCATATCGGCCGACAGGATGCGCTGTGGGCGCGCCGTTCACGGCTGCGGCTGGCGGGCAAACCGCTGTTGCTGACCGAATTGTTTTTACCGGCTTCGCCGCTGTATTCAGCGGTTCCTGCATAAGAGAGGAGAGCAAGACCTTGGAGGGAAGCGTGACTCAAAGTAAATGGCGGGCTTACAGCCATTTGATGCGCATTGATAAACCGATCGGCACGCTGTTGCTGCTGTGGCCGACGCTGTGGGCGCTGTGGCTGGCCGGGAAAGGCGTGCCGCCGCTGTCGATTTTGCTGGTGTTCGTGCTCGGCGTGTTCCTGATGCGCGCTGCCGGCTGCGTGGTGAATGACTACGCCGATCGCGCGGTGGACGGCTACGTGAAACGCACCGCCGGGCGGCCGATGCCGAGCGGTCGGGTGAGCGCGAAAGAGGCCAAGGTGCTGTTTGCGGTGCTGGTGCTGATCTCGTTCTGCCTGGTGTTGACGCTCAATGCGATGACCATCTGGCTGTCGCTGGCGGCGCTGACGCTGGCCTGGGTGTATCCGTTCATGAAGCGGGTGACCAACCTGCCGCAGTTCGTGCTGGGCGCCGCGTTCGGCTGGGGCATTCCGATGGGGTATGCGGCGGTCAGCGAATCGCTGCCGCTCAGCTGCTGGCTGCTGCTGCTGGCCAACATCTGCTGGACGGTGGCCTACGACACGCTGTATGCGATGGTCGATCGCGACGATGACTTGAAGATCGGCATCAAATCCACCGCTATCCTGTTCGGCCGTTATGACAAGCTGATCGTCGGGCTGCTGCAGTTCGCGACGCTGCTGCTGCTGGTGTGGGTCGGTTATCTGGCGCAGCTCGGCGGGGCGTTTTACTGGTCGCTGCTGCTGGCGGGCGCGCTGTTCATTCACCAGCAGAAACAGATCGCCGGCCGCGAGCGCGAAGCCTGCTTCAAGGCCTTCCTGCAGAACAACTATGTCGGGTTGGTGGTATTTATCGGCATCGCGCTGAGCTATCTGCCGGCGTAACGGTTCTCCAGAGCAAGAAAAAAGGCACCCCAGGGGGTGCCTTTTGTGTTTCTGTGCCGGACGAAATCACTCGTCCTGCTCTTCTTCCGTGTCGGCTTGCGGCAGGGCGTTGGTCTCTTCCGGCATGTTGACGCTTTCGATGGTCAGCTTGATTTCCGGCGTGATCAGATCGCTCAGCATGTTGTACACCTCGAGGGTGTGCTCGCGGATCGCATCGCCGCTGTCGTTGATATAGCCTTCTTCGCGCAGCGTCGCCACCAGGGTGGAGAACACCGCCTTGTCGAAGAACTCCGGCGCGTTGATGCCGTGCAGTACCGACAGACGCTGCGCCATGATGCGGCTCTCTTTCTCCAGCGCGCCGCGGTTGATGCTCGGGTTGGCGCTGAGGATCGACATGGTGATGGCGTAGCGCTGCAGGGTTTCGCGCACCCCGGCGGCCAGCAGCTGCAGCGGGCGAATGCGCGCCGGGTTCAGCACCAGCTCGTCGCCTTTGTCGCAGATTAGCTGTTGGCGGATCAGCTCGTCGATCACTGGCTGCAGCACCTCCGGCAGCTGTTCCTTGTCGTTATGCAGGAACAGTTCGGCTTTCAGCATCGGGTAGATCATGCCGATTTGACGCAGCAGCTCGGTGCGCGACACCCGGCGATGATGCATCACGATGCTGGCGATCAGCGACGGCAACACCAGCAGGTGGTGGATGTTGTTGCGGTAATAGGTCATCAGCACCGCCTGCTCGCGCGGCAGGATGATGATGTCGCCGATGTTGTCCTTCTCCACCTCGAACTTGTTCATGTTCAGCGCGTGATCCAGCAGCTCGTCCGGCGTTTGCGTCGGCACGGTGACGTCATGCGCGTAAGGCGCGTTGCGCATCAGCTGCAGGTAGCACTCGAGCTGTTCGACCAGCTGTTCGCGGGTTAGCGAACGCTGGCGCGAAGCCAGCAGCGCGGTGGAACACAGGTTCATGGCGTTGGCCGCGGCGGCGTTGTTGATGCGCACCATGATCTGGCCGGCCAGATCGTTGACCGTCGGCGTCAGCCAGCTTGGGCGCTGGGCTTCGATCGGATCGATAGACTCGCGCCACTGCGGCACGTGCTGGTTGAGGTAAGCGGTCAACGGCAGCGGCTCGCCGAAGTTGACATAACCCTGGCCCAGATTGCGCAGCTTGCGCAGGCCGCGCAGCATCTGCGGCAGGCTCTCTTTTTCCTTGGTGGCGCCGCGCAGCTCTTTGGCGTAGGTGCCCACTTCCATCACGTGCTCGTAACCGATGTAAATCGGCACCAGCGTGATCGGACGGGTGCCGCCGCGCAGCATCGCCTGGATGGTCATCGACAGGGTGCCGGTCTTCGGCTCCAGCAGACGCCCGGTGCGGGAACGGCCGCCTTCCACAAAGTATTCTACCGAGTAGCCGCGGGTGAACAGCTCGCCGAGGTATTCGCGGAACACCGTCGAGTACAGCTTGTTGCCCTTGAAGGTGCGGCGGATAAAGAACGCGCCCAGGCGGCGGAAGATCGGGCCGGCCGGCCAGAAGTTGAGGTTGATGCCGGCGGCGATGTGCGGCGGCACCAGGCCCTGGTGATACAGCACGTAGGACAACAGCAGGTAGTCCATGTGGCTGCGGTGGCAGGGCACGTAGACGATCTCGTGGCCGTCCTGCGCCAGCTGGCGCACGCGCTCGGCGTTGGTGACGTTGATGCCCTGATACAGCCGGTTCCAGGTCCAGCTCAGCACGCGGTCGGACAGGCGCACGGTTTCGTAGGAGAAATCGGCGGCGATCTCTTCCATCAGCGCGATGGCGTTCTGCTGGGCTTTCTCGTGCGAGATCTTCTTGCTGCGCGCTTCGTCCTCGACCGCTTTTTCGATCGCTTTGGACGCCAACAGCTTGTTGAACAGATCCTGGCGGGCCGGCAGGCTCGGGCCTACCGCGGCCAGGCGCTGACGCGAGAAGTGCATGCGCGCCACGCGCGCCAGTTTCTGCGCGATGGTTTTATCCGTGCCGTGCTCGGTGGCCATGCGGCGCAGCGAAACGGTGTTGGAGAAACGCACGAAGCTGTCGCGGCCGAGCCACAGTACGGCGAAGAATTTCTGCACGCCGTTCAACAGACGCAGGTGCGGCGTGCCGTGGCCTTCGCGGCCCGGCGAGCGGCCGAACATCACCGAAACCGGCAGCATCTGAATGTCGAGATCCGGGTTGCTGCGGTGCAGATCGAGATAGTCGTGAAACAGCTTTACCGACTCTTCTTTCGGGGTGTAGTAGCGGAACACGCGCGGGCCGTCGTGAATGAACACGTAGCTCGGCAGCACGGTGCCGTCGATCTCCAGCGAGTTGAGCGGATCGGGCAGATCCTGCGCCAGGCACTGGGTGCGCAGCGTCAGCAAATCCGCCTTGGAATTGTAAGGTAAAACATACAAAATCGGCCGTGAGGGATCCAACCCTAGCTCGGTAACCGGATCTGAAGGGATGACCTTACTTCTTACCAACAATTTAAGTGGTAAATTCAATATTTTATAATAAATTTTACGCCAACCTGACATAAACAACGTGAAGCCTCTTGTTAGCAATGCGCCGCAAGCATACCAGAAACCGGGTAGCAGATCTGTGGTGTTCGAAAACCGAGAGCCGTCAGCGCGGACTGTTCTAGACTCTTTTTATTATGACCGACCTCTGAGAAAGGCACGAAAACATGGCAAACCAAGCAACCGGACTGACCCGCATCATCAAGGCCGCCGGCTATTCCTATAAAGGGCTTTCCGCCGCCTGGCAGCACGAAGCGGCTTTCCGCCAGGAACTGGTGGTCACCCTGCTGGCTATCATACTGGCTGTCTGGCTGGATGTGGGTGCGATAGCGCGCATTTTATTGATCGGATCGGTAGCGCTGGTGATGATCGTCGAGATCCTGAACAGCGCGATCGAGGCGGTGGTGGATCGCATCGGCAGCGAACATCACGAACTGTCCGGCCGGGCCAAGGACATGGGATCGGCGGCGGTGTCGCTGGCGATCGTGCTGGCGCTGTTCGTTTGGGGCACGGTCTTATGGCAGCATTTTGGCTGACGAAAGGCGCCTACTGACTGATTTTTATTTATTCTTCGGTTCCCAATCCGCGCTTACCTGTATATACTCACAGCAAGACTGTATAAACAAACAGGGGGCGGAATGAAAGCACTAACTACCAGACAGCAAGAGGTCTACGATCTGATTCGCGATCATATTTCGCAAACGGGCATGCCGCCAACGCGTGCCGAGATCGCGATGCGTCTGGGGTTCCGCTCGCCTAACGCCGCCGAAGAACACCTGAAGGCGCTGGCACGCAAAGGCGTGATCGAAATCGTCTCCGGTGCCTCGCGCGGTATCCGTCTGTTGATGGAAGAAGAAGAAGGGCTGCCGCTGATCGGCCGCGTCGCCGCCGGCGAGCCGTTGTTGGCGCAGCAGCACATCGAAGGGCACTACCAGGTGGATCCTTCCCTGTTTAAACCGAGTGCCGATTTCCTGCTGCGGGTGAACGGCATGTCGATGCGCGACATCGGCATTCTGGACGGCGATCTGCTGGCGGTGCACAAAACGCAAGACGTGCGCAACGGCCAGGTCGTGGTGGCGCGCATCGAAGACGAAGTGACGGTCAAGCGCCTGAAAAAACACGGCAACGTGGTCGAGCTACTGCCGGAGAACAACGAATTCCAACCGATCGTGGTCGATCTGCGTCAGCAGAATTTCACTATCGAAGGGCTGGCGGTCGGCGTGATCCGCAACGGCGACTGGATTTAATCGCCGCCCCCTCAGTGCCGCCTCTTGTATCAATCGCCCCTGTTCTGGGGCGTTTTTGTTTCTGATTTTGCCCTTCGCCACTGCTACGGGAACGTCTCATCATGCGCTTGATTTCCGCCTTCACCAGCGACACCGATAAAGCCCTGTGGCGCCTGGCTCTGCCGATGATTTTCTCCAATATCACCGTACCGCTGCTCGGGTTGGTGGACACCGCGGTGATCGGCCACCTCGACAGCCCGATCTACCTGGGGGGCGTCGCGATCGGCGCGGTGGCGACCAGCTTCCTGTTCATGCTGCTGTTGTTCCTGCGCATGAGCACCACCGGCCTGGCGGCGCAGGCGCTGGGGGCACAGAACCCGCAGGCGCTGGCGCGCGCCTTTATGCAACCGCTGGTGCTGGCGCTGCTCGCCGGGGGGGCGATCGTCCTGCTGCGCTATCCGCTGATCGAACTGGCGCTGCGGATCGTCGGTGGCGATGGCGAGGTGCTGGAACAGGCGCGGCGTTTTCTTGAAATCCGCTGGCTGAGTGCCCCGGCGGCGCTGGCCAATCTGGTGCTGTTGGGTTGGCTGCTCGGCGTGCAGTATGTGCGGGCGCCGGTGATCCTGCTGATCGTCGGCAACCTGCTGAACATCGTGCTGGATATCTGGTTGGTGATGGGCCTGGGCTGGAACGTGCGAGGGGCGGCGGCGGCAACCGCCATCGCTGAATACGCCACGCTGCTGCTCGGCCTGTGGCTGGCATGGCGGGTGATGCGCCTGCGCGGTATTACCCTGTCGATGCTGCGCCAGGCCTGGCGTGGCGATCTGCGCCGGCTGCTGGCGCTTAACCGCGACATCATGTTGCGTTCATTGCTGCTGCAGCTGTGCTTTGCATCGCTGACCATCTTCGGCGCTCGCCTGGGGAGCGAGGTGGTGGCGGTCAACGCGGTATTGATGAATCTGCTGACGTTCACCGCCTATGCGCTCGACGGCTTCGCTTATGCGGTGGAGGCCCATTCGGGCCACGCCTACGGTGCCCGGGACGACAGCCAGCTGCGTAAGGTGTGGCACGCGGCCTGCAGGCAGGCAGGGTTGGTCGCGCTGGCCTTCGGCCTGGCCTATGCCGTTACCGGCCAGCAGATCGTGGCAGCGTTGACCTCCTTGCCGGAGCTGCGTGCATTAGCCGCCCACTATTTGCCGTGGCAGGTCATTTTGCCGCTGGTCGGGGTGTGGTGCTATTTGCTGGATGGCATGTTTATCGGCGCCACGCGCGGTGCCGAGATGCGTAACAGCATGGCGGTGGCTGCGGCGGGATACGGTCTGGTGCTGTTCAGCGTGCCGCTGCTTGGCAACCACGGGCTCTGGCTGGCGCTGGCGGTGTTTCTGGCGCTGCGCGGTCTGGCGCTGGGCTGGATTTGGCACCGCCATCAGGTGCGCGGCAGCTGGTTTGCCGCACGCTAAACCGGGCGCTTTGTTGGGTTAATAATTAATTTGTTTTATGTTTTTATTCATGTTTGCTTACATGTTTTCAGCTAGGCTTTGCCCGGCTTAGTTCGTTGTTTGTTGGCGTTTTTTATGTTTATTTTATTACTTAATGGTTTTTTATTCTGGTATTTGGCTTTTTTATTTCCATGTTTAACTAGAATGAGTCATGTGGCTGGCGAATGAAGGGGAGCGGTATTCCTTAAGGTGAAGGGTATATCGGTCAGAAAGATTTCTGGTTAACCCCGGCCGGCGACAGGGATCACTGATTCACCACAGGTTAACGGAGAGACTATGAATAAAGATCAAGCCGACGGTAACTGGAAGCAGCTTAAAGGCAAAGTGAAGGAAAAATGGGGCAAGCTGACCGATGACGATCTGACGGTCATCGAAGGGAAACGCGAACAGCTGGTCGGCAAAATCCAGGAGCGCTACGGTTACCAGAAAGAGGCGGCCGAGAAAGAGGTGAAAGCCTGGGAAGATCACACCAAACACCGCTGGTAATCTGCAGGGCCGCCATTGAAGGCGGCTTGCCCAGCGCAGGCCGGCGTCGCTCTCATCCTCTGGCGCCCCGGCCGCAGGTACAGGGAGGTACCTGACTTCGTCTTACTTCTTCTTGATGGCGATACTGTGATCGTGTTCGGCGCAGTCATGCTTGCTGTCGCATGCCTCAACCTCCACGCAGCCGGCGCACAGGCCGTGCGCTTCCACCACGCTGTGCCGCAACGCAAATCCGGCTTCCTGCGCCAGCTTCTGCAGCGTTTCCTCTACGCCTTCGGTAGTGCGTTCGGTCACCTGGCCGCAGCGGTCGCAGATAAACAGTGCGGACGTGTGCATCGGCTGTTCGAAGTGGTGGCACAGCACGTAGCTGTTGGCGGATTCCACTCTATGGATAAACCCTTGCTCCAGCAGAAAATCCAGCGCGCGATAGACAGTCGGCGGCTTGGCCTGCGGTTCGGCGACGCGCAGCAGATCGAGCAGGTCATAAGCGCTGATTGCACCGGGTTGCTGAGTCATCAGACGCAGCACTTCCAGCCGTTGCGGCGTCAATCGCACATTGCGTTGTTGGCAGAGGCGTTCCGCCTGCGCCAGCAGCTTTTCCTGGGTGGTTGAGTTCATCGCAAATATCCCGGTACGTAAAAAAGCCGATTTTACCATGATTACGGCGAATCGCCGAGAGTTGCCCCCTTTTCCCCTGAGGATTGCGCAGGGAAAGGCACGCTGAGTGCGCTAAAAGAGAGATGCATCACAACTTTTCCCCTCCGCCGGGCGGCAAATCAACGTTGCCGATTTTTGCGCTGGAGAGCGGCGGGCGAGAGCGGTATAACGCGCTTCACCCGCGTGACGAACAGGAGCCTTGTGTGATGACGGAAAGAGAGAAGCTGTTAAGCGGCCTGGAGTACAACAGCCGCGATGAAGAATTGATTGCGATGTACCATCGGGCCAGGGCGTTGACCAAAAGCCTGGGGGCGCTGGATTCGCATCAGGTGGACGAGAAAAACCGCCTGCTCGGCGAACTGTTCGGTGCCTGGGGCGAGGCGAGCTGGATCGAAACGCCGTTCTGGTGCGATTACGGGCAGCATGTCCGCATCGGTGAAAACTGTTTTATCAACGTCAATGCAGTGTTTCTCGACTGCAATACCATCACCATCGGCGACAACACGCTGATCGGCCCCAATGTGCAAATCTACACGCCGAGCCACCCGTTGAAGGCCGGCGAACGCTTTACCGGCGACCCGGTCTTTCCTTTCCGCACCTCGGCGCAGCCGGTGTCCATCGGCAGCAACGTGTGGATCGGCGGTAACGTGGTGATCTTGCCGGGCGTGACCATCGGCGACGGCACGACTATCGGCGCGGGCAGCATCGTGACCGGCGACATCCCGGCCAACGTGCTTGCGCTGGGGCAGCCGTGCCGGGTTATCCGCACGTTGGAATAGGGGGGAAGCGAAGGCGGTTTTCCCAACGGCGCCGATTGTCGTTATAATAGCCGTTTGCGGCCGCGCGCCGTTCGTTAAACCCAGACAGACTCAGGTAGCCAGTAACTCAGCATGACGAAAGACAACCACGCCCCAACTTACGCCGCCAATCGCTTCTCCATCGCGCCGATGCTCGACTGGACCGATCGTCATTGCCGTTACTTCCACCGCCTGCTGACCAAGGAAACGCTGCTGTACACCGAAATGGTGACCACCGGCGCGATCATTCACGGCAAGGGCGACTACCTGGCCTACAGCGAAGAAGAGCATCCGGTGGCGCTGCAGCTGGGCGGCAGCGATCCGGCCGCGCTGGCGCACTGCGCCAAACTGGCAGAGCAGCGCGGTTACGACGAGATTAACCTCAACGTCGGCTGCCCGTCCGATCGCGTGCAAAACGGCATGTTCGGCGCCTGTTTGATGGGGCAGGCGACGCTGGTCGCCGACTGCATCAAGGCGATGCGCGACGTGGTGTCGATCCCGGTGACGGTGAAGACCCGCATCGGCATCGACGATCAGGACAGCTACGCCTTCCTGTGCGACTTTATCCAAACCGTCGCCGGGCGCGGCGAGTGCGACATGTTCACCATCCACGCGCGCAAGGCCTGGCTCTCCGGCCTCAGCCCGAAAGAGAACCGCGAAGTGCCGCCGCTGGACTACCCGCGCGTTTATCAGCTGAAGCGGGATTTCCCGGCGCTGACCATCGCCATTAACGGCGGAGTGAAAACGCTGGAAGAGGCGCAGCAGCATCTGCAGCATCTGGACGGCGTGATGATGGGGCGCGAGGCGTACCAGAATCCGGGCATCCTGGCGCGGGTCGACAGCGAACTGTTCGGCGCGCAGACCGCAGTGCCGGACAGCGTGGCGATCGTCGAAGCGCTGTATCCGTACATCGAGCGCGAGCTGTCCAACGGCACCTATCTCGGCCACATCACCCGCCACATCCTCGGTTTGTTCCAGGGCGTGCCGGGCGCGCGCCAGTGGCGTCGCCACCTGAGCGAGAACGCCCACAAGCCGGGCGCCGATGCGCGGGTGGTGGAGCAGGCGCTGGCGCTGGTGCGTCAGCCGCGTGTGGAAATGGCGTAACCCACAAAAATTTTGACTAACAGTTAGTCTTTTTCGCCAGGCATTCGGCGCGTTGCCGGATGCCTACCCCATCTTTTCAATAGGTTAGCCCTTCCGCCATTCTGGCACGCTTCTTGTAATTCCCTCAGCAGATACGTTGTATTGCAAAGGAGCAATCATGTTGGAAATCTTCTTTCTCATTGGCTTTGTGGTGATGCTGATGGTGACCGGCATCTCGCTGCTGGGGATCTTCGCTGCGCTGTTGGTGGCGGCGGCGTTCATGCTGTTGGGCGGGTTGTTCGCGGTGGTCATCAAGCTGCTGCCGTGGTTGATTTTGGCGGTCGTCGGGGTATGGATTTACCGTTCGATGCAGAAACCGCAGGCCAGGCGTTACTGATTTTTTGCTGAATAATCAGTCAGTCGCGATGAAACTTGCACAACTTGCCGCCCCGCTAATGCGGCAGCGATCACAGCTTGGCAGTTTTGCCGCGCGATGTGGCACATAAAGCGTGTTTTTTGCCGGACGGGGCTGTTAGGATGTTTGTCGATGCAGTGATGCGACCGATTTCATCACCGTGAGAGACAACCAAAATTCGTGTTGCTGAAGCAACCCCCTGTCTCTGGCGGACTCTGCTCTACCCCTACAAAACGCAGTAACAGAAAGGGCTCCGCAAGGAGCCCTTTTCTTTTGCCGCTATCAGGGAATCAGCAGGCTGGAGCCGCTGGTGCTGCGGCTTTCCAGCACCTGGTGCGCCCGCTGGGCGTCGGCCAGCGCAAATTTCTGCTCGTCTCTCACCTCCACCCGAATGGCGCCGCTGCCGATCAGCGAGAACAGCTCGTTGCTGGCGTACTGCAGCTCGGCGCGGTTGGTGATGTAGCCGTTAAGGGAAGGGCGGGTGACGTACAGTGAGCCCTTCTGATTGAGCAGCGCCAGATCGACGCCGGTCACCGGGCCGGAGGCGTTGCCGAAGCTGACCATCAGGCCGCGCCGTTTCAGGCTATTGAGCGAGGCTTGCCAGGTGCTTTGCCCTACCGAATCGTACACCACGCCGACCTTCTCGCCGTGCGTCAGCTCGGCCACCCGCTGGGCGATATCCTCTTTGTGGTAGTTGATGGTGGCCCAGGCGCCGGCCTGTTTCGCCAGCGCGGCCTTTTCGTCGGAGCCGACGCTGCCGATCAGGCGCGCGCCCAGCGCTTTGGCCCATTGGCAGGCGATCAGCCCAACTCCGCCGGCGGCGGCATGGAACAGGAACACTTCACCCGGCTGTACGTCGTGGGTCTGGCGCAGCAGGTAGTGCACCGTCAGCCCTTTGAGGAAAGAAGCGGCGCCCTGCTCAAAGCTGAGGTTGTGCGGCAGCAGCGCCACTTTTTCTTCCGGCACGTTGTGGACTTCGCTGTAGGCGCCGAGCGACGACTGCGCATACACCACCCGGTCGCCCGGTTTGATCGCGCTGACGCCGGCGCCAACCTTGACCACCACGCCGGCCGCCTCGGTGCCGAGGCCGCTCGGCAGGCTCGCCGGGGCGTACAGCCCGCTGCGCACATAGGTGTCGATGTAGTTGATGCCGATCGCCTTGTTCTCGATCTGCACTTCGCCGGCGGCGGGATCGAGCGGTGTAAAATCAACGTATTGCAAGACTTCCGGCCCGCCGGTGGCGGAAAACTGAATGCGCTTGGCCATATCGTTACCTCGTTTGAGTGTCTGATTTCACCCTATTCTTTTTAGTATCGGAGATCCAGTTCACCCGTGCGGGATTCAATACCTTTTTTGCATCGGTTATGACGCAAAAATCACGTATACTCTCGCGTCAAGATCCTTCATTCGCAACCGGATAAAGACTACGTTTCATGGCAGGAAAAAAACCAACCAACAAAACAAACGCGGACGAAACCAGAGAGCGTTCCAGAGATCGTCAGATGGAAGGGCTGAAGATGCCGCCGCACTCGCTGGAGGCCGAGCAGTCGGTGTTGGGCGGTTTGATGCTGGATAACGAGCGCTGGGACAACGTGGCGGAGCGCGTGGTCGCCAACGACTTCTTCAGCCGCCCGCATCGCCTGATCTTTACCGAGATGCAGCGTCTGCTGGAGATGAGCAAGCCTATCGACCTCATCACCCTGTCCGAATCGCTCGAGCAGAAAGGCGAGCTGGACTCGGTCGGCGGCTTCGCCTACCTGGCCGAGCTGTCGAAAAACACCCCGAGCGCCGCCAACATCGGCGCCTACGCCGACATCGTGCGCGAGCGCGCGGTGGTGCGCGAGATGATCTCGGTGGCTAACGAGATCGCCGACGCCGGCTACGATCCGCAGGGGCGCAGCAGCGAAGACCTGCTCGATCTGGCGGAATCTCGCGTATTCCAAATCGCCGAGAACCGCGCCAGCAAAGACGAAGGCCCGAAGGGCATCGAGCGCATCCTGGAAGACACCGTATCGCGTATCGAGCAGCTGTATCAGCAGCCGCACGACGGCGTGACCGGGGTCGATACCGGCTATCAGGACCTCAACAAGAAAACTGCGGGCATGCAAAAGTCCGATCTGATCATCGTCGCCGCCCGTCCATCGATGGGGAAAACCACCTTCGCCATGAACCTGTGCGAAAACGCCGCGATGACCCAGGAAAAACCGGTGCTGATCTTCAGCCTGGAGATGCCCGGCGAACAGATCATGATGCGTATGCTGGCGTCGCTGTCGCGCGTGGATCAGACGCGCATCCGTACCGGCCAGCTCGACGACGAGGACTGGGCGCGCATTTCCAGCACCATGGGTATCCTGCTGGAGAAGCGCAACATGTACATCGACGACTCCTCCGGCCTGACGCCGACCGAAGTGCGCTCGCGCGCGCGGCGCATTTTCCGCGAGCACGATGGGCTTAGCCTCATCATGATCGACTACCTGCAGCTGATGCGCGTGCCGGCCCTGTCCGACAACCGTACGCTGGAGATCGCCGAGATTTCGCGCTCTCTGAAGGCGCTGGCGAAGGAGCTGCAGGTGCCGGTAGTGGCGCTGTCGCAGCTGAACCGAAGCCTGGAGCAGCGCGCCGATAAGCGTCCGGTCAACTCCGACCTGCGTGAGTCCGGCTCTATCGAGCAGGATGCCGACCTGATTATGTTCATCTATCGTGATGAGGTGTATCACGAGAACAGCGATCTGAAAGGGATCGCGGAAATTATTATCGGTAAGCAGCGTAACGGCCCGATCGGCACCGTGCGCCTTACCTTTAACGGCCAGTGGTCGCGTTTCGACAACTACGCGGGGCCACAATACGATGACGAATAATCAGCTAAGGAACTGAAATGAAAGCGGCAACCGCTGTAATCGACCGCCGCGCTCTGCGACATAATCTGCAACAGGTGCGCCGCCAGGCGCCGCAAAGCCGCCTGATTGCCGTTGTGAAAGCAAACGCTTATGGACATGGCCTGCTGGAAACAGCACACACCCTGCAAGACGCCGACTGCTACGGCGTGGCGCGCATCGGCGAGGCGCTGATGCTGCGCTCAGGCGGCATCGTCAAACCGATCCTGCTGCTGGAAGGCTTCTTCAGTGCCGAAGATCTGCCGGTGCTAGTGGCGAACAACATCGAAACCGCGGTGCACAGCATCGAGCAGCTCGAAGCGCTGGAGCAGGCGGAGCTGGCGCGCCCGGTACCGGTGTGGATGAAGCTCGATACCGGCATGCATCGGCTAGGGGTGCGCCCCGAACATGCGGAGGCGTTTTATCAGCGCCTGTGCGCCTGCCGCAACGTGGCGCAGCCGGTCAATATCATGAGTCACTTCAGCCGCGCCGACGAGCCGGAATCCAACACCACGTTGAAACAGATCGCCTGCTTCGAGCAGTTCGCATGCGGCAAACCGGGCCAGCGCTCGGTCGCCGCCTCCGGCGGCACGCTGCTGTGGCCGGATGCCCACAACGAGTGGGTGCGCCCCGGCATTATTTTGTACGGCGTGTCGCCGCTGGATAACGGCAGCGGCGCCGAGCATGGGCTGCAGCCAGCGATGACGCTGAAGTCCAGCCTGATCGCGGTGCGCGAGCACAAGGCCGGCGAAGCGGTCGGCTACGGCGGCACCTGGGTAAGTCCGCGCGATACCCGGCTGGGCGTGGTGGCGATGGGGTACGGCGACGGCTACCCGCGCAGCGCGCCGACCGGTACGCCGATCCTGATCAACGGCCGCGAAGTGCCGATCGTCGGCCGGGTGTCGATGGACATGATTTCGGTCGATCTCGGGCCGGACGCCGCCGATAAGGTGGGGGATGAAGCGGTGTTGTGGGGCCAGGCGCTGCCGGTCGAGCGCATCGCCGCCTGCACCGGCATCAGCGCCTACGAGCTGATCACCAAGCTCACGCAGCGCGTGGCGATGGAATATATCGGCGACTGATACGCCGCAGGGGCCGACGCGCGTCGGCCCCGTTTCTCAGCGCGTTACTTCTTTACCGCCAACCACTTGTCGATAATCTTCTGATACTCGCCGGTCGCTTTAGCCAGGTGCAGCCACTGATCCACATACAGTTTCCAGCTCAGATCGTCGCGCGGCAGCATGTAAGCCTTCTCGCCGTACTGCATCGGTTTGGTCGGATTCACCGCGCACAGCTTCGGATAGCGCTTCTGCTGGTACAGCGCCTCGGAGGCGTCGGTGATCATCACGTCCGCCTTGCGGTCCACCAGCTGCTGGAAAATGCTCATGTTGTCGTGCGTCACTGTCAGTTTGGCCTTCGGCAGATAGGCGTGCACGAAGGCTTCGTTGGTGCCGCCCGCCGGCTCCAGCAGGCGCACCGACGGTTTGTTGATCTGCTCGAGAGTGCGGTATTTCTTCACGTCGGTGCAGCGCACCAGCGGGATCTTGCCGTCGGTATCCAGCTTGTCGGCGAAGAACACCTGTTTTTGCCGTTCCAGCGTGACGGAGATACCGCCCATCGCAATGTCGCACTTGCCGGAGGTGAAGTCCGGCGTCAGGGTTTTCCAGCTGGTCTTCACCCACTTCACTTTCGCGCCCAGGCTCTTGGCCAGCGATTCCGCCATGTCGATATCGATGCCTTCATAGCTGCCGTCTCCCTTGAGGAAGGTATAGGGCTTGTAGTCGCCGGTGGTGCAGACCTCCAGGGTCTTTTGCTGCAGCACCTTATCCAGGTGGGATTGCGCGCCGGCGCTGCCGGCGGCGAGCAGCAGCGCGAGAGGGAGTAACTTTTTCATCTGGCGTCCTTTTTATACATTCGTGGTTTTATGCGTTATTTCGCCGTTAATTGTCGTTTGCCTGCATGAGTTAGCCGTTTTTTATGCCGCTTACCGGCGAAAACGCCGGGCGTTGCTGCTGTACGCGATTTAAGCGCCAGGGTGTGACGTCGGCAACGGTAAAAAAACTGGTAGGCTGTAACGTCAACATTTATTAACACAGTTTACAGGTGGCTATGTACAACATTGACGATTTTGATATGAAAATCCTGACGCTGTTACAGGCCAACGGCCGTCTGACTAATCAGGAGCTGAGTGAGCTGGTGGGGCTCTCCGCCTCCCAGTGTTCGCGGCGGCGCATCAGCCTGGAGCAGGCGCAGCTGATCCGCGGCTACCACGCGCGGCTGGCGCCGGAGGCGGTCGGCCTGGGGCTGGTGGGGCTGATCGAAGTCAGCTTGATCACGCACGCCCAGGAGCAGATCGACAGCTTTCATCAGATGCTGGAAGAGGTGGATGCGATCCTCGACGCTTACAAGACCACCGGCGACGCCGATTACCTGCTGAAAGTGGCGGTGGCGGACCTGCCGGCGCTGAGCGAATTCATCAGCCAGACGCTGTCGCCGCACAAAAGCGTGGCGCATATCAAAACGGCGGTGGTGCTCAATCGCATCAAGGAAAACGGTTTATTGCCGGTGGCGCGAGAAAGCTAAAACCTAACGCGGTTTTCCGTCTATATTAGGAACGTAACGCTGTGCCCAAACCACAATAAATAAACCAGGAGAAAAACCCCGTGTTCCAGAACGTTGACGCCTATGCCGGCGATCCCATTCTGTCGCTGATGGAAAAATTCAAACAAGACCCGCGCGCGCACAAGGTAAACCTGAGTATCGGCCTGTACTACGATGCGCAGGGCATCATTCCGCAGATGCGGGCGGTCGCGGCGGCGGAAGCGCAGTTGAACAGCGTCGAGCACGGCGCCTCGGTATACCTGCCGATGGAAGGGCTGCAACCCTACCGTTCCGCCATCCAGCAGCTGCTGTTCGGCGCGCAGCACCCGATGCTGCAGCAGGGGCGCATCGCCACCATTCAGACCGTCGGCGGTTCCGGCGCGTTGAAAGTGGGCGCCGACTTCCTGAAAAGCTACTTCCCGGATTCACAGGTGTGGGTCAGCGATCCGACCTGGGAAAACCACGTCGCCATCTTCAGCGGCGCCGGTTTCAAGGTGAATACCTACCCGTATTTCGACAGCGAAAGCCTGGGCGTGAAGTTCGACGCCATGCTCGCCGCGTTGAAACAGCTGCCGAAGCACAGCATCGCGCTGCTGCACCCGTGCTGCCACAACCCGACCGGTTCCGACCTGACCCCTGCCCAGTGGGATGAGGTGGTCAAGGTGATCGCCGAGCGTGAAATCATTCCGTTCCTCGACATCGCCTACCAGGGCTTCGGCGGCGGCATGGAGCAGGACGCCTACGCCATTCGCGCCATCGCGGCGGCCGGCCTGCCGTGCCTGGTGAGCAACTCGTTCTCGAAGATCTTCTCGCTGTACGGCGAGCGCGTCGGCGGCCTGTCGGTGGTGTGCGAAAGTGAAGAGGCGGCCGGGCGCGTGCTGGGCCAGCTGAAGGCCACCGTGCGCCGCAACTACTCGAGCCCGCCGAATTTCGGCGCGCAGCTGGTGGCCAAGGTGCTGAACGACGCCCAGCTGAAAAACCAATGGCTGGACGAAGTGGAGAGCATGCGCACCCGCATTCTCGAGATGCGTCACGCGCTGGTGGACACCCTGAAGAGCGCGCTGCCGCAGCGCAACTTCGATTACCTGCTGGCGCAGCGCGGCATGTTCAGCTACACCGGTTTCAGCGCGGCGCAGGTCGATCGCCTGCGTGAAGAGTTCGGCGTCTACCTGATCCACAGCGGCCGCATGTGCGTGGCCGGTCTGAACCACAACAACGTGCGTCAGGTGGCCGAGGCGTTTGCCGCGGTGCAGTAACGCCTGTTAGTCTGAACGGACGTTCATCGGGGAGCGATAGCGATATCGCTCCTTTTTTATTGCCGGCGCGCCGCCGAAGTTGCCGCAAACCGGAGAGAGAATATACTGATTGAGGGGCGCTCACTCATGTGGCATCAGCAAACGCTAATCCTCAGCGCAAAAGCGCGTGGCTTTCATCTGGTTACCGACGAGATCGTCAACCAGTTAACCCACTTACACCGCCTGCAAACCGGCCTGCTGCATCTGTTGCTGCAGCATACCTCGGCCTCGCTGACGCTCAACGAGAACTGCGATCCCACGGTGCGAGCCGATATGGAGCAGCATTTCCTGCGTCAGGTGCCGGAAAACGCACCCTATCAGCATGACTACGAAGGGCCGGACGACATGCCGGCGCACATCAAATCCTCGCTGCTGGGCGCGTCCTTGACGCTGCCCGTCAGGCACGGGCGGCTGATGTTGGGCACATGGCAGGGTATCTGGCTGGGGGAGCACCGCATCCACGGCGGAGCACGCCGTATTGTGGCCACTTTACAGGGGGAATAACCCAATGAATAACAGCGCATTGCTGGAGTACTGCATGGCGAAGCCGGGCGCGGAACAAAGCGACCAGAACCAGTGGCAGGCCAGTCAGATCAAGGTAGGCGACGTGATGTTCGCCATGGTGTGCGAGGTCGAAGGGCGGCCGGCGCTGGCGGTCAAGTCCAGCCCGGAGCTGGCGGAAAGCCTGCGTGAACACCATCCTGAGATCGTCGCCTGCGCCGGCCTGAACAAGGCGCACTGGAACACGGTGTTTCTCGACGGCAACCTGCCGAACTCGCAGTTTTACACGCTGATCGACAGCTCCTATCAGCTGGTGGTGGAAGGCCTGCCCGAACACGTGCGCCAGGAACTGCGCGCCTGATTGCCGGGCGGCGGCGCCGCCCGTTTTTCTCCTGTTTTTCGCGTCAAAGCGTGATCGTGATTTTAAATTGGGAACGTTCCCTTTTTGTCGTCAGGCAAAAGCGGCTACGCTTGGGGCATTCAAGAAACGCGGATAACATAAGGAGGCCGACATGGCCATCAGCGAAGAAAAGCGCAAGATGATCGCCGGGGAGCTGTACGACGCCGGCGATGACCTGCTGCGCAGCGAGCGTCGGCGCGCGCGCCAGCTGACGCATCGCTATAACCACTCCTCGCCGGAAGAGGGCGAGCTGCGCAAACAGTGGCTGGGTGAGCTGCTGGGCGGCTATCAGGGCGGCACCATCGAGCCGACCTTCCGCTGCGACTATGGCTATAACATTTATCTCGGCAAGAACTTCTACGCCAATTTCGACTGCGTGATCCTCGACGTGTGCGAGGTGCATATCGGCGACAACTGCCTGCTGGCACCGGGCGTGCATATTTACACCGCGACCCATCCGCTGGACGCTGAGACCCGCGTCGGCGGCGCGGAGTTCGGTAAGCCGGTCAAGATTGGCGACAACGTATGGATCGGCGGACGCGCGGTGATCAATCCGGGCGTGACCATCGGCGACAATGCGGTCGTGGCCTCCGGCGCGGTGGTGACCAAAGACGTGCCGGCCAACTGCGTGGTGGGCGGCAACCCCGCGCGGGTGCTGAAAACGCTGTAGGCCCGGCGGGGCGGATTAAAACATGCTGCCGTGGCGCTCGAAGCCGTGCATCTCAATGTCTTTGAGCGCCTTGAAGCGTTTGACCATCACCGCATGATCCGACAGCAGGTTGCTGATGCGGACAAACAGCTCCTTGTTCTCTTCTTCGCACTGTTCCAGCCAGGCCTGCGGGTTCACGCCGTGCTGCATCCAGGGGCCGACGGCCAGCAGCCGCACCGTGTCGGCGTAATTCGGGCAGACGGCGAGCGCCACGCGGTCTGCGGAATACTCCTGTGCGCGGGTGGTCGCCAGGCCGGGCAGCACCAGCGATTGCGGTACGACGCCGATCGCCAGGCGCCACAGCGACACGTGGCGCAGCTTGTGGTGGGCCAGCTCGTGCGCCAGCACGAACTCCACGATCTCCGGCGCGGTGGGCATCAGCATGGCGATTTCAGCGTGGATCACCACATAGCGCTGACGGCGGTTGCATTCCAGCGCGAAGGCGTTGACCACGCCGTTGCCGTTGGTCAGGTAGAGTTTCGGCAGCGTCTTGAGCTCCAGGCGGCGGCCAATATCCTGATACAGCGCGAACAGCTCGGGAAATTGCGCCGGCCCGACGCGCAAGGCGTTGGATTTCGCCTGGGCGGCGAGATAGAAACGATAAATATAGAAAGCGATAGGGATCAGCGGTAATAAGGCGAACAGGCTGAGCGTATCCAATGTTTCTTTGGCTTCCGAGCCTAATCCCAGAATCGTCTCGTCCGAGGACGCGATGATAGCGGCGATGCCAAATAAAAAACCGAGAAGCGTTATTATCGCCGATAGCCAGATCATGGGCATTTCCCAGCGGTGGCGAAATGCCGTGAAGTTACGACATTCTGTCGAATGATGTTGGCACATAAAATATCCTTAATAAGGGAGAGCAACGGCAGATATTGTCAGGTAAATATGGCATGGTTTAATTATCCGCCTGTTTACCTCACAATTCGTTAACCTCTAGTTTATTTTTTCACCGTCGCGTTATAGCGTTATCTGACGGGCGTATGCGCTCACTCTCATTGGGTAAAACGTCAGAAGCTGTAGCTGGCGCTGGTGAAGGCCATACCCGACGTGGTTTTTTCGACGATAGGGCTGTCGGCCGCGTCGCCCAGCAGACGGGTCACGCCGACCCCGGCCTGGAAGGCCACGTTCGGTCGCCATTGGTAATTGAGCGCGGCGGTGAGGGTCGCGTCCTTGAAGCCGCTGCCCGGCCGATAAGCGCTGAAAGCGCTGCGTTGTGCCTGCTGCGACGTCACGCCGAAATAGCCGCGCTGATAGCCGCTGTTGGCCCAGGTGGTGGAGAGGTTGCCGATCAACGTCAGCTGTTCGCTGAGTGGATATTGCCCGGTGAGCCCGGTTTCCACATAGGCTGTGTGGCCCAGTTCTTCCCCGCCGTAGCTGCGCTTGCGCGTTGCCTGCATGCCTTTTACGTAGGCGCGGAAGGGATCGAGTTGGTAGCTCAGTTCGGCGCCGGCCTCCAGTGCGCCACCCAGCTTGCCCATGCCCTTGAGTCGGGTGTTGCGCCCGCGCAAGGTTCTGATTTCCTCGTCACGGCCGGCGTCATAGTTGAGCAATAACGCGATGCCGACGGGGCCGGCAAGCGGGAATTGCCAGCGTGCCCCCTCGCTGCCTGCGCTGAACTCCCCCCAGCTGGCGTTTTGGTAGCCGGCATTCACCTGATACAAGGGTTCAATGCTGTAAAAAGAAGAGCCTTCATAGGCGGGGGCGACGGCAAGGCCGCCGGCGAGCGTTAAAGAGGCCTCGCCGTCCTGCGCCTGAGCGGCGAAAGGAAACAGAAATAACAGCGCGGCGACAGAGGTTCCCAGTTTAGTATCCACGTTAAACACCTTTTATATCATCCCATTGAATATACGGCCCGCAGGCCGGCGATTAATTGCAGCTTATTTATAAACGCCAGGTTTATATTGATTAATTGACAGACGACGGCGCGTCATTGGCGTTATTTCACCGCAACAGTGAAACGCATGGGGAATAAACAATAACCAAACGAATGGCATGATTGGGCGAGTTTATTATTGGCAGGGTTCAAAGCGCCTGTTTTTAAAGGCATGATGCAGAGAAGATGATTTAATGTTTTTCAGAAAGGGATATGTTGATTGCTCAACGAGGCGGAATAGGCCGCCTCGTTGAGAGGGATTACCCGCCGTTATTTTTCCAGCAGCGGTTTCAGGAAGCGTGCGGTGTGCGATTTTTCACACTCGGCCACGGTTTCCGGCGTGCCGGCGACCAGGATTTCGCCGCCGCCGCTGCCGCCTTCCGGCCCCAGATCGACGATCCAGTCGGCGGTCTTGATCACATCCAGGTTATGCTCGATGACCACGATGGTGTTGCCCTGATCGCGCAGCTGATGCAGCACCGCCAACAGCTGCTGGATATCGGCGAAGTGCAGACCGGTGGTCGGTTCGTCGAGGATATACAGCGTCTGGCCGGTGCCGCGTTTCGACAGCTCGCGCGCCAGCTTGACGCGCTGCGCCTCACCGCCGGAGAGCGTGGTGGCCGACTGGCCGAGACGGATGTACGACAGGCCGACATCCATCAGGGTCTGCAGCTTGCGCGCCAGCGCCGGCACCGCGTCGAAGAACTCACGCGCTTCTTCGATGGTCATCTCCAGCACTTCGTGGATGCTCTTGCCCTTGTACTTCACTTCCAGCGTTTCGCGGTTATAGCGCTTGCCCTTGCACTGGTCGCACGGCACGTAGATGTCCGGCAGGAAGTGCATCTCGACCTTGATCACCCCGTCGCCCTGGCAGGCTTCACAGCGCCCGCCCTTGACGTTGAAGCTGAAACGGCCCGGCGTATAACCGCGGCTGCGCGATTCCGGCACGCCGGCGAACAGCTCGCGCACCGGGGTAAAAATGCCGGTGTAGGTGGCCGGGTTGGAGCGCGGCGTGCGGCCGATCGGGCTCTGATCGATGTCGATCACCTTGTCGAAATGTTCCAGGCCGGTCACTTCGCGGAACGGCGCCGGTTCGGCGATGGTGGCGCCGTTGAGCTGGCGCTGAGCGATCGGGAACAGCGTATCGTTGATCAGCGTCGATTTGCCGGAGCCGGAAACGCCGGTGATGCAGGTAAACAGCCCAACCGGCAGCGTCAGCGTCACGTCTTTCAGGTTGTTGCCGCGCGCGCCGCTCAGCTTCAGCACCTTGGTCGGATCGGCCTGCACGCGCTGCGCCGGAATGGCGATCTCGCGCTTGCCGCTGAGGAACTGGCCGGTCAGCGAGTCCGGCTGCGCCATGATGTCGTCGACGGTGCCTTCCGCCACCACCTGGCCGCCGTGCACGCCGGCGCCGGGGCCGATGTCGATCACGTGATCGGCGGCGCGGATGGCGTCTTCGTCATGCTCCACCACGATCACCGTGTTGCCGAGGTTGCGCAGGTGGATCAGCGTTTCCAGCAGGCGCTCGTTGTCGCGCTGGTGCAGGCCGATCGACGGCTCATCCAGCACGTACATCACGCCCACCAGGCCGGCGCCGATCTGGCTGGCCAAACGGATACGCTGCGCTTCGCCGCCGGAGAGCGTCTCCGCCGAGCGGGACAGTGACAGGTAGTTCAGGCCGACGTTCACCAGGAATTTCAGGCGATCGCCGATCTCTTTCAGCACTTTTTCGGCGATTTTGGCACGCTGGCCGCTGAGCTTCATGTTCTGGAAGAAGGTCATCGCATGGCCGATGCTCAAATCGGAGATCTCCGGCAGCGTGGTGTCTTCGACGAACACGTTGCGCGCTTCTTCGCGCAGGCGAGTGCCGTGGCACGAGGCGCAAGGGCGGTTGCTGATGAACTTCGCCAGCTCTTCGCGCACCGCGCTGGATTCGGTTTCTTTATAGCGTCGCTCCATGTTGTGCAGCACGCCTTCGAACGGATGGCGGCGCACGGTGGTGTCACCGCGATCGTTGATGTATTTGAATTCGATCGACTCTTTGCCTGAACCGCTCAGCACCGCCTTCTGCACGTTGGCGCTCAGGGTGTTGAACGGCGCCTCGACGTCGAACTCATAATGCTCCGCCAGCGAGCGCAGCATCTGGAAGTAATAGAAGTTGCGGCGATCCCAGCCGCGGATCGCGCCGCCGGCCAGCGACAGCTCGGGGTTTTGTACCACGCGATCCGGATCGAAGAACTGCTGCACGCCCAGGCCGTCGCAGGTCGGGCAGGCGCCGGCCGGGTTGTTGAAGGAAAACAGGCGCGGTTCCAGCTCGCGCATGCTGTAGCCGCAGATCGGGCAGGCGAAGTTGGCGGAAAACAGCAGCTCGTCCGCTTTTTCGTCGTCCATGTCCGCCACCACCGCGGTGCCACCGGACAGTTCCAGCGCGGTTTCGAACGATTCGGCCAGGCGCTGCGCCATGTCGTCGCGCACCTTGAAACGGTCGACCACCACTTCGATGGTGTGTTTCTTCTGCAGCTCCAGCTTCGGCGGATCGGACAGATCGCACACTTCGCCGTCGATGCGCGCGCGGATGTAGCCCTGGGCGGCCAGGTTTTCCAGCGTTTTGGTGTGCTCGCCCTTGCGGTCTTTCACCACCGGCGCCAGCAGCATCAGGCGTTTGCCTTCCGGCTGGCTCAGCACGTTATCGACCATCTGGCTGACGGTTTGTGCCGCCAGCGGCACATGGTGATCCGGGCAGCGCGGTTCGCCAACGCGGGCGAACAGCAGGCGCAGGTAGTCGTGGATCTCGGTGATGGTGCCGACCGTGGATCGCGGGTTGTGCGAGGTGGATTTCTGCTCGATGGAGATCGCCGGCGACAGGCCTTCGATATGGTCGACGTCCGGTTTTTCCATCAGCGACAGGAACTGGCGCGCATAGGCGGAGAGCGATTCGACGTAGCGGCGTTGCCCTTCGGCATACAGCGTATCGAAAGCCAGCGATGACTTGCCGGAACCGGACAGGCCGGTGACGACGATCAGTTTGTCACGCGGGATGATCAGGTTGATGTTTTTCAGATTATGGGTTCGAGCACCACGAACTTCGATATTGTCCATTTACACTTCCCGTCTTGATGATACACCGCGCCTGTCGCGATTTTTGCGGGGGATTTTGTGATGGATCTCGCAAAAAACCGGCACAGCCTGGTCGAAACGCATAATTATGACACAAAAAAACCTGAATGAATATCCAGTATGCGAATGCAACAAGGTCGATCGAAAAGACAATTCTGGAATGCAATTCGCACTTATTAACACGGGTGTGGTTTCGCACTCAGCGTGGTAAACTGACGCGTTTATACTGTGTAGAAATCAATCATCGGGAGAAGTGCTCATGGCCAGCAGAGGCGTAAACAAAGTAATTCTGGTCGGGAATCTGGGTCAGGATCCAGAAGTCCGTTACATGCCGAACGGCGGCGCAGTGGCCAACATTACCCTGGCGACCTCCGAAAGCTGGCGTGACAAGGCGACCGGCGAACAGAAAGAGAAGACCGAGTGGCACCGCGTCGTGCTGTTCGGCAAACTGGCCGAAGTGGCGGGCGAATACCTGCGTAAAGGCTCTCAGGTCTACATCGAAGGCTCCCTGCAGACCCGTAAATGGCAGGATCAGAGCGGCCAGGATCGCTACACCACCGAGATCGTGGTTAACGTCGGCGGCACCATGCAGATGCTGGGCGGCCGTCAGGGCGGCGGCGCACCGGCCGGTCAATCTGCCGGCGGCCAGGGCGGTTGGGGCCAGCCTCAGCAGCCACAGGGCGGCAACCAGTTCAGCGGCGGCCAGCAGCAGTCTCGCCCGGCGCAGAACAGCGCTCCGGCAACCAGCAACGAACCGCCAATGGATTTCGACGACGATATCCCGTTCTGATATCCGGCCGTTTGCAGCCAACAGAAAAGCCCCGAAAGGGGCTTTTTGCATTTCAGGGGCAGTTACGCCGAGAAGCCGCCGTCGATGCTCAGGCTGGCGCCGGTGATATAACCCGCCTGCGGGCCGGCGAGGTAGGCGACGAAGCCGGCGATCTCTTCATCTTTGCCGTAGCGGCCGATCGCCATCAGCTGCTTGAGCCGATCGGCGAACTCGCCGGCATCCGGGTTCATTTCGGTGTCCACCGGGCCGGGCTGCACGTTATTGACGGTGATGCCGCGCGGGCCGAGATCGCGCGCCATGCCTTTGGTCAGGCCGACCAGCGCCGATTTGCTCATCGCATACACCGCCGCGCCGCCGAACGGCACACGCTCGGCGTTGGTGCTGCCGATGTGGATGATGCGGCCACCGTCGTTCATGTGGCGCGCCGCCTCCTGGCTGGCGACGAACACGCTGCGCACGTTGACCGCCAGCATGCGATCCAGGTCTTCCAACGCCAGTTCCTCGGTGCTGCCCAGCGTAAACACCCCGGCGTTGTTCACCAGAATATCCAGATTGCCGAACTGGCTGACCGCCTGGCGCACCGCCTGCTGCAGCGCCGCCGCATCGGCGCTGTCGGCCTTGATGGCGAGGGCTTTGCCGCCGGCGGCGGTGATGGCGCTTGCCACCGCTTCGGCGCGATCGGTCGAGGCGGCGTAGGTAAAGGCGACGGCGGCGCCTTCACTCGCCAACCGTTTAACGATGGCGGCGCCGATGCCGCGTGAACCGCCTTGAACGAACGCGACTTTGCCTTGCAGAGGGTGTGCTGTGGTCATGTTATTTCTCCAAAGTGGGTGAGGGTAAAGTAAAGTGCCGGCATTCAGTATCGGAGATCGCCGGCACGGCCACTAGCCACAAAGAGCTATAATCAGTTCAAACCATTAGTTTGAAATCCATAGAGGAAAAGTATGCTGGGACACCTGGAATGCTTCGTCAGCAGCGCGGAAAACGGCAGCTTTTCCGCCGCCGGCCGCAAGCTGGGCCTCAGCCCGGCGGCGGTGGGCAAAAATGTCACCCGGCTGGAGACGCTGGTTGGCGTGCGCCTGTTCCAGCGCAACACTCGCCAGCTGATCCTGACCGAAGAGGGCGAGCGTTTTTTGCAGGAAGTCAGCGGCGGCCTGCAGTCGATTCAGTGCGCGTTGAAGGGCCTGAGCAGCAGCGGCGGCGTGGCGGCCGGCAGTCTGAGGATCAGCATGGGTACCGCTTTCGGTCTGAATTTCGTGTTGCCGATGTTGCCGGATTTTCTGGCGCGTTATCCGGCGATCGTGCCGGACTGGCATTTCGATAATCGCCAGGTGGATCTGATCGGCGAGCACTTTGACGCCGCGTTGGGCGGCGGCATCGAACTGGCTCAGGGGATGATTGCGCGCGAGCTGGCGCCCGCACACGGCGTGTTGGTGGCTTCGGCGGATTATCTGCGGCAACGGCCGCCGCTGCGGCAGCCGGAACAGCTGGCGCAACACACCGGGATTTTCATCCGTTCGCCGCAGACCGGGCGCATCCGCCATCAGCCGCTGCGCAATGCGGAAAACGAGCAGCATGCGCCGGCGATGGCGATCGGCATGACGGTAAACGAGCCGGAGGCGGCGGCGCGGGCGGCGGAAATGGGCTTGGGCATTGCCTTGATCGCCATGCCGAATGCGGTGCCCTATCTGGAAAACGGCCGCCTGGTGCGGGTGTTGCCGGGTTGGTATGTCGATCGCGGCAGCATGCACCTTTATTTTCCCACCACCAAATTCTTACCGACCAAAACCCGGGTTTTTGTCGATTTCATCACCGAGCAGTTTCGCCTGCAGAAGCTGGCGACACGCTTCGACGCCCGCTAAAACGAGAAAAGCCCCTTGCGGGGCTTCTTTCTTCCGTCGGTTGGCTGTTCGACGATCAGTTGAAGATTTCTGCGGTGCCGTACAGTTTGTTCTGGCCGCCGGCGGCGACGATGCGGTATGAACTGGCGCCCGATGCGGCGGCTTTGCTGGCCAGTTCGCTTTCCAGCGCGCTCAGGTTGGTGGCGCCGCTAACGGAAACTACGCCGATTTTCTGGGCGTCTGCAGCGGGTTGGCTGGAAGGCATATCGGCGGCGAAGGTAGCAAAAGAAGCGGTAGCCAGCAGTGCAGCGGTAGCAAAAATTTTGACGTTTTTCATGATGTATTCCTCAGCGTATTGATTGGGTGAGAGCCCGTTGTCTCTCGATGTGTTAAATAGTAGTGCGGCAGGCTGGAATAAAAAATCGGAGAGTTTTGAGTATCTCTGTCAAATAAATTGATTGTTTTTTAACCCGCTGGCGCGCGGTAAAAATCGCCACTACCCTTTACAGACGATCCTTAACCGGAGAAGCGTAATGACGGTAAACGCATTTATCGGCAGTTGGGCGCTGGTGTCCTCGGTATTTGAGAACCAGGACGGCGAGCTGAATTACCCGCTGGGTGAGCAGGTGCTGGGGCGCATCCACTATGAGGCCAACGGCACGATGGCGGCGCAGCTGTACAGCGCCGTGCGGCCGCGTTTCGCCGCCGACGATTTGGCGCAGGGATCCGAGCGGGAGATCCGCGCGGCCTTCATCAATATGATTTGCTACTTCGGCCGCTATCAGGTGGAGGAAAGCGAACAGCGGGTGGTGCATCAGGTCGAAGGCTGTTCGTTCCCCAACTGGGTAGGCAGCCGTCAGGTGCGTTTTTACGCTTTCAGCGGCGATCGGCTGACGTTGCGCACGGTGCCCTTGCAGCTCGGCAACGGCGTGCAGGTGGGCGAACTGGTGTGGCAGCGGACAGGGGTTTCTTCATGATCATTGTTCATCATCTCAATCACTCGCGGTCGCAGCGCATTCTGTGGTTTCTGGAAGAGCTGGGCGTGCCCTATCAGGTGCAACGCTACGAACGCGATCCGCAGACTATGCTGGCGCCGGCGGCGCTGAAAAAGATCCACCCGCTGGGCAAATCACCGGTGATCGTCGACGGCGATCTGACGCTGGCGGAATCCGGCGCCATCATCGAATACCTGCAGGAAGCCTATGACGCGCAAGGGATGTTCATGCCGACCGACTTCCACGCGCGCCAGCAATACCGCTACTGGCTGCACTACGCCGAAGGATCGCTGATGCCGCTGTTGGTGATGAAACTGGTGTTCAGCCGGCTCGGGCAGCCGCCGATCCCCTGGCTGCTGCGGCCGGTGGCCGGCGCGATCGGCAAGGGCGTGCAGCGCGAATATCTCGACAAGCAGATCGCGCCGCACTGCGAATTCCTCGAACAGCACCTGAACAAGGGCAGCTGGTTTGTCGGCAACGACTTCAGCGCGGCGGATATTCAGATGAGCTTCCCGCTGGAGGCGATGGCGGCGCGCGGCGCGTTGGATGATTGCCCGAAACTGCGCGGTTTTCTGCAGCGCATTCACGCCCGGCCCGCCTATCAGCGGGCGTTGGAGCAGGGCGGCCCTTACGACCTGCTGAGCTAACCGGATGGGCTATACTCGATGGGGTCATTCTTCATCGGAGGTAGCCCATGGCTACGCAAATCTTCGTTAACCTGCCCGTAAGCGATCTGCCCGCCTCGATGGCGTTCTTCACCCACCTGGGTTTCACTTTTAACCCGCAATTTACCGATGACACCGCCGCGTGCATGGTGGTCAGCGACACGATTTACGTGATGCTGCTGACCCACGACAAATTCAGGATGTTTACCCCGAACCCGATCGGCGACGCCAAGCAGGCCACCGAAGTGCTGGTATGCCTGTCGCAACCCAGCCGGGCGGCGGTGGACGAACTGGTGCGCAAGGCGGTCGCCGGCGGCGGCAACACCTACCACCCGCCGCGGGACTACGGCGTGATGTACGGCCACGGTTTTCAGGATCTGGATGGCCATATCTGGGAATTGATGTATATGGATCCCGCCGCGGTGCAGACGCAATAGCCCTGCCGTGACGGCGTTCGCCGGGGCGCCCGTCGCCCCGGTTTTATCGTGCTGGCGCTATTCCCGCCGCTTTCTGCATAAATTGCCGCGATCTTTAGTTGATTAGACGCTATGGAAGGCAGGATAATCGTTTGCCTTGAATAAACCACCATAAATCACCCGTACCGCGCGCTGCGAGTTAAACGTTTGCCTTGGTGCGCATCGCCGTTGGCGCTGCGACAGAAGGGCAAGGATGCGGAACGTGACGTAAACGATTACGTGACGATCGGGCGCGGGCGAGATTACAGGCCTGCTGCGACGGGCCGATTCATGAAACACAGGGGAAGTAACCTATGTCGAACTCTCAAGCGAACCACGCCGCAAAACCAACCGGCGGGCTTGATGGCTATTTTAAAATTTCCGCGCGCGGCAGCAGCGTGCGCCAGGAGGTGGTGGCGGGGCTGACCACCTTCCTGGCGATGGTGTACTCGGTGATCGTGGTGCCGAGCATGCTGGGCAAAGCGGGCTTCCCGCCGGCGGCGGTGTTCGTCTCCACCTGCCTGGTGGCCGGTCTGGGCTCGTTGCTGATGGGGCTGTGGGCTAACCTGCCGATGGCGATCGGCTGTGCAATTTCGTTGACCGCCTTCACCGCCTTCAGCCTGGTGCTGGGCCAGCACATCAGCATTCCTGTGGCGCTGGGTGCGGTGTTCCTGATGGGCGTACTGTTTACCATTATCTCGGTCACCGGCATCCGCGCCTGGATCCTGCGCAACCTGCCGATGGGCGTGGCGCACGGCACCGGCATCGGTATCGGTCTGTTCCTGCTGCTGATCGCCGCCAACGGCGTCGGCCTGGTGGTGAAGAACCCGCTGGACGGCTTGCCGGTGGCGCTCGGCGCGTTCACCTCCTTCCCGGTGGTGATGACGCTGCTCGGCCTGGCGGTGATCTTCGGCCTGGAAAAACTGCGCGTGCCCGGCGGCATTCTGCTGGTGATCATCGCCATTTCCATCATCGGCCTGATCTTCGATCCGGCGGTGAAATACCAAGGGTTGTTCGCCATGCCGAGCCTGGCGGACGCTGACGGCAAATCGTTGATCTTCAGCCTGGATATCATGGGCGCATTGCAGCCGGTGGTGTTGCCGAGCGTGCTGGCGCTGGTGATGACCGCGGTGTTCGACGCCACCGGCACCATCCGCGCGGTGGCCGGGCAGGCCAACCTGCTGGATAAAGACGGGCAGATCATCAACGGTGGCAAGGCGCTGACCTCGGATTCCCTGAGCAGCATCTTCTCCGGCCTGGTGGGCGCCGCGCCCGCCGCGGTCTACATCGAGTCCGCCGCCGGCACCGCCGCGGGCGGCAAGACCGGCCTGACCGCCACCGTGGTCGGCATTCTGTTCCTGCTGATCCTGTTCCTGTCGCCGCTGGCCTATCTGGTGCCGGTCTATGCCACCGCACCGGCGCTGATGTACGTCGGCCTGCTGATGCTGAGCAACGTCACCAAGCTGGACTTCAACGACTTCGTTGATGCGATGGCCGGCCTGCTGTGCGCAGTGTTCATCGTACTGACCTGCAACATCGTTACCGGCATCATGCTGGGCTTCAGCTCGCTGGTCATCGGCCGCATCTTCTCCGGCGAATGGCGCAAGCTGAACATCGGTACCGTGCTGATCGCCGTGGCGCTGGTGGCGTTCTACGCCGGCGGCTGGGCGATTTAAGGCCCTCAGGTTTCCCTCGCCCGGCGGGCGGGGGAAACGTGCTGCGGCATTTCCCTTCTTAAGATAAGTCTTCTTCTGCTCTGCACCGCGTTTTGAAAGGCACAACAAGCTTTAACGGCTGTAAAAAAAGTGATCTACTATCGGAACCAACGCAGGCCCTGAGCCGATGTCGTCTGAATCGTAGAGTCTAAGGAAAGCATGGAAATCTTTTTTACAATCCTCATTTTGATCCTGGTGGTCTCCCTGTCCGGGGTGGTGACGCGCATGTTGCCGTTCCAGGTGCCGCTGCCGCTGATGCAAATCGCCATCGGGGCCCTGTTGGCCTGGCCGCATTTCGGGCTGCACGTCGACTTTGATCCCGAACTGTTCCTGGTGCTGTTCATCCCGCCGCTGCTGTTCGCCGACGGCTGGAAAACGCCAACGCGCGAATTCCTGCACCACGGGCGTGAAATTCTCGGCCTGGCGCTGGTGCTGGTGCTGATCACCGTGGTCGGCGTCGGCTATCTGATCTACGCCATGGTGCCGGGCATTCCGCTGGTGGCGGCCTTCGCGTTGGCGGCGGTGCTGTCGCCGACCGATGCCGTGGCGCTGTCCGGCATCGTCGGCAAAGGGCGCATTCCCAAGCCGATCATGGGCGTGCTCGAAGGTGAGGCGCTGATGAACGACGCGTCCGGCCTGGTGTCGCTCAAGTTCGCCATCGCGGTGGCGATGGGCACCATGGTGTTCACCGTGGGCGGCGCAACCCTCGAGTTCCTCAAAGTGGCGATCGGCGGCCTGCTGGCCGGCGTGGCGGTCACCTGGACCTACAGTAAATCGCTGCGGGTGATGAGCCGCTGGAGCGGCGACGATCCGGCGACCCAGATCGTATTCCTGCTGCTGCTGCCGTTCGCCTCCTACCTGATCGCCGAACATATCGGCGTTTCCGGCATCCTGGCGGCGGTAGCGGCGGGGATGACCATCAGCCAATCCGGGGTGATCCGCAACGCGCCGCTGGCGATGCGCCTGCGCGCCAACAGCGTATGGGCGATGCTGGAGTTCGTGTTCAACGGCATGGTGTTCATCATGTTGGGCCTGCAGCTGCCGGGCATTCTTGAAACCTCTATCCTGCAGGCGGAGCTGGATCCGACCATCCAGACCTGGTACCTGTTCGCCGACGTGGCCACCATCTACGCCGCGCTGCTGGTGCTGCGTTTCACCTGGCTGTGGGTGATGAAGAAGGCCAGCAACCGCTTTATGAAAAAGCGCCCGCTGCAGTTTGGCGACTACAGCACGCGTGAGCTGTGGGTGGCGTCGTTCGCCGGGGTGCGCGGGGCGATTACCCTGGCCGGTGTGCTGTCGATACCGCTGTTGCTGAGCGACGGCACCGCCTTCCCGGCGCGCTATCAGCTGGTGTTTATCGCCGCCGGGGTGATCCTGCTGTCGTTGATCGTCGGTGTGCTGGCGTTGCCGCTGCTGCTGCGCGGCGTGCAGGTGGCCGACAAGAGCGCCAGCAAGCACGAAGAGCGCATGGCGATCGCCATGGCGGCCGAAGTGGCGATCGAGAGCGTGAATAAAATGGAAGAGCGTCTGGTCGCCGATACCGAGGAGAACCTCGATCCGCAGGTGTTGAAAGAGGTCAGCTCGCGGGTGACGGGCATGCTGCGGCGGCGCATCGCGTCGAAAGACGATATCGAGAATGCGTTGGCGATGGAAAACCTCGAGCGGCGTTTCCGCCTGACGGCGCTGCGCGCCGAGCGCGGCGAGCTGTACCACCTGCGCGCCACGCAGAAAATCAGCAACGAGACGCTGCAAAAACTGCTGCACGATCTCGACCTGCTCGAAGCGCTGCTGATCGAGCGCGAAGGCTAAACTTCAGACGAGGAATTAACGTTTTTCCTCTCTATTTCTGTCCCGAAGGGCCGCCTGTGCGGCCCTTGTTTTTTGGCTACTTGAGCGGCGGCCAGTAGTCGCGGCAGCAGGCGATCCAGGCCTGCGCGCTGTGCGACAGGTAGCTGCCCTGGCGCCAGATCAGCCCGATTTTCCACTCCATGCGCGGCTCCAGCGGCAGCCAGACCAGGTTTTCCTTGTCCAGCCAACGGCAGACCGGCTCCGGCAGCATGGCGATGCCCACGCCGGCCTGCACCATCGAGGCGAGGAAATCCCACTGGCCGCTGCGCACCGCGATTTGCGGTTCAAAACCGGCCTGGCGAAACGCCTTCATCAGCATCTTGTACAGCGCAAAGTCTTCGTTATAAATCAGGATCGGGCTGTCGGCCAGTTCGGCGATATTGATGCGGGTGCGGTTGAGCCACTGCGGCGTGCGCGGCGCCACCACGCACATCGGATGGCCCAGCAGCGGCAGAAAGGTCAGCGGCTGTTCCGAATCGAAGGGCAGCACCGTCATCGCCAGATCCAGTTCGCCGGACATCACCGCCTGTTCGACCGACAGCCCGCCCAGCTCGGAAATTTTTAATTCGATGCCGGGGTAGGTCTGGCGAAAGCGACGGATCAGATCGGCGATCTGCCTGCCGACCATCGGCGGAATGCCCAGCCGCAGCACACCCTTTTTCACCGAGCTGATGTCTTCCAGCTCCGCCTCCAGCTGGCGGAACTCGTCGAGGATCGTCAGGCCGCGCTGATACACCGCCTGGCCGCTGTCGGTCAGGCGCAGCTTGCGGCCTTCGCGGATCAGCAGCGTGCATTCCAGCTCCTCTTCCAGATGCCGCAGCATCTTGCTGATGGTGGGTTGGGTGACGAACAGTTTTTCCGCCGCGCGGGTGAAGCTTTGCTGGCGCACCACTTCAACGAAGTAGCGCAGGGTGCGGACATCCACGTTAGGGTTCTCCTTGGGGACGCTACCGGCGGGAAACTATTCCCGGACGGCATGATGTCGATAATTTTAATTCATTTCAGGCGTGGTTTCCCGGCTGCGTATACTGTAGGCCGTTAATTTATTGTTTGAGGTCATCTTTCATGTCTCTGGCGTTACGCCGCGTTGCCCCCTCCCTGCTGACCCGTTTGCAGGTGCCGATTCAGGTGGCGTTGTATGCGGCGCTGTTCCTGATCGCCGATCGCCTGGTGCAACAATTCCACCTGCCGCTCCCCGCCAATATCGTCGGCATGCTGATGCTGCTGGCGCTGATCCTGCTGCGCATTCTGCCGCTGAGCTGGGTCAAGGCCGGTTCCCGCTGGCTGCTGGCGGAAATGCTGCTGTTCTTCGTGCCGGCGGTGGTGGCGGTGGTCAACTATGCCCAGCTGCTGATGGTCGAGGGCTGGAAGATCTTTCTGGTGATCGCGGTCAGCACCATGCTGACGCTGGGCGCCACCGGGCTGGTGGTGGACAGGGTGTATCGGCTGGAGATTTGGCTGCAGCGACGGAAGCAGCGCCATGAATGATTTTATCCTCAGCCTGGCCTGTTTTTTGGCGACGCTGGCGCTCTACTTCGCCAACAAGAAGCTGTACCGCCGCCGCCGCACGTTGCTGCTGATGCCGTTGGTGCTGACGCCGATGATCCTGGTGTTGCTGCTGGTGGTCACCCACATCTCTTATCAGGACTACATCGGTGAAACCCACTGGCTGCTGTGGCTGCTGGGGCCGGCGACCATCGCCTTCGCGGTGCCGGTATATGAGAACCTGCATATCATCCGCCGCCACTGGCTGTCGCTGACCGCCGGCGTCACGACGGCGGTGCTGGTGGCGGTGTACAGCTCGGTGTGGCTGGCGCGCCTGCTGACGCTGCCGGAAGAGGTGCAGCGCAGCCTGGCGGTGCGTTCGATTACTACGCCGTTCGCGCTGGAGGCCGCCAAACAGATGGGCGGGCAGCCGGATCTGGTGGCGCTGTTCGTGGTGATCACCGGGGTGTTCGGCATGGCGGTGGGCGACATTCTGTTTCTGCGCCTGGCAGTGCGCAGCCGCCTGGCGAAGGGGGCCGGATTTGGCGCCTCGTCGCACGGCGCCGGTACCGCCCGCGCCTATGAGCTGGGGCCGCAGGAGGGCGTGGTGTCGAGCCTGGTGATGATGCTGGCCGGCATTATCACGGTGGTGGCCGCGCCGCTGATCGGCCGGTTGATGTGGTAGGGGGCGGTCTGCAGCGAACAACGCCGCAGACCGTATAGCGTCAGGGAAGATTGCCGAGCATCGCCGGTGTGCGCGACGACTGTCGCAAGGCGCGCCCTATTTCCTCGTGGCTGAAGATAATAGAGTGATGGTTGCAGGCCAGCGGATGCACCTGCAGATGTTGGCTGATTGCCGACAGGCCATTGTCGGCAATCGCCAGCAGTTCCCGTTCATCGCCCAGGCCGGTGATATTCAGGTTTGCATCTTCGGTCGCTTTGAACAGCGTGATGCGGGCATGTTGCAACGGTGCGCTGAGCGTTTGCTTCGCCAATGCCAGCTCCGTCGGCTCTGCCTTTAACGCCCGCTCTGCGGCCTCGCCGTCAATGCCCAGCATGGCCAGCATCGCCGCCAGCATGCCCGGCTCGCTGCGGATTTGGAACGGGGTTCGGTAGAAAGTGTCAAGCAGGAACAGCTGGATGTCGCGATAGCCTTGGCTTTCCAGTTGAGCTGCCATCTCCAGGGCGATCAGCCCTCCTAGCGACCAACCCAACAGACGCACGGGGCGCGCCGGCGACAGCCGCATATGGCCGAGGTAATACGACGCCAGCTCGCGCAGTGAGGTGATGTGCGGCTGCTGGAACAGGTTGTAATTGTTGATGCCTAAGACTTGGAAATCCTTCTCCAAATAGTTCGCCAAATCGCGGTAAACATCGCAACCGGTGACGGCAGGGTGGATCATCCAGACGCTGTCGGGGCTGATAGCATGGTTCAGGCGCTCTACCTGTTTAAAGGTGAAACTGGCCTGATTCAGACGCGTCAACAGCTGCTGCAGGGGCTCGGAGGTGACAGGAGCCATTGCGGGTACGCCGTCGGTGATAACACGGGCTTGGCCGCGCAGCGTCGGGTGAGCAAACAGCGTTTTAATGCCTAACGAATGCCCATATCGCTTGAGTTTGACCAGCAGCTGAATGGCATGCAGCGAATGGCCGCCCAGCGCGAAGAAGTCATCGTCACGGCCAATGCGCGTTGTGCCGAGCAGTTCGCTCCACAGTTCGGCAAGCTGCAGTTCCAGCTCGCCTTGCGGGGCCTCATAAGCGGCGGTTTCCTGCATGTTGGCAGGTGCCGGTAAAGCCTTGCGATCCAGCTTCCCGTTGGGGGACAGCGGGAAAGTATCCAGCCGGACAAAGCAGGACGGCACCATAAAGTCCGGCAGGTGCTGCTGCAACTGCCGACGCCATTCGGTGGCGCCGGCACCCTGCACAGGGGCGACGACATAGGCTATCAGGCGCTTGCCGCCGCTCTCATCTTCCCGCGCCAGAATGGCCGCATCTTCAACGCCCGGACATTGTCTGAGCTGCTGTTCGATTTCGCCTAATTCAATACGCAGGCCGTGGATTTTGACCTGGAAATCGTTTCTGCCCAGATACTCAATGTTGCCATCCGGCAGCCAGCGGGCCAGATCGCCGGTTTTATACAGGCGAGCCTGCGGCTCAGGGCTGAAGGGATCGGCGATAAATCGCTCGGCGCTCAGCTCTGCGCGGTTCAGATAGCCGCGAGCAACCTGAATACCGCCGATATGCAATTCGCCGGCGATGCCAGGCGGTAATGGCTGCAGTTGATCATCCAGAATGTGGAGCTGGGTATTGGCAATCGGTTTACCGATCGGTACCAAGGGACGTGGATCATCGGGCAGGCATTGCCAGCTGGAAACGTCAACGGCTGCTTCTGTCGGGCCGTAGAGATTGTGCAGTTCTGCCTGCGGCAACTGCTGCAGGCAGCGTTGTACCGTGGCGAGCGGCAATGCTTCGCCGCTGCACATAATGCGTTTCAGGGAGGCACATTGCGCCATATCGCCGTGACGTAAAAACAGCTGCAACATCGAGGGGACGAAATGCAGCGTGGTGACGCCATGTTGTGCGATGCAGGCGCTGAGATAATCCGGTTCCTGGTGACCGCCCGGTTTGGCGATGGCCAGCCGGGCGCCGACCATCATCGGCCAGAAAAACTCCCAGACCGAGACGTCGAAGCTGAACGGCGTTTTCTGCAGCACGACATCCTCCGGCGTCAACGGGTAAGCCTGCTGCATCCACAGTAAACGGTTGATCACCCCGCGGTGTTCGTTCATTACCCCTTTGGGTTTTCCCGTTGAACCGGAAGTGTAGATCACGTAAGCCAGGCAGCGCTGCAGCTCGGCGGTCAGCGGCGGTGGGTTATCATCCGACGCTTGTCGCCACAGGTAGCTTTCACGCTGCAGATGTAACCGTGGCACGGCGATATCCCGCAACGGATGCAGCGCCTGTTCGCCACCATCGTCGATTAAAACGAATTTGGCGCCGCAATCTTCCAGCATGTGGCGCAGGCGGTCCTGTGGATAGTCGGGATCGAGCGGAACATAGGCGGCGCCCGCCTTTAGGATGGCGTACAGGGCAATCACCATCTCCGGGCTGCGGCTGACGCATACTGCGATGCGATCGTCAGGCTGTAAGCCCTGCAGCCGTAGAAAGGCGGCCAATCGATTGGCCCGCTGATTCAGCTGTTGATAACTGATTTCGTGGTTTTCGTAGCACAGCGCCGGCGCCTGCGGCGTCAGCACAGCCTGCCGTTCCAGGAATTGATGTATGCCTTGCGGCATGTCTGCCCATGTTTGTCGGGTGTCATTCCATTGATGGAAGATTTGCTCTCTTTCCTGCGGCAACAGCAGCGATAACTGCGCCAGCGGCAGCGCCGGATCGCCGTCCAGCAGCGTGTCCAGTAGGTGCAGTATGCGTGCGGCGATGCGTTCACCGTCTTCTTGACTGAACCAGGCCTGATTGAGGTTGAACTCCAGCAGCGGATCGTCATTCGGATGGTAATGGCGCAGGTAGATGCCGAGGGGCAGCTGTTCCTGACCGTGGTGCAGGTTTTCAACCTTGAACTGGCAGCCTTCCAGTTCGATGTCAGTCGGAAAAACCTCCAGCGAAAAGCTGATGTCGAACAGCTGGCGCCGCCCCTGCTGATGCAGATTCAGATGGCGGTTGAGTTCGGCAATGGGGAAACGTTGGTGGCGATAACACTGACGCAGCTCGCTGCCGATTTGCCGCAGTAAGTGACCGAAGGGTTGCTGCGAATCGACCGTGATGCGCAGTGGGATCATCGAGGAAAACATGCCCAGCGTTTGCTTATGCTCGGCGGTACTGCGGTTATGTACCGGCACGCCCAGCGTGAATTGATCGGTTTGCCAAATCCGGGAGAACCACGTGGCGAGCAGAGCGCTCAAAAAATGCATCGCAGAACCGCCCTGTGCGGCGGCGTATTGCTCCAACTGAAGGAAACGCTCGCGTGGCAACCGCTTGATTATCTGGCTGCTGGGGTAGGTTTGCTGCTCACAGTGATTTTGGCGGCGCTCCAGCATGGAGGGGGGGGCGTTGGTGAAACGTTCCAACCAAAAATCACGATCGCGCTCGTAGCGTGGCGATTGCTGATAGGTTCGATCGCTGGTGACGAAGTCTTGGTAACGTGAGCGGGTGACTTCGTTTTTTTTCCCTATTTTTAATTGCTTATAACGCTCCATGATCATTTTGCTCAGCAGGGAAATTGAGGTGCCGTCCGCAATCAGGTGATGGGAAGCAAGCAGCCATAGCGTGCTGGATTCGCCGACTTTGGCCAGGTGACAGCGCCAGAGCTGGCTGTCATACAGTGAATAAGGCTGCAGGAATTGAGAACGAAGGTGTGCTTCCGCCTGGCCGACGGCATCTTGTCTGCGCGAAAAATCATGGTAGTGCAAGTCGATATAGGCCCGGTCGCGGGTTTCCTGAGTAATGCCTTGCGGCGTTTCTTTCAGCGTGGTTTGCAGCGCATCATGTTGTTGCTGTATTTGCCGTATGGCCTCTTGAAACAGTGGCAACGAAATCTCGCGCTCTACGCGCCACAAACACCCAATGTTATATAAGGGGATATCGGGGTTTAAAGATTGGTCTAGCCACACGGCTTGTTGCACGGTCGTCAGGGAATAAGCGGACACGGAACCACCTCCAAAAATAAGGAATTAAGCGAATTAAATAAAGTGAGTCGTAGCCAGGCACTCGAACATTATAAAAGGTGGTTGTTAAATTAGCCTGGTTTTACATTAAATATTTTTAATGGTTTCATTAAATTATCATATTTGTATTTGTTATTTAATTAATTATTTCGAAATCATTTATTTGTAATCTGATTTTCTTGCTGTTTTTTTATAGGCTGCCCATCGTGGATTGCTGCTTTTACGGGGAGCGCAGTGAACCCGGTTTTGTTTATGACTTTGTTTATTAGCCTTTTTTTTGTTTGTGCGTGTAAGGTGGGTATGGCGATAACTGATTGCAGAGGATGGGGCCGTTATTGGGGTGAATATGAGCTTTCACTTCTCAGGAAGGGGTAACAGGCTGAATCATAAAAATTATAAAGAATTTCTTATCTTATATTATTATAAGGAAAATAATGAAAATCACGTTTATTGCCACTTTATGTATTTCTTTAATCGTTAATGTTGCTGTTAGCGGCCATGTTAGTATGACGATTAAATTAAACTGAGATGAATGATCCGTTATTGGATAATTAATTGATTAACTTTAACGAGATAATAATGAAAGGTGTTGTCGCTGATTGATATACGGCGTGAAAAGGCGCAACGCGAACGGTGTCTCGCTGCGCCGCAGCACTCCCGGTATGCGGGGAGGAAAGAGCGAGTTAACTGGCGGCGGTTTTCACCAGCTCCACCACCAGCGGCGAAAGCTCGCCGCGCAGCGCGGCGCGTTCCGACTGGAACAGCGTAGCGGCGTAAAAACGGTGAGCCGGCAGTTCGATGGCGCGTACGTCGCCTTCGGTGTCGTGGCCGCTGATGATCAGCGGATAACGCTGCAAATCGGCGACGAATTCCGGATTGACGCCGAAGTTGCAGTGGTAGCCTTCATGGGTGTTCAGACTGCCGTAGGCCCGCGCGACGCGGGTGTCAGGCCGGAAAACGATGTCGCCGGTTTTTTCCACCAGCGAGCAGCTCAGCGGAGCGATCACCAGCCGGCCACCGCTGTCGGTTTCCGCATGGCCGGCGTCGTGCCAGCCCATCACGTTGCGGGCGTACTCGACGATGGCGTATTGAAAACCGCCGCAGGAGCCGAGAAACGGCACGTCGTTTTCCCGCGCATGGCGGATCGCCATAAAGGCGCCGTCGTCGTAGCGATACGGGCTGCCCGGCACCACCCAGATGGCGTCGAAATCTTGCAGCACTTCGGGGGTAGTCAGGGTTTCGGTGGGGAGCCACTGGGGCTGCACGTCGATATCGAGGTGGGCGGCGGTGAGCTGGAGCGCCACGGGGATGGCCTGATGGGCCACGACCTGCGGATTGTAATCACCGACCAGAGCAATGCGGACTTGAGCTTTCATCATTTCCTTTCCTGTGCGGGTAAAGAAGGAGATTACAGGAAAGCGGGATCTTGAGCCGCAGATTTTTAAACGCTGCACACAAAAAAGCCCGGCGTCGGCCGGGCTGGAAAAAAGGGTCAGTACAGCGACGGCGCGCCGACCGGCCGGGTTTTGAAGCGGCGGTGCAGCCACAGATATTGCTCCGGTGCCCGCATGATCTCTTTTTCGATCACTTTGTTCATGTAAGCCGCCGCCGCCTGCTCGTCGCTGAGCGGATAGTCTTCCAGGGCCGGCTGTATCAACAGGTCGTAGCCGCGGCCACCTTCACGGCGGATCAGCACCACCGGCACCAGCGCCGGGTTGGCCATGCGCGCCAGCATAAAGGTGCCGCTGGTGGTCGCGGCCTGATCGACAGCGAACAGCGGAGCGAATACGCTGCCGCGCGGTCCATAGTCCTGATCCGGGGCGAACCACACCGCCTCGCCGCGCTTAAGTGCGTGCACCATGCCGCGCAGATCCTTGCGATCGATCATCGCCTTGTTGGAGCGCATGCGGCCCTTGGTCTGGGCCCACTCCATCGCCTTGTTGTTGTGCGGGCGGTACATCGCCATCATCGGCTGGCACAGGCCCATCGCCCGGCCGCCCAGCTCCAGCGACATAAAGTGCACGCCGATCACCAGTACGCCGCGATCGTCGCGCTGCGCCATGTTGAGGTGGTTGATGCCGGAGACGTTGAACCAGCGCTTGACGCGTTTATCCGGCCAGAACCAAGCCATGCCGGTTTCCAACAGGCCCATGCCGAGGGATTCGAAGTTGCCCACCACTTTGCGCTCGCGCTGCGCTTCGTCCATCTCGGGGAAGCACAGCTCGAGGTTGCGACGGGTGATGGTGACGCGGCGCTTGAGAAAACGCATCGAAGTACGCCCCATCCACACCCCCAGCCGGTAGAGCAACGGGTAGGGGAGCTGGACCAACAGGAACAGCAGGGCGAGGCCGAACCAGGTGAGCCAGTAGCGCGGGTGCAGCAAGGCCAGTTGAAATGCTTTGGCTGATTTCATAGAAACTCGTTTTATACGTTAAAAGGGGCAGCAAGCTGTAACGCATAAAGGTTCCACTCGATAGCGATACGACCACTCAGACACCCGGGCACGACCAGGGTTTAGTCGGAATTCCATAATTGACTAAACATTTACATTCGAAGGGCGGTTTGCGCTGCTATCAGGCTTCGGAGGGATAGCTGTTGGCCAGCGGAGGCGGCTCTAGGAATGCTTATGCTAGCACAGGGTACGGGGTACAGAGGAAGAGGGGCATGCGAATATTCTCATTCGCGTTGCCCCTAAGTTGAAGATTGGCGCGTTTTATAGGCTGGGAATGATAATCGCGGCGAAGATTGCAGCGATCACCAGCCATTTCAGCAGGTAGTAACCGCGGCGGTTGCGCGCTTTCAGGCGCTGGCCGGCATCGCGCACCGCGTTGACGTATTTGAAAATGCGGTTGATGCCGCCGGTGCGGTCCTGGTCGTCGTTCGGCGAGCTGGCCGCCGACATCAGCGTAGAGCCGACCCAGTGGTTGACCGCCTGCGCCCAGCGCCACTTCATCGGCCGCTCGACGTCGCAAAACAGAATGATACGCGTCTGGTCGGTGGCGTTCTGTGCCCAGTGCACGTAGGTTTCGTCGAAGATCACCGCCTCGCCGTCGCGCCAGCTGTGCTGTTCGCCATCCACTTCGATGAAGCAGCGATCGTCGTTGGGGGTCATCAGCCCCAGGTGATAGCGCACCGAGCCGGCGTAAGGGTCGCGGTGTTTACCCAAATGGCTGCCGGGCGGCAGCTCGGCGAACATCGCCGCCTTGACCGACGGAATGCGGTTGAGCAGCTCGACGGTTTGCGGGCACAGCGTCTGCGCCGAAGGGTGGCTGTCGCTGTACCATTTTAGATAGAAACGCTTCCAGCCGCGTTTGAAGAAGGTGTTGAAGCCGGCATCGTTGTGCGACTGCGCCTTTTTGATGTGATCCTGCAGGCGCACCGCTTCTTCGCGGATCACCTGCCAGTTGTCGGTCAGCGTCTGCAGCTCCGGGAAGCCTTTTTCGTCGAAATAGGGCTGTTTGGCGGGCAAACGGGAGAAACCGGTCATAAACATGTTGATCGGCCCCATAAACGTGGAGTGATCGAACAGTTGACGGGTAAACTTTTGCTTCTCTTTGCCGCGGGAGTGCGCGTAGAGGAAGCTGACGATGAAAATGCCGATAATGATCGCGGCAACCATAGAATCCATCCCTGTTAATGCTTGTTAAGAAATCGTACAAATTATAGTTTTGTGACAGAAAAAATTTAACTTTTTCGTGCCATTGCGCGGTCGTTGGGTGTTGATAGCATAAAAAGTTAATAACTATTTTCTGGTTGAAGTTTTGTGTGGGTGTTTTTGAGTTTCGTACTATTCTTAGGTTTCTTACACGGTGTTATGTGCCATCTTATTTCATGATGAATGGCACGTATCTGAGAAAAGAGGGACTTATGAAGAAATCAATCATTGCCTTGTCTGCACTGCTGCTCGCTTCCCCGGTGTTCGCCGCTGAGACCGCGACCGACACCGCCACTCATGCCAGCAACGAGGTCGTT
Source organism: Serratia sp. CY44782 (assembly GCF_052168715.1). Taxonomy (NCBI): domain Bacteria; kingdom Pseudomonadati; phylum Pseudomonadota; class Gammaproteobacteria; order Enterobacterales; family Yersiniaceae; genus Serratia; species Serratia sp. CY44782. The sequence goes on from NZ_JBJNME010000007.1 coordinate 93,810, forward strand.
GCCGAAGCGCACAAAGGGGCGGATACCGCCAAAGAAAAGCTGCACCAGTCTCAGGACAAGGGTGAAGAGCTGAAGCTGAAAGCCAAGCACGCCGCCGAAGGCAAGAGCGACAGCGTCGGCAGCAAAGTGAGCGAAGGCTCGCAAAAGGCCTGGCACTCCACCAAACAGGGTACGGAGAAGGCTTGGGATAAGACCAAGCAAGGGGCGGAAAGCCTCAAGAACAAAGCGACCGAGTAATTTACTGTCGTCACAACAAGAGGGCCGGGTTTCCGGCCTTTTTTATGGTTGTAATCCGCCGCGCCGATGTCGTGCTTTGTCGCCCTGATTAAAACGTGAGAGTATCCTTCATCGATTGGTGACTCCGTCGCAAGTAAGAAGGAAGCCCTATGAGGCCCTATTGGGTAAGGCGTTTATTTACACCCTCACCAACCTGGACAGGCAGAGCATCGGTTATCTTGGGTCTGCTGGTGTTTGTGGTGTTGAGCGGGCTGGATAGCCTGGGTGTGGAGTTGGACGGGTGGAAGCGCTACGTGATGATCGCGGGCGTGGCGGGTATGTGCTATTTCATTGCCGGATATATTGATAAGCGCATTCCGCGTAAAGCCCCGTCAATGTAGGCACAGGCCAGAAAAAGAAAAAGGCGCTTATCAAATGAGATAAAGCGCCTTTTCAACACGTTAACTGACTAGTATCAGTTCATGCCGTATTATGAAAAGCATAGTATACCGATGTAAATCTTGGTACATGCTTGTTGTGTCACCTTATTGAAATGTAAGGGATAATTGTCTTTCTTTGCGCATCCTTGTATATGATGGTACATGCTCATACACTTGACGGTGTATCACGTGGTGTATCACGTGGAAGATATGAACTGAGTTTTTGGGCGGTGTAATGGCTGGAACTAACAAGCTAAGTGACAGGAAGATCCGGGCGTTGCTCGATGGTTCCCGAGAAAAAGAAATTTTGATAGCAGACGGCGACGGCTTGAGCATCCGGGTATCAAAATCCGGGGTAATAAGCTGGGTATTTGCTTACCGCATCGGTGGTCGTGGGGCAAAACTGGAGCGCCTGAAGCTTGGTAACTACCCAGACATGAGCCTGAAACTGGCCAGAGATAGACGGGATCAGTGCCGCGCCTGGTTGGCCGAAAGCAAAGACCCAAAGCACCAATTAAATCTCACTGCAGCAACATCCCTCAAGCCGGTGACGGTGAAAGACGCCCTTCAATACTGGATCACTGAGTACGCTGAAGATAATCGCGCCAACGTTGAGCGCCACAAAGCCCAGCTCGAAAAGCATATATACCCATACATCGGCGCTATGCCACTCTCGCAGTGTGAAACCCGTTATTGGTTGGAATGCTTCGACCGGGCAAAGAAAAACGCTCCTGTGGCCACTGGCTACGTTTTTCAGATGTGTAAGCAGGCTCTCAAATTCTGCCGAGTGCGCCGCTATGCCATCAGCAACGCTCTGGACGACCTAACCATACCCGATGTAGGCAGTAAGCAGGATAAAGGCGACAGGGACCACACAGACGATGAGATAGGCCAGATCTGGCTGGCTTGCCAGCAAATGAAGTTTAAACCGTACTACGCCGCCCTGCTGCGCTTGCTGGTGGTGTTTGGGTGCCGCTCTCAAGAGGTGAGGCTCTCTACCTGGGCTGAGTGGGATCTAAAAAAGTGGGTTTGGACGGTACCCAAGGAACACAGCAAGGGAGGCGCAAAAATATTGCGGCCGGTGCCGGATGAAATGCAGCCATTCATTGCGGAGCTGCATAGCCAAAATAAAGACAGTGGTTTATTGCTGGGAGAGTTAAAGCAATCAAGCGCTGTCAGCGCCTGGGGCCGTCTGGTGTGGAAACGACTTGGGCACGCGGAATCATGGTCATTGCACGATATTAGGCGCACGTTCGCAACAAAGTTGAATGATCTGGGTATTGCTCCGCACGTAGTTGAACAACTATTGGGCCACACCATGCCCGGCGTTATGGCGGTTTATAACCTCAGCCAGTACATGCCTGAAAAGCTGGTGGCCCTGAATATGTGGTGTGAGCGCTTATCCTTGCTCGCTGGCGAACATGAAAACGTTATATTATTGCAGGTGAGAAAATGAAGAGAATTAACAGTAAAAAAGACTTACCTAAAGAGTTTAATCTTGAAAAGTACGAAGTTCTTTCAACTCTATCTGATAAAGATTTATTTAGACAGATTCACAGAAGGAAGTATCCATTCGTAGAGTCACTTGAAAGTAATTGGGATTATGAATTAAGCACTTATTACTTGGAACACGGAGTGAATCTCCCAATTCAATATGATTGTGAGGATCCTTTTGATGAGCACGATATAGAGATGCCAGAGGAGTATTATAACTTTAATGGTGGTAAGGATTTTCATGATAGATATCAAAAAAATATAGATAAATCAAACAGATTAAGTTACGGTTACGGTATAAGTGGACTTAGAAGATATACCGTTATGTGCCTCGCTGAAGAAAATGATGAATTCGGTGACAGAAAGGGAAAGCCACTAATAATTAGTGAGGATGAAACAACTGAAATATTAAATTCTGGTGATGAAAATCACGGTCTATTGATGGCCAGGCTAACAGATTCAATCAATATGATCTCTAATCATGAATTATATTTGGAAGTGGATTTAAATACGCCAGATGAGATACTAATTGATGATTTTAAAAGGTTGTTGCCAATATGGAGAAAAGAACTAGGCGTTAATTCAGTTGAAATAGGTATGAGCAGTAGTTGGGATGTTGTTAAGAAAAAAATAGTTGAATATAAAGTATTAGCATACGTTGATCTAACTATATGGGCTAACATCAACAAGTTAATTATACCTCATGGTGTAATGGCTGTTGCATTGTTCCCTGATGGTGAACGAGATAGTTATGCCATACCTCAGACAGTTAAACCATTCGTAGAAAAATTGATGGCTTATGAGTCTATAGAAAAAATAAGAAGAGAAATTTCTAAATAGGAAATTAAAATGAATATTTACCAGTATGAAATAATTTAGATTTCTACCGTCGCAAGCATTTTTTAATGAATAAATAATGCCCTCGTTTACAACAGTATACGAGGGTGTTTTTGTATGGACAATCAGCAATCCATGACTGACCGCATAATCCGTGAACCGGAATGCAGAAAAATTACCGGCCTCTGCCGAATGCAACGCTACAACCTGGAAAAGAAAGGCATGTTTCCAACACGACGCCAGCTCGGTGGGCGATCTGTGGGCTGGATACATTCTGAGGTTCAGGAATGGTTGAAGTTGCAGCCAAAGTCAAAAATTGGCAAAGCGGCGTGAGGTGGGGTATGTCAGATAAAACAAAAGCGGCCTTGCAGGGCCGCCAATGTCAAAGCACAAAACTTAAGCTAACTCAGCATAGCATGCTGGCGGATCTGGTCAACTATCAGCCCTTTGGCTCGATGCCACGTTGCTGTAGCTCCTTGCGGATAATGCGCTTAATCCAGGCAGCAAGTGATTCATCACCATCTTGCCGCTGTGCTTCTTCCATCGAATCACGTAGTTCAGGATCTAACCGAAATTGGAATGGCGGATTCCCACGTCTTTCATTTTTGTGTGTTGACACGTTCAGTACACCAGATGTAATGTGTTTATGTGTAATTACACATTACATGCACATGAATGAAAAGGCAACGCCCCGGAGTGCTGTAACACTGCCGAGGCGTCTCACCAAACCGTTATACGAGGTAACGATCATGGCTGACATCAAGTCTACCCAAACTCGCTCTAAATTTACATTCCTGTTCCTGGCTACCCCAGACCATACACCCGAATGTGCACCGGTTGTGCTGCGCTTTGATGCCGATACAGAAGCGGCCGCGCGTAATGCATTCCCTGGTTGGGATCTGATATTTGCCGCAAAAATCCGCACTCAACCCCCTTGTCGTGTTGCCTTCTTTGACTATGCCACCCGCAGTGGTTGGGAATTCGATAGCGCATCAGTTCAGGAGGTGAACTATGTGTGAGCAAAAACGCCTTGAGGCTATTGATGCCCTTAACAAGATAGCCGCACTTACCAGTGCAGCCTTATATCTCCATAGTAGTGAAGTGGAAGAAGATCTTGCTCTACATCTGATGGATATCGTTTTGCAAACAGCTCGTAAATGCGTGGAGGAGCGTAGCCATGCATAAAGACGCTTACTGGTTGATCAACGATTGCACAAAGATGACTTTGGCTGAAGCAGCAGAGTTGAAGATAGCAGCAGCGGGGACCTCAGAAACCATCCTTGAAGGGGTTGATGCCATTGGCAACATCATGTTTTGGGCTGCGGAAAACGAGAATTACACCCCTGAGCAATCCAAGAAGGACATGCTCAAACTAGGCGACATGCTAAGCACGATTTCCCGGTTGGCGTTGGGAGCAAAACACGCAGAGGCATCGATCTCTTACCGGATTCGGGAGGGAAAATAATGATCAGCCAAGTGAAGTTCAACGAACTGGAAAAGCGCGTAGAAGCGCTTGAGCTGGCATTGTCGGCGATGCAGCGTAAAGGTGATATGCCGGAAGGCATGGCGCCACTAACAACGCTGGCGGCAGAAATGGGCCTATCTACCAGCAAGGCGGAAGAACTGGCGCGTAACTGTGGCGTGATGATTGTGAAGCAGGGGAGCGGTCACATTGTGCATGAAGCCAAATTCCGCGAGGCAGCGTTGTTAGTGATCCGCGGTGCAAAGCGCAAATACGGCAGTAAATACTGGTTCCACCCGTTGATCGGTAAATTCATTATGGTCAAGGGGGCGCAGGCATGAGCAACGCGAAGAAGGTGAATATCAATCAGTGGCCTGATGCCCTGTTTTCTTGTGTTTACCGTTGGGTAGTTGGTAGACCGATTGAAATGGAAGAGGCGGAAGCTGCGCAGCTACGTTCCCAGGATAATACTGCTATTAGCAATCTAGCTGTCAAATTGCGTTCATTTGCTGTCGGTAATGTAACGCCTGAGTGGTTGACCGATAACGGCTTCTATTCTGCTAAGGCCCCCGAGGCAGCCAGAGAAAAGCGTGAAGCAGTTGTGCTGGAATTTATCAGCCGGGAAGAGCTGGTGGGCGTGCTGGCGGATGCCGCTCGTATTAACCGTATCTTCAACGCTATCCCCCCAGCTGTTGAGCCGGCGGTAACACCAGCTTTAAATCAAATGGGCGCCAGCCAGCGCGGTGAGGTTTTATTGGCTCGCTATGATGGGGCTTTGGCCATACATGGCGATTCTGACACTGTTCACCATTACGATGGCGTGATCTGGAAGCCAGTACCTGACAAAGAACTGCAGAGGGAAATGGCCGCCATCTTCATCGAGTCTGAGATCTCCTACTCTCAGAACGGCATTAAGTCGGCCGTAGATACGATGAAACTGAGCCTGCCGCTGATGGGTAATACTGCTCGCAACTTGATCGGGTTCAGCAATGGTGTATTTGATACCAAAGTTGGGGAGTTCCGATCGCATCGCCGTGAAGATTGGTTGCTGATCGCCAGTGGTGTCGAGTTCAACCAAGCGGAGGCAGGGGAAACACTGGCAAGTCATGCGCCGAACTTCTGGAAGTGGCTCACCCGTTCCACTGGCGGTAATGCCCGTAAGGCCGATCGAGTGCTATCGGCGCTGTATATGGTGATGGCCAACCGCTATGACTGGCAGCTATTCCTTGAGATAACCGGTCCTGGTGGTAGCGGTAAGAGCGTGCTGGCGGAGATCTGCACCATGTTGGCAGGCAAGGCTAATACCGTTTCGGCCAGCATGGCGGCATTAGAGAACCCAAGGGAGAGGGCGCTGGTGGTGGGCTATTCGCTGATCATCATGCCGGATATGTCTCGTTACGCCGGTGACGGGGCAGGTATCAAGGCGATCACTGGCGGCGACAAGGTTGCCATCGATCCCAAACACAAAGCGCCTTACTCCACTCGCATCCCTGCGGTAATTTTGGCAGTCAACAACAATGCCATGAGTTTTAGCGACCGCAGCGGGGGGATCAGCAGGAGGCGGGTTATCTTCAATTTTGCCGAGGTTGTGCCGGAGAATGACCGTGATCCGATGTTGGCAGAAAAAATTGAAGAGGAGCTGGCCGTCATCATTCGTCACCTGTTGACCCGGTTTGCTGACCAGGGCGAGGCCAAACGGCTGTTGTTCGAGCAGCAGAAATCAGAAGAGGCATTGGCTATCAAGCGTGAGGGTGATTCGCTGGTGGACTTCTGCGGCTATCTGATGGCCTCTGTGCAGTGTGATGGCATGTTTGTCGGTAACGCCAGCGTGATCCCGTTCAGCCCCCGCAAGTATCTTTATCACGCCTACATGGCGTATATGCAGAGCAACGGGTTGAACAAACCTGTGTCCCTAACCCGATTTGGTACGGATATGCCTGGCGCAATGGCTGAGTATGGGAAGGAGTATCTCAGGAAGAAAAGCACCAAGGGGAACATTCGGTCCAATGTCAGTTTGAGCGACGATGCGGAGGAATGGCTGCCAGCAGCAACAGGGGGTACGGAGTAGAAGTTATTAGATAAGTATCCACCTCTGTCCACCTAGTAAATTATATGTTTAAAAACATATGGTTAGTGGGTGGATAGTTTAATTTCAACTCTCCACTAAGTATCCACCTCTCCACCTATTTTGAAAAAGGGTGGTGAGTTGGAGTGGAGACTTACGGACACTTAAAAATTAACTGACCACCTATCAATATCATGATTTAATTGATAAAAATAAGGAAAGTGGATAGGTGGACAGTTAAACGCATAATTTTATTTTTTTATACGGGAAGGGCTATATTGTGAACTATCGAGGTAGGTAGTTGTAGGGTGAGAATGGGAAACTGTAGTCCGTTGCCAGGCTACTCGATATTGGTAACCAGGGGGTACAAAATCGCATTAACCATATTTAACACTTAGTTAACAAGTGGTGATTTAGCTGTTCATCTAACCAGTGTTTAAATTTGTTCAGTAAGCATATTTGAGTTACCTAACTGGTGGTTTTTGAGATGTTGAACAGTGGTGTTTTTTCAATATTATTGTTATTTAACTGCTTTTTATTGGTTTTTTGAGATAGTATTTAACTACTAGTTAAGATAGGTTAACTTCGATGCCGCAATTCACACACTTTGATCTCAACTTGCTCAACCCTAGCTTTGACTCTCCTTTAGTTGATGTATTAACTGAACTTGAGCTTTTACGCCATTTACGTCTTGAAACCGATGTGCACCCATTGCTTTTTGTACAGTTGAAGGCCGTTTTCCACATGCTCGAGAGTCTGGGGTCCGCCCGTATTGAGGGGAACCATACAACCTTAGCAGATTATGTGGAAAGTAAGGTCGATGGCACGGAGTCTTCCAGCGACCAGCTCAAAGAGATCGGTAACATTGAAAATGCGATGAACTTCATTGATGAACACCTTAAATCTGGTGACGATATTACCGAGCATTTTGTTCGCGAGCTACATGCGATAGCCGTTGTCGGATTGGAACGGGAAGGGGATAGAACTCCAGGAGCTTATCGGCAGCATGGTGTGAGCATTGCGCAATCAGAGCATCTGCCCCCAGACTTCATCCATGTTGCTGGCTACATGCAAGAGCTGACGGAATTCATCAATCGCCAAGACAGACCAAAGTATGACCTGATGAAGATAGCTTTGGCACATCACCGATTTGGTTGGGTGCACCCATTCGGCAATGGTAATGGCAGGACTGTTCGACTACTCACGTACGCCTTGCTGATCAAATATGGTTTCAACGTCCAGGCTGGTGGCCGCGTGTTGAATCCTACGGCTGTGTTTTGCAATGACAGAGAACGCTATTACTCAATGCTTGCAGAAGCGGATACTGGAACGGAACAGGGCCTGGAAAACTGGTGCTTGTACGTTCTGGCGGGTATATCGTCCGAGCTGAAGAAAGTTGACCAACTGACCAACCATCAGTTTCTTAGCTCAAAAATTCTATACCCTGCTATCGATTTTTCCCAAGGTCGAGGGCTTATCAATGAAATAGAGACTCAGGTTTTAAAACGAACCGTAGGTATGGGGACTGTCAGGGCTGGTGACTTAAGGGAGGCTTTGCCGGGGATGAAGTCTGCACAGATCACTTATCAAATCGGTAAATTGGTTGAGCGTGGTCTTCTACAACCTGTTGAACCTGGTGCTCGAACATATACAGCAAAGTTTTCAAATTCTTACCTTATCCGTGGGGTCATCAACTCATTGAAAGATGAAGGATTTATTCCTGAGCTGTGATTATTTGTCGATATAAAATATAGAAAGTATGATTGAATTGGTTTCTATGGCTGGATGTGGCAATTTTTTTGGCTGAAATGCCCCATCCAGCTACGAATGTCTTAAATTTTCAGTTCACATGCTTTAATAAACTGGTCGGCAGATCTTGTTGAGCCAGCGACACTACCCGATGCTGAGAATTGATTACCACCGTCTTTGGTCTCCAGTCCAACGAGAACCTTGTTTTTGGCTTGTAGCAGGCTTTTGAGTATTGGCTCTATCTGTTCTCTGTCATCGGATGAAACTTCAAGGTATTTACTGTTACGCCTCTTAGATTGAGCATCCATTTTATGGGCATCACCAGAATCTACTTTCACAATCAGATTGAATGGGGTAGCGGATACGGGTTCTTGCTCCCCATATCTTTCTGCATAGGATATGGTTAGTTTTTGTTTCGTACAGTCAAAAATCAATGCGGAATCAGCACCCTGCAAGTCTCCTATCAAGGTCGCTTTTTTGCCACCAGTAAAAAGATCGTCATCTACTTGAGTAAGCCATTGTGCGTGTGCAAAGGATGCGAACAACACTGAGGAGAGTAATGTGTATTTAATTAGTTTCTTCATGGTATTATCTCGTTATCATTTGATTTTTCAGTAATTGTTTCGTGCCAAATAGCATAGATTTCGTTTCCATTGATATAATAATATTCTTGCATATGGAAATGAAATGTAAATTATGCATACTGGATATGCTGAGTTAATAGAGTGTTCATATGGCTACATATTGTTTTAATTGAAATTATTTCATTGCTATTGTTATTTTGCGTTCAGAAAAATTAACTCATGACCATTGCTGCGTTTGTAGATATGCAGCATAAAAAGAATTTTTTATATTATTTAAATGGTTAAGAAGGAAATTGATATGTCTGAGCATCAGATTCTTTGCATCAATAAAAGTAACAGGCAAAGCGCACATGAGAGAATTACTCATATTGGAGGGCTTAACTCACCTACTGAGCGTTGGAAGATTACTCAAGAATCCGCTATTGAGGGAATCGAGTCTGGGAAATGGAGTTTTTACGTAGGGACAGGAATTCACAAAGTTAAGGTGATTGTTGCTACCAGTGCTGCAGGCAATAAGTATATCAAAACTCAAAACGATGGTGAGCAACCTAATAATTTACTTAGCTTACCAGAGTGCCCTAGCCAATAAATAATGATTTACTCTGGGTCTCCAGACAAGGACAATTATTAAGCCACTGCATAGTGGCTTTACCCAGAATTCTTCATTCTGCGCTTCATGTTATCAACTGTGCTGGTGGTCCAAACGCCACTGCGGGCCGGCCGAAGTCCCAATTCGTTTAACCTGGCAATAATCGTTTTATTGCTAGACTGGATACCAAGCCGTCTGGACTCTTCGACCATCTGAGCAATGACTTCCTTTGCGGTTAACGCCGGTTCGTTGATCGGCAGGGGGAGACTCAGTGCTTTGTTGTCCGAACCCACAACACCATGCAGTAACCCTTCCATTTTGCCTATGAGCATCTCAAGACGTGATTCAGGCGAACAGTAGCCATCCTGCTTGCCTAACGCCTCCAGCACGGCGCTGAGCAGCCATGCGGATTTATCTTTTCCCGAACGCCTTACGTCTGCATCAATTTCTTGTGCTACATCGCCGGGAACCCGGAACGAAAACAGCTTGCTTGGTTGCTTCTGTGCCATCTGCGTAAACCTTGTAAACAGTTGTGGGGCGTAGGGGTAACGCCTGCATGTATACGTGTATACAGCCTCAATCTGAGCATATCCCATCTGCATTAAGAAAATAAAATTAATCTTGACGATTAAAAATATTGATCATAAAGTCACCTCATCAAACGTAGTACTGTTCATCCAAACAGTTACTGGAGGCCCCAAGATGGCAGTAGTTAACAAAAGACCCATCCTTGTAGATCAGCCCATTCTTGATGGGTTAAAGCGTCTACGGGAAGAGGAGAGCAAGCGATCAACGGTTGGCGCGGCTCCCAGCATTCAGGAACTGGCGCGGCACATTTTGCGCCAGGGCATCAGCAAGCATGCGGCAGTGAAGGAATAGCCGGTGGCACATATGAGTTTGTCCACGCTGCTACCAACGTTTTTTGAGGCTGAGGCAAAGCTCTTTGTCTTCCATATATCCGAGGAAAAACAATCCATGTTCAACTTTTCACACCTTTTCGATAGCGCTAAAGCCAAAGGCGCAAACGGCGGTGACGACACCGAGATCAAGTTTGTTGACGATGAGCCGGTCAAAGTAGCCAAACCCGCTCAGCACAGCCGTGAACATAACGTAGCGGTTTCTGACGAAGCGAAAGCTAACCCGGTGCTGGCCATCCGGCTGCTGAAGGATACTGACCTCTCATCCAAGAAAATTAAGGCGAAACTGGCTTCGGCGCCACAGGCACTCTCCAAGTTCACGCAGAACTTCATGGAAGAGAACGATCCTACCTGGGAATTCCAGAGCGATGAAGAGAAGGCCCGAACTGCGCTGACTTATTCTGTGCAGAACAGCGATAAGAACGGTTACAGTGCTGCCAGTATCAGCGCCACCAAGGCACTGAAGAAAATGGAAGAGCCACTCACCGAGGACGAAGTTAAGGCACTGGCAGAGCGCACGACTCAACTGCTAAACGACTCCAACCCTAACACTCCAGATAACGTTAATGCTCGCCGACAGGCTGATGAGGATTATAAGCAGGAAGTGGCACAGGCAATGGCTCGTCGCAATGATCGTATTCGCGCCACTGGTCAGATGTTGCCTGGTGATGCCAAGCGCGTAAACGGCAAGGTAGAAGGTCCCGCAGGCGAAATTGACCGCCTTAAGTCGCAGATCTCCCTCTAATGTGGCGCTGAGGTGTCGCTATGAACTATCAACATCTATGTTCAATCCAACCAAAAGCATACGGGACTGGCTCGCTGGGACGTCATATGCAGCGTCTGGAGCGGTTGTCACAGGCAGAGGTTGATGTTATTCCGGCGGTCGATAGTCATTCTGACGCCCACAAGATAGCGGTAAGCCAAGAGGCCAAGAGCAATCCTGTGCTGGCGTTGCGGCTTATTCAGCAAGGTAAGCCATATCAGCAAGTCATGCAGAAGCTCCAGTCCAGCACTCGTCACCTTAGCCGATTCACTCAGCGGATCATGGCAAAAAGCTATCCAGGCTGGGAGTGTCTCGACACCGAAGATCAAAACGTGGCGGCCTTCCAATACAGCATGCTGCATAACGACGGTAATGGTTATCAGGCCGGGCTCAAGGCGGCGCTGGTGGCCCTGGATAAATTCGTAGAGCCGCTAACGCTGGAAGATATCACGCGCCTGGCCAATTAGATTGAGGTCATTGTATGGGTAATTCATTTGATTTTGAGCTGACAGCAAAAGACGAAGCCTCGGCTTCTATCCAGCGAATTGAGGAGGTAGTAAAGAACCTTAATCCACTGCTGAATAAGACACGTGATGGTTTGGCGCTGGGTGGACAGGAGTCCAGAGACAAGTTAGAGGAACTAGGTGGCCAGTTTGACGTGTTGGCCCGGAATGCCCGCACTGGTGTGCAATTTGTCGGTGATCTGGTCCCGCCGCTGAAAATGGTCGGTGGCTTAACATTGGGGCTTGGTGGTGCTGCTGCCGCGGTTAATGTCGTTAGAAATAATCTGACTGAATTCGCCAATGCTGGCTATCGCATCGATACGATAGCCAAAAACGTCAGTATGACGGCTGATGCCTTTCAGGAGCTGACTGGCGCGATGATTGAAAACGGCAGCGCCCGTGAAGCTGCAGAGAGCTCTGTTGTCGATTTGTTCGAGAAAGCAAATGACGCAGCCCATGGGCGCAATAAACCATTTCTTGCCCTCCTTAAAACGAATGACATAGATATCAGCCTGACGAAAGAAGGCCTGGCGGATGTTGAAAAATTAACCGAAGACATTAACCGCAAAATGCAGACCTTATCACCAGGACTGCAAGCGTTGTTTAGCAATAAGTTAAATATGTCGCCGGAGTTGCTCAGCTATCTGCGCAACACCACTAATGAAGTGCAGCGACTGAAGGATCAGGCTCGCCGTGATGGCCTTGTTTGGAGTGGCAAGGATCTGCAGAACGCGGCGGCGTTTAAGCAGCAACTGAACCAGATCAGTGCCGCCTATGACGGTATGCTGATGAAGGGTCAGGCGTGGTTGGGACAGTCGGAAACCATAAAGGCGTCTGTTGATCAGGTAACGCAGATCATGTCTCACGGCCTGGACAGCGCTACGGTAGGTTCAATATTTACGCTCAATTCAGGAGGTAAACAGGCTGATCTGCTCCGTAAGGCGAAGGATGACAAACAATTTAAAGACACACTGTCATGGAAAGAGCAGATGGATTTAAATATTGGTTACGCCTCGGAAGACCTAATCAAAAAACTCAACGGGTATTACAAGCCGGTTTGGCGGGCGGATCAACTGAGGACCGATTTAGAGGGAATGTCACTCCCAACACCTCAAAATGTTATCAACCCTCTTGACCGTGCGTTGGGCAATACTCCTGAACAGCAGCGTTTGTCCCAGCTAGAGACACGACACAATCTCCCACCAGGCTTGCTGGATAAAGTTTGGGATACTGAATCTTCACGGGGGAAAAAACTTTTTTCACCAGCGGGTGCAGAAGGTCCATTCCAATTCATGCCTGCCACTGGCAGGGATTATGGGCTTAATAATCGTTCTGATCGAATGGACTTCAACAAGTCCAGCGATGCGGCAGCAAGGTATCTATCCGACCAATTGAAAAGATTTGGCGGCGATGTAAGGAAAGCCGTTGCAGCATATAACTGGGGGCCAGACCGGGTTGATAAACTGGGATTGGATAGAGCTCCGCGTGAAACTCGCAACTATTTACAGCGAATTATGCCTGGGTTACCAGCTTTCTACCCACAAGGTGAGACATTCGATGCCAACAATCCTCAGCAGTCAAAGGAAAATCCTAACTCGCTCTTCAGCGGGCCCGCCAATCATGGCGATACAGTTGGATTAAACCAGGACCTTGTGTCAGCTATGACATCGCTCAATCAGACAATGCAGGACAGTAAGATGCAGATAGAACTAACGCTGATTGATAGCAAGACAGGTGAACGCAAGACCATTGTTGGTGGCGGTGGGGGGCGAGTATCAACTTCAATGCCGTTTTCTTAGTTCAGGCCTGCAGGTGCAGGGAAGATCATGAGGTGACCTTTCGGATGGAGTTACCCCTCCATGGGCCCCCCAGAAAAAAATGGGTCCTTCCTGGCACTTTTTTATCTCACGGGCATTGCGCGCCGTGTTCTGCGTCTAGCTATGAAATTTTGAATTTGATTGACACTTTACACTTGACAGTTTGGGGCGCTGAGTCACCGGAAGCCGCGCAGAGCAAGGGATTGTGGCAAGTTGATAGGGGATTTTGATTGACAGTTTGATTGACACTTTTCGGGCTGAAAGCGTCAAGTTGACAGAAAAAGTGTCAAGCGGTTGACACTTTACATTTTGATTGACACTTTGCCGCCGGCAGGTTGAAACATTGCGCGGGTGGCCAGGTCAGAACGGGAGTAAACAAGATGGGTCTGATGAGCGTAAGCCAGTATGCAAAACACGCAGGTATGAGCCGCCAGGCGTTGTACAGCTGGGAGGCCAAGCAGGGTTTCCCGGCCCGAGTGGAGGGCAAGATCGATCAGGTGGCCAGCGACGCTTACTTGGCTCGATATCGGGATAGTCATGATCTGCGCACGAAAAATGCGAAGGGCAAACTGGCGCCAGCCAGAGGTAAAGCTAAAGCGGGTAACGAGCTGATGGAAATGAGCGTAACCGATATCAAGCAGCATTTGGCTTCATGTGTCGGTCAGGCGGCAGAGATGGACCTGGGCGAGCGCGTGAAGCTGGCGGCCAAGGCTGTGGGTCTCTTTTTGAGTGAGGGGCCTGATAACCCTCCTGTGACGTTTGGGGGCTATCGCCTCTCGATCGTTGAAACCCCAACATGTGAAGTTGGGCAGATCATCGCTGGCGGCGCTTTTGGCCTATCTGATGATGAGGTGATCTTTGAGTGTCGGGATTACACCCTGATGCTGATGAGCGATGAGGCAGAGGATAGCGCCATGCGCGAAGTGATCCCTTCGCTGCTGTATGTACTGTCTGACGATAACTAGATGGGCGTGAAAGCCCGCATGCTCCTGCATTTGCCAGCTTAGCCGCTGGCTTTTTTTCAATATGATATTGGATAATGCAAAGTTTTTGAGGTGCTTGCACTTTGTAGGAAATGATAGCATTGACACTAACCTACTTAACGGCAGATAGTTTATGACCTTAGATTTTGAAGAAAAATTTTCGCATTACGAAAAAAAAACTACTTCTGATAGTCAACTAGTCCTAGAGGATTTTTATGAACGAGGTGCCTGGCTAGAGTTAGTAGAATCGAACTACTTGAAAGAAATATGTACCCCTGCGTTGCAGAAGGCATTTCATCTTTTATGGGTAGAAAGAGGGCACTTTATTCGAGAAAAAATGAATGATGACTCTCAACTCCTAAAATTACTGCGTTTACTTATGCCTCCTTATGAAGGGGATGGTTTAATATTATATAGAGGTGAAAATATCGAACGCTATCGTATGGATAGGATAGGGTTTTGTTGGACTTTGGATGAAAGGAAAGCTAGGCAATTTGCTAGTGGTTTAAACGCTTATAAATCAGGTGGTGTTTTACTACGGGGCTGGGCACCGGCCCACGTAATATTGGCTGGAGTTCACCCGCATAGTCAATATCTGGGTGAATATGAGATTACTATTGATGGCTCTGCGGTAGAGCAGTTAGAGGTATTGGCAACTTTCCCTGTATCACACTAAAGAAAACTATTATTTTCGCAATGATCGACGGGGATAGCCTCCATAGGCCTTTCCTTCATCTTTTCCTGTGAAGCATACATTCATACCTCTTTCTTCACTCCCCCAGCGGAAACTATCTTCGAAGCGATGAAGGATAATCCGTGATTCTGCTAATGTTTCTTGCATATGTATAGACATTCTAGCAATGTCATACATCGCGTAGATTCTAACTTTCGCGCCAGTAACGTCAAATCCATCACTTTCAAGCTGCTCAATGAGCTCTTGTTCTGGTGCGGAGTTACGTTCGTCCAGAATTTTTCTCGGGGTAAGCCAATCATTACCGAATTTCCGGTCATGAGGATCTGCAGTCTCAATAGGATAGTGATATTTAGGCTTCTTTTTGATAGGTAAGTTAGCGACTTCGCGATCAAGAGTGTTGACCAACCATAGTTTAAAATCGGATGCTCTTGATGTGTTGAGAAATGTACATAATAAGTATGCACCGCTAAGAGAAAAAATAGTATTATCAGAAAGATATGGTGATATAGATACTAGCCTCTGCACTTGTGATGAACTAAATATCTCTTTATGCTTAATAAATTTCTTATGGAAGTAAATTGTTCTTTTGTAATTTAATGCTTGAAATATGTCAGTGCTTTTTAGCCATATTCTTCGACGTAAGATAACAGGTGAAAATTGAAAGTCCTTAAAAATCAGTTTGTTGTTCATATCCCAATCCTTGGTTAGACTACATCAGATTATTTTATATGCATTTTTGTGGTTACTTTTTGTACACCAGATCGCGGAAGTGCGCAATCTTTTAGAAGGAGCATTTTGTGGCAGGCCAATTAGACGAAGCAGCAAAGCAAATCCTGGGGACATTGTTAGCAGATTTTACCGATAGAGGGTTGACCGCTAAAGATTTGAAATCTGGCTATGAAGGGCCAAAAATTGAAGCCTTGACAACGGCTGTATGCAATGTTGCAGATTTTACAACTGTCGATTTTGACGTAGCCTTCTCAGACCTTGAAAAAGGTAAACTGATTAAAACTGGCCCTATGGAGATGTACGATAATGACAGGAATAGTTCCGTTATCATCATTGGATCGTATAGCAAGCGTGAATATGTGTATTTAACAGAGGCTGGTTACAAGGAATCTAGAAAGGTGCCTAATCGCCCGCAAAGAGTCCAGCGAATAGTTAACAACCTAACTATTACTGGGGGGCAGTTCAGTAACATGCAACTCGGACAAGGTGAGAGTCTTAACCAGTCAATGAACGTTACCATGAACAATTCTGACTCTGAAATTGTGGAAAAGCTGATTTCGATCCTTGAGAAACACGGGCATCCGGTTGATGGCTCTCAGCGAGCCGATATTATCGCCGCTGTTGCTGCTGCAAATGACGGTGATGGTCGAGGGGCAAAATCTTTACTGACGAAGGTTTGTGGGCCCGTTTGGGAGTCTGTACAGCCGGTTATGTGGCCCATTGTTGGTGAGCTTGTTAAGAGAAGCTTAGGTCTCTAATTTCGGCAGAGTTGAACAAGGTCGCTCAGGCGGCCTTTTTTTGTTTCTCTTGGTGTGGTGTGAACAGGGGGAGACAATCACGTTGTTGTATATCACGTGGTGTATCACGTAAAAAAGAAAAAGGCGCTTATCAAATGAGATAAAGCGCCTTTTATCAACACGTTAACTGACTAGTATCAGTTCATGCCGTATTTTTTCAGCTTCTTACGCAGCGTGCCGCGGTTGATGCCCATCATCAGGGCTGCGCGGGTCTGGTTGCCACGGGTGTATTGCATCACCATGTCCAACAGTGGCTGTTCAACTTCAGCCAGTACCAGCTCATACAGGTCATTTACGTCTTGACCGTTCAGTTGAGCAAAATAGTTCTTCAGTGCTTGTTTAACCGAGTCACGCAGAGGCTTTTGAGTCACCTGATCTTGTGAGTTAACGGTAGAAACGGTCAGTACGTCAGAATTTACGCGTTGTTCGAACATAGTTCTGTCAGCTCTTTTTTTACGCTAAGATTTTCGAAATATGCCTCCAACGCCTCCAGCTGTTCGCTGGCATCCTCTATGGCGTTGAATGTGCGCCGAAACTGGTCATTCGGAGCGTGTTCCTGGAGATACCAGGACACGTGCTTACGAGCAATCCGGAATCCCTTGCCTTGGCCATAGAAGCCGTGCAATTCCCGAATGTGCCCAATCAACAAGCGCTTCACCTCGCCAAGCGGCAGCGGCGGCAGCAGCTCCCCAGTGTCCAGATAATGCTGGATTTCCCGGAAGATCCAGGGTCTCCCCTGAGCAGCGCGGCCTATCATCAGGGCGTCGGCCCCGGTGTAGTCGAGCACTGCTCTGGCTTTATGCGGGTCAGTAATATCCCCATTCGCGATAATCGGAATGGAAACACTCTGCTTAACTGCCCGAATGCTGTCGTATTCCGCGTCGCCGTTAAACAGACAGGCGCGGGTTCGGCCGTGAATCGTCAGGGCCTGAATACCACAGTCTTCGGCCAGTTGGGCAATCTCTACACAGTTACGATGCTCTGGTGCCCAGCCGGTGCGAATCTTCAGCGTTACCGGCACATCCACCGCGTCAACCACCGCGTGGAGGATCCGTTTTACCAGATCCGGGTACTGCAACAAGGCGGACCCGGCAAGCTTCCGGTTCACTTTTTTGGCAGGGCATCCCATATTGATGTCGATGATCTGCGCGCCGCTGGCCACGTTGATACGCGCGGCGGCGGCCATATCATCAGGATCGCATCCGGCAATCTGCACGGAGCGGATCCCTGGTTCATCGCTATGCACCATACGCAGACGCGACTTATCCGTCCGCCACACCTCCGGGTTGGAGGAGAGCATTTCGGATACAGCCATCCCAGCACCCATTGCATGACAGAGGGTTCTGAACGGGCGATCTGTAATACCGGCCATCGGGGCCGCAATCAGGCAATTAGTAAGCTGGTGGTGTCCAATGCGCATAGACAAAGAGTGACCATACTGTGTCCGCAAGGGCGCGTATATTACGCATTTTTGCGTCGAGATGAAAGGCCAAACTTTAACCAATTGGCCCGATATTAGGACGAAAAATGCGCTACGCGGTGATTCATAAAAATATTATATATATTTTACAATAAGTTGACGAAAAGTGCTTATTTTGTGTGCGGCAAAATATTCGCCTTTGCGCAGAATATTATCTGCATTCACCCGCGTTTTTTGCCGAGATAACCTGTCTGGAAGGCGCATTGTCAGGGCGATCCGTCGTTGAACGGCGAAAAATTGCATAAAATTTTGTCTCGCCCGCAGGCCGATCGCCAGGCAAAAAAAATCCACCGGCGCAGGGCCGGTGGATGAGGGGGCAATAGACCGTGACGCTTACTTGCGGCGGCCGGTGATACGACACCACTCTTCACGCTCGGCGACCAGGTCGAGCGTGAACTTCTCTTCGTAGGCTTGCGCAACGCTGCTGGCCTGGCTGGCCAGCACGCCGGACAGCCCCAGATGACCACCGGCCTTCGGCAGGCAGCCGATCAGCGGCGCCAGCTCGCGCAGCGGGCCGGCCAGGATGTTGGCGACCACCACGTCAGCCAGCAGGTCCGCCGGCTGGTCTTTTGGCAGATACAGCTCCAGACGCTCTGAAACGCCGTTACGCTGCGCGTTGTCGCGGCTGGCCTGAATGGCCTGGGGATCGATGTCGATGCCGATAGCGCGCGCTGCACCCAGCTTCAGGGCGGCGATTGCCAGGATGCCGGAACCGCAACCGAAGTCGATAACGGTTTTGCCGGCCAGATCGAGGCCGTCCAGCCACTGTAGGCACAGCGCCGTGGTCGGGTGGGTGCCGGTGCCGAACGCCAGGCCCGGATCGAGCATCACGTTGACCGCGTCGGGATCCGGCACGTCACGCCAGCTCGGGCAGATCCACAAGCGCTCGCCGAAGCGCATCGGGTGGAAGTTGTCCATCCACTCGCGCTCCCAGTCTTTGTCTTCCAGCTGTTCTATCTTGTGGCGGAAACCGGCGCCCAGCAGTGGGTGCTGTTCCAGCATCGCCACCACTTCGGCCATATCGGTTTCCGCGTCGTACAGGCCGATCACGTCGGTATCGCCCCACAGCAGGGTTTCACCCGGCAGCGGCTCGAACACCGGGTTGTCGTGGGTGTCCTGGAAGGTCACCGACACGGCGCCGCTTTCCACCAGCGCATCGCTCAGGTCTTCCGCCTGGCTGCCGGTGGTGTTCAGTTTGAGTTGGATCCAAGGCATAGCAATTCTCTTCAAGAGGGTAATGATGACGCCGCCCGGCGCTTTTCGCCGACGACGTTACCGAGATAAAACGCCAACAGGCTGAGCAACAGCGAAGGCACGATAGGGTGCAGCCCCGCCGGCTGCAGGTTGAAGCTGGCCAATAGCGTATAGCATACCGCACCCGACACCATTGAGCTAAGCGCTCCCTGAGCATTGGCGCGTTCCCAATACAGGCCCAGCACCAGCGGCCACAGGAACACCGCCTCCAGCCCGCCGAAAGCCAGAAGGTTGAGCCAGATGATCATCTCCGGCGGCCGCCAGGCAGCCAGCAGCACCAGCAGGCCGAGGATCAGCGTGGTCAGGCTGGAGAAGCGCTTGATCAACCGCTCGTTGTGGATCTGCTGCGGCCGCACACCCAGGTAGAGATCTTTGATGATGGTGGCGGAGGATTGCAGCAGCTGGGCGTTGATGGTCGACATGATCGCCGCCATCGGCGCCGCCAAAAAGATCCCGGCGGCGTACGGAGGCAGCACGGTGATCATCAGCGTCGGGATCACCTGATCGGGGATCTTGAGATCCGGCAACACCGCGCGGCCGAGCGCGCCGGCCAGGTGCATGCCGAACATCAGCACCGCCACCACCACTGTGCCGAGCAGAATGCCGCGATGCACCGCCTTGCTGTCCTTGTAGGAGATGCAGCGCACGGCGGTGTGCGGCAGGCCGATCACCCCGAAGCACACCAGGATCCAGAACGACGCCATAAACGGCAGGCTGAGGATCTGATCGCCGCCCTGCGGCGACACCAGAGCCGGATCGATCTGCTGCAGCTTGCTCACCGCGCTGTCCAGTCCGCCGGCAGCGTGGATCACCGCCACCAGCAGCAGCACGGTGCCGAGCAGCATCACCAGCCCCTGCATGGCGTCGTTCAGCACGCTGGCGCGGAAGCCGCCGAAGGCGGTATACAGCGCGATGCTGATGCCGAAGATCAGCAGGCCGGTGTCGTAAGGAATGCCGGCGGCGGTCTCCAGCAAGCGGGCGCCGCCGATAAACTGCACCGTCATGGCGCCGAGGAACGCCACCAGCAGGCTGAGGCTGGCCAGCCACACCAGCAGGCGGCTTTGGTAGCGGCCGTACAGCATGTCATTGAGGGTGATGGCGTTGTAGCGCCGCGCCAGGATGGCGAACTTCTTGCCCAGCACCCCGAGCGACAGCCACACCGCCGGCAGCTGAATCATCGCCAGCAGCACCCAGCCCAGGCCGTATTTGTAGGCGGCGCCGGGGCCGCCGATAAACGAACTGGCGCTGATGTAGGTGGCGGTCAGGGTCATCGCCAGCACAAAGCCGCCCATCGAACGGTTGCCGAGGAAGTATTCGCTGAGGAAATTCCCGCTCTGGCGGCGGCTGTAGGCGTACACCGACAGGCCGAACACCAGCAGCAGGTAGGCGACCAGCGGCAGGATCACTTCAGTTTGCATCGCGATCCTCCAGGGAAATGTCGCGGAATACCGTGCGCACCATCAGCCAGCACAGGCCGATGAACAGCAGCGGCACCAGCAGGCAGGCCATTTCGAACCAATGCGGCAGACCGGTGACGCCGATAGCGCTGTCCGGCAGGTAGGCCGCCAGCCCCCAGGCCAGCAGGTAGAGCAGCGTCAGCCCCAGCGCCCAGCGCGCTTCGCGGTGCGCCTGGATAAAACGTTTGTCCATCAGTGTCTCCCATAGGTTTACGGTGATGGATTCATCAAAAGTAGGGAATTTTACGGCATGACGGCGTTTTGCCAAGCCGTTACTGGCGGCAACGCCAAAGAAAAAGGCCGGTGATTAACCGGCCTTTCGTCAGACGATGCTGCGTGGCTGCCTTAGGTTTCCTGCAGACCCAGCTTCTTCTCCAGATAGTGGATGTTGGTGCCACCGTGCTGGAAGTTTTCGTCGTTCATGATCTTCTGCTGCAGCTCAACGTTGGTTTTGATGCCGTCGATGATCAGTTCAGCCAGGGCGTTCTTCATGCGGGCAATCGCCACGTCACGGTTTTCGCCGAAGGTGATCAGTTTGCCGATCATGGAGTCATAGTACGGCGGTACGGTATAACCGGCGTAGATATGAGATTCCCAACGCACGCCGAAACCGCCTGGCGCGTGGAAGCGGGTGATCTTGCCCGGGCTCGGCAGGAAGGTGTTCGGATCTTCGGCGTTGATACGGCATTCTACCGCGTGGCCGTGGATCTTCACTTCTTCCTGTTTGATCGACAGTGGTTGACCGGCAGCGATGCGCAGCTGCTCTTTGATCAGATCCACGCCGGTGATCATTTCGGTAACCGGGTGCTCTACCTGAATACGGGTGTTCATTTCGATGAAATAGAACTCGCCGTTTTCATACAGGAACTCGAAGGTACCTGCACCGCGGTAGCCGATTTCCACGCAGGCTTTCGAGCAGCGCTCGCCGATGTAACGGCGCATTTCGCTGGTGATGCCCGGTGCCGGCGCTTCTTCGACCACTTTCTGGTGGCGGCGCTGCATGGAGCAGTCGCGCTCGGCCAGATAGATGGCGTTGCCCTGGCCGTCGGCCAATACCTGAATCTCGATGTGGCGCGGATTCTCCAGGTATTTTTCCATGTACACCATGTCGTTGTTGAAAGCCGCTTTGGCTTCCGCTTTCGTCATGTTGATGGACTGTTCAAGGTCTTTGTCGCTGCGCACAACGCGCATGCCGCGGCCGCCGCCGCCGCCGGACGCCTTGATGATCACCGGATAACCGATGCGCTTGGCGAAGGCACGGTTTTTATCCATGTCGTCGGTCAGCGGGCCGTCGGAGCCAGGTACGCAAGGCACGCCGGCTTTCTTCATGGCGTTGATCGCGGAAACCTTGTCGCCCATCAGGCGGATGGTTTCGGCTTTCGGGCCGATGAAGATGAAGCCGGAGCGTTCAACCTGCTCGGCGAAGTCGGCGTTCTCGGACAGGAAGCCGTAGCCCGGGTGGATCGCCACTGCGCCGGTGATTTCCGCCGCAGAGATGATGGCCGGGATGTTCAGGTAGCTTTTTACCGATGGCGCAGGACCGATGCAGACGGTCTCGTCGGCCAGCAGAACGTGTTTCAGATCGCGGTCGGCCGCGGAGTGAACCGCAACGGTCTTGATGCCCAGTTCTTTACAGGCACGCAGGATACGAAGCGCGATCTCGCCACGGTTGGCGATAACAATTTTATCAAGCATGGGGGCGCCTCGTTATTCGATGACGACCAGCGGCTCGTCATATTCGACCGGTTGGCCGTTTTCCACCAGGATGGCTTTCACGACGCCGGACTTGTCCGCTTCGATCTGGTTCATCATTTTCATGGCTTCAACGATGCACAGGGTATCGCCGGCGTTCACTTTCTGGCCCACTTCCACGAAGGCTTTCGCGTCTGGGCTTGGGGTACGGTAGAAGGTGCCTACCATTGGAGAACGAACGACGTGGCCACTCATGGCCGCCGGTGCCGCAGGAGTTTCTGCCGCAGGTGCGGTGGCAACGGCGGTAGCCAGGGCCGGCTGCTGCTGTGCCGGCATCGCGTATGCCTGCTGCATGACTGGATAAGCCTGCGCCGGTGCGGCGCGGCTGATGCGAACCGATTCTTCGCCTTCAGAGATTTCCAGTTCAGAAATACCTGATTCTTCAACCAGTTCGATCAGTTTCTTGATTTTACGAATATCCATGAGTGTGATTCCGTACTCTTTTTGTGGAGCAATTAGTGGGTTTTCGACAGACGGTTAACCGCTGCCTGTAAAGCGAAAGCGTAGCCATCCGCGCCGAGGCCGCAAATCACGCCTACCGCTACGTCTGAGAGATAAGAGTGATGGCGGAAAGGTTCGCGGGCGTGCACGTTGGACAGGTGGATCTCGATGAACGGGATCTGCACCGCCAGCAACGCATCGCGCAGCGCCACGCTGGTGTGCGTGAACGCCGCCGGGTTTATCAGAATGAAATCGGTATTGCCGCGCGCCTGATGGATGCGATCGATCAGCTGATGCTCGGCGTTGGACTGCAGATGGCTCAGGGTAATATCCAATGCGGATGCCTGGTTTTCCAATCCGTTAACAATCTCTGTCAGCGTCGTGCTGCCGTACTTCTCCGGCTCACGCGTCCCCAGCAGATTGAGATTGGGGCCGTTCAGAAGCAAAATGTGAAACTTATCCGCCATTGTGCTGGTATCTCCGGCAATAAAACCATCATCGTAGAAAATAACCCGATGTTACCGATTTGTCACCTGTTAAGGGGCAAATTCACCCTGAGAACAGAAACAAGGTCGGGCATTATAACGATATCGTAGCAATTCGCAGCTAAATACTGGTCTTATCAGCGAAGATATTCAACCCCAAATCGACGAACTCGGGGTTCCGTGACAGGAATATGAGCGCTGGAACACAGAAAAAGTTCCCGTCGGCGACGCGCGTTTTTCCGCAGCGATGGCGCGTGCCGCCGCGCGATTCAGCGCCACCAGGCGCGGAATTTCTTGTAACGCAGGCCTAACAGCGCCACCGCCACCAGCGCGTAAATGAACGGCTGGGGGGAAAACGTTTTGACCGACCACAGGTAGTGGATGGGGGCGAGGATCGCTGCCAGATAGACGAAGTTATGCAACGTTTGCCATTTGGCACCCAGTTTGCGCATCGCCCACAGCGTCGAGGTGGCCGCCAGCGCCAGCAGAATCAGCCAGGTGAGGATGCCGAGCGTCAGATAAGGCCGATTCACCAGCTCGCTGCCCAACAGGCTGAGGTTGCTCAGCCCAAGCTCCAGCGTGGAGTAGCTTATCAGGTGCAGCGTGCCCCAGGCAAAACACCACAGTCCCACCAGACGGCGGCAGCGGATCAGTAACGGCTGACGGGCATAGCGCGCCAGCGGGGCAATCATCAGCGTGGCCAGCAGCAGTTTCAGCGTCATCCTGCCGGTAAAATGCTGGATGTCCTTGGACGGATCGGCGCTGAACCAGCCTTGATCCACCGCCAGCACCAGCCAGAGAAAGGGCAAGAACGCCGCTAGATGCAGGGCGGCTTTCAGCCATTTGATATGAACAGGCGTCAGGCGCACTTAGAAATTCTCCCGCAGATCCATGCCGCGATATAACGACGCCACCTGATCGGCATAGCCGTTGAACAGCAGTGTCGGTTGGCGTTTGACGTCGAGAATGCCGCCGGAGCCGATGAAACGCTCGGTGGCCTGCGACCAGCGTGGATGATCGACGTGCGGGTTCACGTTGGCGTAAAAACCGTACTCGTTCGGCGCGGATTGGTTCCAGGTGGTCGGCGGCTGATCGCGTACCAAACGGATATGCACGATCGATTTGATGCCTTTAAAGCCGTATTTCCACGGCGTGATCAGCCGCAGCGGCGCGCCGTTTTGCGGTGGCAGGGTTTTGCCGTACACGCCGACGGTCAGCAGCGCCAGCGGATGCATCGCCTCGTCCAGCCGCAGCCCTTCGACGTAGGGATATTTCAGGCCACCGCCGATAAAGCGATCTTTCTGGCCGGGCATCTGCTCCGGATCGTACAGCGTCTGGAAGGCCACGTAGCGCGCGTTGCTGTTCGGCTCGGCCAGCTTGAGCAGCTTGCCCAGTTCGAAACCGATCCACGGTACTACCATCGACCAGGCCTCGACGCAGCGCATGCGGTAAATGCGCTGTTCCAGCGGGAAACGCTTCATCAGATCGTCGATATCCAGCGTTATCGGCTTTGCCACTTCGCCGTCGATGCGCACTTTCCAGCCTTCGGTTTTCAGCCCGCCGGCGTTGGCGGCCGGATCGGCTTTGTCGAGGCCGAATTCATAGAAGTTGTTGTAGCCGGTAACCTTGTCTTCCGGCGTCATCGCCAGCTGCGCCTGCCAGGCGGCCGGTTTGCTGAATGCCAGCGCTTTGCCCGGCGGCGCCTTGGGGCGATCGTTGCCTTTGAACCACGACAGCAGGTCCGCCCGTGCGCCGGTAGGCAGCGCCAGCGTAGCGGCGGTGATGCCGAGCGCCTGCAGCACTTTGCGCCGCTGGTTGAACACGCTCTCCGGCGTGACGTCGGCCTCGGTCAATTTCGGGTGTTTGTTCATGCTTATGTTCTCCGCGACTGATTCCCGCCGCCTGCGAGCGGCTAACGGGTCTCCATGAAATAAGCATGGCGCTAAAGCCGGCCGGAAGCGAGGGGGGGCGGGAAAATATGAAATTTCGCAGAAGCGGGCGATCCCCCCGTTGCCGGGGGGAGAAGGTCAGCGGATTTTCACCAGGGTGCGGCCGGTGATTTGGTTGTTCAGCAGCGCGGCGGCGGTGGCCGGCGCCTGCTCGAGGGCGATTTCATGCGTGGCTTGCTGATAGAAGCTGTCCGGCAGAATACCGGCCAGCCGTTCCCAGGCGGTTTGGCGACGATGCAGCGGCGTATGCACCGAATCCACGCCCTGCAGACGCACGTTGCGCAGAATGAACGGCATCACGGTGGTCGGCAGTTGATAACCGCCCGCCAGGCCGCAGGCGGCGACGGTGCCGTTATAGTTCATCTGCGCCAGCACCCGCGCCAGCAGCTTGTCGCCGACGGTGTCCACCGCGCCGGCCCACAGCTGTTTCTCCAGCGGGCGCGGCGTGTCGATATAGCCATCGCGCGACATCACCTCTTTGGCGCCGAGCGCTTTCAGGTAGTCGGTATTGCTGTCGCGGCCGCTGATGGCGGTCACCCGGTAACCCAGCGCCGCCAGCAGGGCGATGGCGGTGCTGCCCACGCCGCCGCTGGCGCCGGTGACCAGGATATCGCCGTCGTCCGGGTGCACGCCGCCTTCCTCCAACGCCATGACGCACAGCATGGCGGTAAAGCCGGCGGTGCCGATGATCATCGCCTTGCGCTCATCCAGGCCGTTCGGCAGCGGCACCAGCCATTCGCCCGAGACGCGCGCCTGCTCGGCCAGGCCGCCCCAGTGATGTTCCCCCACGCCCCAGCCGGTGAGCACCACGCTTTGCCCTTCTTTGAAGCGATCGTCGCGGCTGTGGCGCACGGTGCCGGCGAAGTCGATGCCCGGCACCATCGGGAAGTTGCGCACGATCTTGCCTTTGCCGGTGATCGCCAGCGCATCCTTATAGTTCAGGCTGGACCAGTTGATGTCGACGGTGACATCGCCTTCCGGCAACCGATCGCTGCCGATATCTTTGATTTGAGCCAGAGTTTGGTCGTCTTGTTGTTCCAATAACAGTGCACGCATGTCACTCTTCCTCTCGTTTACACTTTTCTATCAATGGCTGAATCACATTTATTTGACTATATGCATAATAAGCGGCCCAAGTCCTGATAAAGGACAAAAACGGCGCTTGCAGGTTTAATTCTTCAGCAAGGCTTGTTAGGGTTGGACGGCCCTTTTTAGCTAAAGGGTGAACACTCACTTAACCATAGCGGACAAGGCACAGGGATGCGATTTACCACCAAACTCTCTGCATTGATCACTCTGTTGGTCGCGCTGGCGATGTTTTTGATGCTGATGGGATGCTCATACAGCTTCTTTTACGTTACCCAGGATCGCCAGGAGCGTCGCTTTGATTCGCTGGTCACCTCCCTCGATCAGGCCATGTTGCGCGAGTCGCCGCGCGATCAGGAGAAATGGTTGCCGATCGTCATGCGCCCGCTCGGCATCGTGTCGATCCGCGTAGAGGCCGGCACCAGTCAACTCCTCAATTATAAATTGCCAACGCTGAAAAAAGAGCCCTGGGATGCGCTGAACGGCTATCGTCAGGTCTCGCGGCCATTGCTGCAGCATCCGGGCAGCACGCTGTACATTACCTACCTCGATCCCTTCGCCAGCGACGTGCGCACGTTGCAGTCCACCGCCGCCGTCACGCTGTCGATCGTCGTCATGGTGGTGGTTTTGCTGTTCAGCCTGCGCTGGCTGCGTGAGCAGGCCGACGGTGAAGATCGCCTGGAACGCCGCGCGCGGCGCATTCTGAACGGCGAACGTGAAAACGTTATGCAGGGCGACGTGCGTGAGTGGCCGGCCAACGTCAGCGGCGCGCTCGACCGCCTGCTGGCCGATCTGGCGGAAGCGCGGGAAGAGCGCAGCCGGGTCGATACGCTGATCCGCGCCTTCGCCGCGCAGGACGCCAAAACCGGGCTGAACAATCGCCTGTTCTTCGATAATCAATTGACCACTCAGCTGGAAGACGAAGGCTCGCACGGCATCGTGATGATGGTGCGGTTGCCCGATTTTGAGACCTTGCGCGACACGCACGGCAGCGTGGCGGTGCAGGAGCTGATGTATTCGCTGGTCAATCTGCTGTCTACCTTCGTGATGCGTTACCCGTCGGCGCTGCTGGCGCGCTATTTCCACAGCGATTTTACCGTGCTATTGCCGCATCGAACCCTGAAGGAGGCCGACGGTATCGCGTCGCAGCTGGTCAACGCCATCGATGCCTTGCCTTCCACGGCGCTGATCGATCGTGAGGCTTTCCTGCACATCGGCATCGTGGCGTACCGCAGCGGCCAAACCACCGAGCAGGTGATTGATTACGCGGAGCAGGCGACGCGCCACGCTACGCTGCAGGGCGAGAACGGTTGGTATGTGTACGACAGTCAGGTGCCGGAAAGGGGGCGCGGCAGCGTCAAGTGGCGCACGCTCCTGGAACAGGTGCTGGCGCGCGGCGGCCCGCGGCTGTATCAGAAACCGGCGGTGACCGTAGCAGGCGAGGTACACCATCGCGAGATTATGAGCCGGATTTATGATGGCACTCAGGAATTGCTGCCGTCGGAGTATATGCCGCTGGTGCAGCAGCTGGGGTTGGCGGAAAGTTACGACCGCCAACAGGTGAGCCGCATCATCCCCTTGCTGGCGCAATGGCCTGAGGAAACGCTGGCGTTCCCGCTCTGTGTGGACTCGATTTTGCAGCGTTCTTTCCAGCGTTGGCTGCGCGATACGCTGTTGCAGTGCGAAAAAAGTCAGCGTAGGCGAATTCTGATTGAACTTGCGGAGGCAGATGTGTGTCAACATATCGACCGTTTGCGTCCGGTGCTGAGGTTGTTGTCAGGGCTGGGCTGCCGCCTTGCGGTGTCCAAAGCGGGTTTAACCGTGGTCAGTACATCCTATATCAAGTCGTTGCAGGTGGAGATCGTCAAGCTCCACCCGGGATTGGTGCGGAGTATCGATAAGCGGGACGAGAATCAGCTGTTCGTGCAGAGCCTCACCGGCGCCTGCGCAGGCACGCATGCGCAGGTGTTCGCTGCCAGCGTACGCACGCGCAATGAGTGGCAGACGCTGAAAGAGCGTGGCATTCACGGTGGGCAGGGCGACTTTTTCGCGGCGCCGGAACCGATCGACGTGGGGCGTAAAAAATATTCACGTCGTTATCGCGTTTAAGCTGATTGCCGGACAATAATTGACGTAGAATGAGCGCCGGATCCATCTGGGCCATGTCACCCGTCATTTTGGAGTTTTCTCCAATCTGCCTGCGACAACGACGCCTATTTGAGATAGGCTCTTGTCAGCTTTTATCTGGTTGACGTTGGTAGGTGCTTACCATCGGCGGCAATCAGGGAATATGTTAGATTTTATGAGCTGTGTTACGCCGTTTCGTGCGTTGACAGGGTGGTAAACTGAGCCTTTGTTCAGGGAATTCAGGCCTCATCCAATTTCCGTGCATTCGAGCAGAAACAATACAGACTATTTTTCACCGAAGTAGAACGTTTTTGCGCCTTGTCGCTGCTTCGTGTGGTTGGTAAAGTAGGCGGATTTTATTTTCCGCCCCCAGCTTGCAGGATTATCCTTTCGTTATGTTTAAGAAATTTCGTGGCATGTTTTCCAACGACTTGTCCATCGACTTGGGTACCGCCAATACCCTGATTTATGTTAAAGGGCAAGGCATCGTACTGAATGAACCTTCGGTGGTTGCCATTCGCCAGGATCGTGCCGGCTCCCCAAAGAGCGTAGCGGCCGTCGGTCATGACGCCAAACAGATGCTGGGCCGCACCCCCGGCAACATCGCGGCTATTCGCCCGATGAAAGACGGCGTGATCGCCGACTTCTTCGTGACCGAAAAAATGCTGCAGCACTTTATCAAACAGGTTCACAGCAACAGCTTTATGCGCCCAAGCCCGCGCGTGCTGGTCTGTGTGCCGGTCGGCGCAACCCAGGTTGAACGCCGCGCTATCCGCGAGTCCGCCCAAGGGGCCGGCGCGCGTGAAGTGTTCCTGATTGAAGAGCCGATGGCGGCAGCGATCGGCGCAGGTCTGCCGGTCTCCGAAGCGACCGGTTCCATGGTGGTGGATATCGGTGGCGGTACCACTGAAGTGGCGGTGATCTCTCTGAACGGCGTGGTGTACTCCTCTTCCGTGCGCATCGGTGGTGACCGTTTCGATGAAGCCATCATCAATTATGTGCGCCGCAACTACGGCTCGCTGATCGGCGAAGCGACCGCCGAGCGCATCAAGCACGAAATCGGTTCTGCCTATCCGGGCGACGAAGTGCGTGAAATCGAAGTCCGTGGCCGTAACCTGGCCGAGGGCGTACCGCGCGGCTTTACCCTGAACTCCAATGAAATCCTCGAAGCCCTGCAAGAGCCGCTGACCGGCATCGTCAGCGCGGTGATGGTTGCGCTGGAGCAGTGCCCGCCAGAATTGGCCTCCGACATTTCCGAACGTGGCATGGTCTTGACCGGCGGCGGCGCGCTGCTGCGCAACCTCGATCGCCTGCTGATGGAAGAAACCGGCATTCCGGTCGTGGTGGCGGAAGATCCGTTGACCTGCGTAGCGCGCGGCGGCGGCAAGGCGTTGGAAATGATCGACATGCACGGCGGCGATTTGTTCAGCGAAGAATAGTCAGCCCCTGGAAGGAGGAATCGTATCGGATGAATGCGCACAGCGAAAATCGGGTACGGTTCCTCTTTCTGTTGTCGAGGAACTCGCATAATTTATGAAGCCGATTTTTAGCAGGGGGCCTTCCCTGCAACTGCGACTTTTTTTGGCGGTGATCGCGGCCATTGGCCTGATCGTTGCCGACAGCCGGCTCGGCACGTTCGTGAAGATACGCAACTACATGGACACCGCAGTCAGCCCTTTCTATTTTCTGGCCAACGGGCCGCGTAAAGTTTTGGACAGCGTGTCAGAAACGCTGGCCACCCGCCAACAGCTGGAGCTGGAAAACCGAGCTCTGCGGCAGGAACTGCTGCTGAAAAACAGCGATATTCTTCTTCTTGGCCAATTCAAGCAGGAAAACGCCCGCTTGCGCGAGCTACTGGGTTCTCCGCTGCGCCAGGACGAACACAAGATGGTGACCCAGGTGATCTCCACCGGTTCCGATCCGTACAGCGATCAGGTGGTGATCGACAAAGGGTCGGACAACGGCGTCTATGAAGGCCAGCCGGTGATCAGCGACAAAGGCGTGGTCGGTCAGGTGGTGGCGGTGGCGAAAGTCACCAGCCGCGTGCTGCTGATCTGCGATGCCTCGCACGCGCTGCCGATCCAGGTGCTGCGCAACGATATTCGGGTGATCGCCGCAGGCAGCGGCTGCGCCGACGATCTGCAGCTGGAGCACCTGCCGAACAATACCGATATCCGCGTTGGCGACGTGCTGGTGACCTCCGGCCTCGGCGGCCGCTTCCCGGAAGGCTATCCGGTGGCGGTGGTCTCCTCGGTCAAGGTCGACAACCAGCGCGCTTACACCGTGATTCAGGCGCGGCCGACCGCCGGTCTGCAGCGCTTGCGCTACCTGCTGCTGCTGTGGGGCGCCGATCGCAACGGCGATATGCCGCTGCCGCCGGACGAAGTGCACCGCGTGGCCAATGAACGCCTGATGCAGATGATGCCGCAGGTGCTGCCGCCTGCCGGTTCGGTCGGGCCTCAGCTGCCGGCTCCGGCTACCGGCGTGGCGCCGCAAACCGCCGCTCCGGCGTCTGCCCAGTCTCAAGCTCAGCCTGCCGCGGCGGGAGTGGTGCAATGAACAGCTACCGCAGCCATGGGCGCTGGATAATCTGGCTGTCGTTCCTGGTGGCATTGGTGCTGCAAATCATGCCGTGGCCGGAGCAAATCTACATGTTCCGACCTTCCTGGCTGGTGTTGATCCTGATCTACTGGGTGATGGCCTTGCCGCACCGGGTCAACGTCGGCACCGGCTTCGTGCTGGGGCTGATCATGGATCTGATCCTCGGCTCCACGCTGGGCGTGCGCGCGCTGGCGCTGGGCATCATCGCCTACCTGGTGGCGTTCAAATTCCAACTGTTCCGCAATATGGCGCTGTGGCAACAGGCGCTGATCGTCGTGCTGCTGTCGCTGTCGATGGACGTGGTGGTGTTCTGGGCTGAGTTTTTAGTGATCAACGTCTCTTTCCGCCCAGAGGTGTTCTGGAGTAGTGTGGTAAACGGCATTTTGTGGCCGTGGTTGTTCCTGTTGATGCGCAAAATCCGCCGTCAGTTCGCCGTACAGTAAGGGTATCTCAATGACTTCGCTTTATCTGGCCTCCGGCTCCCCACGTCGACGTGAACTGCTGACCCTGTTGGGCGTGTCGTTCGACATTCTGCTGACGCATACCGAAGAGCAGCGCCGGGAAGGCGAAGCCGCCGAAGCCTATGTGCGCCGCCTGGCGCAGGACAAGGCCAAAGCGGGTGTAGCGTTGGCGCAGGAAGATCGGCCGGTGCTGGGCGCCGACACCATCGTGGTGCTCAACGGCCGGGTGCTGGAGAAGCCGCGCGACGAAGCCCATGCGGCGGATATGCTGGCGGCTTTGTCGGGCAAACAGCATCAGGTGATGACGGCGGTGGCGATCGCCGATCGCCACGACGTGCGCTGCCAGCTGGTGGTGACCGACGTGACGTTCCGCAGCCTGTCACAACAGGATATCCGCGACTATATTGCTACGGGCGAACCGATGGATAAGGCGGGCGCCTATGGAATTCAAGGAAAGGGTGGTTGTTTCGTCAGAACGATAACCGGGAGTTATCACGCGGTGGTCGGTCTGCCGCTGGTCGAAACACATGAGCTGCTCAGTAATTTTGTCGCATTACGTGATGTAAGAACCGGTTGATGGGCGCTGCCATTATCGACCGGCTCTGAGGAGAAGGCATGACAGCTGAGCTACTGGTTAATATCACACCGTCTGAAACGCGGGTCGCCTATATCGATGGCGGCATTCTGCAAGAGATTCATATCGAACGCGAATCCAAACGCGGCATCGTCGGCAATATCTATAAAGGGCGCGTCAGCCGCGTCCTGCCGGGCATGCAGGCGGCGTTCGTCGACATCGGCCTGGACAAGGCCGCCTTCCTGCACGCCTCCGACATCATGCCGCATACCGAATGCGTCGCCGGCGACGAGCGGAAAAACTTCCACGTGCGCGACATCGCCGAGCTGGTGCGCCAGGGGCAAGACCTGATGGTGCAGGTGGTGAAAGATCCGCTCGGCACCAAGGGCGCGCGCCTGACCACTGACATCACGCTGCCATCGCGCTATCTGGTCTTCATGCCGGGCGCGGCGCACGTCGGCGTTTCACAGCGTATCGACAGCGAAGCCGAGCGCGAGCGCCTGAAATCCATCGTTGCGCCGCACTGCGACGAGCTGGGCGGTTTTATCATCCGCACCGCGGCGGAAGGCATCGGCGAGGAAGAGCTGGCGCAGGACGCCGCGTTCCTTAAACGCCTGTGGACCAAGGTAATGGAGCGCAAGAAGCGCAACCAGACCAAATACAAGCTGTACGGCGAGCTGGCGTTGGCGCAGCGCATCTTGCGCGATTTCGCCGGCGCGGCGCTGGATCGCATCCGCGTTGATTCGCGGCTGACGCACGATTTGCTGGTGGAGTTTACCGGCGAGTACATCCCGGACATTACCAACAAGCTCGAACTCTATACCGGCAGCCAGCCGATTTTCGATCTGTACGATGTGGAAAACGAGATCCAGCGCGCGTTGGAACGCAAGGTGGAGCTGAAGTCCGGCGGCTATCTGATCATCGATCAGACCGAGGCGATGACCACGGTCGACATCAACACCGGCGCCTTCGTCGGCCACCGCAACCTCGACGAAACCATCTTCAATACCAACATCGAGGCGACGCAGGCCATCGCGCGCCAGCTACGGCTGCGTAATCTGGGCGGCATCATCATCATCGACTTTATCGATATGAACAACGAAGAGCATCGTCGCCGGGTGCTGCACTCGCTGGAGCAGGCGTTGAGTAAAGATCGGGTAAAAACCACGATCAACGGCTTCTCTCAGCTAGGCTTAGTTGAAATGACGCGTAAACGAACGCGTGAAAGCATTG
Source organism: Serratia sp. CY44782 (assembly GCF_052168715.1). Classification (NCBI taxonomy): domain Bacteria; kingdom Pseudomonadati; phylum Pseudomonadota; class Gammaproteobacteria; order Enterobacterales; family Yersiniaceae; genus Serratia; species Serratia sp. CY44782. The sequence continues at coordinate 127,349 of NZ_JBJNME010000007.1, forward strand.
AACATGTGCTCTGTCACGATTGTCCTACTTGCAATGGGCGCGGCACCGTGAAAACGGTGGAAACCGTGTGCTACGAGATCCTGCGCGAGATTGTGCGCGTGCACCATGCTTACGATTCCGATCGCTTCCTGGTGTACGCTTCGGCGGCGGTCGGCGAAGCGCTGAAGAGCGAAGAGTCGCATGCGCTGGCCGAAGTGGAGATCTTCGTCGGCAAACAGGTGAAGGTGCAGATCGAACCGTTGTACAGCCAGGAGCAGTTCGACGTCGTCATGATGTAGCCCGCCCGACATCGTAAGGGCCCGCATGCCGGGCCCGTCAGTGCATAGATATTCCCGTTGCCAGGCAGCGGAGCAAGGAGAACTGCGTGAGGCGACTGCCTGGGATTCTGTTAGCAACAGGCGCCACCCTAATCGTGATTGTGGCGCTGCTGATCAGCGGGCTGCGCCTGATGCTGCCGAAGCTGAACGACTACCGTCCCCAACTGCTGGCGCAGGTGGAGAAGCTGTCCGGCGTGCCCGTGCAGATGGATTTCCTGCAGGGCAGTTGGGAAACGTTCGGCCCACAGCTTGAAGTGCGTAACCTGAGCGTTACGCTGCCCAAAAGCGATGTGCATATCGAACGCGTGACGCTGGCGCTAGACGTGTGGCAATCGCTGCTGCACTGGCGCTGGCAGTTCCGCGATCTGACCTTCTATCAATTCCGCCTTGATCTGAACGCCACGCTGGGCGGTGACCGGCAGGGCGAAGGCCTTGAACCGGGTAAAATCAGCGATCTGATGCTGCGCCAGCTCGACCACTTCGATTTGCGCGACAGCCGTATCTCGTTCCTGACGCCCGCCGGCGCGCGCGCCGAATTCGACATTCCTCAGCTGACCTGGCTCAATGGGCGCGATCGTCACCGCGCCGAGGGGCAGATCAGCCTGTCGACGCTGAACGGCCAACACGGCGTGGTGCAGCTGCGCATGGACCTGCGCGACAATCAGGGCCTGTTGGACACCGGCACGGTCTACCTGCAGGCCGATAACATCGACATGAAACCCTGGTTTACCCGCTGGCTGCGCACCAACACCGGGCTGGAAAGCGCCGACTTCAGCCTGGCGGCCTGGCTGCAGGTGCAGAACGGCGAGATTGCCGGCGGCCACGCGTTGCTCAAGCAGGGGGCGGCCAACTGGGATACCGGCGCCGCGCAGCACCGGCTGGACGTGGACAATCTGGCGCTGTCGCTGCGCCGCCAGGGCACCGGTTGGCAGCTCGACGTGCCGCAGCTGCGGTTGAGCACCGACGGCCAGGCCTGGCCGCAGGGCACGCTTTCCGTCCTGTGGCTGCCGGAAAACACCGAGTTCATGGGGCCGGCGCAGAATGAAGAGCTGCGGGTGCGCGCGACTAACCTTCAGCTGGAGCGCCTGTCGGCGCTGCTGCCGACCTTCTCGTTCCTCAGCCCGGACGTGCTCGATCGCTGGAACGACCTGCAGCCACAGGGGACGATGGAGGCCCTGGCGCTGGACATTCCGTTGAACCAGCCGGAAAAGAGCCGTTTTCAGGCGCTGTGGCACGACGTCAGCTGGCAACGTTGGGAGCTGTTACCGGGCGTCAACCATTTCTCCGGGGCGCTGAGCGGCGGGGTGGAGAACGGCCGCCTGACGCTGGGGCTGGCAGGCAGCACCCTGCCTTACGGCGATATGTTCCGCGCGCCGCTTGAAGTCAGCAGCGCGCGTGGCGCGCTGACCTGGCGTTACAACGATCAAGGTTGGGAGCTGGCGAGCCAGGGGTTGGATGTCAAGGCGAAGTCGCTGTGGGTCAACGGCGATTTTCGTTATCAGCAGCCGGCCAAGGGCGAACCGTGGCTGAACATTCTGGCGGGCATCCGCCTGTATGACGGCGCCGACGCCTGGCGCTATTTCCCGGAACCGCTGATGGGCAAGCATCTGGTGGACTATCTGAGCAGCGCCATTCAGGGCGGCCAGGTGGATAACGCCACGCTGATTTATTCCGGCGATCCGCAGCACTTCCCGTACCGTAAAAACGAAGGGCAGTTCGAAGTCTTCGTGCCGCTGCGTCACGCCACCTTCCAGTTCCAACCGGGCTGGCCGGCGCTGACCGATTTGGCGATCGATCTCGATTTCGCCAACGAGGGGCTGTGGATGCATGCGCCGCAAACCCGGTTGGGCAAGGTGGCGGGCAAAAATATCAGCGCGGTGATCCCGGATTACCTGAAAGAGCGGCTGCTGATCGACGCCGAGGTGGCGGGCGCGGGCAGCGACGTGCACGACTACTTCATGCAGACGCCGCTGCACGATTCGCTGGGGGCGGCGCTGGATCAGCTGCAGATTGGCGGTGATGTCAGTGGGCGCTTACATCTCGATATTCCCCTGGACGGCGAGCAGGTCAGAGCCACCGGTGAAGTGGCGCTGAACAACAACTCGTTGCTGATCAAGCCGCTGGACAGCGAACTGCAAAAGCTCAGCGGCAAGTTCCGCTTCGACAACGGTAACCTGCAGAGCGACCCGCTGTCGGCCACCTGGTTCGGGCAGCCGGTGGCGGTCAACTTCTCCACGCAGGAAGGCGCTCGCGACTACAAGATTGACGTCGGCCTGAAGGGCGATTGGCAGCCGGGCAAGTTCCCCGGCCTGCCGAAAGAGGCCGCCGATGCGCTCAGCGGCAGCGCGCCCTGGCAGAGCCAGGTGGCCATCACGCTGCCGCATCAGGGCTCGGCCAGCTACGATATCGGCATCGACGCGGATTTGAAAAAAGTGAGCAGTCACTTACCTTCACCACTGGACAAAACGCCGGGCGAGGCGTTGCCGGTGAACGTTAAGGTCAAAGGTGGCCTGAACGGCTTCATGTTGACCGGCAGCGCGGGCAAGCAAAACCGCTTCAACAGCGAATGGCGCTTCGACAAAAAACAGGTGAATCTGGCGCGCGCCGCCTGGCAAACCAACGGTGGCGGCACGCCGCCGCTGCCGGCCGGCAAGTCGATGACGCTGAACCTGCCGGCGCTGGACGGCGAGCAGTGGCTGGCGCTGCTGGCGCCGGCGCTGAAACAGGGCGGCGGCAGCGGTCAGGTGGGCGGTTTCAGCTTCCCCACCACCGTGGCGCTGACTACGCCGCAGCTGCTGTTGGGCGGCCAGGCCTGGCATAAGCTGACGCTGTCGGCCGAAAAACAGCTGGGTGCCACCGTGGTGAGCGCCAAGAGCGATGAAGTGGACGGCAGCCTGCGGGTGGCCGATCGCGGGCCGTGGCGCGCCGATATCAACTACCTGTATTACAACCCGCAGTTCGCTGAGACGAAAAACGCGGCGGGCACGCCGACACCGCCGACCGAGAAAGTCTCCTTCCGCGACTGGCCTTCGCTGATGCTGCGCTGCAAGTCGTGCTGGGTGCTGGGGCAGAACTTCGGCAAGGTCGAGGCGGATCTGAGCAATCGGGGGGATACCCTGACGCTGGATCACGGCCTGGTCGACACCGGCAAAGGGCGCGTGAGCGCCACCGGCCTGTGGAAGCAAAATGCGCAGGAAGAGCGCAGCTCGCTGAAAGGCAAGCTGCTCGGCGGCAAAATCGATGAAACTGCGGCCTTCTTCGGCATCACTATCCCGCTGAAAGGCGCGCCTTACGACGTGGACTTCGATCTGTACTGGCACGGCGCACCGTGGCAGCCGCAGGTCAATACGCTGAGCGGCGCGCTGCAGGTCAAGATGGGCAAGGGCGAGATCGACAGCATGGGCGGCGGCCGCGCCGGTCAGTTGCTGCGATTGGTCAGCTTCGACGCCCTGCTGCGCAAGCTGCAGTTCGATTTCAGCGATACCTTCGGCAAAGGCTTCTACTTTGACTCCATCCGCAGCACTGCCTGGCTGAAAGATGGCATAATGCATACTGATAATCTATTGATCGACGGCTTGGCGGCGGATATCGCCATGAGTGGCCAGATCGATCTGGCGCGCCGCCGTATTGATATGGAGGCGGTTGTGGCGCCGGCGATTTCGGCGACCGTCGGCGTGGCCACGGCGTTTGTCGTCAACCCGATCGTCGGCGCGGCGGTATTTGCCGCCTCGCAGGTGCTGGGGCCGCTGTGGAGCAAGATTTCGCTGATTCGCTACCATATCGGCGGCGATCTCGACCAGCCGAAGATCAATGAGGTACTTCGTAAGGCAAAGGAGGATAAGGCGTCATGAGGAATGCTAACGTTGCGTTGTTGCAGTTGTGCAGTGGCGATCAGGTGCGCGATAACCTGGCCCAGATTGAACAGCAGATCAAACAGCTCAATGCCGGGGTAAAACTGGTCATGACGCCGGAGAACGCGCTGCTGTTCGCCAACTCTGCGGCCTACCGCCAACAGGCGGAAAAACAGGGCGACGGTCCGCTGCAAAACGCGGTGCGCGAGCTTGCGCGCCGCTATGGCGTGTGGTTGCTGGTGGGCTCGATGCCCTTGATCAGCCGCGAAAACCCGGAGCTTATCACCACCAGCAGCCTGTTGTTCGACGAGCAGGGCGAAATCCGCGCCCGCTACGACAAGCTGCACATGTTCGATGTGGACATCAACGATGCGCACGGCCACTACCGCGAGTCGGATACCTACCAGCACGGGCAGCACCTGACGGTAGTGGATACGCCGGTCGGGCGTTTGGGTATGACCATATGCTACGATCTGCGCTTCCCCGCGCTATTCCAGGCACTGCGGGCGCAGGGCGCCGAGCTGATTTCGGTGCCGGCGGCCTTTACCCGGGTCACCGGTGAGGCGCATTGGGAAATTCTGCTGCGTGCCCGGGCGATCGAAAACCAGTGCATGATCCTGGCGCCGGCACAGGTGGGGCGCCACGGGCCGACCCGCCGCACCTGGGGCCACACGCTGGCTGTCGACGGCTGGGGCAAGGTGCTGGCCGAGAACGCGGACGCCGTGGCGGCGCTGAAGGTGCGCGTGGACACCGCAAGCCTGCAGCCCTTGCGGCAACAGATGCCGGTATTGCAGCACAACCGATTCCAGACGTCGCTGACGGCGCCGTCTGACAAGTTATCCTCCAATCAAGAGTGAAACCATTATGAGCCTGACGTTTGTCAGTGAGCAGTTACTCGCTACCAACAAGCTGAGTCATCAAGACCTGTACAAGGTATTGGGTCAACTGGCAGAACGCCGTATCGATTACGCCGATCTCTATTTCCAGTCCAGCTATCACGAAGCCTGGGTGATCGAGGACGGCATCATCAAGGATGGCTCTTACAATATCGACCAGGGCGTCGGCGTGCGCGCCGTCAGCGGCGAGAAGACCGGCTTCGCCTATGCCGATCAGATCACCCTGAATGCGCTGCAGCAGAGCGCCCAGGCGGCGCGCAGCATCGTGCGTGAGCAGGGCGACGGGCGGGCGCACACCCTGGGCGAGATCGGCTATCGGGCGCTGTACCCGCTGCTCGATCCGCTGCAAAGCCTGCCACGCGAAGAGAAAATTGCCCTGCTGCACCGCGTCGACAAGGTGGCGCGCGCCGCCGATGCTCGGGTGCAGGAAGTGAACGCCAGCATCACCGGCGTTTACGAGCAGGTGTTGGTGGCTGCCACCGACGGCACGCTGGCGGCGGACGTTCGCCCGCTGGTACGCCTCTCCGTCAGCGTGCTGGTGGAGCAGGATGGCAAGCGTGAGCGCGGCTCCAGCGGCGGCGGCGGCCGTTTCGGCTATGACTACTTCCTGGAAACCGTCGACGATGACGTGCGCGCCGATGCTTACGCCAAAGAAGCGGTGCGCATGGCGCTGGTCAACCTTGGCGCGGTGGCTGCGCCGGCCGGCAATATGCCGGTGGTGCTGGGGGCCGGCTGGCCGGGTGTCCTGCTGCACGAGGCGGTGGGCCACGGCCTGGAAGGCGACTTCAATCGGCGTGGCACCTCGGTGTTCAGCGGCCATATGGGCGAGCTGGTGGCTTCCGAGCTGTGCACCGTGGTGGATGACGGCACCCTGCAAGGGCGGCGCGGTTCGCTGGCGATCGATGACGAAGGCGTACCGGGCCAGTACAACGTGCTGATCGAAAACGGCGTGCTGAAAGGCTACATGCAGGACAAGCTCAACGCGCGGTTGATGGGCGTCGCGCCGACCGGCAACGGCCGCCGCGAGTCCTACGCGCATCTGCCGATGCCGCGCATGACCAACACCTATATGCTGGCGGGCCAATCGACACCGGAAGAGATCATCGCCAGCGTCGAATACGGCCTGTACGCGCCGAACTTTGGCGGCGGCCAGGTGGACATCACCTCTGGCAAGTTCGTGTTCTCCACCACCGAAGCTTACCTGATCGAAAAGGGCCGCATCACCAAGCCGGTGAAAGGGGCGACGCTGATCGGCTCCGGCATCGAGGCGATGCAGCAGATCTCGATGGTTGGCAACGATCTGGCGCTCGATAAAGGCGTGGGCGTGTGTGGCAAGGAAGGCCAGAGCGTGCCGGTGGGCGTCGGCCAACCGACGCTGAAACTGGATACGCTGACCGTCGGCGGCACGGCGTAATCTTTCCTCAAGGGGCCATGCACTGGCCCCTTGTTCATTCCCCCATTTTGAGTTTTTTCTCGCCCACGCAAAGAGTGCTGTGCGGCGATGATTCCGAGAAAGATGACGATGGCGTGCTTTGGTGTGTCTGCCCAGCGTTGGCTGCTGTTGCTGGGCGCTCTTTCCCTGACGGGCTGCGCCCGTTCCGATGCGCTGTGGGGCGTGGTCGATAAGCTCTGCATGGCCAACTATCAGCAAAAGCGCGATCCAGCCCCGTGTGAGCAGATTTATATGCCGCAGGGGAAAGCGCAGGGCTTTAGCGTGCTGCAAAACCCGCGTTATCCCTACCACTTCATTCTGGTGCCGACGGCGCCACTCTCCGGTATTGAAAGCCCGCAGTTGCTGGCCAGGGAGCGGACGGACTATTTTGGCTATGCGTGGCTGATGCGTTACCGGCTGGCCGCCGAGTATGGCGGGCCGGTGCCGGACGACAGGTTGGGCATGGCAATTAACTCCGCTTATGGCCGCAGCCAGAACCAATTGCACATTCACCTGACCTGTCTGCGCGAAGATGTACGGCGCCAATTGCAGGCGGAACGCCCCTACATACAGGAGCAATGGCGACCTTTGCCGGATAAACTGTTGCGTCACACCTACTATGCCCGCCGCGTGATGCAACCGACCGCGATGGGCATCTACCCGATTAAGGATCTTGCGGATTATTTTCAACTGTCGCCGCAGCAGCTGGCGGAATATGGCGTTGCCGTCGTCCCGACCACGTTTGCTGGCCAACGGGGTTTTATCTTGCTGGCTTCGAAGCGCGGGTGGGACGTTGGCAACCGCGCCTCGGTAGAGTCGCTGCTGGATAAAGAATGCGCGATTTTGCCTCGTTAATCTCTAGGCGGTAAGCCCTGCAGGTGAGAGCGGCGAGGCATCGCCCCACCTGCATGGGCCCTATCTGAACCGTGCATCCCGCGCAAACAGGAAAGCGGCCTCCCGCAGGCGAGCGTCGGCTTCCACCTGAGCGCCCTGGTAACGCAAAATCATGATCAGCGTAGCGTAGACGTTGGCGTCGATGCGGCGCTGCAGATAGGCATTGGCCCACTGCCGATAACCGATCAACAGGGCATCATCACGCGTTTGGTTATAGACCAGCAGCGCGTGAGATTGTTCGTCGAAGGTTTTGCGCTCCCGATAGATCCAGGCGGCCGGCGGCGGCATCTGCTCGATGCTGTCGATGGTAGCCAGCATGGTGCGCTCCGATTGGGTGAGCGCCATGCGCCCTTGCCAGGCGAAGACCGCCATCACCAGCACGCCGACCGCCGCCATCGCCACCGGCAGGCTCAGGGCTTTGGCGAACGGCAGCGGGCGGGGCTCGCTGGTTTGGCCGTCCAGCAGCGCCAGCAGCAGCAGAAACGCCAGCCAATGCGGCGCAGACAGATAGAAAGGGTATTCCAGTTGGGTGTGTACCAGCATTGGCAGCAGCACCAGGAACAGGCCGACGCGGGCGCCGGCCGGCTGCTTGCGATCCCGCTGCCAGGCGCGTTTCAACAGCAACGCGCCGGCGACGAGGACGATAGCGATACCCGTCAGCGCCGGCAGGCCGCCTTCAACCCACCATAGCAGGATTTCATTGTGCGGATGCCCGGCGACTTCCAGCACTTCTCGCCAGGGCATTGTCTGCAGACGGAAGTGCGCGAAGCTGTATTCAAAGCCGCCGTAGCCCCAGCCCAGCAGCGGTTTGGCCAGGATCATACTTAGGGTATCTTGCAGCATAGTCAGACGTGAATAATTAGAACCTTCGCGTGCGATAAGACCTGAGCGGCCATCCAGGCCAAAGCCGGTGAACAGTACTATCAGGCCAAGGGCGATACCCAGCAGCAGCGCACCGCCGGCCCAGCGGCTCACGGCCGGGTGCTGGCGGGCAAAACGCCACAGCAGTAGCACTGCCGCCAAGGCGCCCCCCAACCAGGCGGCGCGCGACTGGATCAGCACCAGCAGGGCGGAGAAAGCGGCCAGCAACGCGAGCAGCGGGAGCTGCCGCCGCCACGTTGGCGCAGAGAGAGGGGCAAGCAGTAGCCAGAGCGCCAAAGCCAGACCGGTGGCGATAAAGCTGCCCAGCACGTTCGGTTGCTGGAAGACGCCGTAAACGCGGCTGCCATTGGGGGCCACCCAGGCCAAAGTTGGGGCGAACAGCTGCAGAGCTGCCAATAGCGCCTGAACGCCGACGGCGAACAGCAGGCCGTACAGCAACAGCTCGCGCTGCCGGGGAGTTAGGCGCAGCTGCAGGCAGGCAATATAGAACAGCCAACCGCCGAACAAACCGGCGCAGCGCCACAGGGCATCTTCGCGCCATTCGGGGCGGGTATACAGCAGCGGCAGCGCCAGCACGGCGATGCCGAGCAATAACAGGCGTGCGGTAGGAGTCAGCGAAAGACGGGCGCGGCCGAGGCAAACGGTGAAGGTTACTATCAGCGTGGTGAGCGCCATGGCGCCCCAAGCCAGAATATTTTGCGGTAGCGCCAGGCCGCCGCCGCCCATGTTGGGGTGATAAAACGGCAGGATCGCCGCCATCCAGGTTAGCAGCAGGGGCAGCACGGCGATAGCCGGCGCCGGAAAGGCAGATTTCTCGGTCATGCGAAAACCCGCCGTTTGAACCGGGTGTTAATTGCGAACATATATTGATTTTTCCCTATCGATATTCCGTGTTGTCAAAATTTGCCGTTCGGGATTTTCGCAAATCGCTCAGGTTCTGTCCATGAAGCCGGAAAAAGCAACGTTTCGACTATGCTCTGTTCCCATAAAAAATACGCCTGGTGGGGCGTATTGCATTAAAAATAAAATAATAGCAATTAACGGCACTGAGGCAGCACTTTTTTGAAGAACGGATTGGCGCACAACGTTGAATTTGCGCCGTCGCCAACGATAACGCCGGCGGCGTTGCCCTGGCCGTCGGTTGTGCCGGTTTGGGTAATTTTACCTGAACTGTCGACGGTGTGGCTGCCGGGAGCGACGGATTCGCCGTTAATCGTTACGGCCGCCTGTGATAATGCGGAGAGGAAAAACAGCGATCCGGCGATGAGCAGGTGAGTCTTTTTCATTTTAAGTCCTTTTTATTGATGAGAGATGATGATTATCGCAGCGACAATTTATCGCTTTCCTCAGTGAGTAACAATGCAGTCACCTTTCATCTTTGACATGAAAGTATATATTTAGTGAATGTGTTAATTGTAATTAATGGAATCGCGTTTTTATCGTCGAGTTTTGCATCGTATTAATTCGCCGATGTTAACTCTCAGTGCTCGTTAACTGTGCCTGGCGTAGTGGGTATTATTATCAACAATAAGATTAATGCTGGCATTCGCTGCTATTCAAGCTGAAATGCGCCATGAGTCCGGTTTTTTAGCACCCAATAGATAAAGTCCTGTTTTCGTCTCAGATCCATCTTTTTCATCATCGCCTGCTTATGGGCATGCACGGTTTTCACGCTGATATGCATATATTCGGCGGTTTTGCTTTGGCTTGCTCCGGTGCACAGATAGGAAAGCACTTCCCTTTCCCGCCGCGTCAACCGCTTGCCGGAACACGTTTTGCACTGCTCACGCCTGCCGGTGAAAGGCTTATCCACCACGTTTTCCAGCAGTTGAACAATGGCATCGCCGGGCTCCCGACGGTATAAGGTGCCACATTCCAGTGCGCATTTCGGAAGATTATCCAGGCTGTGATGTTGCCGCTCCCTGATGGTAAAAAACCGGGTGTCATGATGGACGGCGTGCGGCAACGTATGGCAGTAACAGGTTCGTTTGGCCAGCGGCGCCGAGATAAAGGCGAAATCTATCCGAGCCCCATAGTCGTCCTGGCGGATAAATTTTATTTTCCTTTCTTGCTGGCGGAAATAGTCCATCAGCGCGAATTTAATACCATTGGCAAAAAAAACGTTGTTGTCTTGAATGAAAATGTTGATTTCTTCTTTCATATTATTCACCTCATTTTTGCGAGTGGCCCTCATATTTTTTGATGCACCTGATGATTTTTATCCGGGGGTATTGACCTAATGTTATTTTTAATACGTCTCTAGTAATACTCCATAACGGCAACGCCACTGCCGGAGAAGGCGCCAGTTGCGGGCTGCCCGACGCTGCGTAGTGTCGAGCTTATCTCAAACGTATGAGAGCCTATGGCATTGGAAATGCTAATGCCCGTCTCACCATCAACACCGTTTATCTTTAATTTAGAAAACAGGCTGCCATCCGGGCGCAGTTTGACTTCGTTGCTTTTTGTCATGGCTTCAAATAACTTGATGCGTATATTGGACGGTTTATATTCACAGTCTATCGTTATCGTTGCCGCAGCTTTGTTACCATCAATCGCATCGCGATAAACAATATTATGCGGCAATGTGATATAACTGGTTTTAAAATTACAAACCCCGCTGTCTACTGGGGGAAGCTGTACGCAGCTGTTTCCCTCGATAGGAACCTTATTCACCATGAGTCTGGCACATAGCCCAGGCTCCCATAGATTGCGTCGATAGACCACAAAAACATTCTGAGTGTTTATATTCAGATTGTTAGCGGCAAGCTCACCAAACGTTTTGAAACCTGAGTTGGCGACGACAACAAATCCCTGGTTTTCTAAAGTTTCTATTGTCTCTCCTCTTGAAGTGGAAATAATTAATCTGAAGTCACAGAATAATTCTGGGTTGCCGGTAGGCCGTGGTCCGCATGGAAATAAGCGAGGGTCCTTGGGATCCCAATAACCCAAAGTGAAACTTTGACGTATTGTCTCGTTATTAACGTTGTATAGAGGAGGGGAAGGGTACATGCTATAGTTAGCGAAAGCGTTATTGCTAATGCCAATGCATAAATAAAGTATTGTTGATAGGATTCCAGCTTTCATTTTTTCTCCGAATGTTTTTTATGGTTGAATTAGGAAATTGTCTGACCATCTATACTCAACCCAATGTTCTTTTCTCTTAACAATGTTGGTGAAGATAGCTACCAGAACCCCGAATAATGAAAGGTAATTTTTATTGTTATTACGGGAAGCTCAGTACCATAGTTGCACCGACATCAAACCTACCTCCTTCCAGTACTGTATTCGCTGCTTTAACCGGCAACGCGACCAGCTTGGGGGAGTTCGGATAGGTAAATTCATACTCGGTGTTGTTTACCTCTATCACCTTGTTATCTATGCGTATCGCAATGCCTAAATTATCTTGTCCGGCAGCTAACAAACGTGGATCAAAGGGGGCTGGCGGACCCAAAATTTTCATTCTTGCCTTGATATTCCGGTCGCATTGCAGCGTATAGACAATGGTTTTTACGTTCTGCTGCCCAGTGGCGGCGTCTTCATCGATCCGGGTGGTGACAAGGCTGTCACCAAAGTCTACGTTGATCATTTGATCAGCATTAATCACACAAGGGGGAGCCGTGATAGTCCCAGAGATATATACTGCAATGTCTGCCCGAGCGAAAAAACAGCAAGTCAGAAGTGCCGTGAACAACGCGGGATGTATTTTTCTCCGGCGGTTGGCTGGGTTATAGCTAAATGAGCGCATGGCGTTCTCCTTATTTTTATCGCCAGAAGTTGAAAATAGCCTGCAGTGCGATAAATAGGGGCTTATTCATATCGCAGGCTGAAGGTGGCGACGGCATGGAACTCACCCAGTTGGATGTTTTTATTGGCAATGGCATTGGGTTCTGCCTGAATATAAGCCTTTAACGCCATCATATTGTCACCGTCGCTCAGCGCCTCTTGCGCACTCCAGGCGTCGAGCGGCAGCGCGTGCCCCGAAGCGGTTTCGAATCCTATCGCCACCCCTTGCGCCCCACTGCCGCCGGCTAGGGCCAGCAATCCCGGGAGTGCAGGATTTTCTGCCCCGCTAAAGCTGATTTGCACCGTGTTACCCAGGCTGATATCGCAATCCATCAGGCGCAGGGTGAAAGATTTGCTGTTGGTGCGCTGGTGCTGATACAGGTATTTATCCACCACGCTGCCGAAATCCAGCTCGATATTCTCGTCACCGGCTTCGAGCGAGCAGGGTTCAGTCACCAACGCGCCATGCAGCTTAAAATTCTCCGCCGCAGTGGCGCCGTAAGAGGCCACCAGCAGGGTGATGAGCAAACCGCCCAGCGAAATCATATTGTTGCCCATACCATTTCTCCTACTGATAGTCCGCCAGCAGCGTTGCCAAAGCGACGAATGCCCCGGTATTGAGTTCCACGCCGGGTTTTTTCACCGGTACGGCCTGCAGCACCGGCAGGTTTTCGGCATCAATGGCAATGCGTTGATTCAGCTTGAACGACTGCCCGTCACGCAGTATCCGGATCCCCAGATCGGTGATATCCGTTTTCAACGCCGCATCGTCAAAACCCGCAGGCGTGCCGATGACCGTCAGCCCCAATACCAGCCCGCTGATGCCATCCTCACACTTAATCTCGTATTTCACTTCCTGCAGGTAGTTTTTGCCGTCCACCTTCTTCACCCCGACGCGCTGGCCAAAATCCACATCCACCATCTGCCCGTTGTTGATGGTGCAGGGCGGTGGGGCGATCAGGGTGCCGGAGAAGCGCATGTTCTCGGCGGCTGTTGCCTGTGCAATCATGCCGCCGATGAACGGCAGGAGTAATAATGCCAACCGCGACCGCTTCATGTTTTCTTCCTTACGGCGTTTGTTATGCCGATTAACGCTCCATCGATGTAGTCGCCCGGCAAAGCGCACCGTTTCTTTCTGGCGGGGGCCCCGCTCAGTCATAGCTCAACCGAAAATCGACCGTGGCGCGATAGGCGCCGGGGGTGAGCAGCGCCGCCGTTCTTTCCGCCGCTACCGTATAGTTCAGGCTGTTTTGCCCCGGCGTCAGCAGCAGCGGCCGCCCGCGGCTGCCCAGGCGCACGTCCTGCCCGGCGGCGTCCAACAGGCGCAGCCCCAGGCCACCGGCGCCGTTGACCCGCACCAATTGCGGGTTATCCGCATCCGCCGGCGCGCTGAAGCTCACTGCAACCGCCGGCTGCTGTGGGGCCCAGGCCAGTGCGCCGGTACGGTAATCCCGCCCGCCCACCGGGCTGCGCAGGCAATCCTGCAGCTGCAGCCGGAATGTCACCGGTGTGCCGCGATCGCCCATTTGCTGCAACCGCCCGGTGGCGACGTCGCCCAGCCGGATTTCCTGCCGCGCACTGGCCATTTCCAGCCGGCAGGCGCTTTCGGTCAGCGCGCCGCGCACGTACAACACGCCGCTGCTGCCGTCGGCATAGTGGCCATCCGGCGTCTGGCCTCGCGCTTCGGGCAGCAGCCACAGTGCGGTAACGGTGCTGAGGGGGATCATCACAACCAGCGCCGCCAGCGTCAGGTAGTACTGCCAGTCGAGGCAACCCAGTTTGTTGTTTGTGTCTTGCATCGCCTTGTCTCCTGGCATCGGTTGCAATCGTTCGGATCAGGACTTGCTCTTTTCCGGCGCGACCCGGCAGGCGCTGCCGCTGCAGTTAAAAGTCAGCTGTGGCCGGCCGCCGTAGTCGTTGATATAGGTCAGCACCGGGCTGGCGCCGAGTGCAGCCGCATTGACGCCGAGCGCCGCAGAACCTTTTGGCGGCACCATCAGCGGCGCAAAGTCTTTCACGCCCGGAACGCCTTTTTTACTGCCCGCATCCACCAGCGTGACGTAGTACGGCGTCGGGTTGTTTACCTGATACTTGTCGCCCTGCTTGCTCAGCGTCAGCTGCTCCTGCCACGGCACGGCCATCTGCGCCTGGGTCGGCATGATCCCCGCCGGGCGGTAAAACAGCTTGATGCGCGTCTGCAGCGCGATCTGCAGGGTGTTCGGTTTGTCGCTGCGCGGCGGGATTTCGCGCAGGTTGAAGTAGTACAGCGTCTCGCGGTCCTGCGGCAGTTGCTTCGCGGCCGGCAGCGCCTGGATCTTCACCTGGCTCGGCTTGCCCGGCTCTACCCGTTGCACTGGCGGCAACACCACCAGTGGGCTCTGGATTTTGTTGCCCTGTTCATCTTCCAACCAGCCCTGCGCCAGGTATGGCAGCTGTTTGTTCTGGTTGCTGATGTTCAGGCTCACCGAGTTTTGCCCGCCGTCGAACACCACGCGGGTGCGATCCAGCGCAATCGCGGCCTGCGCTTGGGGCGTCAATAGGGCGCCCAGCACAGAGAGCAGGGCCAGGTTGCAGGGGGGCATTACCGATTTCATCTTCATAAAGCTCACTCTTACTGATTCAAATTAGGGTTTATGTTTTCCGGCTGCGTACGGCACGGCAGCAGCAGGCTGTTCAATTCGCCTTCCGGCAGCGTGTTCGGCAGCTTGATGGCGCACTGAGCCGCGCCGTTCCAGTGCACCGTCATGCTTTCACCTGGCTGGATGCCGCTCAGGTAGACGCTGCCGCCGTCGTTGACGATCCCTGTGTCCTGTTTTTTCGCGTTCATCACCGTGGCGCCGAACGGCGGCGTGCTGCCGTCCGCCAGCCTGATGACCGCCATCGCCTTCTCCCCGGCAATCACATCGAACTTGCGGTAGCCGATAGCCCCTTCGGTCAGGGTAGCCTGCACCACGGACTTGGTGGCTTCGGCGTTGTCTCGCAGCTTGTTTACGTCGATACTGGCGCTGTTGCGGTAGTAGCTGCTGACGTCGCTCACCACCGCCTTGCCGAAACGGTTGGTTTCCACGGTGCTGCCATAGCCGCGCACCGGCACGCCGGCCACGCCGTCGGTGTCCAGCAGCAGGCGGGTGCCGCCCGGCATGCCGTTGCGGTGCAGCGCGCCACCTTCCGGAGTGACCGTCATGCCGCCCTGGGCGGTGAAGCCGAGCGATCGATAGCTGCCTTCCTGGTAGCTGGCGTTGGCGCTGACCTGGGCCATATCCCCTTCGTGGGTGTAATAACCGTTCATGTTGACGCCCTGGCGTGCGGTGCCTGCGCTCAGCTGATAGTTGTTGTGCTCGTCAATCCGGTCGTAATAGCCGACCCGGTGACTGTTGTCGCGCCGGTTGGCCGTCGCGTTGTAGCTCAGGGTGGCATTGTTGCCCCACGGCATCGACAGCGACAGCGTGACGCCATCGTCGTTGGTGCCGTAGTACTTGTTGCGGTACCCCATCAACGACACGCTCAGGTTCCTGAAGCGCCCGATATCGAAATAGCGCGACAACGTCAGGCTGTAACGATCGTTCACCGGCCGATCCCAGTAGGTCTGGTGGTCGTAGTTCAGATACATGCTCAGGTCGATATCCCGGAACTGCTGGTTAAAGGTGACGGTGTACATCTCTTTGCTGTTGCCGTTTCGATAGTTTTGTTTGCGCGCATCCAGGTATTCGCTCATGCTCATAAACTCCCGCTCCGAGAAGCGATAGCCGGCGAACGTCACCTGACTGTCGTAGTCGTCGAAGCGTTTGGAATAGCTCAGACGATATGAACCGCCGCTGAGTGTGCCGTCCTGATGCGGCAGGCGCGCCCGCGATTGGGTGGCATCGAACGACAGCGCGCCCAGCGCCATCAGGTCGCGGCCAATCCCCAGCGACAGCGCGTTGTAATCGCCGCCGAACAGGGCGCCACCGTACAGCGACCAGCCGTTGCTCACCCCCCAGGAAAATTCTCCGGTGCCAAACATGGGGCCGTAGCTGCGGTGGCGCCAATCCGTCGGCTGGCCGCCGGCCAGCTTATAGCGCAGCGATCCGGGGCGCGCCAGGTACGGGATGCTGGCGGTGTTTATCTTGAACGCCTGCACGCTGCCGTCTTGCTCTTCCACCCGCACGTCCAGTTCGCCGGATACCGCTTCGCTGATGTCCTGAATGCGGAACGGCCCCGTCGCCACCTGGGTTTCGTAGATCACCCGCCCCTGCTGGCTGATAATGACCCGCGCGTTGCTTTTGGCGATCCCCACCACCTCGGGCGCATAGCCGCGCAGGTTGGGTGGCAACATGTTGTCGTCCGAGACCAGGCTGGCGCCGCTGAAACGGAAACTGTCGAACAGGCCCGAGTTGAGGTAATCCTCCCCCAGCGTCAGCCGCGAACGCAGCGCCGGCAGCGCGCGGTAGGCGTAGTAACGGCTCCAGTCCAGCCGCTGCTCGGTGCCTTGGCCGGAACCGGTTTGGTGTTCAATCCGGCCTTGCCAGTCGGCGCGCAATCGCCAGGCGCCCAGGTTGGCGCCGGC
Organism: Serratia sp. CY44782; assembly: GCF_052168715.1. Lineage (NCBI taxonomy): Bacteria > Pseudomonadati > Pseudomonadota > Gammaproteobacteria > Enterobacterales > Yersiniaceae > Serratia > Serratia sp. CY44782. Next base: position 143,950 of record NZ_JBJNME010000007.1, read on the forward strand.
GGTGCCGTTGCCGCTGAGGTTGTAGCTGCGGGTACCGTTATGCTGTTGGCGCTGGGCCTGGCCGTTGAGGTTGTAGTCAAACAACAGCCCGGGGATGCCTTCATCCCAGCGTGAGGGCGGGTCCCAGTTTTCCGCGGTGTACTCCAGGTAAGCCTGCGGGATGCTCAGGTATAGCGCAGACGTCGCTAGATCGCCGCGCGCTTCCATGCCCTTCAGGCTGGAGGGATCCAGGCATTCGCCGTTGTGCCACCAGGTCAATTTGTCCCGCATACCGGGCTTCAGACCCAATTTTTCCACCAGCGCCACGGGCAAACAGGCCTGACTACCCTGTGCATCGTTATCCGGCGGATAAAAGTAGATGCTTTGCTCTGGCAATTCGTTTTTGTTCAGATGCACCGCCATGGTGTAAGCCCCCGGCATGATGTAACCGCTACGGGTAAACTGGCTCAGATCGATGTTTTTCCGATCGTTAACGTCCAACACGTCGGTATTAAACTGAATGCCGTCTTCGGCATAAGCCGGCGATAAAACACCGCCGTATGCCAGAAGGAGGCAGACATTTAATAAACGTATGCGAAACCGCTTCCCTGTGAAAGAAAACACCATAGCCATCAACCCTGTTATTTAATCGTTTTTATCTGTTTCAGTAATAATCCAATTTAAAACGTACGGCGGATGAATAAGCACCGGCATGCAGCGGCTGGTTATTGCTGATTAACCTCAGGCTATAACTCAGTTGCATCTCGTTTAGCGAAAACCCTTCATGCGATAATGGTGCCCCTGGTGTGGCGATATTTCCGCGGTCGTCGATAATTTGTAATGCAATCCCTTTTGCTTCACCCTGAACGCTAAATGACTTACCGTCCGTTTCGCCATCGAAGGTCATTTGAAAACGCTGTGAATTCTGTGATTCAATTTCTGACGCAGTGAGCAGGCAATTAATCAGCTCAATCGAGAACGGATGAGAGATGCCCTGGCCATTACGCACGATTTCCGCCGTCGGAAATATGTCCAGGTCGATAACCTGCTCTCTGCTTCCGGCGGCAATGGCGCAGGCGGCATCCAAAATAGTCCCTTGCATATTGACGTGCCCCTGGAATGGGGTGAAGTCGGCTGCTAACGCGGCGTGATTTAGCGATACAGAAATCAATATGCAGGGGAGTACTGTTTTTCCCGGAAAATAGTTCATGTGAGGCACCCTATTTAAAAACGCTCCCGTCGTTAAAAAGCATGCGGGGTAACCCGCATGCTGAGTTATAGCCAATCGCCGATTACTGGTAAGCCAGGGTAAAGTCGGCGACGGACTGGAAATCACCTGGGGTGATGGTGGCGCCAGAGGCTGTGCTGCCCTGCAGGTAAGCGGAGAAGCTCAGGGTGTTGTTGCCGCTGCCCAGGGTCTGCGCGCTGGAGGCTTTGCCCAGTTCGACCAGGCTGCCGGAACCGTCGGTAATCGCAATGCCGGCGCCTTTCGCAGTACCCGTCATACCCAGCAGTTTGGCGTCGGTAGCAGAAGCTGCGCCGGTGAAGGTAATGGAAACGGTATTGTTTTTACCCGGATCTTGATCGTCAGTGATCAGATCACAGTTTTCCAGTTTGATCTGGAAAGATTTAGGCGAAGACTGGCCGCCATCTTTCAACACGACATTGGACACCTGGCCCAGGTTGACGGTCTGGTCCACGGTTTCCGGGGTAATGGAACAAGGAGCTTCGATAATGGAACCTTTAAAAGTCACGGTGCCGTGACCCTGATCTTTAGGTGCAGCGTTCACCATCATGGAGGTCGCGCCGAAAGCCAATACCGCTGCCATCATAATTTTGTTCAGTTTCATATAAATCCCTTACGTTCCTTAAAAGGATAAGTGTCTTCAGATATTTTCCGATTGGCGATAATAAGTAACTTTCAGCGCTAAGAGGGGATGTTCCTGCTTGTTGCTGATTTTCGCGTTTTCATATTTTCGCCATGGATGTCAGTTTTCTGGCAAAGCCGTTTTCCCGTGCTTTGGCAGTGACTCCAATTTACCCGGGGAAACTCTTTTTCGAAATATTAACAATGGTTTTTATTAAAACTTAGGATTTATATAAAAATAATTAGTTATTTATAGATTTTTATTCTGTTTGTTATTCTTTTACCCGAATGTAAAAGTGAATGGGGTGATTTTTATTAGGTTAAATTAACCTTGCTCTAGCATTTATTGGGATTAATCTGATGTTATAGTGGTTTGATGAATTGAAAAAAAACTTAGAAGGCAGCAATATTGACATCGGACAGGTAGGTTAAATGGACTGAAGTATGAAATTTATAATAAATGAAACCATTGTTTATAATGAGGGGGAGGGCACGCTTGAGCGGGTAAATGATGACGGCAGCAAGGCTTTGCTGCAAAATCCAACCCGCCGTCTGCTGTCCATTTTTGTTCGTAACAATGGGGAGATTGTTCACCGGGAAAAACTGTTGAGTGATGTTTGGGAAGAGTACGGTCTTAAAGCGTCAAACAATAACCTAAATACCTATGCCTCCAGTTTGAGACGTTCGTTTGCCAAATTGGGGGAAGACGATATTTTAATTACCTATCCAAGGCAGGGGTTTAAATTTTCTGCCGACAGCATCAGGGAAGAGAACGCTCCCGTGAATGCTGATGATGAGAGTGCAAGTGATCCTGTACAACGCTTCGGATGGCGTAAAGGTGGGTTTAGAGGTGATAAGAAAGGCATGGGTGTTGTTGTGTGTGCCTTGACGATTTTTATTCTGTTGGCGTTGCTGTTGATGGAAATCTTCCTCTTTATGGGTAGAATGAGCCAACAATCGGCGGCAACGATGAATATTGCTCGAAAAGGTTTTTATAAACGCTGTGAGATTTACATTATCAAGAATGAGAGTGCGGACCTGGGTGAGATAGGCAAAGCGATTTCTCAGGCGGGTTTTGATTGCAGTCAGAGCGCGAATGTCTATTACTATGGCAGAGTCGAAGGACAGAGAATGATGCTGGCCTATTGCCCAGTAGATGTGCTTTCACCCTGTAAAAACTCGGGTGCTGAACTACAACCCAAGAATGGGCGTAGAAATTAATTCATTTTTTCCTGAATATTTTGATAAGGAAGAGGATAAAACGCCTCTCCTTATCAGATCGTCATGACTTTAATTTGTGGTGCAGACGAACATAGGGGAATGATTGTCTGAAAAAGCGTAAGTATTTTCGTCAAGGCGGTCGATCTTGATATGCAGGTATTGCCCTTCTCGTGGAAAGAGCTTATCCAGCTGAGTTTGTGAAAGGGTATCTCTGGCCCTGGTGATGCTTTGTTCCACTGTCATGGGGTAATACGTATCGTTGTAATCATATTGCATAAGCAGCTCTCTGGAGACGGTATACGATTTTTCTCCCTCTTGCATCTTGCCGCTAAACAACATTTTCATTTTCCCTGGGGCGGAGGGGGCGGTGTTCACCAGGATAACCCCATGCGTAGGCCGTTGAGCGACGGTGATGAACGTTTGCAGTATGGTTGCGCAGGCACCTGGCGTATTTCCGCGGCGTATTTGCATAGACAGCAATACGATGGCGATGCAGAGCACAAGTAAGATGGCAACGTAGGCCTTGATCGGAATAGCGTTAAATCGTTTCATTTTCATAATAATTTTCGCAGCGGAAGATCTTGCCGGTGCCAGGTGTCAGCGGACAATAGGCGATAAAACGAGTTTGAACTTTGCCGCCGTTCCCTCTGGTGAGCAGGCCGACGTCGTAATAGTAGAGTTTGGCGGCTATGTGGCAGTCCAGCCCGAACTGTCGGGCTTTGTCCGCCACCTTTTCAATATCCAGCTGATTGCGGGAAACCTTATGATGCGGCGACATGATGTAGACCTGGCAGTGGTCAATCGTGCCAAGTTCCAAAGAGTCATCCGGAGAGATACCGGCGTTATTTTTATAGGTCAGCAACAGAAATGCCAGCCATCCGCTGAGCAAGAGCGTTAGCAGCAACAGCGCAGCCTTGAGTCGAGGATGAGAAGATGGGGCGGCGGCGGCCTGGAAGGGACTTGCTTGCTCATTAATGATCGTTTGATCATCTATCGTATTGATTTCTTTTGCAGTGAATGAGAAACCTTGTCGGGGCAGCGTGACCAGAATATCTTCTTCACCGAGCGCAGCCAGAATTTTGCGTAGTACCGACATCGAGTTATTCAGGTTATTGTCGGAGGCGACCTGCCCGTGTTCTTCCCAAACTTTCGCCAACACGTGTTCTCTGGAAAGTACCTGATTGTTGTTTTTGACGAACAGCGCCAATAGCCGGTTGAGCGTAGCCGTCAGAATAATCGGTTCCGCCGAGTCGTCCAGCGTGTCTATGCTGGAATTATCCTCGTGATACCTGATTCTCTTATTAATGATAAATTTCATGGAGTTAATTTGGCCCTAGAGAAAAAATATTTTTATTATAAGAATATTCCTAACATTGTAATGAGGCGGGGGGGAAATGGGAATATTTTGTGGGCCGCCGGTGAGAGGCGTGTTGTTACACGCGAGGGAAATGTATGGCCGGCCCGGCGATGCCAAACCGGGCGGCTTTATCAATGCTCCTGAACCTCACTCCACCTCGCCAATTCGTTCCAGCGCATCCACCACCAGATCCCAGAATTTATCCTGATCCAACTTGACCGCGACCTGGGTGTGGCAATCCGGCGGCGGCGGCGCGCGAAAGTCCGCGACCGTCATACCCAGCGTCAAGGTGCCGGTCAGTTCGATATCCACCGGCGCTTTGCGCACTGTCATCACGCTCGGATCGATCACGTAAGCCACCGCGCAAGGATCGTGCACCGGCGGGGCGCTGAAACCCTGAGCCTGTTGGTACATACGGCCAAAGAATGCCAGCAGTTCGCCGACGAAGGCGGCCGGCCGGGTGCCGAGAGCGGCGATGCGCTCGCAGACTGCCGGCGTGGCCAGCGCCTGATGGGTAAGATCGAGGCCGACCATGGTCAGCGGCCATTTTTCGTTAAACACGATATGCGCCGCCTCGGGGTCGATTTTGATATTGAACTCCGCTACCGCGCTCCAGTTGCCCACGTGATAGCCACCGCCCATCAGCACCACTTCCTTGACCCGCTCGGCAATGCGCGGCTCTTTGCGCACCGCCATGGCGATATTGGTCAGGCCGCCGGTCGGCATCAGCGTCACGCTGCCGGGCGGGTGGGCCATCACGGTATCGATGATCAGATCCACCGCGTGGCGCGAGTCCAGCTGCAGGTGGGGTTCCGGCAGCACCGGGCCATCGAGGCCGGAATCGCCGTGAATGTCGGGCGCCACTTCGATATTGCGCACCAGCGGGCGCGGGCAGCCGGCGGCGAAGGGCACGCCGGTGATATTGGCGATGCGCGCCACCGCCAGCGCATTGCGTGTCACTTTGTCCAGCGTCTGGTTACCCACCACGGTGGTGACCGCCAGCAGGTCGATCTGCGGATTGCCCCAGGCCAGCAGCAGGGCGATGGCGTCGTCATGCCCCGGGTCACAGTCCAGTATGATTTTTTTCATGGTTATTCCTGATGCAGGGGGAGGTTCCCGCAGCATAACGCAGCGTGGCGGCGTGGGATAATACCGATGGTGCTTTTGTTAACGGCATCAAAGCCTTGCCACTTTTTCGATGTAATGAAACGTAAATCCTCATCGCCGGGCTTTACCCTGGAGTTTACTCCAGGGTTTACAGTGAGCTTCAGCGTCAATGTACAGAGGAGAGGCGGAATGAGCTTACTGAAAAGGTTGTTGGGGCAAGGCGCTATTAACGGCGGTCATCAGCGCGCGGGTCACCGCGGCGGGCATCATGGCAACCGCTATAACCAGCATGGCGAGCCGGGGCCGCAGTGTCCGGAATGCCATGCGGTGAATAAACCGGGCGCACGTTATTGCCATCGCTGCGGTCGGCCGTTTGTCGCGGTGAGCGCCACCTGCGGCCAGTGCGCTGCGCCGCTGCCGCCGGGCAGCCGCTTTTGCCCACAGTGCGGCGGCGGTGTGCCGTGAACCGGGGCGGTTGGACGGTAGCGCTGCTGTTGGGAGCCATGGCGCTATGGACGCTGCTGGCCTGGGGCGTGGCCGGCGTACTGACCTGGCTCCCGGCGTTGGCGGAAGCGGCCGGCGGCGCATCGCTGCCGGTGAACGGTGCGTTGAGTCTGGTACCGCAGGCGGTGCTGGATGCCTGGCTGCCGTGGTTGAAACAGCTGGGCAGCGGGCTGGCGAGCTATTTTCCTCTGCTGCTGAACTGGGCGGGCTACGCTGTCTGGCTGCTGTGGGGCCTCGGCATGTTGGCGCTGATGCTGCTGGGCGCGCTGGCGCACCGCTATTTGAGCGCCGCTCAGCGATAACCCTGATAGACCGCCGCTACGCGTTCGAAATAGTCGGTTAAATAGTTGATGCACACCTGCACCTTCAGCGGCAATTTGTTCTTCTCGGTATAGAGCGCGTAGATCGGTCGCGGAGCCGAATGGTAGCTTTTGAACAGGATCTCGATCTCGCCGCGTTTGATCTCTTCTATCACCCACATCAGCGGGGCGTACGCGATGCCGGCACCGTTTTTCAGCCAACGGATCATGGTGGAGGAGTCGTTGGTCACGAAGCGCCCCTGCGGTGAAATGCGCGTGGTGATGCCCTCCGGCGACATCAGTTCAAATTCACTGTCGGGCCGCACGCTGTACTCCAGCCAGGAGAAGTTGACCATGTCGCTTGGCTTCTGCGGCGTGCCGTATTGGCTCAGGTAGCTTTTGGCGGCGCACACCACCATCGGCATTTGCCCCAGGCGGCGGGAGAACAGGCTGGAGTCCTGCAGCTCGCCGGTACGGATCACCAGATCCAATCCGTCGGTGATCAGATCCGGTGCCGGAATGCCGGTCACCAGGTTGACGGTCAAGCCCGGGTACTCTTTCATCATTTCGGCGGTCATGTTCGCCAGCACGTTTTGCGCCATGGTGGATGAGCTGCCGATACGCAGCGTGCCGGCGGGCGTATTGTTAAACGCGTACAGCTGCTCATGTACCTCACTGACTTCCTGCAGCATGCGCCGGCAGCCCTGATAGTAGATTTTGCCGGCCTCGGTCAGGCCGATGCTGCGCGTGCTGCGGTTCAACAGCTTGACCTGCAGCTCATTTTCCAGTTTCGAGACGGTTTGGCTGATCGATGAAACGCTCATGCCGAGTTGGCGCGCGGCCGCGGTAAACGACCCGAACTCAACCACTTTGGCGAATACCGACATCCGTTTTAATCTTTCCATTATTCACTCTGGCTTAAAAGTGATTTAGATCACAGATTGTTGATGCCTTGATAGTAAGCAGGCTAATATAACGTGGTCGGGTTAATAGACCTTACCAACGTGCGAGAGCGAGCGGCGCCGCAATCCTGCTGCTCCTCCGGCACCCTCGCAATCCCTGTCGTGGATGTCTGCCCCAAAGTTTAACCTTTTTTCGGGTTCGTGACCTGGACAAGCTGTCTGGTCAAGATTTGTGGCGCGCGCACGCTAGAATGTAAAGAGAATGTGAATGGCGAGATGTGTCTTTTCCCGGCGCAGTGAACAATAAGGAAAAAGTGATGAGTTTGCTTCCGGTTATGGTCATCTTCGGACTGTCGTTTCCGCCGGTGTTTTTTGAGCTGCTGGTGTCGCTGGCGCTGTTTTTTCTCCTGCGCCGCCTGTTGCAGCCAACGGGGATTTACGATTTTGTCTGGCATCCGGCGCTGTTTAACACCGCGCTGTATTGCTGCTTGTTTTATCTGATTTCGTGTCTTTTTGTTTGAGGTCGCTGTGAAAAATTTTTCGATAAAAATAACCCGAATCGCGATCACTTTGATTCTTGTGTTGCTGGGCATCGCCGCCGTATTCAAGGCTTGGGTGTTCTACACCGAGTCGCCGTGGACGCGTGACGCCAAATTCACCGCCGACGTGGTGGCGATCGCGCCGGACGTCAGCGGCCTGCTGACCGAAGTGCCGGTGGTGGACAACCAACTGGTGAAGAAAGGCCAGGTGCTGTTCGTGGTCGACAGGCCGCGCTATGAGCAGGCGCTGGCGGAAGCCAGTGCAGATGTCGCCTACTATCAAACGCTGGCGGCGGAAAAACGGCGCGAGGCCGGCCGCCGCGTGAAGTTGGGCGTGCAGGCGATGTCGCAGGAGGAAATCGACCAGTCGAACAACTCGCTGCAGACCGTGCAACACCAGCTGGCGAAGGCCGTGGCTGCGCGCGAACTGGCGCAGCTGGATCTGGAGCGCACCACGGTGCGCGCCCCGTCCGATGGCTGGATCACCAACCTCAACGTACATGCCGGCGAGTACATCACCCGTGGGTCGGTGGCGGTAGCGCTGGTGAAGAAAGACTCCTTCTACATCCTGGCGTATCTGGAAGAAACCAAGCTGAACGGCCTGAATAAGGGCGACCGCGCGGAGATTACCCCGCTCGGCAGCAACCGCATCATGCACGGCACCGTCGACAGCGTGGCGGCGGCGGTGAACAACAGCAGCAGCACGGTCAACAGCAAAGGGCTGGCCTCGATCGACAGCAACCTGGAGTGGGTGCGTCTGGCGCAGCGCGTGCCGGTGAAGATCCTGCTGGACGCCAAGGACCAACAGCATCCGTACCCGGCCGGCACCACCGCCACCGTGGTGATCGTCGGCAAGAACGATCGCAATGCCGACAGCGGCTCGCCCTTTGTGCGCCTGATGCACCGGCTGCGTGAGTTCGGCTAATGAACAGCCCAACCTTTATCCGGCTGAGATTTGCCTTCAAACTCAGCTTCGCGATTGTGTTTGCGCTGTTCGTCGGTTTCCATCTCAACCTGGAAACCCCGCGCTGGTCGGCGATGACCGCCGCCATCGTCGCCGCCGGCCCGGCCTTTGCCGCCGGCGGTGAACCCTTCTCCGGCGCCATCCGCCACCGCGGCTGGCTGCGCATCATCGGCACCTTTATCGGCTGCTTTGTCGGCCTGATCATTATCATCACCACCGCCCGCGCGCCGGTGGTGATGCTGCTGCTGTGCTGCATCTGGGCCGGCTTCTGCACCTGGCTCTCTTCGCTGATCAAGGTCGAGAACTCCTACGCCTGGGGCCTGGCCGGCTATACCGCGCTGATCATCATCGTGACGGTCGCCACCAGCGAGGCCCATCTGCTGGAAGCGCCGCAGTTCGCCATCGAGCGTTGCAGCGAGATCGTGCTGGGCATCGTCAGCGCCGTATTGGCGGATCTGCTGTTCTCGCCGCGTTCGATCAAGCAGGACATCGATCGGGCGGTGGATCAGCTGTTGGTGGATCAATATCGCCTGATGCAGATGTGCATCAGCAACGCCGACAAAGAAGACATCGACCGTGCCTGGAGCAATCTGGTGAAGAGCACCACAGCGCTGGATGGCATGCGCAACAACCTGATGATGGAGTCCTCGCGCTGGCAGAAGGTCAACCGTCGGGTGAAGGCGCTGCATACCCTGTCGCTGACGCTGATCACCCAGGCTTGCGAAACCTATCTGATCCTGCTGAATCACCCGGACGCGCTGCAAGCGAGCCTGCGGGAGCAACTGATGGTGCCGGCGGAAACCCCGCAGGAGATCCACAAGCGCATGAAGCTGTTGCGCCAGGTGCTGACCACGCATCGCTCCGATGAAACGCTGCCGACTCTCACCGGCTGGGTCGGCGCGGCGACGCGCTACCTGTTGCTGTCGAAGGGCGTACACACCAACGGCAGCATCAGCGCGGTGGAAGAAGGCGTGTTGAGCAATGAAACCGTGGTCAAGCCGACCTCGGCGGAAGGGCACCACGCGATGATCAACGGCCTGCGCACCTTTGTGGCGACGGCGTTCGGCAGCCTGCTGTGGCTGTGGACCGGCTGGACGTCCGGCAGCGGTTTTATGGTGATCATTGCGGTGATCACCTCGCTGGCAATGCGCACCCCGGCGCCGCGCATGGTGGCGATGGATTTTGTGCTGGGCATGCTGGCGGCGATCCCGGTCGGTTCCCTGTTCTTCATGGTGATCCTGCCGGCGACGCAGCAGAGCATTTTGCTGCTGTGTCTCAGCCTCGGCCTGCTGGCGTTTTTCATCGGCATTGAGGTGCAAAAGCGGCGGCTCGGTTCGCTGGGGCTGCTGGCAGGGACGATCAACATTCTGGTGCTGAGCAACCCGATGGAGTTCAACGTCACCCAGTTTCTCGATGGGGCGCTCGGCCAGTTCCTCGGCAGCTGCGTCGGGTTGATGGTGCTGCTGCTGATCCGCGACAATTCGCGCGAGCGTACCGGCCGCACGTTGCTCAACCAGTTCGTCAGCAGCGCGGTGTCGGCGCTGACCACCAAGGCGGCGCGCCGTCGGCAGAACCACCTGCCAGCGCTGTATCAACAGCTCAACCAGCTGCTGATGATGTTCCCGAATGATATCGCCAAGTATCGTCTGGCGCTGAACCTGATCATCGCCCACCAGCGTATGCAGCGGGCGGAAATCCCGGTCAGCGAAGAGCTGTCGGCCTTCCATCGCCAGATCCGCAGCACCGCCGATCGGGTGGTCTCGGCCAAGAACGACGTCAAGCGCGCCTATTACTACGATCGCTTGCTGGGTGAAATGAACGAGTACCAGCAAAAATTGGTGGACAATCAGGCGCCGCTCAGCGTCACCGGGCCGGTGAAACGCCTGGCCGACATGCTGCATCGCTATCGCCACGCCTTGATCGATTGATGCGTTCCCTCCTGTTGCGCCGCGTTGTGCGGCGCCTTCCCTGACTATACTGAAAGCAGCGCCTGGTTCGGCGGCCGTCTCATAAGAGGCGGCCCGTTTTCAGAGAGACTCCGAGTGCCAGAACGGCTGGAAAGTGGCATCATTGTCATGAATGGATGAAACCTTAACCGCCGCGAAAACGTTACTTGCCGGTCATCTTAGTTTCATCCAGGTCGACTATATACCTAACTAGCCTGGGGGAGCTGCGGCGCCTTCGGCGGCATAATTTCAGGGAATGTCATGAACAAGCGGATTCTGGTGGCGATTGTCATCGCCGTGGTCATCGCCGTCTTCAGCGCGCTGCGCGGCAACGAGCACCGTGCGATCGGCGGCAACCCGGCGGTGGTCCAGGCCCCGGCGGGGCAGCAGCAGAGCATCGATCGGCTCACGCAGCAGCAAACGGTGGTGAGTTACCTGCAGCAGCATCAGCGGCTGCCGGATTATTACGTCACCAAGAAGCAGGCACGCGAGCAGGGCTGGGATCCGCGTTCAGGCAACCTCTGTGCGGTATTGCCGGGCAAGGCGATTGGCGGCGATCGATTCTCTAACCGTGAAGGGCAATTGCCGACCGCCGGCGGCCGGGTCTGGCGCGAAGCGGACATCAATTACCAGTGTGGCCGGCGCGGCGCCGATCGCCTGCTGTATTCGAGCGACGGTCTGATCTTCGTCACGCGCGACCATTACAAAAACTTCATTCGTGTGGAGTGAGTTTGATGGCAAAAGTAGAGTTTGATTTTGAACAGATCCAGGATGTGCCGGCCTTCTACCGCGATTTCGCGCGCAAGTTTGCGCTGGACGAGGGGTTCGGCGCCAACCTCGACGCGCTGTGGGACGTGGTGACCGGCGATATTGGCCTGCCGGTGGAAATCGAATTCACCCACCTGAATGCCCGCAGCAAACGTCGTTTCGGCGCGATCATTCTGCTGTTTGAAGAGGCGGAAGAAGAGCTGGAAGGCAGCCTGCGCTTCAATATCCGCGAAAGCAGCGGCGAGCCGGCCCATCACCGGGGATGAAACGGCTCCATCCCGGGATGGCGGCGGCGCTTAGTCAGCCGCTTCGGCCAGCTCGCGCAGGTATTGGAAGATCTGGCGGTAAGCCTTAGGCGGCTTGTTGGCGGCCTTCTCTTTCTGCGCGTTGCGCACCAGTGAACGCAGCTGTTGGCGATCGGCGGCAGGGTACAGCTCCAGGATTGATGGAATGACGTCATCGCCTTCTTCCACCAGGCGGTCGCGCAGCGCTTCCAGTTTATGGAACAGCGAAACCTGCTGGTTGTGGCGGTTTTTCAGCTTGTCGAGCGCGGTCTGGATCGGCTCGATATCGCGGGCGCGCAGCATTTTTCCGATCAGCTGCAGCTGACGGCGACGGCCCTCTTTTTTGATCTTCTGCGCCAGCTCGATAGCGGCACGCAGATCTTCGTCCAACGGAATGCGGTCCAGCGCGTTTTTGCCCAGATCGACCATTTCGGCCCCCAGGTCTTTCAGCGCTTCGGCATCACGTTTAATCTCACTTTTACTGACCCAGATAATCTCGTCATCGTCCTCGTTTTCATTCTCCGGGACATCGTCGAGCCAGTCTTCAGGCTGTTTGTTCATGGTAGGCTCCGTTAAAAAGAGGCTAATCCTAACAGGTTGCCGGCTTTATGCGAAATTCAACGCGGTTCCTGTTAGACTCAACGGCAGAGATCTCAGGATTTTTGCGCGCCGCCCCGCGTGCACAACTACGCCGCTCCGGCACTTTTCTCAACGATTTTCTGATTAATTATGGCAGATTGATGAAAGTAGTCACTCAAGTTGCAGAACAGCGCAAGGCGCTGGAACAGGCCGTTTCTCAGGCGCTGGAGCTGGCACGCGCCGGTTCCGACGCGGCGGAAGTCGCGGTCACCAAATCGACCGGCATCAGCGTCAGCACCCGCTTCGGCGAGGTGGAAAACGTCGAGTTCAACAGCGACGGCGCGCTGGGCATCACCGTGTATCACCGTCAGCGCAAAGGCAGCGCCTCTTCCACCGATCTCAGCCCGGACGCCATCGCCCGCACCGTGCAGGCGGCGTTGGATATCGCGCGCTACACCTCTGAAGATCCCTGCGCCGGCCCGGCGGAGAAAGATCTGCTGGCGTTCGAGGCGCCGGATCTCGATCTGTTCCACCCGATCGAACTGGACGCCGAGCGCGGCATCGAGCTGGCGGCGCGCGCCGAGCAGGCTTCGCTGTCGGCGGACAAGCGCATCACCAACACCGAAGGCGGCAGCTTCAACAGCCACTACGGCATCAAGGTGTTCGGCAACAGCCACGGCATGCTGCAAAGCTACTGTTCCAGCCGCCACTCGCTGTCCAGCTGCGTCATTGCGGAGCAGGACGGCGATATGGAGCGAGATTACGCTTACACCATCGGCCGTGCGATGGGCGATCTGCAAAGCCCCGAGTGGGTGGGGCAGGAGTGTGCCCGCCGCACGCTGGCGCGTCTCGCGCCGCGCAAACTGTCGACCATGAAGGCGCCGGTGCTGTTCGCCTCCGAGGTGGCCACCGGGCTGTTCGGCCATCTGGTAGGCGCCATCAGCGGCAGCAGCGTTTACCGCAAGTCGACCTTCCTGTTGGACTCGCTCGGCCAGCAGATCCTGCCGGAGTGGCTGACCGTCGAGGAGCATCCGCACCTGCTGAAAGGGCTGGCGTCGACGCCGTTCGACAGCGAGGGCGTGCGCACCCAGCGGCGCGATATCGTCAAGGACGGCGTGCTGCAGACCTGGCTGATGACCAGCTACTCGGCGCGCAAGCTGGGCCTGCACAGCACCGGCCATGCCGGCGGCATCCATAACTGGCGCATTGCCGGGCAGGGCGCGGACTTCGCCGGCATGTTGAAACAGCTTGGCACCGGCCTGGTGGTGACCGAGCTGATGGGCCAGGGCGTCAGCGGCGTTACCGGCGATTACTCGCGCGGTGCCGCCGGTTTCTGGGTCGAAAACGGCGAGATCCAATATCCGGTCAGCGAGATCACCATCGCCGGCAACCTGAAAGACATGCTGCGCAATATCGTCAGCGTCGGCAGCGATATCGAAACCCGCAGCAATATCCAGTGTGGTTCGGTGCTGTTGCCGGAAATGAAGATCGCCGGTCAATGATCCTCTGCGCGGCCGGTGCCTACCGGTCGCACGTTATCCCGTCTCAACCTTGCTTACAAATCTCCGGTTTCGGTTTTGCCCGGCCTTGCCTATGGTAACGGTGGGTTAATTAAAACAATAACTGGAAGGTGAGCAAACATGCAGAATACCCTGAAAGCGCTGGCGGCGTTGACGCTGCTGGCGGCCAGTTCGCTGGCGGCCGCCGCCGATCTGGGCGACGATATGGATACCCTGGCGGAAAACTACAAAACGGTGCTGAATACCGATTCCGCCGCTACCCTCAAACAGAGCCTGCAAAACATGCGCACCGCCGCGCAGGACGCCAAACAGGGCACCCCGCCGAAGCTGGAGGACAAAGCCGCCGACAGCCCGGAAATGAAAGATTTCCGCCACGGGCTGGATACCCTGATCGGCCAGATCGATCAGGCGCTGGCGCTGGCCAATCAGGGCAAAGTCGCCGAAGCGAAGCAGTTGGCGCAGGGATTTAAACAGACCCGCGACGCCAACCACAAGAAATTCCGCTAACCCGTCAACCGTCGCGCCCGTCTTCCGTCAGATAGGAGGAGGGCGCTTGCCCCAGCACGCGGCGAAACATGGTTGAAAACGCCGCGCTGCTGTCATATCCCATTTCCATCGCCACCTGCGTTACGCTGCGCCCTTCGGCCAGCAGCGCCAGTGCCAGCACCACGCAGGCGCGTTGGCGCCATTGCGAAAACGGCAGGCCGGTCTGCGCGCGAAAGAAGCGGCTGAAGGTGCGAATGCTCATGTACAGACGAGGCGCCCACCGCTGCGCGGAGTCATGGGCATCGGGGTGCTGCAAAAAGGCGCGGCACAGCTCGCCCAGCCGAGGATCGGCGGGCAGCGGAATGTGCAAGGGTAAAGGTTGCAGCCGGGCCAGCTCATGCAGCAGCAGCGTTGCCAGCGCTCCGTCGCGCCCGTCTTGCTCATACTCCAGCGGCATATCCACCGCCGCCATCAACAGCTGGCGCATCAGCGGGGTGACGCTGACCACCTGGCAGACCTGCGGCCGTTCGGCGGGCAACGCGCCGGGTTCGAGGTACAGGCTGCGGGTGGTGACGCCGACCATCCTTACCGCGTGCGGCATCTGCGGCGGCAGCCACACCGCATGCTGCGGCGGGACGACCCAATTGCCTTGCTGGGTGAATACGTGCATGACGCCGGTGGCGCCGTACAGCAACTGCGCGCGCCGGTGGTTGTGCATCGGCAACAGATGCCCCGGCGGGTAGTCGGTGCCGATGGCGATCACCGCGCGCGTTACGTGGTCGATGTCATCAATGCGGACATTGCGCATGTGTCCTCTTTAGCGGGCAGATTGGCCGAAACGCAATGATAGTTGGCCCTTCATATAAAGCAAGCCAACGGTCGTCGCCCTACTATCGGGGCAGAAAAATAACGCTTGTTCGGGGCGCCGCTATTTTATCGGCCAGGCAACCCATGCAAGTTTTCACACCGGGGTGGGACGAACGTTCTCGTTCTCGCAATACAAGAAGTTAATAAGGAATAAAGCGTCATTTTATTCCAACACCTGAAGCAATAGTTCTTAGTGCAGTTCAATGACTATAAGGTGATATTTCATGTATAAGTTCGGTGTGATTGGCGGCGGAGCCGCCGGGATCTCTTTTGCGTATAACTTTATAAAAAATAAGTCGGTTAATCATTGCAAAAGACCGCTTTCCCTGAAGGTTTTCGACAAGCAGGGCTTCAAAGGCGGTATGGCATACAGCAGCGATTTTGACAGCCATATATTAAACATGACGCCGGAAAACATGTCGGCGGATATTTTCGACGATGCTCACTTTGTTGATTGGATTGCCATGCATTTCCCGCAGTTTTGCCAGGATCGTTATCCGCCGCGCTGGCTGTATCGGGAATATCTCGATTTTATTCGCGACATGACGATTTATATGGCGGCGGACAGTAATGTGACGCTGAATTTCGTGACCGCCGAAGTGAATGCCATCGCGCCGCACGAAGCCGGCTATCGGCTGACCACCGCCTGCGGCGGCGCCGAGCAGATGAACGCGCTGGTGCTGTGCTCAGGGCACAACCCGCCGGAATGTCTCTATCCGGTGGAGGGGGTGATCGCTTATCAGGCCCACCAGGATCTGCCGCCGATCAACCCTTATTCGACCATCGGCGTGATCGGCTGCAGCCTGACGGCGATTGACGCCATCGTAGAGCTGATGGAGCGCCTGGGGGCGACCGACATCTGCGCTTTATCGCGCTCGGGCCTGTTCCCCAGCGTGCAGCCGGCGCTGATGCGTCCGCCGCCGGAGGCGTTTGTGGAGGGGGTGCGGCGCTTTGTCGCCGGCAGCGATTTCATTGACGCGCATCAGCTGGTGCATGCGATCAATGCCGCGCTGGCGCGCCACTATCCGGGGCCGGAGCGGTTGACGGTGCTCTCGGCGCTGGGGGAAAGGCGCGATTGTTACCGCGATCTGGCGGACAGCCTCGATCGCGCGCGTTTTGCCCGGGAGCATATTTGCAGCTATCTGGCGGCGATCCACCCGGCGGTGTGCGCCGCCTGGGTCAAGATGGATGCCAACAACCGGCAGGTCTTCATGCGTTTTTACAACTCCTCCTGGATGCGCAATCGGCACGCCATGCCGATCAAGAACGCCAACAAGATCGTGGCGGCGCTGGAGAGCCAACGCCTGCGCGCCTGCGGCGGCATGGCGGATATCAGCAAGGGAGCGGACGGGTTTACCCTCCGTTGCCATGAGACGCGGGTGCACGCGCAGTATCTGTTCAACTGCACCACGCCTTCCTATCAACTGCCGCCTAACCGCCTGAGCCATCAGCTGCTGCAAGACGGGCTGGTGCAAGAGAACCTGTTCGGCGGCGTGAAGTGCAATCCGCACACGCTGAAAATCGCCGACCGGCGCGGCCGCGAGCAGCATCTCTACTCGCTCGGCGCGCCCGCCAAGGGCGATCTGTTTTACACCTCGGCGATGGAGTCCATCACGCGGGATATCAGCAAGATCGTGTTTAACAACCCTATTTTCAACGCAAAGAAGGCTGAAGTATGAAAAACGTAGCGCTCTTTGTCGGCAACGACATTTTCTCCTGGCTGGTGTGTCAGGATCTGATCGCCGCTCTGAAGGACGAGTGTGCCTTTACGGTATATTTCCCCCTGGCGAAAAGCGCCGGGCGCACACAGGAGCCGGCGGTTCGCCGCCTGGGGCTGTATGAGCGCGAAGTGCTGAACGATTTCGTGTTCCCGTTCGTGGGCCGCAACGCCGCCGCCTGCGAGGGCGCCTATCAGCCGCCGGCGCTGTTCCTGGCCGGCGCCGGGGTTAAAGCGCATCGCGTTCTCGACATCAATGACGCCGCGTTTATCAGCAGCCTGGAGCATATGGATGGGGTGATCTCCCTGCGCTGTTATCAGAAATTCTCCGCCGATTATGTGCGCGCCTTCAGCCGACGCGGCAAGCTGCTCTGGAACCTGCATCCGGGGGATTTACCGCGCTATCGCGGGGTGATGACACTGTTCCGCGCGATGATGAACGGTGACAGGGACTGTGCGGTAACGCTGCATGAAATGGATGAGCACTGGGACGCCGGCCCGGTGATCGCCCGCCTGCCCGCCGAGTTGCGTCACGATCTGTCGTTCCTGGAAAATATGATGCTGTTGGGCGTGCAGAGCGGCACTTTCCTGGCGCGTCAGCTGATGCGGACGGAGCATAGCGAAGCGATAGCGGCGGAAAAGCAGGGCGATTCGCGCTATTGGGGCTTCCCGGACGCGCAGACGCTGGCACGGGCGGAACAGGCGGGCATTGAGCTGGTGGATCATGACGCCGTGCGCGAGCAGTATCTGGGGCTGTTCGTCGGCGATCGCTTCCACCCGCTGGCGGGGCAGTTCTGCGCCGGGTTCGACGACTTCGTGCGGGCGCACGGCCATGATTGAAACCTTGATTGTACTGTGTGCCGGTTTTCTGACCGGCATCACCACCATTCTGTTCGGCTTCGGCGGCGGCTTTGTGGTGGTGCCTTTCGTCTACCACTTGATCTCCGCCTCGGGCGAGCAGCCCGGCCAGGCGATGCATATCGCGGTGGCGACCTCGACGTCGGTGATGATCCTCAACGCGAGTTACGCCACGCTGACCAACTGGCGCAGCGGCAACCTGCTGCGTGAAACCATCGTGCCGCTGATCTTTTTCATCGGCATCGGCGCGGCGCTGGGCGCGTTCGCCTCTTCGCTGCTGGCGGACGGCGTGATCCGCGGGCTGTTTGTGGTCTATATGGCAGTGACCATCGCCGACTGCCTGTTCCGCCGGGGTTTTTTGATCAAACCGGCGCGCGCCGAACTGTCCCCCGTTACGCTGTGGGGCGGTGGGCCGCTGATCGGCGGCATCGCCACCCTGCTGGGGGTGGGCGGCAGCGTGATGACCGTGCCGCTGCTGCGCCGCCATGGTTACGACATGAAGTATTGCGTCAGCGCCGCTAATCCGCTGTCGATCCCGGTGGCGGTGATCGGGGCGATGATGTATATCGTGTTGGGGTGGCACGAGATGAGCGGGCCGCAGTATCTGGGCTACGTCAATCTGAACATTCTGGGGTTGCTGGTGGTCGCGGGGATTGCGGGGATCGTGTTTGCTAGGCGCTGTTTGCCTAAGGTGAGCGATGCGCTGCATGCCAAAATCTACGTGCTGCTGCTGATCGCCGTGCTGATCGCTATTTGCCTCTGAAACAGAAAGGGCGGCCGGATGCCGCCCTGAGAACCGCTTAACGGTGGTATTCGCCCGCCGCTTCCGGCTGGTACAGCAATTCCAGCACTTCAATCCGCGCTTCTTCACCGTTCGGCAATTGCCAGGAGATCTGCTTGCCGACGTGCATGCCGAGCAGCGCTGCGCCGAGCGGCGCCATCACCGACAGCTGATCGTGGCTGTCTTTCAGCGATGCCGGGTAAACCAGCGTGCGCACGTGCTCTTCATCGGTGTGCAGATCGCGAAAACGCACGCGGCTGTTCATGGTCACCACGTTGGCCGGCATTTTCTCCGGCGGCAGGATTTCCGCGCGATCCAACTCGTCGTTCAGCGCGGCGGCGACGTCTGTGTTGGCAAAGGCCGGTTGTTCCAATAGCGCATCCAGGCGTTCCGCATCCAGCTCATTAATAGTAATGATGGGTTTGGTCATTCCACTCTCCAGTCAAATCAAAGGGTGCCAGTCTGTGCACCCATAAATTCGGAAAAACAACACAAAGCAACACCCCCGCGCCAGAGGAGCGGGGGTGTGGGTAATGTCGATTTGTCCTATTGATAGTAGGCGGTTGGGGCGAGAAAAGAAAGAGATCCCGATCACGAAGGCTTTTATCGTCAATCGTGGCAAAAGAAACGGTTAGCCCGGTTATCTATTTGTTATCTCATTGACTTTTTCACCGCCGCGCCGTTTTGCGAAATGGATCCCCGCGCGTCATTCGATTTCCACTTCGAACTGGAAAAAACCGGTCTACACAGAAAATCCTACCGGGGGTAGGGTAAAGACATCACAGAAAGCGGGTTATTCAGGTGATGCGCTTTACGGCTTACTGATTAATGTAGGATCTAGGGGTACTGAAAAGTGAATGATGGATCTGCTTCGATAAAAGAAATTGAACAATCCGATGTCAGCGAAGCCGGAGCGATCGCTGCTCGGGTGTTGGCGGATATTACCGCGATGCTAAATGCTGAAAATATTTATACCAATGCGGTGCAGCAACAGATGCTGGAATCGCATATTCGCGCCATGGTGCTGCGTTCAATAACCGGTGAGCCATTGCCGGAGGTGGATAAATCGTTGTTCGACGAAATCTCTGCAGAATCCATGCAAATGGCGGAACGTGTGGTGAATCAGTTTGGCACATTGCCTATCGAAGAAGCCTATTTGCTGTCAGTGCACTTCGAAGTGGCGAAAGATAATAACGCATAGCGGTTAACGCATCGATTTCAATCAGGAGAATATACCATGGGTCAAATTACCGTAGTGATCGGCGATCGTCTGGGCAAAGGGCAAAAAGTTGGCCAAGGCGTTGAAAGCGCAGGCGGAAAAGCGGTGGTCATCCCCGGCGTCGCGGCGGACATGAAGCTGGGCGACGTCATGAAAGCGGAAAACGCGCAGCTGGGCATCTCTTTTTGCGGCAGCGGCGGCGCCGGCGCGATTACCGCGCAAACCAAACACGGCTACAAGGCTAAATATGGCATGCGTTCGGTGGAAGAGGGCGTGACGGCAATTAACGAAGGCTACAACGTGCTGGGCTTCGGCTTTATGGATAAAGAAGAGCTGGGCCAGAAACTGGTGGAAGCCTACGTCAAAAAACATGGCAATCCATAATGAAAGAGCAATATACCACATCGGTAAAGGTGGAGGGTAAAGGCGACAGCAAAGCGAAAGCTTTTGCTTCCGCCTTGGCTAATGTGCAGGGCGCGGTATTAAAGTCCACCAACAATATTCTGCTGCGTATCGAGCCGCAGGACGTCAGCGTAGTGAAAGCGGAAGAGAAAATAACTAAAGAGAAATTTCTTTTCTTCTTTTTGCCGCGTGAAAGAAAGAGCTATGCCGTTTCTCTGGAAATAACCGTGAACGTAACCATTATCAATACCGAGAAGGTTGTCTTCGTCACGAAATAAAAACGTTAGCATAAATGAAAGGGTATACTGATGTTTTTAATCATCTTATTTAAATCGATTATTATCGGTGGGCTGGTGGGGGTCGGCGTAGGGGCCGGCGCCGCGCGCATGTTCCACGCACCGACAACACAGGGCATGGGGGCGTTTCGCACCCTGGGCGAGCTGAATTCCTGCGAGGGCGATCCGGCTTCCCACTTCTCATTCGGTCTGGGCTTCTTCTTCAACGCCTGGGCGTCTTCCGTGGCGGCGGGCTCCTTCACGCAGGACGTCGACCACCGCATCATCCCGCACTGGGGCGCGGCGGCCCTGATGGTCAAGAACCGCAATCTGGCGCAAACGCTGCACGATCCGAAAAAAATGGCCATTGCCTGCGGCATCATCGGCATGCTGGTGGTGACGTTCCTCAATACCACCGCTTCCGCCGTGCCTGCCGCGCTGCAGGTCACCGCGATCAAGGTGCTGGTGCCGGCGGCTAACCTGCTGGTGAACACCGTGATGCCGGTGATCTTCTGGCTGGCGGCGATCGACGCCGGGCGCCGTTCCGGCTTCTGGGGCACCATCTTCGGCGGCCTGGCGCAGCTGATCATGGGCAACGCCGTACCGGGCCTGGTGCTGGGCATTCTGATCGGCAAAGGCGTGGAAGAGAGTGGCTGGAACAAGATCACCAAGATCATGATGGCGGTAATCGTGCTGCTGTTCGTGCTGAGCGGCTTCTTCCGCGGCTTCGACATGAAAGTTCTCGAGTCCTTCAGCCTAGGCGTGCCGGGCTGGCTGGACGCCATTCACAACACCCTGAGCGGTAAATAAGGAGCGGGATGATGGAAGAGCAAACCCAAAAAGGCTTCTGGTACGCCGACTGGTCATTCCCGATTTTTGTTGGCCTGCTGTCCTCCGGCGTGTTCGCCGGGACGCACATGTACTACCTGTACGGCATCGGCGCCTTTAACGAAGTGGCGTTCGTTTCCATGCTGCGGGCGGGGATGGACACCGGCGTGTATGGCGCGGTGGCGGCGTTCGGCGCCAGCTTCCTGTTCGCGCGCATCATCGAAGGCTCGCTGGTGGGCATCCTGGACATCGGCGGCGCGATCCAGACCGGCGTCGGGCTGGGCGTGCCGGCGCTGCTGCTGGGGGCCGGCATCGTGTTCCCGGTCGCCAACTTCGCCGCTTCGCTGGCCACCGGGCTGATCATCGGCCTGGCGATCGGTTACGTGATCATCCTGGCGCGCAAATTCACCATTAATCAGAGCAACTCCACCTATGGGGCGGACGTGATGATGGGCGCGGGCAACTCGTCGGGCCGTTTCCTCGGGCCGTTGATCATCCTGTCGGCGATGACCGCCTCGATCCCGATCGGCATCGGTTCGCTGCTTGGCGCGCTGCTGTTCTATATCTGGGGTAAACCGATCACCGGCGGAGCGATCCTCGGCGCGATGATTTTGGGGGCGATCTTCCCGGTAGCCATTTCTTAAGAGGCCTGCGCCAGGCGCCGTCCGATGCTGCGGCGGCGCCCGGGCTAACAGGAGCAATGCGGTATGTATGACTTAGTAATTAGAGGCGCCAGATTGGCGGACGACACGCTGATCGATCTGGCGGTGAAAGACGGCAAAATAGCCTCGGTCGGGCGGTTGGCGGCGGACGTCAGCGCCGTTCGCCAACTGGATCTGGCGGGCAACTGCCGCCTGAGCGCCGGTTGGATCGATGCGCACGTGCACTGCTATCCCGACTCGCCGATTTACCATGACGAGCCCGATCGGGTCGGCGTCGCCAGCGGCGTTACCAGCGTGGTCGATGCCGGCAGCACCGGCGCCGACGATATCGACGCCTTTTATCAGCTGACGCGCAGCGCCAAAACCAACGTGTTCGCCTTCCTCAACATCTCGCGCATCGGCCTGCTGCGGCAGAACGAGCTGGCGGAGTTGACGGACATCGACAAGCACGAGGCCGGCCAGGCCATCGCCAACCATCCCGGCTTTATCATCGGCATCAAGGCGCGCATGAGCAGCAGCGTGGTGGGCAAGAACGGCACCCGGCCGCTGGTGTTGGCCAAAGAGATCCAGCGGGAAAACCGCCAGCTGCCGCTGATGGTGCATATCGGCAACAACCCGCCGAATCTGGACGAGATCGCCGATCTGCTGACCCGTGGCGACATTATCACCCACTGCTACAACGGCAAACCGAACCGCATTCTGACGCCGGCGGGCACGCTGCGCGAATCGATCCAGCGCGCGCTGCGGCGCGGCGTGTTGCTCGACGTGGGGCACGGCACCGCCAGCTTCAGCTTCGAGGTGGCGCGCCAGGCGATCAAGCTGGGCATTTTGCCGCATACCATCAGCTCCGATATTTACTGCCGCAACCGCATGAACGGGCCGGTGCACAGCCTGGCGACGGTGATGTCCAAATTCTTCAGCGTTGGCCTGACGCTGCCGCAGGTGATCGCCTGCGTGACGGAGAACGCCGCGTCGGCGCTGCAACTGAGCGGCAAAGGGCGGTTGGAGCCGGGTTATGACGCCGATTTCACGCTGTTTGAACTGCGCCGCGAACCGCAGGTGTTCGCCGACGCCGAAGGGCAAACCGCCGAGGGCGAACAGCTGTTGGTGCCGCTGGCCGCGGTGGTGGCCGGGGAAATCCTATTAACCGAACAAGGGGAGGCAGCCCATGTCTTCGATTTATGAAAAATACGGTTTGAAGCAGGTGATCAACACCTCCGGCCGCATGACCATTCTCGGCGTTTCCACGCCGCGCCAGGACGTGATTGACGCCGTTGACTACGGCCTGAATCACTATTTCGAAATCAAGGATCTGGTCAACAAGACCGGCGCCTACATCGCCGATCTGCTCAACGTGGAGGACGCGGTGATCGTTTCCTGCGCCTCGGCGGGCATCGCCCAGTCGGTGGCGGCAGCGATCGTCAAAGATAACGCCAATCTGCTGGTGAACCTGCACTCGGCGCCGATCGCCGTGCCGCGCGAGATCGTGTTGCCGCGTGGTCACAACGTCAACTTCGGCGCACCGGTAGACACCATGGTGGCGCTGGGCGGCGGCAAGGTGGTGGAGGCGGGCTACGCCAACGAATGTTCGCCGGAGCAGATTGAAGCCTGCATCACGCCGCAGACGGCGGCGATCCTGTACGTCAAATCGCACCACTGCGTGCAGAAAAGCATTCTGTCCGTTGAACAGGCGGCGGTGGTGGCGCGCAAACATAATCTGCCGTTGATCGTCGACGCCGCGGCGGAAGAAGATCTGATGTGTTACTACCAGATGGGGGCCGATCTGGTGATCTACAGCGGCGCCAAAGCCATTGAAGGGCCGACCAGCGGCCTGGTTATCGGCAAGAAACAGTACGTCGAGTGGGTGAAGCTGCAGTCCGGCGGTATCGGTCGGGCGATGAAGGTCGGCAAAGAGGGCATCCTCGGCCTGACGCAGGCGATTGAAAGCTATCTGACGCTTGAGAAAACCACCGGACAACAGATGGTGGCGCGGATGACGCCGTTCCTCGATAGCCTCAACACTCTGACCGGCGTCAGCGCCAAAACCGTCTGGGACAGCGCCGGCCGCGATATCGCCCGCGCCGAGATCACTTTCGACGAAGCGGTGCTGGGGCGGTCGACCTATGACATCGTTCAGGCGCTGAAAACCGGCGATATTGCCATCTACTTCCGCGGCTACAAGGCCAACGAGGGCAAGATTGAGGTCGACGTGCGCAGCGTCGACGAGCAACAGCTGATGACCGTCTTTACCTGTATCAAAAACCTGTTTACGGAGAAACAAGCATGAAGCTGCAGCCTAACTATTATCGCGATCGCGTCTGCCTGAACGTGCTGGCCGGCTCCAAAGCCAACGCGCAGGAGATCTACGCCGCGGCGGAAGGCCATGTGCTGGTGGGTGTGCTCTCCAAGAACTACCCGGACGTCGACAGCGCGGTGACCGACATGCTGCGCTATGCGCGCCTGATTGAAAACGCGCTCTCGGTCGGCCTGGGCGCTGGCGATCCGAAGCAGTCGGCGATGGTCAGCCTGATCGCTCAGCAGGTGCAGCCGCAGCACGTTAACCAGGTGTTCACCGGCGTCGGCACCAGCCGCGCGCTGCTGGGCCAGGACGACAGCGTGGTCAACGGCCTGGTATCGCCGACCGGCCGCGTCGGCTGGGTGAAGATTTCTACCGGCCCCTTGAGTGCCGCAGCGCCTGACGGCATCGTGCCGGTGGAAACCGCCATCGCCTTGCTGAAGGACATGGGCGGCAGCTCGATCAAGTATTTCCCGATGGGTGGCCTGAAGTGCAAGGACGAATACCAGTACGTAGCCAAGGCCTGCGCCGAGCATGACTTTATGCTGGAGCCGACCGGCGGCATCGATCTGGAGAATTACGAGCCGATCGTCGAGATCGCGCTGGCGGCCGGCGTGAAACGCGTGATCCCGCATATCTACAGCTCGATCATCGACGCCGCCAGCGGCGACACGCGTCCGCAGGACGTGAAAACCCTGCTGGCGATGACCAAAAAGCTGGTGGGCTGAACGCGCAATGGGATGAGGTAAACGCTGGGAGGCGAAGGTTTTCCCGTGGCGCGGCATGCCGCGCCGTTACCTATACTGAGGATTACTATGCGAAACTGGCAGGTTCCAACCCGACGCACCGCGTTGTTCCTGGCGCTGCTGGCCGTGACCGGCCCGGCGCTGCATGCTGAGGATGCAATGAATTCCACGTCATCTCATTTCGCCTATATCGGCACCTACAATCCCAACGGCGAAGGCGTTTACCGGGTGCAGGTCGATCCGGCCAGCGGCGCGCTGAGCCACACTACGCTGGTCAGCAAAGTGCCGAATCCGGCGCAGCTGACGCTGGGCGCCGATGGCAAGACGCTGTATGTCGCCAGCGAAGTGGCCGATTTCAACGGCGGCAAACACGGCGGCATCACCGCTTACCGGGTCAATCCGGCCGACGGCGACCTGACGCAGCTCAACCAGGTGGATTCGCAGGGAGCGGGGCCGGTGTATCTCTCATCGACGCCGGACGGGCGGCATCTGCTGGTGGCCAACTACGTCAGCGGTAGCGTGGCGGCTTTCCCGATTGAAGCGGACGGCAGCCTGGGCGCCGCCAGCTCGGTGCAGCAACAGCAGGGCCCGGCGGGCGCGGCCAAACCGGCGGCGGCGGTGAACGGCAGCTTCGCCATCAGCGATCACAACGGCCCGCATGCCCATATGATCGCCAGCGATCCGAGCGGCAAGTTCGTGTTCTCCACCGATCTGGGGTTGGATCGCATCTACCAATGGCGCTTTGACGCCGCGAGCGGCCGGCTGACGCCGAACGATCCGCCGTGGATCGCCGCCTCTTCCGCCGGCGCGGGGCCGCGTCACTTTGTGTTCCATCCGGACGGCGAAACCGTGCTGCTGGTGAACGAAGAGGCCTCGACGTTGACCAGCTACCGTTTTGATCGCCAAAAAGGTACTCTGAAACAACTGCATGCGGTTTCCGCACTGCCCGCCGACTATCAGGGCACCAGCTTCGCTTCGGGGCTGGCGCTCAGCAAGAACGGCGACACGCTGTACGTCGCCAACCGGCTGCATAACAGCATTGCCCAGTTCAGTGTGGGCGCCGGCGGTGAGTTGAAGCCGGTGGCGGAAACCTGGACGCGTGGCGATTACCCGCGTTCGCTGGCGCTGAGCCCGGATGGCCGCTATCTGTATGCGTTGAACCAGCGCAGCGATAACGTTACCCGTTTCAGCGTAAACCCGACGGACGGCAAACTCAGCTTTGTGGGCGGCTATCTGCCGATCGGCAGCCCCTCGCAAATGGCGTTCCTGCCGCCGCCGAAGTAACCCGTGGCCCGCCCGGTTCACCGGGCGGGTTGCCTGATTGACGGACACAGAATGGTGCGATTT
Organism: Serratia sp. CY44782; assembly: GCF_052168715.1. Classification (NCBI taxonomy): domain Bacteria; kingdom Pseudomonadati; phylum Pseudomonadota; class Gammaproteobacteria; order Enterobacterales; family Yersiniaceae; genus Serratia; species Serratia sp. CY44782. The sequence continues at coordinate 170,270 of NZ_JBJNME010000007.1, forward strand.
CCTTACCCGCGTTTGGCTTACTTGTTCGATGCTTTGCAAACCGAGACTTTGCCGCAGGATGAGCTGGCGAAGCGTTTCGCCGTGTCCACCCGCACGGTGCGGGCGGACATCACCGCGCTGAACGAGATTCTGGACAAATACGGCGCGCGTTTCGTGCATAGCCGCGGGGCCGGCTATCGCCTGCAGGTCGATAACGCCGCGCTGTTCAGCGCCCTGCAGCATCAGGATCGCCGCAAGCACGCCACCCCGCGCAGCGCGCAGGAGCGAGTGCATTATCTGCTGGTGCGTTTTTTGACCTCAGCCTTCTCCCTTAAACTGGAAGATTTGGCCGACGAGTGGTTCGTCAGCCGCGGTACGTTGCAAAACGACATGGCTGAGGTGAGAGAGCGCCTGGCGCACTATCAATTGACGATCGAAACCAAGCCGCGCTACGGCATGAAGCTGTTCGGCGCCGAGATGGCGATCCGCGCCTGTCTCACCGATCTGCTGTTCCAGCTGCAGCTGGCCGACGCCGAGAACCCGCTGCTCAACAACGAGATCCTGCTGCAGCCGCAGGTAGCGGCGTTCGCCGGATTGCTGCACCCGCTGCTGTCGCAATATGCCATTCGCCTGACCGACGAGGGCGAGCAGTACCTGATCTTCTACTGCGCGGTGGCGCTGCGGCGCATCAACGACGGCTATCCGCTGCCGGACTTCGAGGTGGAAGACGGCGACGACGCGGTGCGTCAGGTGTCGACCCGCCTGGCGGCGGAGCTGCGTTCGGCCTCCGGTAAAGAGATCTCGATGGCCGAAGAGGCCTATTTGCGGGTCAACATTGCCGCGCGGCGCGTGCAGGACGTGCAGCCGACCGAGATCAACGCCGACGATGAAGAAGCGCTGGTGGACTACATCCTGTCCTACATCAACGCACACTATAACTACAACCTGCAGGGCGACGAGCAGCTGCGGGCCGATCTGCTCACCCATATCAAGACCATGATTACGCGGGTGAAATACCAGATCAATATCCCCAATCCGCTGTTGGCCAACATCAAGCAGCACTATCCGATGGCTTATGACGTGACGCTGGCGGCGGTCTCCAGCTGGGGCAAATACACCCCCTATACCCTGAGCGAGAACGAGATAGGCTATCTGGTGCTGCACATCGGCGTGGGGCTGGAGCGGCATTACAACATCGGTTATGAACGCCACCCGCAGGTGATGCTGGTGTGCGATACCGGCAACTCGACGGTGCGCATGATCCAGGCGCAGATTGCGCGCAAATATCCGCAGCTGGTGATGACGCGCATCGTCTCGCTGCGCGATTACGAGATGCTTGCACATATCGACGAAGACTTCGTGATTTCCAACGCCCGCATCGGCGAAAAGAACAAGCCGGTGGTGGTGATGTCGCCGTTCCCGACCGATTACCAGCTGGAGCAACTGGGCAAGCTGGTGCTGGTGGATCGCACCCGACCGTACATGCTGGAGAAGTTCTTCGACGCCGAGCATTTCATGGTGCTCAACGAGCCGTTGACGCAGGCGGAGCTGTTCAGCCGGGTGTGCGGCCAGCTGGAGCGGGAGGGGTACGTCGGCGCGGACTTCTATCCGTCGCTGGTCGAACGCGAGGCGATCGTTTCCACGCTGCTGGGCGAGGGCATCGCGCTGCCGCACTCGCTGGGGCTACTGGCCAAAAAGACTGTGGTGGTGACGCTGCTGGCGCCGCAGGGCGTCGCCTGGGGAGAAGGCGAGGTCGCGCACGTGATTTTCCTGCTGGCGATCAGCAAGAGCGACTATGAAGAGGCGATGGCGATCTACGAGCTGTTCGTCACCTTCGTGCGTGAACGCTCAATGAGCCGCCTGTTGGGCAGCGACAGCTTCGACAGCTTTAAAGCGGTGGCGCTGGACTGCCTGAGCCGGAGTTAAGGGGAAAGGATATGGGGGATTGGGCGCAAAGGCGCGCCCTCAGCGGCTAATCTTCATCAAACCCGGAGTTGAACAGCTCGACCACCGCCGCCAGCGCGTTGACTTCGTCGGGGCCGGTCGCTTCGACTTCGATATGCCGGCCCTGGGCGGAGTCCAGCATCAGCAGCGCGATGACGCTGCTGGCTTCGGCTTCGGTGCCGCTTTCGTTGCGCAGCATCACCTCGGCGTCGAAGCTTTGCACCAGCTCGAACAATTTCATCGCCGGGCGCGCGTGCATGCCCAGCTTGTTTTTGATTTCAACCGTCTGTTTGACCGTCATTGTTTGCGCTTTTCCAGCGTGCGGTGGCGCGACTGTACGTTCTTGCCGCGCGAGCGGAAGTAATCGGCCAGCTGTTCCGCCACGTACACCGAGCGGTGTTTACCACCGGTACAGCCGATGGCGACCGTCAGGTAGCTGCGGTTGTTGGTTTCCAGCATCGGCAGCCATTGCTCCAGGTAGCTGCGGGTCTGGTAGATGAAGTTGTGCACTTCGGTATGGCGATCGAGGAACGACGCGACCGGCTTGTCCAGACCGGTCATCGGCCGCAGCTTCGGATCCCAGTGCGGGTTAGGCAGGAAGCGCACGTCGAACACGTAGTCGGCGTCGATCGGAATGCCGTGCTTGAAGCCGAAGGATTCGAACACCATGGTCAGCTCACGCTCACGCTTACCCAGCAGGCGGGTGCGCAGCATTTCGGCCAGTTCGTGCACCGACATTTCCGAGGTGTCGATAATCAGGTCAGCCCGCGAGCGCAGCGGTTCGAGCAGATCGCTCTCTTCGTCAATGGCGCTTTCCAGCGACAGGTTTTTGCTGGAGAGCGGATGCAGGCGGCGGGTGTCGCTGTAACGGCGGATCAGCGTGTTGCGATCGGCGTCGAGGAACAGCAGCTGCGGCGAGAAGCTGTCCGGCAGCTGAGTCATCGCGTATTCGAACACTTCCGGCGATTCCGGCATGTTGCGCACGTCGATGCTGACCGCCGCGGAGATATTGCGTTCCGCCAGCGTGTTGGCGAGCTGCGGCAGCAGCACCACCGGCAGGTTGTCAACGCAGTAAAAACCCATGTCTTCCAGCGCCCGCAAGGCGACGGATTTTCCGGAACCGGAACGGCCGCTGACAATCATCAGCACCATGTGGCAACTCCCCTGGCATCGCGGCGGCGTTCATCGCCACCGGTGGAAACTTTGTTATTCCGGCCGCAGCCGGATCCATCATCGTGAAACAGTAGCGTTATCCGGGCTGGAAGTCACGCCGGCCGGGCCTCACTCGGTGATGATTTGGTAAAGCTCTTCGTCGCTCTGCGCGGCGCGCAGGCGGCGGCATACGGTTTTGTCGGCCAGGCGTTTGGCGACCAGCGACAGGGTATGCAAATGGGTTTTGCACTGATCGGCAGGCACCAGCAGCGCGAACAGCAGGTCGACCGGCTGGTTGTCGATAGCGTCGAAAGCGATGGGTTGGTCGAGACGGATAAACACGCCAACGGCCCGCAGTGTGTCCTCTTCCAGTTTGCCGTGGGGAATGGCGATACCGTTGCCGATACCGGTGCTGCCCATGCGCTCCCGGGTGAGAACCGCGTCAAACACCACCTGCGAAGGCAGATTGAGCTGTTTGGCGGCCAGTTCGCTGATAATTTCCAAAGCCCGCTTCTTGCTGGTGCAGTGTACCGAGCTTTTGGTGCACTCGATGTTTAACACCGAGCTTAATTGCATATATTCGTTGTTCATCTCATCTTCACTTAAAACCGCGCCGCCGGGCGCACCCGGCAAGGCGGTTTTTCGTCGGTTTTAACCCTGATTACCGTTCGGCGCGTCACCCATGCGGGTCACGCGCCGAAGGGCGAGGCTGCGACGGAGGCAACCTCACGGAATGGGTTAGGGTGTCAGTGTTGCTTCAATTTGTCTTTATGTTTGTTCAATTGACGTGCCAATTTGTCGATCAGCGTATCAATTGCGGCATACATATTCTCGTCTTCCGAGGTGGCGTGCAACTCGCCTCCATTCACGTGCACCGTTGCTTCCGCAATTTGCTGCACTTTTTCCACACTTAATACAACATACACCTGATTGATGCGATCAAAATACTGTTCGAGTTTGGCGAACTTGTTGTTCACGAACTCGCGCAACGGATCGGTGATTTCGATGTGGTGTCCGGTAATGTTGAGCTGCATAGTGTCTTCCTTCTCAATAGAGGTCAAACCAACTGTTTACGTTGGTTCGACGGCGGGATGGACAAAGACTCTCGGTACTTGGCGACGGTGCGCCGCGCCACAATGATCCCCTGATCGGAAAGCAGGGTGGCCAGCTTGCTGTCGCTGAGTGGTTTGGCGGGGTTTTCCGCCGCAATCAATTTCTTCACCAACGCGCGGATCGCCGTCGAGGAGGCTTCGCCGCCGCTGTCGGTATTCACGTGGCTGGAGAAGAAATATTTCAATTCGAAAATGCCGCGCGGGCTGTGCAGAAACTTCTGCGTGGTGACGCGCGAGATCGTCGATTCATGCATCTCCACGGCCTGGGCGATATCCGCCAACACCATGGGTTTCATAAACTCTTCGCCTTGCTCGAAGAACGCCTGCTGTTGGCTGACGATGCAGCGGGTGACCTTCAGCAGCGTCTCGTTGCGGCTCTCCAGGCTTTTAATCAGCCACTTGGCTTCCTGCAGGTTGCTGCGGATGAACTGGCCGTCGGCTTCGCTGCGGGCGCTGTTGCCCAGCGCGGCGTACTGCTGATTGATCTTCAAACGCGGTATGCTGTCGCCGTTGAGCTCGACCGTCCACGTGTTCTGCGTCTTGCGCACCAGCACGTCCGGGATCACGTACTCCGATTCGCCGGTATTGATCGACTGCCCCGGGCGCGGATCGAGCGACTGAATCAGCAGCATCGCTTCTTTCAGTGTATCTTCTTTTAGCCGGGTTGATCGCATCAGGCTGCGAAAGTCGTGGTTGGCCAACAAATCCAAATGGTCGCTGATGATCAGCCGCGCTTCGGCCAGATAAGGGGTGTCTTTAGCGTATTGGGAGAGCTGCACCAGCAGGCAATCGCGCAGATCGCGCGCGGCGACGCCGATCGGATCGAAACGCTGCACGCGCTTCAATACCGCTTCGACTTCTTCGAGGGTCACGTTTTCGTCACCCAGGCTTTCCAGAATGTCTTCCAGCGGCACGGTGAGATAGCCGGTATCGTCCACCGCATCGACGATGGAGGTCGCGATGGCGGCGTCGGTATCGGAGAACGGCGTCAGATCCACCTGCCACATCAGGTAATCCTGCAGCGTTTGGGTCGTCTCGCCCTGATAGACCGGCAGCTCGTCGTCGCTGTAATCGGTGCCGGTGCCGGACGGCGTACCGGCGGTGTAGATCTCATCCCAGGTGGCGTCCAGCGGCAGCTCTTCCGGCATGTCTTTCTGTTCCAGCGCCTCGCGGGTATCAAGCCCTTCGGTCTCCTGGGTTTCTTTAGCGTCGATTTCGTCGTGCAGATCGGTCTGTTCAAGCAGCGGATTGCTCTCGAGCGCCAGCTGGATCTCTTGCTGAAGCTCAAGCGTGGACAACTGCAGCAGGCGGATTGCCTGCTGGAGCTGAGGAGTCATGGCCAGCTGTTGGCTGAGCCTGAGTTGCAAACCTTGCTTCATAGTCTTCTGTCTACTTCCGTTAACGGTGTCGCCCCGCAGGGCGCGCCGGCGCTCAGAGGCGGAACTCTTCGCCCAGATAAACGCGTTTTACCTGCTCGTCGGCCAGAATAGCATCCGGCGTGCCGTGGGCAATCAGTTTGCCCTGGCTGACGATGTAGGCGCGTTCACATACGTCCAGCGTCTCGCGCACGTTGTGGTCGGTGATCAGCACGCCCAGGCCGCTGTCACGCAGGTGCTCGATGATTTTTTTGATGTCGATAACGGAAATCGGATCCACCCCGGCGAAGGGTTCGTCCAGCAGAATGAATTTCGGGTTGGCCGCCAGCGCGCGGGCGATTTCGACGCGGCGGCGTTCACCGCCGGACAGCGCCTGGCCGAGGCTGTCGCGCAGATGGGAGATGTGAAACTCTTCCATCAGCTCTTTGGCGCGGTCTTCGCGCTGTTCGCTGGTGAGGTCGGGGCGAATCTCCAGCACCGCCATCAGGTTGTCGTACACGCTCAGGCGGCGGAAGATCGACGCTTCCTGCGGCAAGTAACCGATGCCGCGGCGCGCGCGGGCGTGCAGCGGCAGCAGGCTGATGTCTTCTTCGTCGATCACGATGCGCCCGGCGTCGCGCGGCACGATGCCGACCACCATGTAGAAGGTGGTGGTTTTACCGGCGCCGTTCGGCCCGAGCAGGCCGACGATCTCGCCGGATTTCACTTTCAGGCTGACGTCTTCGACAACTTTACGGCCCTTGTAGGCTTTCGCCAGGTTTTCTGCGATGAGTGTTGCCATAAGTGATTAATTACTCTTTTTTTGCCCGTTTTTGTCTTGCAACTGCGACGGTACCAGAACCGTTGTCACGCGTTTGCCTTTATCGCTGAACGCCTGCATTTGCTGCTGTTGCACCAGATAAGTGATGCGATCGCCTTTCACGTTGCTGTCGAGCTGCTCCAGATAGGCGTTGCCCGTCAGGGTCACCAGCTGGGTCGCCACGTCGTAACGCACTTTCTGCGCGTGGCCTTTGACCGGCTTGCCGCTGTCCTGCATCTGGTAGAAGGTTACCGGGTTGCCGAACGCTTCAATATAGGTCTTATTCTGATCTCCGCCCGGGCGGGTGACCACCACCTTGTCGGCGCGAATATCGATGGTGCCTTGCTTGATCACCACGTTGTCGGTGAAGGTACTGACGTTGCTTTGCATGTCCAACGACTGCTTGAGCGAGTCGATGCTCACCGGCTGGCTGGAGTCGGATTTCAGCGCCAGAGCGGGGGCGCTGGCGGCCAAAACTAAGCTGCCGAGCAACAGGTTACGGAGTTGGTTTTTGGTTCTGAATTTCATAGTTGGTCTTAACCTTATCAATCAGCTCAGCGGTTTTGGTCCGCAGGTTCCCACGCATTTTCATGCCGTTAGAGGTAAAATTGGTCCCGTAAAGCGTGACTTCGTCATCGGAGGTGACGTCCTGGGTGACCAGGTTTACCTGAGCGTTGTCCGTCTTAATTTTTTCCAGCTGCGAGGTGGTGGTCAGGCTGTTTACCTCGACGTGACCATACAGATACAGCATCCGGTCTTTAGTCAGTTTGGCGCGATCGGCGCGAACTGACCAGGTGGCCACCGCATTCTCATCGAACAGCGTCATCACCGGCTGGGTGAACCAGCTCAGCTCGCCGGCGGTGTAATACTTCGCGTCTTCCGCCACCAGTTTGTAATTCAGCTTGCCGGCCGGGTTGTACACCACGGTGACCGTGTGCTGGCTCTGGTAAGTCGGATCCTGATCGTTGACCGGGCCAGGGGCCGTGTCGTCGCTGAAGTCCGTCATGTTCCAGCCGATCAATGCCAGAACGATCACCGTCAACAGGATGGTGATCCACAGTTTGGTTTTACTCATATCGACAGCCCTTTGGCGTCCTCCAGCTTATTTTGAGCCAAAAGAATGATGTCGCACAGTTCGCGCACCGCGCCGCGGCCGCCGGCAATGCGGGTGACGTAGTGGGCGCGCGGCGTCAGCAGCGGGTGGGCGTCCGCCACCGCGACCGCCAGGCCGACCTGCGCCATCACCGGCCAGTCGATCAGGTCATCGCCGATATAGGCGACCTGATCCGCCGTTAACGACAGTTTATCCAACAGTTCGCGGAAGGCCAAAAGCTTATCGGATTGCCCCTGATACAGATGGGTGATACCGAGCGTCTGCGCGCGGTCTTCCAGCAGCTTGGCGGAGCGGCCGGTGATGATCGCCACTTCGATGTCCGAGGTTTTCAAGCAGCGGATGCCGTAACCGTCGCGCACGTTGAACGCCTTCAGTTCTTCACCGTTGTTGCCCATGAAGATCAGGCCGTCCGACAGCACGCCGTCAACGTCGCAAATCAACAGGCGGATGTTCCCGGCACGCGCCATAACCTCTTGTTCTACCGGCCCGTAGCAGGTTTCTACCATACCCATTCCGTTCTATTCCTTAATTAAACGACGCCGGCGCGCAGCATGTCATGCATATGTACCACACCCAGCAACTGGTCGCCATCGGCAACCAGCAGCGCGGTGATGTGGCGTTGTTGCATCAGGTTCAATGCATCGACCGCCAGAATATTGGGGCGCACCCGCACGCCGCCCGGCGTCATGACGTCGGCGATCTTCGCCTCGTGCAGGTTGATGCCCATGTCGAACACCCGGCGCAGGTCACCATCGGTGAAGATGCCGGCGATTTTCATCAGATCGTCGCAAATCACCGTCAGGCCCAGATTTTTTCGGGTAATTTCCAGCAGCGCGTCGCGCAACGAGGCGTCGGCGCTGACGTGGGGCATTTCGTCGCCGCTGTGCATGATATCGCTAACTCGCAGCAGCAGTTTGCGGCCGAGTGCGCCACCCGGATGCGACAGCGCGAAATCCTCCGGCGTGAAACCGCGCGCTTTCAGCAGCGCGACGGCCAGCGCATCGCCCATCACCAGCGTGGCGGTGGTGCTGGTGGTCGGTGCGAGCCCCAGCGGGCAGGCTTCCTGCGGCACCTTGATGCACAGGTGGATATCCGCCGCTTTGCCCATCGAGCTTTCCGGATTGTTAGTCATACAGATGAGGGTGATCTGCTGGCGTTTCAATACCGGGATCAGCGCCAGGATCTCGCTGGACTCGCCAGAGTTGGAGATGGCGAGCACGATGTCCTGTGGGGTGACCATGCCCAAATCGCCATGGCTGGCCTCCGCCGGGTGAACGAAGAATGAGGGGGTGCCGGTGCTGGCGAAGGTCGCGGCGATCTTGCAGCCGATATGGCCGGATTTGCCCATGCCCATCACCACCACTTTGCCGCCGCAGGCGGCGATCGTTTCGCAGGCGCGGGTGAAGTCTGCGTTGATGTAGCTGTCGAGCTGAGCCAGCCCTTCGCGCTCTATCTGAAGCACTTCTTTGCCGGCCTGCTGAAAATCGAAGCCCGGTTGCAACTCAATGTTCGACATACTCATTCCCGTCGGTTTAGCCGAAAGTACTGAAAGGGTTAAAGAACAGCACCGCAAGATACGCAATAAAGCCGCATAATAACAGCGCGCCCGCCAGGTGGCCGATGCGGTGTTTGCGGCCGATACACAGCACGCTCAGCAGCACGCTGGCCGCCAGCATCACCCAGTAATCGCGCTGGAAGGCGGCGGTGTCCACGCTACCCGGCGACAGCAGGGCGGGGACGCCCAGCACGATCACCGTGTTGAAAATATTGGAGCCGATGATATTACCAATCGCCATATCATCCTCGCCCTTCAGCGCCCCGGCGATGGAGGTGGCCAGTTCAGGCAGGCTGGTGCCGATGGCGATAATGGTCAAGCCGACCACCAGTTCGCTCAGGCCGAAATAGTGCGCAATCACCGTCGCGTTATCGACCACCATCCTGGAAGAGAGCGGCAGAATGATAAACGCCAACACCAGCCACAGCACCGCCACGGTGTTGCTGCTGTCCTGCGGCAGCTCGGCGATCTGCTCCATCGTCAGGCTGTCGCTGCCCTCGCGCTGTGCCAGCCGGGCGATTTTCAGCATCAGCAGGATGAAGCCGGCGGCGGCGGCCAGCAGCAGTACGCCGTCCAGCCTGCTCAGGGTGCCGTCCATCAACACGAAACCGCACAATACTGTGACCGCTAACATCAGCGGCAGTTCGCGCCGCAGTATCTCGGAGCGCGCGGCCAGCGGGTGAATCAGCGCCGCCACGCCCAGGATCAATAAAATGTTGGTAATGTTGGAACCTAATACGTTGCCAACGGCCATATCTATCTGCCCGTTCAGCGCGGCGGTGGTGGACACGATCAGCTCCGGCAGCGAAGTGCCGATGCCGACGATGGTCATGCCGATGATCAACGGCGGGACGCCGAGCGAGCGGGAAATCACGGCAGCACCATAAACTAAGCGGTCTGCACCATACACCAGTAGAAATAAACCAACGATTAATAATGCTATCGCGAGAAACATGCAGGGTCCTTTGTCGGGTATTATCCCGGTTCGTTGGTTAAAGCCGTCAATGCGGCGGTATTGCTTGCCCTCCGTTGCGTGCGTTAGAGCCACAGCAACGGTTTTTCCCGGCTAATAGTTGAACAGTTTCGTTTTTTTTCGTTATGGCGCCAATTTTGACCGGGTGGCGCGGAAAAGTAAAACCAATGGCACCATTGGGCGCGAAATGGCAGTAAGTTTTTGTAAAGATGAGACGGATTGCGCCCATTGCTTTAACATCACGGGTAGATTCAGCAACAGATGAGTCGTAAAGGGTCCATTAACATGCTCCATAAGGCAGATAATTTGGTCGAAGTGCGCGACATGAGCTTCTCGCGCGGCGACCGGCGGATATTTGAAGACATCAACCTGACGGTGCCCCGAGGCAAGGTCACGGCAATCATGGGGCCATCGGGCATCGGCAAAACCACGCTGCTGCGCCTGATAGGCGGCCAGCTGACGCCGGACAGCGGGGAGATTTGGTTCGACGGCGACAACATTCCCGCGTTGTCCCGCCGTCAGTTATATGACGCGCGCAAAAAGATGAGCATGCTGTTCCAGTCGGGCGCGCTGTTCACCGATTTGACCGTATTCGAAAACGTGGCCTACCCGCTGCGCGAGCACAGCAACCTGCCTGAACCCCTGCTGCGCAGCACGGTGCTGATGAAGCTGGAGGCGGTAGGGCTGCGCGGCGCGGCCCAGCTGATGCCCAATGAGCTTTCCGGCGGCATGGCGCGCCGGGCGGCGTTGGCGCGCGCGATCGCGCTGGACCCTGAGATGATCATGTTCGACGAACCCTTCGTCGGCCAGGATCCGATCACCATGGGGGTGCTGGTCAAGCTGATCGATGAGCTGAACCATGCGCTGGGCATTACCTGCATCGTGGTGTCGCACGACGTGCCGGAGGTGCTGAGCATCGCCGACTACGCCTACATCGTGGCCGATCACCGAGTGATCGCCGAAGGCACCACGCAGCAATTGCAGAACAATCCTGATGCGCGCGTGCGCCAGTTCCTGGATGGTATAGCGGATGGGCCGGTGCCGTTCCGTTACCCGGCCGGGGATTATCAGACCGAACTGCTAGGCTTAGGGAGTAAATAAGCTCATGTTATTAAGAGCGTTAGCGTCCTTGGGGCGCAGTGGCATCAACACCAGCGCCAGCTTCGGCCGCGCCGGGTTGATGCTGTTCAACGCGTTGATTGGCCGGCCGGAACCCGGCAAGCAGTGGCCGCTGTTGTTGAAACAGCTCTACAGCGTCGGCGTGCAGTCGCTGCTGATCATCATGGTCTCCGGGTTGTTCATCGGCATGGTGCTGGGCCTGCAGGGCTATATCGTGCTCACCACCTACAGCGCCGAGGCCAGCCTCGGCATGATGGTGGCGCTGTCGCTGCTGCGCGAACTGGGGCCGGTGGTGACGGCGCTGCTGTTCGCCGGCCGCGCCGGCTCCGCGCTTACGGCGGAAATCGGCCTGATGAAGGCGACGGAGCAGATCTCCAGCCTGGAAATGATGGCGGTTGATCCGCTGCGGCGCATCGTGGCGCCGCGTTTCTGGGCGGGGCTCATCAGCATGCCGCTGTTGACCATCATTTTCGTGGCGATCGGCATCTGGGGCGGCTCGGTGGTCGGCGTGGACTGGAAGGGCATCGACAGCGGCTTCTTCTGGTCGGCGATGCAGGGCGCCGTGGAGTGGAAAAAAGATCTGCTCAACTGCCTGATCAAAAGCGTGGTATTCGCCATTACCGTAACCTGGATTGCCATTTTCAACGGGTACGACGCCGTGCCTACCTCTGAAGGGATTAGCCGGGCGACGACGCGTACCGTGGTGCATTCGTCACTGGCGGTGTTGGGATTGGATTTCGTGCTGACAGCACTGATGTTTGGGAATTGATTCGATGCAAACGAAGAAGAGTGAAATCTGGGTTGGGGCATTTATGCTGATCGCGCTGTGCGCCATCGTGTTTATCTGCCTGCAGGTGGCGAACCTTAAATCGATCGGCAGCGAGCCGACTTACCGCATTTACGCGACGTTCGACAACATCGGCGGCCTGAAACCGCGTTCGCCGGTGAAGATCGGTGGCGTGGTGATCGGCCGCGTGGCGGACATCGAGCTCGATCCGAAAACCTACACGCCGCGCGTGGCGCTGGATATCCAGAAAAAGTACGACCAAATCCCGGATACCAGCTCGCTGGCGATCCGCACCTCCGGCCTGCTGGGCGAGCAATATCTGGCGCTTAACGTGGGCTTCGAAGATCCTGATATGGGCACCACCATTCTGAAAGACGGCGGCACCATCCAGGACACCAAATCAGCCATGGTTCTGGAAGATCTGATCGGCCAGTTCCTGTATAAAAGCGGCGGTCAGGACAGCGCCAAACCGGGAGACGCGGCCGCTGAGCCGGCTGCCGGCGCCGCACCGCAACCCGCTGTTCCAAATCATTAAGAGAGGATACCTGCATGTTCAAACGTTTACTGATGGTGGCTCTGCTGGTGGTTGCACCGCTGGCGAGCGCGGCCGACCAAACCAATCCTTACAGCATGATGCAAGACGCGGCGCAGAAGACCTTTAGCCGTTTGAAGAACGAACAGCCAAAGATCAAGCAGGACCCGAACTACCTGCGCTCCATCGTGCATCAGGAACTGATGCCGTTTGTGCAGGTGAAATACGCCGGCGCGTTGGTGCTGGGCCGTTACTACAAAGACGCGACGCCTGCGCAGCGCGAAGCCTACTTCACCGCCTTCCAGGCTTACCTGGAGCAGGCTTACGGCCAGGCGCTGGCGATGTACCACGGCCAGACTTACCAGATCGCGCCTGAACAGCCGTTGGGCAATGCCGACATCGTGGCCATTCGCGTCACCATCATCGACAACGGCGGCCGCCCGCCGGTGCGTCTGGATTTCCAATGGCGCAAGAACAGCAAAACCGGCTACTGGCAGGCATATGACATGATCGCCGAAGGCGTCAGCATGATCACCACCAAGCAGAACGAGTGGGCGTCCACGCTGCGTACTCAGGGCATCGATGGCCTGACCAAACAGCTGCAGGCCGCCGCCGCGCAGCCTATTACGCTGGACAAGAAAAACTGATGTCGGCAGCGCTCAGCTTCGAATCAGAGCAGCAGACGCTGATCCTGCGCGGTGAACTGGACCGGGAAACGCTGCAGCCGCTGTGGCGGCAGCGCGACGCGCTGATGGCGGATAAAACCGCGATCGACGTGGCGCAACTGGAGCGCGTGGACTCCGCCGGGCTGGCGCTGTTGCTGCATCTGCAGGAACAGCAGCGCGAGCGCGGCGTAGCGCTAAAAATTTTCGGCGCCACCGAGCGCCTGAAAACGCTGATCGCGCTCTACAACCTGCAGGCGATAATGCCTGTCGATACCGCCGGTTAGCGGCGTTTTACGCCGCCCTTGCGTGGTAAAACGATACAAAGCCCCTGTTATGCAGGGGCTTTTTCTTTAGTTTAAGAAAACATCGTATTCCACTAAGATACTAGGCTGTTTATGATCCTTTAGCGGCAGAACTGGATACTATGGAAACCAACGAGATTAAAGACGTGCTGATGCAGGCATTGGCACTGGATGAAGTACATGTGACGGGCGACGGCAGCCATTTTCAGGCGATCGTGGTCGGTGAACTGTTCGCCGGTATGAGCCGCGTCAAAAAACAGCAGACGGTTTACGCACCGCTGATGGAATACATTGCGGACAACCGCATTCATGCCTTGTCTATCAAGGCGTACACCCCTGAAGAGTGGCAGCGAGACCGCAAACTCAACGGATTTTAAGGCTGTTTGCCCTGCCGGGCGGGCAGCTTCAGATTAGATAACAGAGAGTAGTCAGATGGATAAATTTCGTGTGCAGGGTCGGACTCGCCTGAGCGGTGAAGTCTCTATTTCCGGGGCCAAAAACGCCGCCCTGCCGATCCTGTTCGCCGCCCTGTTGGCGGAAGAGCCGGTCGAGCTGCAGAATGTCCCTAAGCTGAAGGACATCGACACCACCATTAAACTACTCAACCAGTTGGGTACCAAGATTGAGCGTAACGGTTCGGTCTTCGTGGACGCCAGCGGTGTGAACGAGTTCTGTGCCCCTTACGATCTGGTGAAAACCATGCGCGCATCCATCTGGGCGCTGGGGCCACTGGTGGCGCGCTTCGGCCGCGGCCAGGTTTCCCTGCCGGGCGGCTGCGCGATCGGCGCGCGTCCGGTCGATCTGCACATCACCGGCCTGGAGCAGTTGGGTGCCGAGATCAAGCTGGAAGAAGGTTACGTCAAGGCGTCCGTCGAGGGCCGCCTGAAGGGCGCGCACATCGTCATGGACAAGGTGAGCGTGGGCGCGACCGTGACCATCATGAGCGCCGCGACCCTGGCGACCGGCACCACCGTTATCGAAAACGCCGCGCGTGAGCCGGAAATTGTCGATACCGCCAACTTCCTCAACACGTTGGGCGCGAAGATCAGCGGCGCCGGCAGTGACAAAATCACCATCGAGGGCGTCGAGCGTCTGGGCGGCGGCGTGTACCGCGTGCTGCCTGACCGCATCGAGACCGGTACCTTCCTGATCGCCGCCGCGGTTTCCGGCGGCAAAGTGATGTGCCGCAACACCCGTCCGGACACGCTGGATGCGGTGCTGGCCAAGCTGCGCGAAGCCGGTGCCGATATCGAAGTGGGTGAAGACTGGATCAGCCTGGACATGCACGGCAAACGCCCGAAAGCGGTCACCGTGCGCACCGCGCCGCACCCGGGCTTCCCGACCGACATGCAGGCCCAGTTCAGCCTGTTGAACCTGGTGGCGGAAGGCACCGGCGTCATCACTGAGACCATCTTCGAAAACCGCTTCATGCACGTGCCAGAACTGATCCGCATGGGCGCGCACGCGGAAATCGAGAGCAACACCGTAATCTGCCACGGCGTTGAGCAGCTGTCCGGCGCTCAGGTGATGGCGACCGATCTGCGCGCTTCCGCCAGCCTGGTGATCGCCGGCTGCATCGCCGACGGCGTGACCGTCGTCGATCGTATCTATCACATCGATCGCGGCTATGAGCGTATCGAAGACAAGCTGCGCGCGCTGGGTGCGAACATCGAGCGTGTGAAAGGCGAGTAACAGCGTACTGACAGTCGGTACTTCTGCCTATAGATCAAAAACGGCTTCCAAGAAGGAAGCCGTTTTGTTTTTACTTACTCGACAATGCCATACAGATTTTGGCCGACCAGTGGCTGGCCTGCCGGGGCATTATAGGCGGTATTATTGCGCGCTACCCCCTTGATATTTATCCCGACCAGGCTACCGACCCATTGACCTGTGATTGACTTCGGCATCACGGTACCAGAGAAGGATGAATCGGTGAGCAGGCCGATATTGACGCCGACCAAACCGCCGCGCTGCGATACGCCGAGGCTGTTAACTCTACCGGAGGCTGAGGAACTGCGAATGACGCTGGCGTTGCTGCCTGCCAGCCCGCCAACGGCACTTCCTGTACCGCCGACAACATTGCCTGATGCGGTAGCGAATTCAATACCACCGGTTGCGGTGATATCGTTGAGGCCAACTAAACCACCCACGTTGCTGTTGGCGCCTCCTTCCACGTCGCTTATTGCAGTCACCTGAGAAATCGCGCCTTGGTTATGGCCAATCAGGCCACCGATCTGACTACTGCTTCCTCCTTTTACCTTGCTGTTATTAGTAAAAGCATTGACGAGTTCACGAGCATTGTTTTGCCCAATGAGCCCGCCAATATTGGCATTATTGCCACCGGTAACGTGGTTCGCTGCCCGGACCGTATGCACTTGTGCATTTTTATCATTAATACCGATCAATCCGCCGATGTTGCGGCCGCTATTATCGGTAACTTCACCACTGGCATCTGCATTATTCAGAATGCCATAGTTGTATCCGATCAACCCGCCGATTGCGCCAGTGCGGTAACCGATAACCTGACTCTCACTGGATGCGTGATGAATCTCGCCTTCATTAATGCCGACGAGTCCTCCGATATTGGCCTCATAGCCTGAAGCGCTGACTTTTCCTCGGCTGGAAGAATCGGCAATCAGACCTGCGTTACGTCCAACCAGCCCGCCAATGCTGTTAGCGGTACTCGTTATAGCAACATTAGCCTGGCTATCAAGTACGTCGCCGTAATTGGTGCCAACCAGGCCGCCGACAGCGTAATTGTTGCTGTTGCCTGTGATCTTGCCGGATGCCGAAGAGTGCGCCAGTGCGCCAAAATTGACGCCAATCAGGCCCCCAACCTCGCCAACGCCGCTAATGCTGATGTTCGTTGCTTTTACATTGGAAATGGTGCCGAGATTTATGCCAGTCAGCGCGCCTGAATACATCGCCTTATCACCGGCGGCCAATTGCAGCGAGTCCAGTTTCAGGTTGCTGAGGTGCCCGGCGGAAGAGTTAAACAGCCCAACGAAAGGCCCATTATTGACGATGGTCAGGCCATGAACGGTGTTGCCCAATCCATCGAAGCTGCCGTTGAACGTTGTACTGCCTCCAATGGCGTTGATACGGCTATAGGAAGAGATGTTGTTGCCCAAAACATAACGCGCGTTTAAATCCTGATTGATTTCCTGTAATTGAGCCAGGCTTTGAATCACCTTGTAACTGTCACCGTTGATGCTGAATGAGGCGCCTGCACCGGACAGAGTGAGAGAGGTGTCATTGTTCAGGGCATACCCTGTTTTGTGATTAAGCGCCAATCCACCGCCAGTGCCGGTAGATTTCAACGGTGCGCTAAGATTGATCCCTGCGCGTTCGGCCGTTAACGACAACTGATTGGCGCTCTTCCAGGTTATCGGCGCGGAAACGGCAACATCGCCCCGGGTGCTGGTCAAAGCCACGTTGCTGTTTTCCAGTGCAGACATCAAGGTATCCGCTTTCATCGTCACGGTAGCTGCATCGCCAACGTTAACTTCGGCAGTTGCCAGCTTCCAGGTACCGGTTTTGCCGGATGCCGCTCGGGTAGCCACCTGAGTCCCAAGGTTTACCTTCATGTGTTTACCTCGGGTTTCAATGGTACCGCCATCGCCGAGGGTATCGGCATTGGCGTTTAAACGCCCGGCGACGTTGACCACACCGCTGTCACCGCCATCCAGCACAATGCGGCCCGCCTGGTTATTCAGCGTGTTGGCTTCAATGGCTCCCTGGTTGTTCACTACGTTTTTCAGCACATCACCGGCAGCTTTGGCCGTCATCAAGACCTGGCCGCCTTCAGCCCTCAGCAGGCTGCCGTTTTGCACCAACGCATCGACAGCCGCTTTGTTCACCTGTAGGCTCAACAGCTTGTTGCCATCGAAGTTAAGCGTAATGTCATCCCCGGCTCCAAGTGCAATACTGCCCATTTTTGCCAGGATCACCCCCTGGTTGTTGACCTGGGCGCCGAGTAAGGCAACGCTGCCGGACTGAGCGGTGGTCAGAGTCCCCTCGTTGCGCACTTCAGCCTGAGATTTACCTGTGAAGCGGTTTTTCCCGGCCAGGAAGTCGGCATTGCTGATATCACGCGTAGAGGCCACCAGACCACCGACGTTCACCTGGGCATTCTTGCCAAACACCACGCCGTTAGGGTTAACGATAAAGACTTTGCCATTGGCGTCTATTTTTCCTTGAATATCACTGCCGTTAACGCCCATCACGCGGTTCAGCGCCACGGAATTGCTACCCGGTTGTTGGAACGTGATGCTTTCGGCGGCACCGACGTTGAAATTATCCCACTGGGTGATGAGTTTGTCGCTTTGCTGGCTGACTGTCATATGTTGGCCATTAGCGGTGATACTCCCTTGGCCGGCAACAATATTTTGCCCGTTCGGCAGAGCATGGGCGGGTTCCAGAGCTGCCAGGCTCAACAGCGATAGCGCCACAGCCAAACGACGCTTATTGGTCTGTTTGCCTTTCCTGCTGCAGTTTTCGCTGGCCACATTCCAACAATCTTGTGTGGGATTCCAGACGAGCGCATAGATTTTATTCATATTCGTATTTCCTTATTGGCATTGTGTTCTGCTACCTTCCAGGCAGCGTGGTTTTGTCATCAGATGCTCAGAAATATCTGGCAGCCTGAAGCCAAACTCGTGGTGATTTCGCCGTCGTGTCACTTACCCCTGAGTCTGATAGCGGCCAGGCGACGGTCAGCGATACTTGATGACTGGCGCCTCTCCAGGCTAATGCCGCTCCGCCGGCGGACATATGGGCGACGTTTTTTTCCTGAGTCCACGGCTGTTTGTTGATGCGCACTTGCCCATGATCGATAAAGGGGCTGAGTTGCCAACCGGCTCGCAAGGCATAGCGTAGCTCCAAGCTGGATTGCCAGCCCAAATCGCCGTTGCCGCTGCCGGGCGCATAGGCGCGCACGCCATAGGGGCCGCCGATATTAAATTTTTCTGAGGAGTCCAAATTGCCGGGAGCCCATTGAGCATTGAATTGGGCATAGAGCTGGAGACTGTCGTTCAAATTTTGCAGCCGCAGAGCGCTCAGCGTCAGTTTGCTGAATTGGCCCTCTGCCGCTGCCGTCAATCGATCCCATTGGCGGGCACGGGGATCTCCAATGTGTAAATTGCCGACGCTATAAGCCAGTGAGGCAGCGCTTTGCCCCCCACCAAACAGGCGGTCTTGCATATTCGCGCTAACTTCGGCAGTCCACAGATCAATGCGTTTTCGGTTGCGATTGTCGAACAGGTCGATATCGTCCCGCAGCGCTTTACCGTCGAACTGCAACTGAGTGTTAACATTCAATGTTCGGCTACGCAAAAGCGGCTGGGAAATGAATGCGCTGCTAATACTGGCGTTACCGTGTGCCTGCAATTCACTGAAATCCTTTCCCAGCCGATAGTTCATATAAGAATGTGCGACTCCGACACGCGTCGAGAGTGGGCCGATGGGGAGTTGGTAGGCAGCGCGGTAGTAACGTTGATGTTTATTGCTGCTCAGTAGCCGGAGGTCTAGCAGATCGCCAAGCCGTAACGGGCTGTTGACGCTAAATGCCGCTCCGCCGCGATATTGACCGGTGTAGGTATCGCCATAGTTGTCTGCCTGCAGTGAACCACTGAACCATGGGCCGGGGAGTGCGTTTATTTGCCAATCTGTAGTGCCAGGCTGTGTGCCCGGCGTCAGGATGCTGTTAATTTTTACCCCAGGCGTATCATTTAATAACAGCAAGCTGCGCTCCAACGGGGGGCCGATGACCGGCATGCCGCTTTTGACAGCCGATAATGATTGCTGTAGCACGCTGTCTTTAATACGGGAACGGTTATTCAACCGTATCTGCCCATAACGACCTTCGTTTACTTCTATACGAACCTGGCCATTAGTGATTTCTTGCCTGGGTAAATAGGCTGTTGCTAAGATATATCCCAACTTATGATAGTATTCAGCCACGCGCCTTGCCGCTTCCTTTATTTGCGGTAGCGTGAGCTGTTCTTCTTTAAAATCATTCAGCAACGGCGATATCCTCGGGGTGGGGATGCTGCTGTTACCTGTGATGACGAATCCCTTTACCAAGAGACGCGGTAGGTCCTTATCATCTGCTGGCGAAGTCATTTTCTCCGTTACCGGCGACGGATTTTTTAGGCTAACGGGGGCTGGCAGCGTGGGACGGGCATTCTCAAGATCACGGATAGCTTGACCCGCACTGGGTAATGCGGCATGGCCTATAGAGGCAAATAAAAAAACAATGAAAAACACCGCCAAACCGACCAAGAGCAGCAACGACAAAATACAATGATAAATAGAGAGAGAATCATCATTGCTATTTAAACGGCTTTTGCTGTCTTTTCTTATATTCACTAGGGAAATTCCATTTTTAAATACAATTAAAATTTAATATTGGACAACTAAGACATGGCTAAAGATGACGGGTGATAATGATGTCTGTATTTTATCTGGGTGAGTTTAGCGTAAGTTTTTTAATTTGGTAATTTATTTATTTGTTGATTTGTATTTTATGTTTTGTTTTGTTTTATTTTAATTGAGTATGTTTTTATTTTGTTTATTTGATTTTTTTATATTTTGAGAATATTCTTGATTGTAATGGGGATTAAATAAGTCAGGCTAACCGTCATTATTTTGATAGTCAGGGGGGAAGAAGGAAGGGCTGCAAACCTGCAGCACTTGCTCATTTCATCTTAGATAGGTTTATCTTGGTTTTCCCGCGGATTGGTAATGTGGCCTGGCGTCATTGACTAGTTATTGTCTTCCGGGAATTCACCCACCGTCATTTTCAACGTAATGCGCTTACCGTCGCGCAGCACGATAACCGGTATCTCGGTGCCCGGCCTGATCTCCGCCACCTGGTCCATGGTTTCCAGCACGGACACCGCCGGTTTGTTATCCACGTTGATGATGATGTCGTTGATCTGGAAACCGGCGCTGCTCGCCGGGCCGTTCGGCGTAATCTCGGTCACGATGATGCCCTGCAGGCGATCGATGCCGGAATTGGACGAGCGCAGCGGAATGATCTCTTTGCCCTGAATGCCGAAATAGCCGCGGATCACGCGGCCGTCGCGGATCAGCTTGTCCATGATTTTGGTGGCCAGTTCAATTGGAATGGCGAAGCCGAGGCCCTCCGGCGTTTCGCCGTCGGTGATTTTGTCATAGGTCAGGGTGTTGATGCCGATCAGCTCGCCCAGCGAGTTGACCAGCGCTCCGCCGGAGTTGCCGCGGTTGATTGAGGCGTCGGTCTGCAGGAAAGTCTGCCGGCCGGTGGTGCTCATACTGATGCGCCCGGTGGCGCTGAGGATGCCCTGAGTGACGGTCTGCCCCAGGTTATAGGGGTTGCCGATCGCCAGCACCACGTCGCCGACGTGTGCAACGCGGTTTTTGTTGGTCGGGATCACCGGCAGGTTGCCGGGATCGATCTTCAGCACCGCCAAATCGGTCAGGCCGTCGGAGCCGACCAGCAGCGCTTCGTAGCGTCGGCCATCCTGTAACACTACGGTGATCTGCTGGGCGTCTTTGATCACGTGGCGGTTGGTGATGATATAGCCGCGCTCGTTCATGATCACGCCGGAACCGAGCGACAGCACGTTGGCGGCGCCGTTCAGGTTGCGGTTGTAGATGTTCACCACGGCGGGCGCGGCGCGGCGCACCGCCTTGTTGTAGCTCACCGGCGTTTCGTCGCTGGTATTCTCGGTTTTCTCTGCAAACAGGCCGTTGGAAGAGCGCAGCATGGGCAGGGCGGCCAACAGCAGGCCGGCAACGATGAGACCGATAACGACAGAACGCAAGAGCTTAGCAAACATGGAGTTTTCGTGGTGTGGTGAACGATGTTCGGAGGATAGCATGAGTTAACCGGGCGCAGTATGTCACCGAGCCCGGTTTTTGCACAAATTAACGCAGCAGCAGATAAATGGTTTCGTTACCGCGCACGATATTGAGTGCCATCACCGGTGGCTTGGCTTCCAGCACCTTGCGCAGCGCGGTGATGCTGTCCACGCGCTGGCGGTTGACGCCAATGATCACGTCGCCTTTTTGCAGGCCGATTTGCGCCGCCGTCGAGCCTTTATCTACGTTCTCCACCTTCACGCCCTTGTCGCCGCTCGGCAGTGCGCCGTTGCTGAGGGAAACGCCCTGCAGCGCCGGCGACAGCGTTTCGGCGTTGGTCGAGGCGCTCTCGCTGTTGTCCAGCGTGACCGAGACTTCCTGCGGTTTGCCATCGCGCAGCAGGCCCACTTTGAGGGTTTTGCCCGGCGCAGTGGTGCCGACTTTGGCGCGCAGCTCGGCGAAGCTGCTCACCGGCTTGCCGTCGACGGAAACCAGAATATCTCCGGCTTTGATGCCGGCCTTGGCGGCAGCGGATTTAGGCAGCACTTCGCTGACGAAGGCGCCGCGCTGCGCGTCGGTGTTGAAGGCTTTGGCCATGTCCGGGGTCATTTCGCTGCCCTTGATACCCAAGAGGCCGCGTTTCACTTCACCGAATTCGATCAACTGCTGACTCAGGTTCTGCGCCATATTGCTCGGAATGGCGAAGCCAATGCCGACGTTGCCGCCGCTCGGCGCCAGAATGGCGGTATTGATGCCGATCAGCTCACCGTTCAGGTTAACCAACGCGCCGCCGGAGTTGCCGCGGTTGATTGAGGCATCGGTCTGAATGAAGTTTTCCAGCCCTTCCAGATTCAGGCCGGTGCGGCCCAGCGCCGAGATGATGCCGGAGGTGGCAGTTTGGCCCAGACCGAACGGGTTGCCGACCGCTACGGCGAAGTCGCCGACGCGCAGCTGATCGGAATCGGCCATCTTGATGGCGGTCAGGTTTTTGGTGTCGCTGAGCTGCAGCAGGGCGATGTCGGATTGTTCATCGCGGCCAACCAGCTTAGCGTCCAGTTCTCGGCCGTCGTTCAACTGCACGCGGATTTTATCGGCGTTGTTGATGACGTGATTGTTGGTCAGCACGTAGCCTTTGGCGGCGTCGATGATGACGCCGGAACCCAGCCCTTCAAACGGGCGGGAACTCTGCTGTTGGCCCGGGAAGTTGGGGCCGAAGAAGCGTCTGAACTCTTCCGGCAACTGTTGACGCTGCACCTGGGTGCCTGCGACATGCACGCTCACTACGGCGGGCAAGACTTTTTCCAGCATCGGCGCCAGGCTCGGCAGCGGCTGCCCCTGAACGGCAACGGGCAGGGCCGCGTTGGCCACCGGTACAGAGCTGAGCGCCAGGCCGAGGCTCATTGCCAATGCGCTAAGAATTAAAGACTTTTTCTTCATTGATGATAACTCTCTCAATACCTGCCGATGAAAATTTGATGATAAGGCAATCACCTTGTCATAGTGAAGGGTAAGACCGTGAATTTGCGTGCAAAGTTCAGTAAAGGTAATGCAAAGGAGGGGCAAGAAGGCACAAAGGGGGAATAAACCCGCGGGTGGCCCCGCGGGCGAAGAAGGGATATCAGTCGCGACGCGCGCTTTGGCCGCGCAGCAGACCGGAGGCGCCTTCCGAATAGTCGCGCGGCATTTCCACCGGCGCCTGATCGTTGTCCGCTTCCGCTTCGGTCAGGCGATAGCGGAACGGGTTCTCCTGCATCGGCAGATCCGGCAGCAGGTTGTTGGAGCTTTTCGCCATGTGCTGATACAGCTGGCGATAATCGCGAGCCATGTTGTCCAGCAGCTCGGCGCTGCGGGCGAAGTGGCCGACCAGCTCCTGGCGGTACTCTTCCAGCTCGGTTTTGCTCTTGTCCAGCTCGTTCTGCAGGACTTGTTGTTGACGTAATTTACGGTTGCCAAAACGCATCGCCACCGCACCAATCACGATACCGACGACCAAACCAATCAGCGCATACTCCCAGGTCATGATGACTCCTATTTTGACTTCGTTGTTCCGCAGGGATTTTTCACTTAATAATATCCACTATAACCGTTAACCTTGTCCGAGTGGAATCCTGATGCGCTTCCACCCAGTGTTTACAGGGTTTTCAACGGCGCCCGCAGCGGGCATTTGTGGCGATAACGGTGCGAATCGGCATCAACTTGCCGCCAACGTTGGCTAAATAATTTCTAAGCGTTCTTAGGGAACATCGAACAGATGCAGGCACTATCACCGTTATCTCGCTACCAGCAGGCGCTGGACGCGGGGGAATATCAGGCCGATGAGGTTCAACGCCGGGCCGTTGCTCAACTGGATCGCATTTATCAGGCTCTGCTGCAAAAGCCCGCGGCGAGCGCGCCTGCGGGCGGGCTGCGCGGCAAGCTCAGCCGTTTGTTGGGCAAGGGCGGCGAAACGGCGCCGCAGCGTCCGGTGCAGGGGCTGTATATGTGGGGCGGCGTCGGGCGCGGCAAAACTTGGTTGATGGACATGTTCTTCCACAGCCTGCCGGGCGATCGCAAAATGCGTCTGCACTTCCACCGCTTCATGCTGCGGGTGCATGAAGAGCTGACTGAACTGCAAGGGCGGGAAAACCCGCTGGAAATCGTCGCCGACGGCTTCAAGGCCGAAACCGACGTACTGTGCTTCGACGAATTCTTCGTGTCCGACATCACCGACGCCATGCTGCTGGCCACGCTGCTGCAGGCGCTGTTCGCCCGCGGCATCACGCTGGTGGCCACGTCGAACATCCCGCCGGACGATCTGTACCGCAACGGCCTGCAGCGGGCGCGTTTCCTGCCGGCTATCGATCTGATCAATGAGTACTGCGACGTGATGAACGTCGACGCCGGCATCGACTATCGTCTGCGTACCCTGACCCAGGCGCACCTCTACCTGACGCCGCTGAACGACCAGACGCGCGCGACCCTGGATCGGATGTTCGTCAAGCTGGCGGGCAAGGCGGGGGAGGACGCGCCGGTGCTGCAGATCAACCATCGGCCGCTGCAGGCGATCCGTTCGGTGGACGGCGTGCTGGCGGTGGATTTCCACACGCTGTGCGAAGAGGCGCGCAGCCAGCTGGACTACATTGCGCTGTCACGGCTGTATCACAGCGTGATCCTGTATAATGTGCAGGTGATGGGGCCGCTGAAAGAGAATACCGCGCGCCGCTTCCTGGCGCTGGTGGACGAATTCTACGAGCGACACGTCAAGCTGGTGATCGGCGCCGAGGCGTCGATGTTCGAGATCTACCAGGGGGAGAGGCTGAGGTTCGAGTACCAGCGCTGCCTGTCGCGCCTGCAGGAAATGCAGAGCGAAGAGTACCTCAAGCTGCCGCATCTGCCCTGAGTCCGCCGGGCCTATCGCCGGTTGCCTGCCGCCGGCGATAAATTTATTTTCCATTCAAAAACCGTTCGATCTTTGTGAGCGACTTCTCTATAATCTTGCGACCCCACGTTACAACAAAGTTTTTTTTCCCAAAAACTTTATAGTGCCGGCAATGGCTATTCGAAGGGGTAGGTTTGCTGGACTTGTATGGTCGTGTGAGCCTCAACTGTTTTCGAGCGTTTGGGTGTTCACCAACGTGTAACTAATTATTGGGTAAGCTTTCTAATGAAAACTTTTACAGCTAAACCAGAAACCGTAAAACGCGACTGGTACGTTGTTGATGCAGATGGTAAAACTTTAGGCCGTCTCGCTACTGAACTGGCTCGTCGCCTGCGCGGCAAGCATAAAGCGGAATACACCCCGCACGTGGATACCGGTGATTACATCATCGTTCTGAACGCTGACAAAGTTGCTGTAACCGGCAACAAGCGTACAGACAAAGTGTACTACCACCACACCGGCCACATCGGTGGTATCAAGCAAGCGACCTTTGAAGAGATGATTGCCCGCCGTCCTGAGCGCGTGATTGAAATCGCGGTTAAAGGCATGCTGCCAAAGGGCCCGCTGGGTCGTGCTATGTTCCGTAAACTGAAAGTTTACGCGGGCACCGAGCACAATCACGCGGCACAGCAACCGCAAGTTCTGGACATTTAATCGGGATTAATGGCAATGGCTGAAAATCAATACTACGGCACTGGTCGCCGCAAAAGCTCCGCCGCTCGCGTCTTCATCAAGCCGGGCAACGGTAACATCGTTATCAACCAGCGCAGCCTGGAACAGTACTTCGGTCGCGAAACTGCCCGCATGGTAGTTCGTCAGCCGCTGGAGCTGGTCGACATGGTTGGCAAACTGGACCTGTACATCACCGTTAAAGGTGGTGGTATCTCCGGTCAAGCTGGCGCTATCCGTCACGGTATCACCCGTGCACTGATGGAGTACGATGAGACTCTGCGTTCTGAACTGCGTAAAGCTGGCTTCGTCACCCGTGACGCTCGTCAGGTTGAACGTAAGAAAGTCGGCCTGCGTAAAGCACGTCGTCGTCCGCAGTTCTCCAAGCGTTAATTTTCGCTGCTTCGGCAGTGCGATTTACGCAAAAAACCCGGTGCTTCACCGGGTTTTTTTATGCCTGAAATCCGCCGTCCCCGACTAAAATCTGTGGCAGATCAGACAATTCAACATGAATTCACCGCACCGTCCCCACAAAACAAGCAAAATCTGGTAAACTATCACCCACTTTTGCGCCTGTTCGCCGTGCAGTTGACCTCCTGGGCCGGTTTTTCATGGGCTCGGGTCGCGCTGCGTGCTGCCGGCCTGCGGCAAGATTATTCAGGATAGCAGCCTGTCAGTTGGCTATTCGCAGTATTTTCTAGATAACTTGGAGGTTTTCATGGCTGTCGCTGCCAACAAACGTTCGGTAATGACGCTGTTCTCTGGCCCGACCGACATTTTTAGCCATCAAGTACGTATCGTACTGGCGGAGAAAGGTGTCAGCGTCGAGATCGAGCAGGTCGAAATGGATAACCTGCCGCAAGATCTGATTGACCTCAACCCTTACCAGACGGTGCCTACGCTGGTCGATCGCGAACTGACCCTGTATGAATCCCGCATCATCATGGAATACCTGGATGAGCGTTTCCCACACCCGCCGCTGATGCCGGTTTACCCGGTTGCCCGTGGCGAGAGCCGTCTGATGATGCTGCGCATCGAGAAGAACTGGTACTCGCTGATGGACAAGATCGAGAAGAGCAGCGGTCAGGAAGCGGAGTCCGCCCGTCGCCAACTGCGCGAGGAGCTGCTGGCGATCGCACCGATCTTCGGCCAGGCGCCGTATTTCATGAGCGAAGAGTTCAGCCTGGTGGATTGCTATCTGGCGCCGCTGTTGTGGCGTCTGCCGCAGCTGGGCATTGAATTGAGCGGTGCCGGCTCCAAAGAGCTGAAAGGCTACATGACCCGCGTCTTCGAACGCGACGCTTTCCTGGCTTCCCTGACCGAAGCCGAGCGTGAAATGCGCCTGCAGACCCGGGGCTAAGCGCGATGGACATGTCTCAAATGACCCCACGCCGGCCATATCTGCTACGGGCGTTTTATGACTGGTTGCTGGATAACCAGCTGACGCCGCACCTGGTGGTTGATGTGACTCGGCCGGACGTGCAGGTGCCGATGGAGTTCGCGCGTGACGGCCAGATCGTGCTGAACATCGCGCCGCGCGCGGTGGGCAATTTGGCATTGGGCGACGAAGGCGTGCAGTTTAATGCGCGCTTCGGCGGCGTGCCGCGTCAGGTTTCGGTGCCGATGGCCGCCGTGCTGGCGATCTATGCTCGCGAAAATGGTGCCGGCACCATGTTCGAACCGGAAGCCGCCTACGACGAGAGCGAAGGCGTGTTCGAAGGCCTGGACAATGAGACGATCCCTTCGGAAACCCTGATGTCGGTGATCGACGGCGATCGCCCGGATACCGCGGAAGATAACGGCCCGGACGACGAGCCGCCGCAGCCGCCGCGCGGTGGCCGCCCGGCGCTGCGCGTGGTGAAGTAATCCCTGCGCGAACAAACGAAAAAGCACCCTATGGGGTGCTTTTTTTTTGCCCGGCAGAAGCGGATCAGCCTTTCAAGGCGGCAATGCAGGCATCGCGCGGTGCGCTGAGATCGCCTACGCGTACGGTGGACAAGGCGCGGGTTGCGCGCTGGCGGAAACTGGTGATGGCGGTGTCGCCTTGCACTTCCGGCGGCGCGGTGCAAATGTCATTGAGCGGCAGATCGTTACCTTTGTTGAGCGCCTGCAACACCGCCGCCGGATTGTAAATCAGGGCTGCGGAGAGCGCCGATTTGATACCGGCGGTAAAGCCGGCATTGCCGCCGCCGGCCAGCTTGGGCGCCAGGGCAATCCAGCTGTCGTCCCCCAGCCGGATGCTGTTTTCCACGGCGCTGAACTGCCCGGCCTTGCCCAACTGTGCCACGACCGGCCGCGCGCCGCGCGCTTCGATATTGTAACCGACCTCCTGCGAATCCAGCGCCATGGCTGAAGCGCTGAAACTGACGGCCAGCAGTGCGCCGGCCAACAGGGAAATGGAGCATTTCATGTTCGCTATCCTTATCTCGGTGTCAGGCGCAGCCGCGCCCCGCAATGGTGCTAACTCAATACTATAGCGCGTTGAAGCGGTGAGGTGAGGGGAGGTTGTTACAAAGCATGGCAGGCTAAAAACAGAGGCCCGGCAATGTGCCGGGCCTCTGGCGGTACGGAAGGTTTACACTTCCAGGTAGTTCATGATGCCGTCTGCCGCCTTGCGGCCTTCGGCGATCGCCGTCACCACCAGGTCGGAACCGCGCACCGCGTCGCCGCCGGCGAAGATTTTCGGGTTGCTGGTCTGGAACGCGTTGTCGCTGCCTTCCGGCGCCAGGATGCGGCCCTGCTTATCGAGCTGCACGTCGTGCGCCGCCAGCCAGTCCATACGGTGTGGGCGGAAGCCGAACGCCATCACCACCGCGTCGGCGTCGATCACGTGTTCGGAACCCGGCACCTGCTCCGCCGCCTGACGGCCGTTGGCATCCGGTGCGCCCAGCTGAGTGCGCACCATTTTCACCCCGGCCACGCGGCCGGCGCTGTTCAGCTCGATGCTCAGCGGCTGCAGGTTGAACTGGAAGTCCACCCCTTCTTCCCGGGCGTTCTTCACTTCGCGCTTGGAACCCGGCATGTTGGCTTCGTCGCGGCGGTAGGCGCAGATGACCTGCGTCGCGCCCTGGCGCACCGAGGTACGCACGCAGTCCATGGCGGTATCGCCGCCGCCCAGCACCACCACGCGCTTGCCTTCCATGCTGACGTAAGGCTCGTGCTGCTCGGTTTCATACCCCATCAGCTGCTTGGTGTTGGCGATCAGGAACGGCAGCGCATCGTACACGCCCTGCGCTTCCTCGTTCTCCAGGCCACCGCGCATCGACTGATAGGTGCCGACGCCGAGGAATACCGCATCGTACTCGCTCAGCAAGGTCTCCATGCTGACGTCTTTGCCCACTTCGGTGTTCAGCTGGAACTCGATGCCCATCTCGCTGAAGATGCCGCGGCGTTTGACCATCACTTCCTTTTCCAGCTTGAAGGCCGGGATGCCGAAGGTCAGCAGGCCGCCGATCTCCGGATGACGGTCATACACCACCGCCTTGACGCCGTTGCGGGTCAGCACGTCGGCGCAGGCCAGCCCGGCAGGGCCGGCACCGACGATCGCCACGCGCTTGCCGGTCGGCTGCACGTGCGACATGTCCGGCTTCCACCCCATTTCGATGGCCTTATCGCTGATGTAGCGCTCGATATTGCCGATGGTGACCGCGCCGAACTCGTCGTTCAGGGTGCAGGAGCCTTCGCACAGGCGATCCTGCGGGCACACGCGGCCGCACACTTCCGGCAGGCTGTTGGTCTGATGCGCCAGGTCCGCCGCTTCCATGATGCGGCCTTCGTTGGCCAGTTTCAGCCAGTTCGGGATGTAGTTGTGGACCGGGCACTTCCACTCGCAATACGGGTTACCGCAGGACAGACAGCGGTCCGCCTGGGCCTTGGCCTGGGTTTCCGAAAACGGTTCGTAGATCTCGACGAACTCGATTTTGCGGATCTTCAGCGGTTTCTTTGGCGGATCAACACGCTGCAGGTCGATAAATTGGTAAACGTTCTGGCTCATTAATGACCTACCTCTTACTGCGCCTGCACCCGCAGCTCGGCTGCGGAACGGCTACGGTGACCCAACAGCGCTTTGACATCGCTGGACTTCGGTTTGACCAGGGCGAACTTCGTCGCCCACTCCGGCCAGTTGGCCAGGATCTCTTCCGCGCGGGAAGAACCGGTCGCCTGCACGTGTTCGGTGATCAGGCCGCGCAGGTGCTCCTCATGGATCGCCAGCTGATCGACATCCAGCACTTCCACCAGCTCCGGGTTCACGCGCTTGCGGAACTCGCCGTCTTCGTCCAGCACGTAGGCGAAGCCGCCGGTCATGCCCGCACCGAAGTTGATGCCGGTTTTACCCAGCACGCAGACGATGCCGCCGGTCATGTATTCGCAGCCGTTGTCGCCGATGCCTTCCACCACGGTGATGGCGCCGGAGTTGCGCACCGCGAAGCGTTCGCCCGCGCGGCCGGCGGCGAACAGCTTGCCGCCGGTGGCGCCGTACAGGCAGGTGTTGCCGACGATGCTGGCTTCATGGCTGCGGAAGGCGGAGCCGATCG
The DNA here is from genome assembly GCF_052168715.1 of Serratia sp. CY44782. Lineage (NCBI taxonomy): Bacteria > Pseudomonadati > Pseudomonadota > Gammaproteobacteria > Enterobacterales > Yersiniaceae > Serratia > Serratia sp. CY44782. The sequence continues at coordinate 200,146 of NZ_JBJNME010000007.1, forward strand.
GCGGACGCACCGCGATGCTGCCGCCGGCCATGCCTTTGCCGACATAGTCGTTGGCGTCGCCGGTCAGGGTCAGTTCGACGCCGCCGGCGTTCCAGACGCCGAAGCTCTGCCCGGCGGTGCCGGAGAAGTGCGCCTTGATCGGATCGGCCGCCATGCCCTGATCGCCGTGCACGTCGGCGATAGCGCCGGACAGCATGGCGCCCACGGAGCGGTCGGTGTTGCGAATGTCGAAGTAGAAGGTTTTACCCTGCTTCGCTTCGATGTACGGTTGCGCCTGCGCCAGCAGCTCTTTGTTCAGCAGGCCCTTGTCGAACGCCGGGTTGCTGCTTTCGGTGCAGTACACCGCTTTGCCCGGATGCGGCGTGGCGGTTTTCAGCAGCGGCGACAGATCCAGCTTGTTCTGCTTGGCCGAGATGCCGTCCAGCTCGGTCAGGAACTCGGTGCGGCCGATCAGATCCACCAGTTGGCTCACGCCCAGCTGCGCCATGATCTCGCGGGTTTCACGCGCGATAAACTGGAAGTAATTCGTCACGCGTTCCGGCAGGCCGTGGTAGTGATCGCGACGCAGCTTGTCGTCCTGAGTCGCGACGCCGGTCGCGCAGTTGTTGAGGTGGCAGATGCGCAGGTATTTACAGCCCAGCGCCACCATCGGCCCGGTGCCGAAGCCGAAGCTTTCCGCGCCCAGGATCGCCGCCTTGACGATGTCCACGCCGGTTTTCAGGCCGCCGTCCACCTGCAGGCGGATCTTGTGGCGCAGGCCGTTGGCCACCAGCGCCTGCTGGGTTTCCACCAGGCCCAGCTCCCACGGACAGCCGGCGTATTTCACCGAGGACAGCGGGCTGGCGCCGGTGCCGCCGTCGTAACCGGCGATGGTGATGAGATCGGCATAGGCCTTCGCCACGCCAGTGGCGATGGTGCCGACGCCCGGTTCGGACACCAGTTTTACCGAGATCACCGCCTTCGGGTTGACCTGCTTCAGATCGAAGATCAGCTGTGCCAGATCTTCGATCGAGTAGATGTCGTGGTGCGGCGGCGGGGAGATCAGCGTCACGCCCGGCACTGAATAACGCAATCTGGCGATGTACGGAGTGACTTTGTCGCCCGGCAGCTGGCCGCCTTCGCCCGGCTTGGCGCCCTGCGCCACCTTAATCTGGATCACGTCGGCGTTCACCAGGTAGGCCGGCGTCACGCCGAAGCGGCCGGAGGCCACCTGTTTGATGCGCGACACCTTGTTGGTGCGGTAGCGCGCCGGATCTTCGCCGCCTTCGCCGGAGTTGGAGAAGCCGCCGAGGCCGTTCATGGCGATCGCCAGCGACTCGTGCGCTTCCGGGCTCAGTGCACCGATCGACATCGCCGCGGTGTCGAAGCGTTTGAACAGCGACTCCGCCGGTTCAACCTGATCGACCGGGATCGGTTCGCCTTTCGGCGTGATGGCCAGCAGATCGCGCAGCATGGCGACCGGCCGCTCGTTCACCAGCTTGGCGTAAGCCTGATAGTCGCGGTATTCCCCGCTGTGCACCGCTTTTTGCAGCGAGTTCACCACATCCGGGTTGTAGGCGTGGTATTCGCCACCGTGCACGAACTTCAGCAGGCCGCCTTGCTCCAGCGGTTTGCGTTTCAGCCAGGCGCGCTTGGAAAGGTTCTGCAGATCCTGCTGGAAATCGCTGAAGCTGGCGCCGCCGATGCGGCTGACCACGCCCTGGAAGCAGAGATCCGCCAAATCGCGGTGCAGGCCGACCGCTTCGAACAGCTTGGAGCAGCGGTAAGAGGCGATGGTCGAGATGCCCATTTTGGACATGATCTTGTACAAGCCTTTGTTGATGCCGTTGCGGTAGTTCAGCATCACGTCGCGGTATTTTTTGTCGATCGCCTGGCTGTCCACCAGCTTGGCCAGGGTTTCATAGGCCAGATACGGGTAGATAGCGGTTGCGCCGAAGCCGAGCAGCACGGCGAAGTGGTGCGGATCGCGGGCGCTGGCGGTTTCAACGATCAGGTTGGCGTCGCAGCGCAGGCTTTTCTCCACCAGGCGGGTTTGCACGGCGCCAACCGCCATCGGGGCCGGTACCGGCAGGCGGCCGGGCGCGATGGCGCGGTCGGACAGCACCAGCAGCACCGCACCTTCGCGCACCTTGCGTTCCGCTTCGTCGCACAGGGCGCGAATGGTCTGCTCCAGATCCTGCTGCTGCGGGTCGAAGGTCAGATCGAGGGGCTCGGCGCGATAGTATTCGCCTTCCAGCGTGGTGAGCTGTTTGAAATCGGAGTACAGCAGGATCGGCGATTTGAAGCTCAGACGGTGCGCCTGGCCTTCGGCTTCGCAGAACACGTTCATTTCACGCCCGATGCTGGTGGCCAGCGACATGACGTGCGCTTCGCGCAGCGGATCGATCGGCGGGTTGGTGACCTGCGCGAACTGCTGGCGGAAATAGTCGTAAACGATGCGCGGCCGGCTGGAGAGCACGGCGAACGGGGTATCGTCGCCCATCGAACCGGTGGCTTCCTGGCCAATCTCGCCCAGCACGCGGATCACCTGATCCAGCTCTTCGCTGCTGTAGCCGAACTGTTTCTGGTAGGTTTCGAGCTGCGCGTCGTCGAGCTCGCGGCTGCCGACCTGATCGTCCGGCAGATCTTCGAACGGCACCAGACGTTTGACGTTTTTCTCCATCCACTCTTTATACGGATGGCGGCTTTTCAGATCGTTGTCGGTTTCCGCCGAGTGCAGGATGCGGCCGCTGCGGGTGTCGATCACCATCAGCTCGCCGGGGCCGACGCGGCCTTTTTCCACCACTTCGTCCGGCTGGTAATCCCAGATGCCGACTTCGGAGGCGCAGGTGATCAGCTTGTCTTTGGTGATCACATAGCGCGCCGGGCGCAGGCCGTTGCGATCGAGGTTACAGGCGGCGTAGCGGCCGTCGGACATCACGATGCCGGCCGGGCCGTCCCACGGCTCCATGTGCATCGAGTTGAAGTCGAAGAAGGCGCGCAGATCGCCGTCCATGTCCGGGTTGTTCTGCCAGGCCGGCGGCACCAGCAGACGCATGGCGCGAATGAGATCCATCCCGCCCGCCAGCAGAAGCTCCAGCATGTTGTCCAGCGAACTGGAGTCGGAGCCGGTTTCGTTGACGAACGGCGCGGCGGCCTGTAGATCCGGGATCAGCGGCGTTTGGAATTTGTAGGTACGGGCACGCGCCCACTGACGGTTGCCGGTGATGGTGTTGATTTCGCCGTTGTGCGCCAGGTAGCGGAACGGCTGCGCCAGCGGCCAGCGCGGCACGGTGTTGGTGGAGAAGCGCTGGTGGAACAGGCAAATGGCCGACTCCAGGCGCAGGTCCGCCAGATCGAGATAGAAGCGCGGCAGATCCGCAGGCATGCACAGGCCTTTATAGATCGTCACCAGGTTGGAGAAGCTGCAGACGTAGAAACTGTTGTCCTGCACGCGTTTCTCGATGCGGCGGCGCGCCACGAACAGGCGGCGTTCCATATCGCGCGGGCGCCAGCCGGCCGGGGCGTTAACGAAGATTTGCTCGATGCGTGGCAGGGAGGAGAGGGCGATTTCACCCAGCACGTCCGGGTTGGTCGGCACTTCACGCCAGCCGACGATCGACAGCGTTTCGTTTTGCAGCTCTTCTTCCACGATGCGGCGGCTGAGGCGCGCTTCCTCTTCGTTCTGACTGAGGAACATCATGCCGACGGCGTAGTTCTTGGCCAAACGCCAGCCGCGCTCTTCCGCCACCATGCGGAAGAAGCGATCGGGTTTTTGCAGCAACAGGCCGCAGCCGTCGCCGGTCTTGCCGTCGGCCAGGATCGCGCCGCGGTGTTGCATGCGGGCCAGCGCGTGAATGGCGGTGCGAACCACCTTGTGGCTAGGTTCGCCTTCTATGTGGGCGATCAGGCCGAAACCACAGTTGTCCCTCTCTTGGGATTTATCGTACAACATATCAGTGAACCTCCCCAGGCTCTGCGTGACTCTCACAACCTACTGCGAGGGGGCTTCCCAATTTCAGGCAGAAGTCCAATCAGCAAGTTAACCCCGCTAATCTGCTTTTCCGCCCTCCATCAATGGCCTCTCGTGACGGTCTCACAAGTGGTATAGGACTTGTTTTAAGAGGGAGTCTTCAATTACTGCATAAATATGACGAGACGTTTGCCCGTCCAGAAAGCTTCCAGCGGACTTCCAACTTAGCGAGAAAGAATTCGCAGGTCAAATGTGGGCTTAAGATAGATTCTTATCGAATTGATGATGTTTATTTATTTGAAAAATAAGTATTTTAATGTGTTTTTGCACTATCGTGGGGCAACGCCGATCTCCACAGAAGTGTGAGCTGTCTCACTATAGTGCAACCCCTTAATCTCTGCACCATGCTAGTGCGGGGGTTAATTGCAGAGTTTTATCCTATAAGATATTGCTTGCTTGATGTTTATGACTATTTTTCACCGTGTTGTCATATTGCCGTTAACGGTTGCGCGACGATTAGAATAATTCATTAGAATTATAGTGAATTTATTTGCGTTTATGATGAATAGTTATGCCTGGTGGCGCCTTGCGGGAAAAGCGTTGATCTCTGTCATCGCGGGAAAAGCCGTTTCTTATTAGCATCGCGGCTTTGAACACAGAGAATCACCAAGATTATGCAGTTGCCGCAATTAGTCAATATGTTTGGCGCAGATCTCCAGCGCCGCTATGGCGAAAAGATCCATAAACTCACGCTGCACGGCGGATTCAGCTGCCCTAACCGCGACGGCACGTTGGGGCGTGGCGGCTGTACGTTCTGCAACGTCGCGTCGTTCGCCGATGAGGCGATGCAGCGGCAGAGCATCGCCGAACAGCTGGCGCAGCAGGCCGCGCGGGTCAACCGGGCGCGGCGCTATCTGGCCTATTTCCAGGCCTATACCAGCACCTATGCGCAGATCGAACGGCTGGCGTCGATGTATCGGCAGGCGTTGGCGCAGAGCGCCATGGTCGGCCTGTGCGTCGGCACCCGGCCGGACTGCGTGCCGCCCGCCGCGCTGGATCTGCTGGCGGGATACCGCGAGCAAGGCTATGAAGTGTGGCTGGAGCTGGGGCTGCAGACGGCGCACGATAAAACGCTGAAGCGCATCAATCGCGGCCATGATTTTCGCTGTTATCAGCAGACGGCGCGGCTGGCCCGGCAGCGCGGGCTGAAGGTGTGCTGCCATCTGATCGTCGGGCTGCCGGGAGAAACTCAGCGCGATCATCTGCTCACGCTGCAGCGGGTGGTGGAGACTGGCGTGGATGGCATCAAACTGCATCCGCTGCACGTCGTTACCGGCAGTACCCTGGCCCGCGCGTGGCGCGCCGGGCGATTGTCCGAACTGGCGTTGGAGGACTACGCCGTCAGCGCCGGGGAGATGATCCGCCACACGCCGAGCGAGGTGGTGTATCACCGTCTTTCCGCCAGCGCCCGTCGGCCGACGCTGCTGGCGCCGCTGTGGTGCGAAAACCGCTGGAGTGGCATGCAGGCGGTCGGTGCTTATCTGCAACAGCGCGGTGGGCAGGGCAGCGCGCTGGATGAAAAGTGGCGCTACCGCCCTGGAATGCCGCTCTGAAGTGCAATCTTTGCCACACTTCGGCGTTTGCCGCCTTATCTCACCGCGGTTTTACGGTATGATTCAAAAGATTGTGTCTGATGGGAGCCGCTATGAAGCAAATCCGGGTGTTGGCCCAGTACTACGTTGATTTAATGGTGAAACTGGGGTTGGTGCGCTTCTCGCTGCTGCTGGCCTCGGCGCTGGTGGTGCTGGCGATGGTGGTGCAGATGGCGGTGACCATGCTGCTGCGCGGCGAAGTGGAAAGCATCGACGTGGTGCGTTCGATCTTCTTCGGCCTGTTGATCACCCCGTGGGCGGTCTATTTTCTCTCGGTGGTGGTGGAACAGTTGGAAGAGTCGCGCCAACGGCTGGCGCGGCTGGTGGACAAGCTCGAAGAGATGCGCCACCGCGATCTGGAGCTCAATCAGCAGCTCAAAGACAATATCAGCCAGCTGAATCAGGAGATTGCCGACCGTATCAAGGCGGAAGAAGAGCGCCTGCAGGTGATGGAAAAGCTGACCGAAGAGATGGAACAGCGCGAGCTGGCGCAGATTGAGCTGGGCCAGCAATCGGCGCTGTTGCGTTCCTTCCTCGATGCCTCGCCGGATCTGGTCTACTACCGCAACGAAGACAAAGAGTTCTCCGGCTGCAACCGCGCGATGGAGCTGCTGACCGGCAAAAGCGAGAAGCAGCTGATCGGCCTGACGCCGTTCGACGTCTACGGCCAGGAGATCGCCGAAAAGGTCATTGAGACCGACGAGAAGGTGTTCCGCCACAACGTTTCGCTGACCTACGAACAATGGCTGGTGTATCCCGACGGCCGCAAGGCCTGTTTCGAGCTGCGCAAGGTCCCGTTTTACGACCGGGTGGGCAAACGCCACGGGCTGATGGGCTTCGGCCGCGATATTACCGAGCGTAAGCGCTACCAGGACGCGCTGGAGAACGCCAGCAGGGAGAAGACCACCTTTATCTCCACCATCAGCCACGAGCTGCGTACGCCGCTTAACGGCATCGTCGGCCTGAGCCGCATCCTGCTCGATACCGAGCTGAATGACGAGCAACTGAAATACCTGAAGACCATCCACGTCAGCGCCATCACCCTCGGCAATATCTTCAACGACATTATCGAAATGGATAAGCTCGAGCGGCGCAAGGTGCAGCTCGACAACCAGCCGGTGGACTTCACCGGTTTCCTGGCAGATCTGGAGAACCTCTCCGGCCTGCTGGCGCAGCCGAAAGGGCTGCAGTTCATCATGGATCCGCAGACGCCGCTGCCGCAGCAGATCGTGACCGACGGCACGCGCCTGCGGCAGATCTTGTGGAACCTGATCGGCAACGCGGTGAAATTTACCCAACAGGGGAAAATCGTGGTGCGCGTGCGGCGCGAGGCGCAGGAGAAGTTGGTGTTCGAGGTGGAAGATTCGGGCATGGGCATCCCGCAGGACGAGCAGGACAAGATCTTCGCCATGTATTACCAGGTGAAAGATCAGCGCGGCGGCCGTCCGGCCACCGGCACCGGTATCGGGCTGGCGGTCTCCAAGCGGTTGGCGCAGAGCATGGGGGGTGACATCACCGTGCGCAGCGAACAGGGGCACGGTTCTTGCTTCACTCTGACCATCCAGGCGCCGGCGGTGCAGGAAGCCGTCAGCGAGGTATCGGAGGAAGAGGAGCTGCCGTTGCCGGCGCTGCACATCCTGCTGGTGGAGGATATCGAACTGAACGTGATCGTGGCGCGATCGGTGCTGGAGAAATTGGGCAACAGCGTCGATGTGGCGATGAACGGCCACGATGCGCTGGCGATGTTCGACCCGGACGAGTTCGATCTGGTACTGCTGGACATCCAACTGCCGGACATGACCGGGCTGGATATCGCCCGGGCGCTGCGCGAACGCTATGCCGGGCAGGCGCTGCCGCCGCTGGTGGCTTTGACCGCCAACGTGCTGAAAGACAAAAAAGAGTATCTCGAGGCGGGCATGGACGATGTGCTGAGCAAGCCGTTGTCGGTGCCGGCGCTGACTAAGGTCATCAAACACTATTGGGATCATCAACCTTCTCACACTTCAAAGAAAACGGAGCACAAGGCGATGCAGATTAATGAGTCGTTACTCGATACCGCGATGCTGGAACAGTACATGGACCTGGTTGGCCCGCAGCTGATCCACCAAAGCCTGGAGATGTTTGAACAGATGATGCCGGGCTATCTGGCGGTGCTGGACTCCAACATGACGGCGCGCGATCAGAAAGGCATCACCGAGGAAGGGCACAAGATCAAAGGCGCCGCCGGTTCGGTCGGTCTGCGTCACCTGCAGCAGCTGGCGCAACAGATTCAAACGCCGACGCTGCCGGCCTGGTGGGATAACGTGCAGGATTGGGTGGATGAGTTGAAGCAAGAGTGGCGCAACGACGTGCAGGTACTGCGGGCTTGGGTTGAGAACGCTGAAAAAAAATGACCCCGACCTAAGCCGGGGTGCGCGAATATTGCGCCAACACCAGGGAAATTGTGAACCTGCGTATTGGTTTCAGTGTTCTGGTCGAGCAGGTTGTAGCGAATTCCTAAACATCATACAGCCAACAACATAGCAAATGTAAGCGCTCTTGTTAGAAGATTCATTAAAATGTGTGATGTAGATTAGTGTTTGTCAACTCCGAGCACGAACCAGTTGACAGCAGCGACAGGAGTAAGAGTGATGAAAAAGGTGGGTGTCGTCCTCAGCGGCAGCGGCGTTTATGACGGTACGGAGATCCATGAAGCGGTGCTGACGCTGCTGGCGTTGGACCGTGCCGGCGCGCAGGCGGTGTGCTTTGCGCCCGATAAACCACAATGCCATGTTATTAATCACTTATCAGGTGAGGAGATGGCGGAGTCGCGCAATGTTCTGATTGAGTCGGCGCGCATTGCCCGCGGCGCGGTGCAGCCGCTGGCGCTGGCGGAGGCCGCGCAGCTGGATGCGCTGATCGTGCCCGGCGGCTTCGGCGCCGCCAAGAACCTCAGCAATTTCGCCGAAGCCGGCGCGGAATGTTGGGTCGATGAGGATTTGGCGCGTCTGACGCGCGAGATGCATAAGGCCGGCAAACCAATTGGCCTGATGTGCATCGCGCCGGCGCTGTTGCCGAAACTGCTGGATCAACAAGCGCGGCTGACCATTGGCAACGATCCGGACCTGGGAGAAGTGATTGACGCCATGGGCGGCGAGCCGGTGATTTGCCCGGTGGACGACATCGTGGTGGACAGCGAGCACAAAGTCGTGACCACGCCGGCCTATATGCTGGCACCGTCTATCGCACAGGCGGCCCTCGGTATCGATAAGCTGGTGGCGCGGGTACTGGAAATGGCTGAATGAGAAAATCGCTCGGCGGATGGCGGCGACTGCGCCCGTGGTATTGGCTGAAGCGCGGGGTCATCGCGATTCTCGGCCTGTGGGTGTTGGGCATTGTGGCCTTTGCCTTCCTGCCGGTGCCGTTTTCCGCCGTGATGGTGGAGCGGCAAGTCAGCGCCTGGCTGAGCGGCGACTTTGGCTACGTCGCCCATTCGGATTGGGTGTCGATGGACGACATCTCGCCGCAGATGGCGCTGGCGGTGATGGCGGCGGAGGATCAGAAGTTTCCAGACCATTGGGGCTTCGACGTGGCGGCCATTGAAAAGGCGCTCAGCCACAACGAGAAGCGCCCGACGCGCATCCGCGGCGCGTCCACGCTGTCGCAGCAAACCGCCAAGAACCTGTTTCTGTGGGATGGCCGCAGCTGGCTACGCAAAGGGCTGGAGGCCGGATTGACGTCGGGCATCGAGCTGGTGTGGACCAAGCGGCGCATTCTGACGGTGTATCTGAACATCGTCGAGTTCGGCGACGGGGTGTTTGGCGTGGAGGAAGCGTCACAGCGCTACTTCAATAAACCGGCCAAGCGCCTGACCGCCTCGGAGGCCGCTCTGTTGGCGGCGGTATTGCCGAATCCGCATCGCTTCAGGGCCGATGCGCCTTCCGGTTATGTGATACAGCGACAGCAGTGGATCATGCGCCAGATGCGGCAGCTGGGCGGGGAAGCGTTTTTAAGCGAGAACAAGCTGGATTAAACGGACGGGAACGGCACGGCGCCGCTCCCGCCAGAACGGATTACTTCACATAGGTAAAGGCGGTGGTGACGTGCTTCACGCCGCTGACCTGGCTGGCGATCTGCGCCGCCGACTGTCCTTCCTGTTGGGTGACGAGGCCCAGCAAGAACACTTCGCCATTTTCGGTGGTGACCTTCACGTTGGACGATTTCACCGTATCGCTGGTTAGCAGCTGCGAACGCACCTTGGTGGTGATCCAGGTGTCGGAGGACGCGGTGCTCAGGCTGACCGGCGTGCCCTGACGGATTTCGTTATACACTTCGGTCGTGCCTTCCACGCCCATGGCGATCTGCTTGGCGCGCGAGGTGAGATCGGCATTAGGCGATTGGCCGGTCAACAGCACTTTGCCCTGATAGGCGGTGGCGACCACCCGGGCGTCTTTCTTCAGCTGCTGGTCTTTGCTCAGAGCGCTTTCGACCCTGGCTTCCAGCGTGCCGTCATCCACCTGGGTCCCGACGCTGCGCGGGTCGGTGGCGGTTTTGGTCGCGACGGCCGCACTGCCGACGACGACGCCGGCGATACAGCCTTGCAACAGCAGGGCGCTGGACAGCACTGCAAATGTGGCTTTTAGCTTCATCTCAGTTCCTTAATCGTCCTGGTGGGGGAATAACGTATTGTCTATCAGATCGCACAGGCAGTTTACGGTCAACATATGCATTTCCTGAATGCGCGAGCTGCGGTGCGACGGAATGCGGATCTCGACATCCTGCTGGCCGAGCAACCCGGCTAGCTCGCCGCCGTCGTAGCCGGTGAGCGCGACGATGGTCATATCGCGCGTGACGGCCGCCTCGACCGCTTTCACAATATCACGGCTGTTGCCGCGGGTGGAAATCGCCAGCAGCACGTCGCCGGTGTGCCCGAGCGCGCGCACCTGCTTGGCGTACACTTCGTCGTGCAGCCGATCGTTGCTGATCGCCGTCAGCACCACGTTGTCGGCGTTGAGGGCGATGGCCGGCAGGCTGGGGCGCTCGGTTTCAAAACGGTTGATCATGCTGGCGGCGAAGTGCTGCGCGTTGGCCGCCGAGGTGCCGTTGCCGCAGCACAGGATTTTGTTGCCGTTGAGTAAGGATTGAACCAGCGTCATCGCAGCGCGGGAAATGGCGTCCGGCAATGCTTCCGCCGCCGCGATCTGGGTTTGGATGCTTTCGGTAAAACAGACTTTAATTCTATCCAGCACGTTGTATTAATCCACTAAGTCAAAGGGCCGGTCTGCGCCGCAAAACCCCGATTAATCCGCATTGAAGGCGTTGGGTATCCATTCTAACTGGCTACCGGTAATGGCCAAAACATCAAAACGGCAAGATGATGTGTCAAAACTGGCTCCGCGCCCCGCCAGCCAGACGGCGGCGGCATGCAGCAACCGCTGTTGTTTGCGAAAGGTGACGCTGGCGGCCGCGCCGCCGAAGGCGTCGTTGCGGCGGTAGCGCACTTCGACGAACACCCAGGTGGCGCCGTCGCGCATGATGAGGTCGAGCTCACCGCCGCGCACCGCGACGTTGGCGGCGCAGAAGGTGAGTCCGGCGTATTCCAGGTGACGGCGGGCCAGTAACTCATAGCCCACCCCTGAGGCGCGTGAGTTCAAGAGACCGGAACGACCGTACCCTGACGGTATTGCAGCCAAGGCAGTTTGCGGTTGATCACGCAGTTCGGCGACGCGCTCAGCGTACCGGTGGTGCCGGAAACCTGGAAGCCCGGCAGCTGGCGCATTTCAGCAAAGTGGTTGGCCAATGTCCAGGCATCCATCCCCATCGCATACAGGCGCACCAGCGAGTAGTCGTTGCGGAAGCGCGCGCTGGCCTGCTGCAACAGCTGAGGGTTTGAACCGGCCAGCAGCGGGATGTCGCTGAACTGCAGGCCTTCCATTTCCAGGCGGAAGTCCGGGCCGGCACCGGCCTGATAGCTGCGCGAGCTGGCGTACATCGCCGGCTTGCCGCGCGAGCTGGTGGCCATGTCGATCATCGGTTTGATCAGCGTCAACTGAGACTGGGTGGCGACGATATACACCGCGTCGACGCTGCCGCCGGTCGCGGCGGGCACGTCGCTCGGCGGTGCCGGAATAGTCAGCCCGGCGATGGTCACGCTCTGCGGCGCCGGGGCGCTCGATATCGGCGTGCCGGTCATGCGGATGCCGCCGCTGTTGACCATCTGGCGCAGTTCGCCGGCGGAGCCGATGTCCTGACGCAGCACGGTTTGCCCGCCTTGCTTCTGCCATTCCTGGTTAAAGGCCTTGGCGACGCGATCGCCGAAGGCGCCGCGCGGCACCAGCAGCAGCGGTTGACGCTTCTGCTGTTCCCAGATGTGGCGTGCGGCGTCGCGCGCTTCATCTTCCGGCGACAGGGCAAAGTAACAGATGTTCAGGTTGTCCTTCGGCGTTTCCGGCTGGTTGAGCGCCAGCACGTTCAGCGTGGTGGTGCTGGCGGACAGCTGATCGACGTTCTCTTTTAGCAGCGGCCCGACCACCAGGGTGGCGCCATCCTGCTGCGCCTGGCTCAGCAAGGCGGCCAGCGGCTGGCTGGTGGTATCGTACACTTTGACCTGTGCGTTAGCGGCCTGCAGCGGCGTTATCGGCGCACTGGACGGCGCCGCCGGTTGCGCGGCGGTCACGGCAGGCTGGCTCTCTTGCGCCGAAGGGCTGACCGCGCCGTTGGCGTTGATGTCACCCGTGGCGGCCTGATCGGCCGGCGTCGTTGGGGCCGGTGCGCTGGCCGGTTGCGCGGCTTGAGGCTGCGGCGCCGGCATGGAACCGCCGTTTTTCGCCGCTTCGAAGCCTTGCTGGATGGCGTCGGCGAACACTTTCGCCTGGCCGTTCAACGGCAGCAGCAGGGCGATTTTCGAGGTGGAGGCCTGGGTGAAGTTCAGCACCTGGTTCAGGCGAGCGGGCAGCGTTTTGGCCGCCGGGTTCTTCGGATAACGGTTCTGCCAGTCTTTGATGCCGGCCTTCAGCAGATCGGGATCCTGCTTGTTGTCCTGATAGACGCGCAGCAGATCCAGCCAGCCTTGCAGCACGTTCTCGTCGGCGTTGATCACCAGGCTGTTCATCTCCTGCGGCGTCAGCTGCAGCAGCGCCTGCCAGGTCTGATCCAGGTTGTCCTGGTGCGGTTTGCCGGTCAGCAACGGCTCCTGGGCGATATAGGCGCGGATCAAGGGCAGCGACGCTTTGCCCTGATTGGCGGCAATCTGCGCCTGGTAGTAGCGCACCTTCTGATTCGGCGACAGCGAACCGCTGTCCAGATGGCCCAGCGTGCTGCGGGCGCTGACGTAGCTCTTGTTGGCGATCTGCAGTTCGGCGGTCAGCAACTGGCGTTCAGTCTGCTGCGCACCGCTGAGGTTTTTCGGCAGCTGATTCAGCTGGTCGCCGGCCTGCGGCAGTTTTCCTTCACGCAGCAAGGCGCGAATAGCAAGTAATTGCCAGTCAGCCTTGTTATCATCGCTGCTTTGCTGCAACTGCTGCAGGTAGTAATCGGAGCTGGCGCTCGCTTCGTCCTGTATATTGGCGGGCGGCGTTTGCGGGGCCCGACTTGGACAGCCTGCCAGGAAAAGGGCGGCCGCGATGACTGCGGTAAGTCGGACAGGCTTGGAACGCCCTGCTTTGGTACGAACGAATGTTGAGGAAAGCATACTGTATCCAGTGATGTTTTTTTCAAGATGCTCAATATTAAATCGGCAACCCGGATGAAACAATGAATCAACACCAACAATCAGTCATTTCTGCATCAACGCTGTATGTGGTGCCCACCCCCATCGGCAATCTGGGCGATATCACTCACCGTGCGTTAGAGGTACTGAAAAGCGTTGATCTGATCGCGGCGGAAGACACGCGCCATACCGGATTGCTGCTGCAACACTTCGCGATCAACGCGCGTCTGTTCGCGCTGCATGACCACAACGAACAGCAAAAGGCCGATCAGCTGCTGGCGAAACTGCAGGAAGGCCAGAGCATCGCGCTGGTGTCCGACGCCGGCACGCCGCTGATCAACGATCCCGGTTATCACCTGGTGCGCCGCTGCCGCGAGGCCGGCATTCGCGTGGTGCCGCTGCCGGGCGCCTGCGCCGCCACCACCGCGCTGTGCGCCGCGGGCGTCGCTTCTGACCGCTTCTGCTACGAAGGCTTCCTTCCGGCGAAAACCAAGGGGCGCAAGGATACGCTGATGGCGCTGGCGGAGGAACCGCGCACGCTGATTTTCTACGAATCCACTCACCGCCTGCTGGAAAGCCTGCAGGACATGGTCACCGTCTGGGGCCCGCAGCGCTATGTGGTGCTGGCGCGCGAGCTGACCAAAACCTGGGAATCTATCCACGGCGCACCGGTGGGCGAACTGCTGGCGTGGGTGCAGGAAGATGAAGTGCGCCGCCGCGGCGAGATGGTGCTGATCGTCGAAGGCCACAAGGTGCAGGAGGATGCGCTGCCGCTCGAGGCGCTGCGCACGCTGGCGCTGCTGCAAAAAGAGCTGCCGCTGAAAAAGGCGGCGGCGCTGGCGGCGGAAATCCACGGCGTGAAGAAAAATGCGCTGTATAAGCACGCGCTGGAGCAACAACAGCCGTAAAGCGGTTGACCTGCCGCCGCCGCGACGCTACTATCCGCGCCGGAGTTGACCAGACAGTCGCCGCTTCATTGCCGTCCTCTTCGGGGAGACAGATGGAGGGGAGGAAAGTCCGGGCTCCATAGGGCAGGGTGCCAGGTAACGCCTGGGAGGCGCAAGCCTACGACTAGTGCAACAGAGAGCAAACCGCCGATGGCCCGCGCAAGCGGGATCAGGTAAGGGTGAAAGGGTGCGGTAAGAGCGCACCGCGCGGCTGGCAACAGTTCGTGGCACGGTAAACTCCACCCGGAGCAAGGCCAAATAGGGGTTCACATGGTACGGCCCGTACTGAACCCGGGTAGGCTGCTTGAGCCAGTGAGCGATTGCTGGCCTAGAGGAATGACTGTCCACGACAGAACCCGGCTTACCGGTCAACTCCCTCGACAAAAGAAAACCCCGCGCAACGCAAGTTGCGCGGGGTTTTTCGTTTTCCGGCCGGCTTACACCGGCAGGTCAATCAGCAGCGCGCGCAGCGGGGTCTCGGCGCGAATCGTCAGGCGGTTCTCCTCGCGCACGAAGGCGCCGTCGCCGCAGGTCAGGCGCTGCGCTTCGTGGCGCTCGCCGGTGGCGGCGATGGTGCCGTGAATCGACTGCAAATAGGCGCGCGGCCCGTTAATCGTCAGCGTTTGTTCTTCGCCCGGCTGCAGGTCGAGATGGTGGATCCAGACCTGCTGGCGCAGCTGCAGGCTGCCCTGCGCACCGTCCGGCGAGGCCAGCAGCAGGTTGCCCGCCGCCGGCAGCGTCAGGCGCTGCACCCGCTCGTTGTTGCGTTCCGGGCAGGCGTCCAGCCACAGCTGCAGGCGGGTCAGCGGCGTATCGCTGCTGACGTTCTGTTCGCTGTAGCTCAGGCCCGGCTGGGTGGCCAGCAGCAGCGCTTCGCCGGCTTTGGCGCGCGCGGCGTTGCCGTCGCTGTCGCGGTATTCCGCCTCGCCCTGCAGGATCAGGTTCAGGATATCCACGCTGGGATAGGTGCGCGGCTGGAACGACGCGCCCGGCGCCAGCACCTCCTGATTCAGCACCCGCAGCGACGCATAGCCCATCAGTTTGGGATCGAAGTAGTGACCAAAGGAAAAGGTGTAGCGAGCCTGCAGCCAACCAAAGTCAGCTTGCCCGCATTGTTGTGCTGTTCTGCATGTAATCATGGCAATCGGCTCTCTAAATTCATTATCCAAATGGTAAGCATCTGGACGCCGGATTGTTAGCCAGTTAATCTGGTCGGCATATTCAAATTTCCTGACAGAGGGATGTGATGGCCAGAGATCGGGCGCTCACGCTTGAGGCGCTGAGAGTGATGGACGCGATCGACCGGCGCGGCAGCTTCGCCGCGGCCGCCGACGAATTGGGCCGGGTGCCGTCGGCACTCAGCTACACCATGCAAAAATTGGAAGAAGAATTGGACGTGGTGCTGTTCGACCGTTCGGGCCACCGCACCAAGTTCACCAACGTGGGGCGCATGTTGCTGGAGCGCGGGCGGGTGCTGCTGGAAGCGGCCGACAAGCTGACCACCGACGCCGAGGCGCTGGCGCGCGGTTGGGAAACCCACCTGACTATCGTCAGCGAAGCGCTGTCGCCGCCGAGCCTGCTGTTTCCGCTGGTGGACAAGCTGGCGCTGAAGGCCAACACCCAGGTGTCGATTTTCACCGAGGTGCTGGCGGGCGCCTGGGAGCGGTTGGAACAGGGACGCGCCGACATCGTGATCGCGCCGGATATGCATTTTCGCGCATCGTCGGAGATCAACACCCGCAAACTGTACAAGGTGATGAGCGTCTACGTCGCCGCGCCGGATCATCCTATCCACCAGGAGCCGGAGCCGCTGTCCGAGGTGACCCGGGTGAAGTACCGCGGCATCGCGGTGGCGGATACCGCCCGCGAGCGCCCGGTGTTGACCGTGCAACTGCTGGATAAGCAGCAGCGTCTGACGGTGAGCACCATCGAAGACAAGCGTTTGGCGCTGCTGGCCGGGCTGGGGGTGGCGACCATGCCGTATCCGATGGTGGAGAAAGATATCGAGGCCGGGCGGCTGCGCGTGGTGGGGCCGGAATACAGCCGCGAAGCCGATATCATCATGGCCTGGCGGCGCGACAGCATGGGGGAGGCGAAAGCCTGGTTCCTGCGCGAAATTCCGCGCCTGTTCGCGCAGCGCTAACGTCGGTGGGATGACATCCCCTTGCCGGGCGGCAAGGGGATTTTTTTTGCCTTAGCCGAAGAGCCGATCGCGGCCGTGCGGCTCGTCCAGATCCTGCGCCGGCCCGATGGAAATGATGCCGTGCGGGTTGATGGTGGCGTGGCTGCGATAGTAGTGGTTGCGAATGTGCGGCAGGCTGACCGTTTCGGCGATGCCCGGCATCTGGTAGATGTCGCGCAGGAAACCGTACAGGTTCAGGTAGTCGCTGATGCGGTGTTTATCGCACTTGAAGTGGGTGACGTACACCGGATCGAAGCGCACCAGCGTGGTCCATAGACGCAGGTCGGCTTCGGTCAGCCGATCGCCGGTCAGGTAGCGGTGCTGCCCCAGGATCTGCTCCAGGCGCTCCAGCGCGTTGAAGACCCCGTTGACCGCTTCGTCATAGGCTTCCTGGCTGGTGGCGAAACCGGCCTTGTACACGCCGTTGTTCACCTGATCGTAAATCCAACCGTTCAGCTCATCGATTTTGCCGCGCAGCTCGGCCGGGTAGTAATCGCCCGCGCGGGCGCCCACGCCGTCAAACGCGCTGTTGAACATGCGGATGATGTCGGCGGATTCGTTGCTGACGATGGTTTGCCGCTGTTTATCCCACAGCACCGGCACGGTCACGCGCCCGCTGTAGTGCGGATCGGCCTGCAGGTAGATCTGATACAGGAAGTCGGCGTGATACAGCGGATCGCCGGTGGTTTCAGGAAAATCCTGGCCGAAGGTCCAGCCGTTTTCCAGCATCAGCGGGTGCACCACCGAGACCGGAATGATCTGCTCCAGCCCCTTCAGTTTGCGCATCAGCAGCGTGCGGTGCGCCCAGGGGCAGGCGAGAGAAACGTACAGGTGATAACGGCCCGCTTCGGCCTGGAAGCCGCCCGCGCCGTGTTCGCCCGGCTGACCGTCGGCAGTCACCCAATTGCGAAACTGAGCGGTTGAACGTTTGAAACGGCCGCCGGTAGATTTCGTGTCATACCAGATGTCTTGCCAAACGCCATCGACGAGTTGTCCCATGGGAATCTCCTTGGTGTCCGAGTGAAAAGCGACAGGGCCCGGCATGCCGGGCCCTGAATGACAGTTTAGATTACCATTTCTTGTTCAGAAGACGGTCGATGCTGAAGCCGCCCGGGCCTGCAACCGCCAACACGATGAAGCCGCCGGCGATGGTCAGGTTTTTCATGAACATCAGCTGGTTTACGCCTTCCGCAAAGTCAGTGTGGAACAGCAGCGCGGTCAGAATGGTGAAGCCGGCAGTGAACAGCGCTACGGTGCGGGTCAGGAAACCGAACAGGATCGCCAGACCGCCGCCAAATTCCAGCAGGATGGTCAGCGGCAGCAAGAAGCCAGGCACGCCCATCGATTGCATGTACTGTTGGGTACCGGCATAAGCGTCACCCATTTTGCCGTAGCCTGCCACGATAAACAGGATTGGCATCAGAATACGAGCAACCAGCAAACCTGTATCTTCTAATTTTTTCATCATCTACTCCAAAGTGTTTTTGTGCGCCTGTTCGGCGGTAGTCATATCAACGGGCGGTATATCGGGTCTCTCACCCTGTCCGGCCCATATCGTATTGATGGAGTGAATGTTAAGCGGGAAGTGCTCAGGTTGTTAGCAAGTAAAACTGTCGTAATTTTTCAAAAAATCTGAATCTTTAGCGTGCTAATAAACTGACGCTTGTCAGCAGGTTGCCCGGCCCTCGGGATAAGCAGCGCTGTTTTAGGGGGAAAACGAGGGCGGAGCAACAGGATGTTTGAAGGAAAGGCGTGGGGCTTACTTGGCGGAGAAGGTCTTTTTAAACAGGCGGATAGCGCTCCAGGCACCGAAAGCGCGGCGCGACCAGCGGATCATCTTGCTGGGGTGGCGAATGCCGTACAGCGCCATGACGCTGGAACCGAGCACCAGATAGCGACGCAGGCCAAACACCGTCTGCCAGCCGCGGTCGATGCGTTCGGTCTTCTCCAACCACAGAGACTTGTGTTCGGCCAGATCCAGGCGTTGCTGCTGGATCTGGCGAATCAGCCTCTCTTTTTTCCATTCCAGGTAGCGGCGGCGGCTCATGGCTCGCGCTCCAGTTCGGCGCGGTCGAGTTCCAGTTGCTTGCGCGTGGCGCCGAGCAGCGTGGTGCGACGGGCCTTGACCAGCGTCCAGATGGTGCCGACCACGGCCAGGAACAGCAGCACGCCGGTCGTGGCGCCCAGCGCCACCAGCCGGTAGACCGGATCGATGGCCCAGAAGATCAGGATCAGCAGGCTCATCAAACCGAAGGCGGTGAACAGCAGCGTCATACCGGCCATGATCAGCAGCTGAATGAGGTTGGCTTTCTCCTCTTCCAGCTCGACCACCGCCAGCCGGACACGGGTTTCCACCATGCCGACCAGGATCGTGATGATGCGCTGACCGATATCCAGGACCCCTTTAGCGGGGCCCTGCGCGCGCACTTGCGGTTGTTCAGCCATGATTAACGACGCGCGAGCAGCACGCCCAGCACGACGCCGACCGCCGCGCCGATACCGATGCCGGTCCACGGGTTGTCGCGCACGTAATCATCGGCCTGACCGGCGATCTGTTTGGTTTGCGAAGCCAGCTTGTCACCGGCGTCGCTCAGGCGAGCGCGGGTCTCTTTCAGCGCGCCTTCCGCTTTCGAACGCAGCTTCTCCAGCTCGGCTTTCGGCTTGTCGGTGGAGGAGTTCAGCACTTCCTCCAGCGTATCGGCTAAGGACTTCAGTTCAGCGCGTAAGTTTTCTGCATTTGAATCATGTGCCATGTGATTATTCCTTAACGTTTATTTCGACAGACTTTTAACATAGCGGATTTTTTCGCCGGAGCAAAGGGGTGATGGCCAGCAGATAACACCAGACATCAATTCCATATGCTTAAGAAATCCCGTGTGATGGGGCTCTCATCGATAAATCCGCTGGTGTAAAAAAATTATTCCGCCTGGGCGCGTTTCAGCTCAGCCTGCGCTTCCGCCAGCTTTTGCTGCTTCTTGGCGACCTTGTCCAGCTTGCCGGTTTGCTGCGCTTCTTTCAGCTCCTGTCGGCGCTCGTCGACCTTGCGCTGCTTCTCCGCGATATTTTTCTGGCGTTCGGCCTGCAGGCCGGCTTCGGTACAGTGAGTCTGCACTTCGCTCAGCGCTTTTTTCAGCCCGTCCACGCGGTGGGTGTTGCCGTGTTGGGTGGCATAGTCGATTTGCTGCTGGATGTCTTGCGCTTTGGCGGCGCAGCCGCCCTCAGCGGCCGAAGCGAGCGCCGGCAGCGTGCAGAGTGGCAACAGCAGTAACAGTGAGTGGCGTAATTTCATCTTTCAGTTCCTTTTCATGGGATGCCTGAACAGGCATCCGCTTTCCTGACTGCCGAAGGCGGCAGCGCGAGAGGAGGGCGTTCATCGCCGGCTGAAGTTACCCTTCAGCATAGTCATGAAACCGGCGTGCCCCCAAAGAATCAGCCGTGACTCAGTGCCGACTGATTAATTCTTGAGCTAATCGATGCGAATGAAAATGAAGATAATGGCAATGAAAGGAAACCCCTTCATATGAAGGGGATTATCCCAGATTGAGTGGGGAACGCGCAAATTCGCGTACCCAATGCGACGGCACGGGGGACTCGCTCAACGCGATGTGGTAACCGGGCGGCAGGATGGTTTGCAGCGCTTCGCGCGCCAGCAATTGCTGCTCCGGCGAATCCAGACGGATGACCAGGCCATCGCCTTCCGGCGTAATGCTTTTGATGCGGATGCCGCGCTCATCCAGGCGCTGATAGACGTAAAAACCGTCGGGCAGCGACAGCCCTTGCTGGCTGGCGCGAATGCGCAGCTCGCTCTCGGTGCGCACCATGCAGGGCACCAACAGCGTCGCCAACGCCAGCAGGGCGAGCGCGATCATCAAGACGTATTGCCAGCGCGGGCGCTTTGCTGTCACGCCCCTTTCCCCGGATTCTGGCTGCCGGCGCGTTTTTTGCGCCACAGCACGATCAGCGAGCCGACCAGCCCGACCACCAGCAACACCAGCGGCAACATCATCAGGCAGAACATCAGCTGATCTTCATACTTGCGGAACACCGGGGTTTTCCCCAGCGCGAAGCCCAGCGTCGTCAGGATCAAGACCCACAGCAGGCCGCTCATCCAGTTGAAGAACTGGAAGCGCGCGTTGCTCAGGCCGGACAGGCCGGCGATGGTCGGCAGCAGGGTGCGCACGAAGGCCAGGAAGCGGCCGACCAGCAGGGCGGAAAGCCCGTGGCGGTGGAACAGGTTGTGAGCGCGCTGATGGTAGTGGGCCGGCAGGTGCGAAAGCCAGCCTTGCACCGTTCGCGTATTGCCGAGCCATCGGCCCTGTATATAGCTGACCCAGCACCCCAGGCTGGCGGCGACGGTCAGGATGACGATGGTCAGCGGGAAGCCCATGGTGCCTTTGGCGATCAGCACGCCAACCAGGATCAGCAGGCTGTCGCCCGGCAGGAAAGCGGCTGGCAGCAGGCCGTTTTCCAAAAACAGGATCATGAACAGCAGAATGTAGAGGGTCCACACCAACGAAGGGTTCGCCAGCGTCTCAAAATCCTGCTGCCACAAGGCATGTATCAGTTCTTTAATGATATCCATCCGGTGTTCCTAAAACGTCATTGTTTATTTTTATCTCAGCGGCGGAGCGGGCGTGGGCTGAAAGCGCGCGGCGATCCTGAATGCTGATAACGATGAAACGGCGTTGCTTTAAGATTTCTAAGCGGTGCGACACCGGTCATAGGTGGTAAGTCAGCGTGCCACGGTACTGCATGTTGCTTTCTTTCCAGCCGGCCTGCCGGCTCTGTTGCCTGGAGGCGTCCAGCGTCCAGTCGACCTGGGCAAGCCGGTTGGGGGCCGGGGTGTCCTGGCGGGGGAAACGAATTCGGTAGCCCGGCTCTGCGGCCAGGGTATAGACCGGTGCCGGCAGGGAGGACGCGAGCAGCGAACCGGGGAAAGAGTGCGCTCTGGGCAGCAGCAGCGGCAACTTGCCGGGGGCTTTGCGGCGCGCTTCGGCCGGCGCCCGATACACATGATCATAGGGGGAAAGCGCCGGCTCCGCCAGCAGCGGCAGGCTGCTCAGCGCGCTGGGGGTTGGCTTGGGTGACGCCACGCATAGCTGTTGGCCGGAGACCGAACCGGTCCAGCAGAAAACAGCAATCAGCATGGCAAACAACCAGCGCATTTATTCGCGTCCCGCCCCCGCAGCAATGGGTAAAAAAGTGGGCTAACTCTACCAAAATAGCACGATTGGCAACAGGGAAATCTACGTTGCCGACGGTGAAATAGTACACGGCAAACGGCGGTTCCGGCATCGATTCAGCGGATTTTACATTACCTGACATAAGCCGACGGTTTTTGACCGCCGGGGCTATTTCGGCTCGTGGCTCACGCCATCTAGATGCACCACCGGATTCTCGGCGAACAGGTAGCGATCGGCGTTGTATTCAAAGTCGTCGCTGGTGGCGTTAAACAGCATCTGCTTGGTGTTTTCCAGGTGCTGCCACATCGCCAGTTTGGCGGCGTAAGGATCTTTGCGCATCAGCGCCTTGAGGATCTGATCGTGATCGTCGCACCAGCTGGCGATCGAACGTTCGTCGATATGCTCGTGCAGTTTCTTCCAGTAAGGGTTGTTGACCCGCTGCACCCACATTTTTTCCACGATGGTGGCCATGGCGGTGTTCTGGGTGGCCAGCGCCACCTGCACGTGGAACTTCAGATCCCACTGCGAGTCGCGGAAGCGATCCTCTTTGCGGGCGTGCTCCTGGATCTCCATCAACTGCACGATATCTTGTTTGGTCACCTGGGTGGCGGCGAATTCGGCGATGTTGCTTTCGATCAGCTGGCGCGCCTGCAGCAGCTCAAACGGGCCCGCGGTGGCGAACTCGATGCTGTCGCCCGGCACCACCAGGTGTTTTTGCTGGTTGGACACCACGTGGATCCCGGATCCCTTGCGCACGTCCACATAGCCTTCCACTTCCAGCATGATGATCGCTTCGCGCACCACGGTGCGGCTGACATTCATCTCTTCGGCGATGTATCGCTCGGCCGGCAGCTTGTCGCCTACCGGGTAGCGGCCGCTTTCGATACGTTGCTTAAGCTCGGCGGCCAGTTGCTGATACAGGCGTCTGGTTTCGGTGAATTCCATAGTGAATGCTCTATACGGTGCGGTGGGAGGGGGCGCGTGGCCATCGGATTTGTTATACCACTTATTCGGCACCGCTGCCAGAGGAGCAAAAGGCCCGGCCCGGCGGCCGGGCGGCGGGATCAGCTGCGCGCCGGGGACGGTTGCAGCGTGGCGGGTTGAGGTTCGGCGGCCGGGCGGTTTTGCAACACCGTCCAGATGACGATGGCGCCGAGAATGTCGAAGACCGACAGCGCGGCGAACAGCGGACTGAAGCCGAGGGTGTCCGCCAGGGCGCCGACCACCAGGGCGAACAGCGTGCTGGCGGTCCAGGCCGCCATGCCGGTCAGGCCGTTGGCGGTCGCCACCTCATTGCGGCCGAACACGTCGGAAGAGAGGGTGATCAGCGCGCCGGACAGCGCCTGATGGGCGAAGCCGCCGACGCACAGCAGCGCGATAGCCGCATAAGGGCTGGTGAACAGGCCGATCATGCCGGGGCCGATCATCAACACCGCCCCCATCGTCACCACCAGCTTGCGCGAGACGATCAGATTGACCTTGAAATACTTCTGGAACAGCGGCGGCAGGTAGCCGCCGACGATGCAGCCGAGATCGGCGAACAGCATCGGCATCCAGGCGAACATGGCGATCTCTTTCAGATTAAAGCCGTAGGCCTTGAACATGAACAGTGGGATCCAGGCGTTGAAGGTGCCCCAGGCCGGTTCCGCCAGAAAGCGCGGCAGCGCGATGCCCCAGAACTGGCGGTTGCGCACGATCTGCCAGGCGGACATCTTTTTGGCGTTTGAGGTCTGGTGCTGCGCTTCCTGGCCTTCGAGGATGTAACGACGCTCTTCCTGGCTCAGTTTCTTCTGATCTTTCGGGTGCTTGTAGAACAGCAGCCAGCAGATGGCCCAGATCAGGCTCAGCACGCCGGTGATGATGAACGCCATCTCCCAGCTGTGCGCCACGATGGCCCATACCACCAGCGGCGGGGCGATCATGCCGCCGATCGACGAACCGACGTTGAAATAACCGACGGCGATCGAACGCTCTTTGGCCGGAAACCACTCGCTGCTGGCCTTCAGCCCGGCGGGGATCATCGCCGCCTCGGCCATGCCGACCGCGCCGCGCGCCAACGCCAGTCCGCCCCAGCTGTTGGCCAGCGCGGTGCCCATACAGAACACCGCCCAAAGAATGGCGAACATGGCGTAACCGACCTTGGTGCCGAGCACGTCCAACACATAGCCCGCCACCGGCTGCATCACGGTGTAGCAGGCGGAATAGGCGGCGACGATATAGGAATACTGCTGGGTGGTGATGTGCAGCGTATCTTCCAGCGTCGGCGCCGCCACGGCGATGGCGTTGCGGGTCAGGTAACCCAGCACGGTGCCGACGGTCACCAGCCCGATCATGTACCAGCGTAACCCTTTAATTTTACGCATCCGAAATGTCTCCCCGTTTGAAGGTATGGCCGGCGATGCGGCTGGCGAGACAATAACCTGTCATACAGGTTTAAAAGTTGAGTGATATCACAAAAGGAATTATTCGCCTGAGCGATACTGTCGCCGGTGAAATAGGGCGTTTATGCCGCACATCTGTCGTAAAAACGAGCGAAAAAGGGATTGGAGGACAGCAAAACGGCAGATGGCGGGAAAAATTTGCTGGACGCTTGCTAAAATTGGTGTGATAACTTTTGTGATTCTATCCCTGTGCCGCACGGCAAGTAAGGTAAGGAGCCCGAGATGGCGACGTTTTTGAGCGAAGATTTCCTGCTGGACAGCGAATTTGCCCGGCGTTTGTACCATGACTACGCGGCGCAGCAGCCGATTTTCGACTACCACTGCCATTTGCCGCCGCAGCAGATTGCGGAGAATACCCGCTTCAGCAACCTGTACGATATCTGGCTGCGGGGCGATCACTACAAATGGCGGGCGATGCGCACCAACGGCGTGGCAGAGCGGCTGTGCACCGGCGATGCGGGCGATCGCGAGAAATTCGACGCCTGGGCCGCCACGGTGCCGCACACCATCGGCAACCCGCTCTATCACTGGACACACCTGGAGCTGCGCCGGCCGTTCGGCATCACCGGGACGCTGCTGTCGCCGAGCACGGCGGATGAGATCTGGCAGCGCGGCAATGCGCTGCTGGCGCAGGATGAGTTTCGCGCGCGCGGCATCATGCGGCAGATGAACGTGAAAATGGTCGGTACCACTGACGATCCGATCGACGATCTGCGCCACCATCGGGCGATCGTCGACGATCATAGCTTCGATATCAAGGTGTTGCCGAGCTGGCGGCCAGACAAGGCCTTCGCCATCGATGCGCCCGGCTTCAATGACTATCTGCGGCAGCTGGAGGCGGCGGCGGACACCGCCATCGGCCGTTTCAGCACGCTGTGCGACGCCCTGCACAAGCGTATGGATCACTTCGCCGCCCACGGTTGCAAGGTGGCCGACCATGCGCTGGACGTGGTGGTGTTCGGCGAGGCCGATGAAGCGACGCTGGATGCGATCCTGCTGCGTCGCCTGAACGGCGAGCTGCCGACGCCGGAACAGAGCGCGCAGTTCAAAAGCGCGGTGCTGCTGTTCCTGGCCGGCGAATACCGGCGCCGCGGCTGGGTGCAGCAATATCACATCGGCGCGCTGCGCAATAACAACAGCCGCATGTTGGCCGCCGTCGGGCCGGATATCGGCTTCGACTCGATCAACGATCGGCCGCTGGCGGAGCCGCTGTCGCGGCTGCTGGATGCCCAGGCGCGGCAGGGCGGCCTGCCGAAAACCATTCTCTATTGCCTCAACCCGCGCGATAACGAAGTGATCGGCACCATGATCGGCAATTTCCAGGGGGAAGGCACGCCGGGCAAGATGCAGTTTGGCTCCGGCTGGTGGTTCAACGATCAGAAGGACGGCATGCAGCGCCAAATGACGCAGCTGGCGCAACTCGGGCTGCTGAGCCGCTTCGTCGGCATGCTGACCGACAGTCGCAGCTTCCTGTCGTATACGCGCCATGAATACTTCCGCCGCATCCTTTGCCAGATGATCGGCCGCTGGGTGACGGACGGCGAAGCGCCGGCCGATATCGCGCTGCTGGGCGGGATGGTGAAAAACATCTGCTTCGACAACGCCAAAGATTATTTCGCCATTGACCTGGCGTAGCCGTTATCCGGGACCGGTTTATGCAAAGTACGATAAAGATTCACGAGCAGGATAACGTGGCGGTAGCGCTGCGCGACCTGGCCGCCGGAGACACGGTTGAGCTGGCAGGCGTCGCCGTTCCGCTGGCGCAGCCGGTGGCGCGCGGGCACAAGATTGCGCTCGGCCCGATCGCCGAGGGCGAGGACATCATCAAATATGGCCAGCCGATCGGCCACGCGCTCGTGGCCATCGGCCCTGGGGAGCATATTCATTCGCAAAACGCCAAAACCAACCTGAGCGATCTGGACAGCTACCGTTACCAGCCGCAGTTCCCGGCGTTGCCGCCGCAGGCGGCGGATCGCGAGGTGCAGCTGTACCGCCGGGCCGGCGGCGACGTGGGGATCCGCAACGAACTGTGGATCGTGCCGACCGTCGGCTGCGTCAACGGCATCGCCCGCCAGATCCAGCAGCGCTTTTTGCAGCAAACGCAGGCGGAGGGGATCGACGGCGTGCATCTGTTCAGCCATCCGTTCGGCTGCTCGCAGCTGGGGCAGGATCATGCCAACACCCGCATCATGCTGCAGAACATGGCGCGCCATCCCAACGCCGGCGCGGTGCTGGTGATCGGGCTGGGGTGCGAGAACAATCAGGTGGATGCCTTTCGCGCCACGCTGGGGATGGCGGACGAGCGGCGGCTGCGCTTTATGGTGTGCCAACAGCAGGACGACGAGGTGGAGGCCGGGCTGGCTCTGTTGCACGAGCTGTACCGGGAGATGCGCCACGATCGCCGCGAGCCGGGCTGCCTGAGCGAGCTGAAGTTCGGCCTGGAGTGCGGCGGTTCGGACGGATTGTCGGGCATCACCGCCAACCCGCTGTTGGGGCGCTTTTCCGACTATGTGATCGCCAACGGCGGCACCACGGTGCTGACCGAAGTGCCGGAGATGTTCGGCGCCGAACGCATTCTGATGAGCCGCTGCCGCGATGGGGAGACCTTCGACAAAACCGTCGACATGATCAACGATTTCAAACGCTATTTCATCGCCCATCAGCAGCCGATATACGAGAACCCGTCGCCGGGCAACAAGGCCGGCGGCATCACCACGCTGGAGGAGAAATCGCTCGGCTGCACCCAAAAAGCGGGCCTGAGCCAGGTGGTGGACGTGCTGAAGTACGGTGAGCGGCTGCGTGTGCCGGGGCTGAATCTGCTCAGCGCGCCGGGCAACGATGCGGTGGCGACCAGCGCGCTGGCCGGTGCCGGCTGCCATATGGTGCTGTTCAGCACCGGGCGCGGCACGCCGTACGGCGGCTTTGTGCCGACGGTGAAGCTGGCCACCAACAGCGAGCTGGCGGCAAAGAAACCGCACTGGATCGATTTCGACGCCGGCGGCCTGATCCACGGCGTGGCGATGGAGACCTTGCTCGGCCGCTTCGTCGATCTGATCGTCGAGATCGCCAACGGCCGCCCGGCGCGCAATGAAGCCAACGATTTCCGCGAGCTGGCGATCTTTAAAAGCGGGGTGACGCTCTAACGCTGACAAAAAAGGCGCTCGAGGGAGCGCCTTTTTATGAAGCAACTTGCGCTTAACGCACCTTCAGCGGGTCTTCGTTCGCCAGCCGTTGATCTTCCGCTTGGCAGGCCGCGGCGGTGAACAGCACGTCGGTGGAGGAGTTGAGGGCGGTTTCCGCCGAATCCTGCAGCACGCCGATGATAAAGCCGACCGCCACCACTTGCATCGCCACGTCGTTCGGGATGCCGAACATGTTGCACGCCAGCGGGATCAGCAGCAGCGAGCCGCCGGCCACGCCGGAGGCGCCGCAGGCGCACAGGGCGGCCACCACGCTCAGCAGCAGGGCGGTCGGTACGTCCACCGCGATGCCCAGCGTGTTCACCGCCGCTAGCGTCAGTACGGTGATGGTGATCGCCGCACCGGCCATGTTGATGGTTGCACCCAGCGGGATGGAAACCGAGTAGGTGTCCTCATTCAGGTTCAACTTCTTGCACAGCTCCATGTTCACCGGGATGTTGGCGGCGGAGCTGCGGGTGAAGAAGGCGGTCACGCCGCTCTCGCGCAGGCAGGCGAACACCAACGGATACGGGTTGCGGCGGATTTTCCAGTAAACGATCAGCGGGTTGAGCACCAGCGCCACCAGCAGCATGCAGCCGAGCAGCACCATCAGCAACTGGGCGTATCCCCACAGCACGCCGAAGCCGGTTTCCGCCAGAGTGGAAGCCACCAGGCCGAAGATGCCGAGCGGCGCACAGCGGATCACCGCGCGCACCACCAGCGTAACCGCATGGGACATGTCGTTGATCAGCCCTTTAGTGGTTTCGGAAGCGTGGCGCAGCGCCAGCCCCAGCCCGACGGCCCACGCCAGAATACCGATGTAGTTGGCGTTAATCAGCGCATGGAACGGGTTGGCCACCACGCTCATCAACAGGCCTTTCATCACGTCCACGATGCCGCCCGGCGGGGTAATGTCCGTCGCGCCGGTGGTCAGCGCCAGCGTAGAAGGGAAGATAAAGCTGACGACGACCGCCACCAGCGCGGCGGCAAAGGTGCCCAGCAGGTAGAGGAACAGGATCGGGCGAATGTTGGTCTTCTGCCCCTGTTTATGGTTGGCGATCGAGGCCATCACCAGAATCAGCACCAGCACCGGAGCCACCGCTTTCAGCGCGCCGACGAACAGGGTACCGAGCAGGCCGACGGCCGCAGCGGCTGCCGGCGAAACCAGCGCCACCAGAATGCCGGCCACCAGGCCGACCATGATTTGTTTGACCAGGCTACCCTGCGTGATCCTTTGTAATAGTTTTTGCATAGTGCTTTCTTCCTGATGTTATCTGGCCGCCGCGGCGGGAACGACGCCGGGTAGCTTTATATGATTCTGTAACTAAGTGTGTTTGCCGAATCAGTATTCAGCAATCGAATGATGTTGGAAAGAGGCGGGGATGAAATTCTGAGCGCGGATCAACACTTGATAACATACTGGTTACATTTGTGTGATCGCAATAACGTTTGGCGTTTTGGGGGAATTGCCAAACAATCGCGGGGCGACTAGCGCCCCGGATAACAGATTGTGGTTATTTCTTCGCCAGGCGATCGTTGCGGCGATTGACCCAGGCGTTGATCAGCAAGGTAAGCGTCAGGATGCCTGCCACCACGCCGAGCGACACGCCGATCGGGATGTGGAAGAAGTCGATAATCAGCATCTTGATGCCGATAAACACCAGGATCACCGACAGGCCATATTTCAGCATCGAGAAACGCTCCGCTACGTTGGCCAGCAGGAAGTACATGGCGCGCAGACCCATGATGGCAAACAGGTTGGAGGTCAGGACGATGAACGGATCGGTGGTCACGGCGAAGATCGCCGGGATGCTGTCCACCGCGAAGATCACGTCGCTCAGTTCGACCAGGATCAGCACCAGCACCAGCGGGGTGGCGAACAGGATGCCGTTGCGGCGCACGAAAAAGCGCTCGCCTTCCAGGCTGTCGGTCATGCGCAGGTGGCTGCGCAGCCATTTCACCAGCGGCTTGTCGCCGATCGCCGAGTCATCTTCCTTCGCCAGCGCCATCTTGATACCGGTGAACAGCAGGAAGGCGCCGAACAGATACAGCAGCCACTGGAACTGGCTGACCAGCCAGCTGCCGGCGAAGATCATGATGGTACGCAGCACGATCGCGCCCAGCACGCCGTAGATCAGCACCCGCCGCTGCAGGTTGGCCGGCACGGCGAAGTAGCTGAACAGCATCAGCCAGACGAACACGTTATCCACCGCCAGCGCTTTTTCGATCAGGTAGCCGGTCAGGAAGGCCAGCGCCTGGGTATCGGCGACGGCGCGCCCGGCGGTTTCATTCAGGTAGTACCAGAAACCGAAATTGAACAGCAGGGAGAGGCTGACCCACACCAGCGACCAGCTGGCGGCCTGCTTCAGGGTCATGGTGTGCGCGCCTTTACGGCCCTGCAACAGGAGGTCGATTGCGAGCATCACGACTATGACGGCGGCGAAGCTGCCCCATAACCACGGTGTGCCAACGGAATTCATCATCAGAGGTATCCTTCAAAAACAAAAACGGCCAACGTCGGAAGACGCCAGCCGCTCTGTGAACGCTGCAAGCAAACCTCGCCTTCCGGCAAGGTCTCACTTACAACGTTGATGAAGGTGGTTACACCTTTGACATCAGGTTGCCCGGTAACCGGATGCTTGCGCATCGTAATGACGATTGACCGGCAATGAAGTTACTCCCCTTTGCAGAGCAGAAAGTAATGCAAAATGTGTCGGCGGTCAACGTGAATCGCGTTAGCCGGCCATCGCTTTTTGCGCGCCGAGGCTGACGACGAATCCCTGCAGCAGCAGGCGGCTGAACGGCGTGTCGCTAACCTGTTGTTGTTGCTGTTGATAGCGGGCTTGTTGCTCGGGATGCAGTTCGCCGAGCCACTGCAGATACTGGCTCATCACCGCGCCGTTGAATTCCGGATGGAACTGGGTGGTCAGGGCGTGATCGCCATAGCGCAGGATCTGGTGCGCGTCCTGCTGCGAACGCGCCAGCGTCTGCGCGCCGGCGGGCGGCGTCAGCACGCTCTGCGAATGGATAAGGTTGGCCTTGAAACGCGGCGGCAGCAGGGTGAGGCGCCGGTCTTCGGCTGCGGCGGGCAGCAGTTCGATCTCCAGCGTACCCACCTCCATGCCCTGCGGGTGGTAGCCCACTTCGCCGCCGAGCGCGTAGGCCAGCAGCTGGTGGCCGTAGCAGACGCCGAACAACGGCAGTTTGATCGCCATAGCCTGACGCAGCCATTCGGCGGCTTCCTCGCTCCACGGCAGCTGTTCGGTCACCATCGCCGGCGACCCGGTGATGACCACGCCGCAATAGGCGGCCGGCGGCAACGGCCGTTCGCCGGCGGGAAGATGCACGATGTGCGCGCGTTCGGCGTCAATGTTGCCCTGTTGCAGGAACATACCTTCAAAGTTGGCCAGTTCCTGGCGAATGGCTTGCGGCGCGTCGCCGGTTTGCATCACGAGCAGCGGTTTCATCTCATTCTCCGTCGGCGGGGAAGACGACGCCGGTCTGACGGCGGATGTCGGTCAGCAGGCGGGCGACGATCAGCGAATTCTCCAGCCCCGGGTGTTCCACCTGATGCTTCTCAATCAGCTCGGCGAAGGCCAGCGCTTCATACAGCATGGTATTGATGTGCTGCGTCTGGCTCAGATCCTGGCGGTTGCCGCCGCGCGGCGTCAGCGCCACGCCCTGACACTCGGAAATCTTGTCGATAATCAGCGTGCCTTCTTCCCCCTGGATCTCGCTGGGGATCGCCGAGTCGCTGACCTTGGAATGGGAAAGCGTGACGTCGAAATCACCGTAGTTCAGGCAGACGGTGCCGTGGGCGTCCACGCCGGTATCCAGCAGCGTGGCGCTGGCCAGCACCGACTGCGGCGCGCCGAACAGCGCTACCGCGCTGGCCAGGCAGTAGTAGCCGATGTCCATGATCGAGCCGTTGGAGAACTGGGGGTTAAAGGTGTTGGGGTTCTCGCCGGCGAGATAGCGCGGGTAGCGCGAAGAGTATTGGCAATAGTTGATAAAGGCTTTGCGCAGCCGGCCGACTTTCGGCAATGCCTGCTGCAGCGCCAGGAAATTCGGCAAGTAGGCGCTTTTGAACGCTTCGAACAGCACCACCTGATTTTCCCGCGCGCAGGCTACCAGCTGTTCCGCTTCGTGCTGGTTGGAGGCCAGCGGCTTTTCGCAGATCACGTGTTTTTTATGGCGCAGGAACAGCAGCGATTGCGGGCAGTGCAGGGAATTGGGGCTGGCGATATACACCGCGTCTATGGCGTCAGACTGTGCCATCGCCTCGAGCGAGTCGAAAAACTGCGTGACCTGATAGTTGGCGCCAAACGCCTGCGCCTGGTCCAGCGAGCGTGAATACACGGCGCTCAGCTTGAGTTTGCCGCTTTCATGGGCGGCATCGATAAAACGTTCCGTAATCCAGTTGGTGCCGACGACGGCAAAGCGAATCATGGCGAGCTCCGGTCCAGGCCTAAAACCGCAGATTATCACGCTCTCACTCGCTATGCATACAGCTCGCCGAACAGCGAAAGGTGCGTCAGATACAGCCGGGTATCGAACTCCAGCTGGTGGTAATCCGGCTCCATATGGCAGCACAGGCTGTAGAACGCCTTGTTGTGATCTTTCTCTTTCAGGTGCGCCAGCTCATGCACCACGATCATGCGCAGGAAGGGTTCGGGCGCCACCTTGAACACCGTCGCCACGCGGATTTCCGCCTTGGCCTTCAGCTTGCCGCCCTGCACGCGTGAGATGGCGGTGTGCAGGCCAAGCGCGTGCTTCATGACGTGGATCTTGCTGTCGTAGGCCACCTTGCTCAGCGGCTGGGCGTTGCGCAGATACTGGTTTTTCAGATCGACGGTAAACTGATACAGCGACTTGTCGGTGGTACAGTCGTGCACCTGCGGATAGCGCTGCAGCAGTACGTCTCCCAGCCGGTTTTGATGGATCAGTTGCTGCACCTGGCTTTGCAGATGCGTTGGGTAGCCTTGCAGGTAGGTCAATTCAGACATTCTTGTTCCGTATCAACGGCCATTCAGCCGGTCATTCTATGCTGTTTTTTCGCTCAAATCCTGACATACGCAATTTATCCGAAAAAACATTTTACTGACGGGCGTTTTTAGGGGATAAACAGCCCAAATTTTATCAGTCAGGAGGGGCAATGAGCCAACTCGATCTGGGAACACAGCAACTTGAGCTGGAGCGTTATCCCCAACAGGAAGAATCCACCCAGCTGCAGGCGTGGGAAGCGGCGGATGAATATCTGCTGCAACAGCTTGAAAACGTAGATATCGGCGGCCGTCCGGTGCTGATTTTCAACGATAACTTCGGCACCCTGGCCTGTGCGCTGCACGCGCATCGCCCTTACAGCGTCAGCGACTCGTACATGAGCCAGCTGGCAACGCGCCACAACCTCAAGCTCAACGGTTTGGATCCCGAGCAGGTCACGCTGTTGGACAGCCTGGCCGAGCTGCCGGCGGCGCCGGCGGTGGTGCTGATTCGCGTGCCGAAGGCGCTGGCGCTGCTGGAGCAGCAGCTGCGCGCGCTGCGCCACGTCGTGACCGAAGACACGCTGATCGTCGCCGGCGCCAAGGCGCGCGACGTGCATACCTCGACTATGCAGCTGTTTGAAAAGGTACTGGGCCCGACGCGCACCAGCCTGGCGTGGAAGAAAGCGCGCCTGATCTTCTGCCAGGCGGCGGATATCGTCCCACCGGCGGCGGCGGAAACCACCGACTGGACGCTGGACGGCACCGATTGGCTTATCCATAACCACGCCAACGTCTTCTCGCGCGGCAGCCTGGATATCGGCGCGCGCCTGTTTATGGAACATCTGCCGCGTGGCCTGAACGGCCACATCGTCGATCTGGGCTGCGGCAACGGCGTGATTGGCCTGACGGCGCTGGCGCAAAACCCGGAAGCGCAGGTGACCTTCGTCGATGAATCTTACATGGCGGTGGCCTCCAGCGAGCTGAACGTGGAGCACAACCTGCCGCAAGAGCTGGATCGTTGCCAGTTTGAGGTGAACAACGCGCTGGCGGGCATCGAGCGCGAAAGCGTGCAGGCGGTGCTGTGCAACCCGCCGTTCCACCAGCAGCACGCCATTACCGATCACACCGCCTGGCAGATGTTCTGCGACGCCAAGCGCTGCCTGCAGGTAGGCGGCGAATTGCGCATCGTCGGCAACCGCCACCTCGACTATCACCAGAAGCTCAAACGTCTGTTCGGCAACTGCACGCTGGTGGCCTCGAACAAGAAGTTCGTGATCTTGAGAGCGGTGAAATCCGGCGCGCGTCGCTGAGCATGATGACCAAGGGGCGCGGTGCGCCCCTCAGGCTGTTGACAAAAGGGGGAAAAAGCGTGGTTTTTCCCCCTTTTGTGGTTATCAGCCGAAAATCAATAAATTGATTTTCCTTGTTTTCTATTCGCTGCTCTCTGCCACCCGGCATGGGGATGAGGTTTGTCATCAATATCAGGGGCGCTGTGCGCCCCTTTTTTACAGCGCCATCGCCAGCCGCGTACCCTGATCGATCGCGCGGCGGGCGTCCAGCTCGGCGGCCACGTCGGCGCCGCCGATCAGATGCACGGTTTTCCCCATCGCCAGCAGCGGTTGCTGCAGCTCGCGGCGCGGTTCCTGCCCGGCGCAGATGACCACCGTGTCTACCGGCAGACAGCTGTCCTGCTCGGCGCGGGTGATGTGCAGTCCTTCGTCGTCGATCAGCCGATAGCTGACGCTGTTGAGCATCTTCACACCGCGCATCGCCAGGCTGGCGCGGTGGATCCAACCGGTGGTTTTCCCCAGGCCTTCGCCCACTTTGCTGGTTTTGCGCTGCAGCAGATAGATTTGCCGCGCGGCGCGCGGTGCCTGCGGCCCTTGCGCCGCCAGCCCGCCGCGCTGCTCAAGGCGGCCGTCGATGCCCCATTCGCGGTTGAATTCCGCCTGATCCAGGCTGCTGGATACGCCGTGCTGGCTGAGGTACTCGGCGGTGTCGAAGCCGATGCCGCCGGCGCCGACGATCGCCACCCGCTGACCGACCGGTTTTTTATCGCGCAGCACGTCCAGATAGCTCAGCACCTTGGCGTGGCCGATGCCGGGGATGTCCGGGGTACGCGGCACGATGCCGCAGGCGAGGATCACTTCGTCGAATTCGCTTAAATCCGCCGCCTCGACCTTGACGCCCAGCCTGACCGTCACTTCGCGCAGCGCCAACTGGCGGCGGAAGTAACGCAGGGTTTCATGGAATTCTTCCTTGCCGGGGATCTGCTTGGCGATGTTGAATTGGCCGCCGATCTGCTCGGCGGCGTCGAACAGCGTCACCTGATGGCCGCGGCTGGCGGCGGTGGTGGCGAAGGCCAACCCGGCGGGGCCGGCGCCGATCACCGCCAGCTTTTTCGGTTTCTCCGCCATCGTCAACGGCATTTCGGTTTCGCGGCAGGCGCGCGGGTTGACCAGGCAAGACGTCAGCTTGCCTTCAAAAATCTGGTCGAGACAGGCCTGGTTGCAACCGATACAGGTATTGATCTCGTCGGCGCGTCCCTCGGCGGCTTTCTGCACAAAAGCGGCATCGGCGAGGAACGGGCGCGCCATCGACACCATGTCGGCGCAGCCGTCCGCCAGCACCTGCTCGGCCACCGCCGGATCGTTGATGCGGTTGGTGGTGATCAGCGGAATACCCACCTTGCCCATCAGCTTGCGGGTCACCCAGCTGAACCCGGCGCGCGGCACCATGGTGGCGATGGTCGGGATGCGCGCCTCGTGCCAGCCGATGCCGGTATTGATGATCGTGGCGCCCGCCTGTTCGACCGCCAGCGCCAGCTGTTCAATCTCCTGCCAGCTGGAACCGTCTTCCACCAGATCGAGCATCGACAGCCGGTAGATCAAAATGAATTCCGCGCCCACCGCCTGGCGCACCGCCCGCACGATCTCGACGGCGAAGCGCATGCGGTTGGTGAAGCTGCCGCCCCAGCGATCGTCGCGCTGGTTGGTGCGTGCCGCCAAAAATTGGTTGATCAGGTAGCCTTCGGAACCCATCACCTCAACGCCGTCGTAGCCGGCCTGTTGCGCCAGCGCCGCGCAGCGGGCGAAGTCGGCGATGGTCTGCTCGATCTCTGCTTCACTCAGCGCGCTTGGCGCGAAGGGATTGATCGGCGCCTGCAGCGCGGAAGGGCCCACCGGGTGCGGCTGATAGCTGTAGCGGCCGGCATGCAGGATCTGCAGCGCTATCTTGCCGCCCGCGCGATGAACGGCCTCGGTGACCGGCCGATGGTGAGGCAGTTGCGCCTCGTTGTTGAGGGTGGAACCGCCGTGATACACCACGCCTTTGTCATTGGGCGCGATGCCGCCGGTGACGATCAGGGCCACGCCGGCGGCGGCGCGCTCGGCATAGAATGCGGCCAGGCGCTGCGGGCCGTCGGGCAGCTCTTCCAGGCCGGTATGCATCGATCCCATCAGCACCCGGTTTTTCAGGGTGGTGAAGCCGAGATCCAGCGGCGCCAGCAGGTGAGGGTAATTGCTCATTGCACTCTCCATCGGGTGAAGTCGGGGCCCGTTGTTATAATTATGTGAACATAAGTGGTCGGATGAGATAAATCTAGCCGTTGTCGCGCCGCTTGGGAATCTGCGTTGTGCCGAATGTGATAGACGTCATGAATCTCAGGCACCGTTTGCATAACGAACAAAAGATCGGTTAACCTTTGCGCGTTGTAAATTCCTTCTCTCTGCGGAGCCATAACCGAAAATGAACAACCACACCTGTTGATATCTGGTCCCACGCTGTGCGCTCCCGCGCCCTGTGGGGATGTTTTGATCTCATTCAGGAGTGCTTATGGCTCATTTTGCGCAGTCCCCTTATTTCGTTTTACATCAACTGACCTGCCAATTTGCTGACGGCGAAACGCTGTTCGGCCCGCTGGATCTCGCTTTCGATCGGTCGCGCTGCGGCCTGGTGGGGCGCAACGGCGCCGGCAAAACCCAGCTGCTGCGCCTGATCGCCGGGCTGGATCGGCCGGGCAACGGGCACGTCGAATCCCATGCCGCATTGGCTTACGTTGCACAGCAGCCGGAGATCGCGGCGAACACCACGCTGGCGCAGCTGCTGGGTTACGGAGAGGTCTTCGCCGCGCTGGCGCGCATCGAGCAGGGGCGGCCGTTGGCGGACGACATCGATCGTCTGGAAGGGCGCTGGGATCTTAACGATCGCCTGCAAAGCGCCTTCGCCGCCGCCGGGTTGCCGGCCTTCGAGCCGCTGCGAGCCGCAAGCTCACTGAGCGGCGGCGAACGGATGCGCGCAGCGCTGTGCGGTGCTTTTCTGGGGGAGGCGGATTATCTGCTGCTGGACGAACCGACCAACCACCTCGACAGTGCCGGGCGTGCCTGGCTGTATCAGCAGTTGGATCAGTGGCGCGGCGGGCTGCTGATCGCCAGCCATGACCGGCAGCTGCTGGGGCGTATGGAGCGCATCGTCGAACTGACGCCCGGCGCGCTGCGCAGCTACGGCGGCAACTACGACGACTACCGGCGCCAGCGCGACACGGAGCAGCAGGCGGCGCGCGCCGATCTGGAGCATGCGCGCGAGGAGCGCCGCCGCACACGCGCCCGCCAGCAGAAAGAGCACGACATGAGCCAGCGGCGCTCGGCGCAAACGCTGCGCGTCGTCGATACGCTGAATATCGCCTCTTTCGAACGGGTAGCCTACAAATCGGCGGCGAAGGAGAGCCTCGGCACGCTGCGCAAACAGCATCAGGATCAGCGTGACAGCCTCGATGCGGCGGTGCGCGAGGCCTATCAGCGGGTGGAGGACGAGCAGCCGGTGTTGCTGGCGCTGCCGGGCAGCGAAGTGAGCGCGAACAAGCAGGTGCTGGTGCTCGAGCAGCTGCAGCTGCCGTTCGTCAGCGCGCCGCCGCTGGATCTGCGGATCGACGGCCCGATGCGCGTGGCGTTGACCGGCCCCAACGGCTGCGGCAAGTCCACCTTGCTGAAAACCGTTCTCGGTCAGCTGGCGGCGCTTTCCGGCCATTGTCATTGCCCGCTGTCGACGGCCTACCTCGATCAAACCCTGTCGCAGCTCGACCCGAGTCTGTCGGTGATGGACCATCTGGGGCTGCAGGATTCGCCGCTGGCGGAAGGCGCGTTGCGCACCCGGCTGGCGCAGCTGCAGCTTGGCGCGGATCGCATCGCGCTGCCGCTGGGCTCGCTGAGCGGCGGCGAATGGCTCAAGGCGGCGCTGGCCTGCGCGCTGTGGCGGCGACAACCGGCGCAGCTGCTGTTGCTGGACGAACCGACCAACCACTTGGATCTGGCGTCGTCGCTGGCGATCGAAACTGCCCTGGCGGATTTTCCCGGCGCGATGCTGGTGGTATCGCACGACGAAGACTTCCTGCAGGCGCTGCGGCCGACGCACCGCCTGAACCGGCAGGCGGATGGCTGGCGGCTTCAGGCCTGGTAACGCGCAAAGGCGGCCCTAGGGGGCCGCCTTTTTCATCTCGGGCGCGTTAATGCACGCCAGCAGCTGGGTGAAGGCCGCGGCCATCTGCTCTTCCGGTACGCAGGCAAACCCCATCAACAGGCCGCGCCGGCGGTTGGGTAGCATGTAGTAGCGCGACAGCGGCCGCACCAGCACCCCCTGCGCGCCGGCGGCGGCGGCGATCGCCACGTCGTCGGCCTCGTCCTGCAGGTTGAGGATCAGGTGCAATCCGGCGTTGCTGTTGAATTCGCTGAGCGCCTGTTTGCCGAGGTGCTGTTCGATCAATCCGGTCAGGAAGGCGCGCCGCCGGGCGTACAGCAACCGCATGCGGCGGATATGTGCGGTGTAGTGCCCCGCCTGAATAAACTCCGCCAGCGCGCTCTGGATCAGCAGGTGCCCGCCGCGGTACAGCTCGGCGTGGGCGGTTTTCAGCGCTTGCACCAGCGGCGGCGGCAACACCACATAGCCGAGGCGCAGCGCCGGGTAGAGCGTTTTGCTGAAGGTGCCGATGTAAATCACCGGCGCGTCGGCCTCCAGCCCTTGCAGCGCCGGGATCGGTTGGCCGGAAAAGCGGAATTCGCTGTCGTAGTCGTCCTCGACGATCCAGCCGCCGGCGTTGCGCGCCAGCGCCAGCAGCCGTTGGCGGCGCGCCAGGCTCATCACCGAGCCGAGCGGATACTGGTGCGACGGGGTCACGAAGATCAGCCGCGGTGGGTTGGTCGGCTGCTCCGGCGGCACCAGCCCGGCTTCGTCCACCGCCAGCGGGCAGATGTTCAGCGCATTGATGCGCAGGATATTGCGGATCCCCCAATAGCCCGGCTCTTCGATCCAGGCGTCATCCCCCGGATTGCACAGCATGCGCGTCACCAGATCGATCGCCTGATGGATGCCCTCGGTGATCAGGATCTGTTCCGGCGAACAGCGCACCGAGCGCGCCACCCGTAAATACTCCACCAGCGCATGCTGCAGCTCCGGGCTACCGCCCTGATTGCTGTAGGTCAGCCGCTGCGGCGCCGGGCGGCGGCTGAGGCGCGCCTGGATCTTGCTGAACAGCTGATGGGGGAAGGCGTTGACGTCGGGCACGCCGGGAATGAATGCCCCCCACTGTTTGGGGCTGGCGCTGGCGTGGTGCAGCAGCGTGGCGCCGCGCTCCGACAGTTCGACGCGGCGCGGTTGCCCGCTGCCGTCCGCCGGGGCGCCACCGGTGGAGAGGCAGCTGTCCGGCACCGTGTCGGCGACGAAGGTGCCGCTGCCGGCGCGCGCCGACACGTAACCTTCCGCCAATAGTTGTTCATAAACGGTTAACACGGTGTTGCGGGACAGGCTGAGTTCCTGCGCCAGATCGCGCGAGGCGGGCAGGCGGCTGGAGGGTGGCAGGCTGCCGTCGAGAATGCTGGTGCGGATCGCGTTGTAAAGCCGCTTGTGCAGCTTGTCATCGGGCTGCTCGCCGAGGCGCTGCAGCAACAGATCACCACTCAATGAGCGCAATTGGATCCCTCAATTATTCGTAACTGGCACTCGATTATAGGGCCACATCCTGTGTAAATAAACGGCATTGTTTCACGAATGTGAACGAAACGTGTAACTGGCACCGACCGGAGAAAACAGCATGAAAAACGCAGAATTGAACCAACGCCGTCAGGACGCCACCCCGCGCGGAGTGGGCGTGATGTGTGGTTTTTACGCCGAGCGCGCAGAGAACGCCACGTTGTGGGATGTGGAAGGCAGAGAAGTGATCGATTTCGCCTCGGGGATCGCCGTGCTGAACACCGGCCATCGCCACCCGAAGGTGATCGCCGCGATTGAAAAGCAGCTGCAGGCCTTCACCCACACCGCCTATCAGATCGTTCCTTACGAAAGCTATGTCTCGTTGGCGGAGCGCATCAATCAGCGCGCGCCGATCGCCGGCCCGTGTAAAACCGCCTTCTTCACCACCGGCGCGGAAGCGGTGGAAAACGCGGTGAAGATCGCCCGCGCTTACACCGGCCGCCCGGGGTTGATCACCTTCGGCGGCGGTTTTCACGGCCGCACCTATATGACCATGGCGCTGACCGGCAAAGTGGCGCCTTACAAACTGGGCTTTGGCCCATTCCCCGGCTCGGTGTTCCACGGCCAGTACCCGAATGCGCTGTACGGCGTGACCACCGAAGACGCGATGAACAGCCTGGATCGCCTGTTTAAAGCGGATATCGATCCCAAGCAGGTGGCGGCCATTGTGCTGGAGCCGGTGCAGGGCGAAGGCGGCTTCAACGTGGCGCCGGCCGAATTCATGCAGGCGCTGCGCGCGCTGTGCGATCAGCACGGCATCCTGCTGATCGCTGACGAAGTACAGACCGGCTTCGCCCGTACCGGCAAGCTGTTCGCCATGGAGCACTACAGCGTTAAACCGGATCTGATCACCATGGCGAAAAGCCTGGCGGGCGGCATGCCGCTGTCGGCGGTGGCGGGCCGCGCCGAGGTGATGGACGCGCCGGCGCCGGGTGGGCTGGGCGGTACCTATGCCGGTAACCCGCTGGCGGTGGCCGCGGCGCATGCGGTGCTGGACGTGATCGACGAAGAGCAGCTGTGCCAGCGCGCCCAGCGTTTGGGGCAGCACCTGGTGGAAGTGTTGCAGCAGGCGCGCAAAACCAGCCCGGCGATCGCCGATGTGCGCGCGCAAGGCTCGATGGTGGCGGTGGAGTTCAACGATCCGGCCACCGGCAAACCTTCGGCGGAGATCACCCGTCAGGTGCAGCAGAAGGCGATGGAAGAAGGGCTGCTGCTGCTGAGCTGCGGCGTGAACGGCAACGTGATTCGCTTCCTGTACCCGCTGACCATCCCGGACGATCAGTTCACCAAGGCGATGGGCATCCTGTCTCGCGCGCTGGCCCACTAAGGAGCGAACGGCATGAAATTGAACAATCCTGAGCTGCTGCGCAGCCAGTGTCTGATCAACGGCGAATGGTGCGATGCCCTGAGCGGCAAGCGCGAAGCGGTGATCAACCCGGCCACCGGCGCCGAACTGGCCAGCATTCCGCTGGTCAGCGAAGAGGAAACCCAGCAAGCGATCGCGGCGGCGCAGCGGGCGCAAAACGAGTGGAAACAGCTGACCGCTAAGCAGCGTTCCGCACTGCTGTTGGCCTGGGCCGACAAGGTGCTGGCCGCGCAGGAAGATCTGGCGCAGCTGATGACCGCCGAGCAGGGCAAATCGCTGGCGGAAGCGCGCGGCGAAGTGGCGTACGCCGCGTCGTTCATCACCTGGTTCGCCGAAGAGGCCAAGCGGGTGGACGGCGCGGTATTGCAGGCGCCGCAGGCTTCGCAGCGCCTGGTGGTGGTGAAGCAGCCGATCGGTGTGTGCGCGGCCATCACCCCGTGGAATTTCCCGGCGGCGATGATCACCCGCAAGGTGGCGCCGGCGCTGGCGGCCGGTTGCGCCATCATCGTCAAACCGGCTGAGCAAACGCCGTTGACCGCGCTGGCGCTGGCTAAGCTGGCGCAGGACGCCGGCATTCCCGCCGGCGTTTTGCAGGTGGTGACCGGGGAAGCGGCGCAGGTGGGCAAGGTGCTGTGCGACAGCCCGGTGGTGCGCAAGCTGAGCTTTACCGGTTCGACCGAGGTCGGCCGCATCCTGATGGCGCAGTGCGCGCCGAGCATCAAGAAACTGTCGCTGGAGCTGGGTGGTAACGCGCCGGTCATCGTGTTCGACGACGCCAATCTGGACGCGGCGGTGGCGGGCATCATGGCCTCCAAGTTCCGCAACAGCGGCCAGACCTGCGTCTGCGCCAACCGCATCTACGTGCAGGACGGCATCTACGAGCGGCTGGTGGAAAAACTGGTGGCGGCGGTCGAGCAGCTGAAAGTCGGCGACGGCAGCCAGGAAGGCACCACCCAGGGGCCGCTGATCGACAGCGATGCGGTGGCGA
Source organism: Serratia sp. CY44782 (assembly GCF_052168715.1). Lineage (NCBI taxonomy): Bacteria > Pseudomonadati > Pseudomonadota > Gammaproteobacteria > Enterobacterales > Yersiniaceae > Serratia > Serratia sp. CY44782. The sequence continues at coordinate 241,728 of NZ_JBJNME010000007.1, forward strand.
AGGTGCAGAGCCATATCGACGACGCGCTGATCAAAGGGGCGCAGATCGCCACCGGCGGCCAGCCGCACGCGCTGGGCGGCACCTTCTTCCAGCCGACGGTGGTGACCGGCGTAACGCAGAAGATGCGCTTCGCCAAAGAAGAGACCTTCGGGCCGGTGGCGCCGCTGTTCCGTTTCCATGACGAGGCGGAAGCCATCGCCATGGCCAACGACACCGAATTCGGCCTGGCCGCCTACCTGTTCACGCAGAACGCCGCGCGCCAGTGGCGCGTGCCGGAAGCGCTGGAGTACGGCATGGTCGGCATTAACACCGGGTTGATTTCCAACGAAGTGGCGCCGTTCGGCGGCGTGAAACAGTCAGGGCTCGGGCGTGAAGGATCGCGCTACGGGATAGAAGAATATCTGGAGCTGAAATACCTGTGTATCGATGTGAGCTGTTGAGCGTCAGGACGTTAACCCATCCCGGCGGCCAGCGTCGCCGGGCGATAAAGGATGATGCATGTCTGATAATATCTCTGTTTCTCCGGCGCTTGGCGCCGGGGTGCGAGCACCTGCACCCGCCAAATCGTTAAGTTTCCTCGAAGGGGTGGCGATGATCGTCGGCACCAACATCGGCGCCGGGGTGCTCTCCATCGCCTACGCTTCCAGCAAGGCCGGTTTCCTGCCGCTGCTGTTCTGGCTGGTGCTGGTGGGGAGCCTGACCACCATCACTATGCTGTACGTCGCTGAATCCACGCTGCGCACCCGCGCGCATCTGCAGCTGAGCGGGTTGGCGAAGCGCTACGTCGGCGGCCTGGGCGCCTGGCTGATGTTCGCTTCGGTGTGCGTCAACAGCGTCGGGGCGCTTACCGCCTACATGACAGGCAGCGGCAAGCTGCTGCAATCGCTGTTTGGCATCTCGCCGGCGCTGGGCAGCCTGCTGTTCTTCGTGCCCGCCGCCGGCGTGCTGTACCTCGGTCTGAAAGCGATCGGCCGCGGCGAGAAGTTCATCAGCATCGGCATGGTGGTGATGCTGACCGCGTTAGTGGCGGCAACGATGCTGAAAGACACCACCCAGATGCGCAACCTGCTGGACGGTGACTGGCGCTATATGGTGCCGGTGTTCAACGTGGTGGTGTTCTGCTTCTCGGCGCAGTACATCGTGCCGGAAATGGCGCGCGGCTTTGCCGACAAGCCTGAGCAACTGCCGAAGGCGATCATCGTCGGTATGGTGGTGACCTTCATTTTGCTGGCGGCGGTGCCGATGTCGGTGATCGCGCTCAGCGGGCTGGATGACATCTCTGACGTGGCTACCATCTCCTGGGGCCAGGCGCTGGGGCAGTGGGCGTTCTTCTCCGCCAACATCTTCGCGCTGTGCGCGATGCTGACCTCGTACTGGGGATTGGGCGGCAGCTTCCTGACCAATATTTTCGACAAGTTCCGGCTGGGCAACGACGAGCTGCCGCTGCGCCGCTTCGGCGTGCTGCTGCTGGTGGTGGTGCCGCCGTTCGTGCTGGCCTACAGCGGGCTGGTGTCGTTCGTCAACGCGCTCTACTTCGCCGGGGTGTTCAGCGGAGTGATCCTGTCGATCATGCCGATGCTGATCCTGCGCGGCGCGCGCAAACATGGCGACCAGACCCCGCGCTGGCAGTGCAACTGGATCACGCACCCGCTGCTGCAGATCAGCATTGTGTTGCTGTACCTGGCCAGCGCGGTGTACGCCATCGCTTCATTGTTAGGCTATCTGCCCTCTGGATGGTGATTTGCCTTCCCTCAAGCAGTGATGTTGTTTCTCGGCATTGAGAACGGCGGCGTCGTGGCCGCCGATTTTTTTCTCAGGCTCGCCGCTTTGCCGACAACGCCAGCCAGGCCTGCACCGACAGGCGTTGCCACTGCTTGTGCGCATAGTGGCGCACGCGCTCCGGCACCGGATCGCCGTGCATCACCAGCCGGTTGAGCATCAGCGCCAGATCGGTGTCGGCGATGCACCACTCCCTGAACAGATTGTCCTGCCCGTGGCTCAGCAGCTTTTCCACGGCGGCGATCAGCTTGCGCGCGGCCTCCTGCGCGGCTTCGGACAGCGGCGGGAACTTGCCGTTGTTGAATACCACCTCGGTCGAGCGCTCGGCGCGGATCGATAGCAGATCGCTGCGTAGCCAGGCCTGGATCTCGCGCGCCTTGGCGCGCAGCTTCACGTCGCGCGGGTACACGGCGTGGGCCGGGTGGATGTCTTCCAGGTATTCGGCGATCGCCGAAGACTCTGAGAGCTGAAACTCGCCGATCGCCAGCGTCGGCACCCGGCGGGTGAGCGACAGCGCCGCGTAGGCCGCCTCTTTGTTCTCTTCTTTCGCCAGATCCACCGGTTTCACGGTGAACGGAATGCCTTTTTCCGTCAGCACGACAAAGGCGGACATGGCGTACGGGCTGAAAAATTCACTGTCGGTATAAAGCTCGGTGATCGGTTGAGACATCGGTGGTTCCTCGGGGTTAAGGGGGGAACATTCATCATTGTCGAGGGGAGGCTAAAAATCAATCTGTTAGCTAAAAGTTCTTGGGCGGCGCGGTTTCCGGGGCCGTGAGCTCCCTCAGGATGATGTGATATATTTGTTGCCAACACGTGAATCGAGCCGTATTGGGTAACATGAAGACGCAGTGGATAGAACGAGTAAAAGTGGGATGCGCACGCCTGTGGCCGCACCCGCTGGCGGTGGGCAAGCGAGAGATGCTGATTTCCAGCGTCGGCGCCGGTTTGGGGCTGATGCTCGCCGGCTGGATCAGCCACTTTATTTTGGGCGAGGTGAACCTGTGGTTTATCGCGCCGATGGGCGCCTCGGCGGTGCTGCTGTTCGGCGTGCCTAACAGCCCGCTGGCGCAGCCCTGGTCGATCGTCGGCGGCAATGCGCTGGCGGCGACGGTGGGTGTCAGCGCCGGTCTGCTGATCCCCGATCCGGGCCTGGCCTGCGGCATAGCGGCGGCGGTGGCCATTGGCCTGATGTTCAAGCTGCGCTGCCTGCATCCCCCGGGTGGCGCGGTGGCGCTAACCGCCATCCTCGGCGGCCCCGGCATTCACCAGATGGGCTACCACTTCGTGCTGTACCCGGTGCTGCTAAACTCGGTGCTGTTGGCGGCGCTGGCCATTCTGTTCAATAACCTGGCCGGGCGACGCTACCCGCACGCGCTGGCGCCGGCGGAGGCCAAACCGGCCAATCTGCCGATCGATGCCGTTGCCATCACCCGCGCCGATCTGCACGAGGCGCTGATGGAGGGGGATCTGTTCGATATTGACGAGGACGACCTGCAGGAGCTCCTGCTGCGCGCCGAGCAACTGGCGCATCAGCGGCAAAGCAAGACCGCCTGATCAGTCCAGCGTTTTGCGGTAAAACACCACCCGCTCCGTTTCGGCAAAGCCCAGCGCCGCATGCAGGCGCTGGGAGTCCAGATTGGCGATGTCGGTATCCGACGCCAGCTCGCTGCACCCCTGCTGCTTCGCCCACTCCTGCACCTGTGCGATTAAGCGCGCGGCCCAGCCCTGGCGGCGCGCGCGCTCGACGGTATAAATCCCTTCCAAAAACGCCACCGGTGACGATTCGCAGCCGTTGACGTAATCGTAGCGCAGCGCCACCTCGGCAAAGCCAACGAAAGCGCCGTCCAGCCCCCGCGCCATAAACGCGGTGTGGTGCGGCGAAGCCAGTATCTCGCGCATTTCCGCGCGGTGATCTTCAGGCGAGCTGGAGGGCCACAGCGCGGTGCGCAGCGCCAGCCAGGCGTCGAGGTTGTCGTGGTCGCAGATGACGATCATGCGGGGGCCTTAGCGGTGATTTTTGTTACCCGCGAGCGTAGCAGGTCTCGGCGCGCAAGCTCAATCTCTCCATCGCTATCTCGCCATTTCTCTCACTTATGATAATGATCGTCGTGTTCATGAGGCCGCCGGAGACCGGTGTGCTTATCGAATAACGAGTGGAACGCACATTAACGTTCCAAAGTGCATGCTCTCCGGCTCGATAAGGCTAAGGAAGCTTTCGCAATGTGATTGGCCATGCCAACTGGTACAGATGGCCTGCGACTGTGCATAGTTTTCTGCAATGGCCACATCGACGAAAACGTCTCCGTCCAGTTTAAGTAAATACTGATGTAGCCAACCAGGTTGCGCAGACAGATGATGTTGCACCATTTGGCAATAGGCCGCGTACATCTTCTCTTCGGTAACGCCTTTTCTTAGCCTGAAGCGGCCCAGTTCGACGCCATGGCCGGCACTGGCGGGGGAATATGCTGTTATGTGATTAGGGGATGTCATGGTAATTTTTCCAGTAATGGGTGAGTGACTATCATAGGCCGCGACCCTGCCAATTTTTGTCAGGGGTGTCGGAGGCATTCAGTGAGAACCGTCAGGTTATTTTCAATACTCGAGCAACTGCGCGGCAGACAACGCCCGGTTTCGGCGGAGTTTCTGGCCCAGACGCTGGATGTTTCGGTGCGAACCATCTATCGAGATATGAGCACGTTGCAGGCGATGGGTGCTCCGATCCGCGGCGAGTCTGGATTGGGGTACCAGCTGGAAAAGGGGTATTTCTTGCCGCCGCTGCATTTTGACGCTAACGAACTGGAGGCCATAATACTGGGCACTCGTCTGATTGCGGCTCGTGGTGATGCGCAGCTGGGTGAAGCGGCACGTCGCGTTTCAGCCAAAATAGGTGCCATGTTGGATGACGATGCGAAGAAACGTTACGAGGATATGCCATTGCGCGCCGTCTCGCGCAGGACTCTGGAGTATGAACTGGCCGACAGGTATCTGGAGCCATTGCGCGTGGCTATTCGAGGCAGAAAGCGGTTGGCCGTCCGCTATCGCGACCTTAAAGGTAATGAAAGCCGAAGAAATATCAGGCCATTAGGATTGACGATGTTTGACGCCGTATGGCTGCTGACCATATGGTGCGAGACCAAAGCCGATTTCCGCAATCTGCGCGTTGATGGCATTCTATCGTTGACGGACACCGGCGAACGTTTTCGACAGGAAAGAGGTAAACGTTTTGAAGATTATATTAAATCTTTACCGGCAGCATAGGCGCTATGGAGACGAATTTGGCGATAATGGCACGACGAGTCATTGTGTGGGCGGCACAGTAACGACGGACTGTTTAAATACCTGCCACTTGAGGGCAGTGGGTAGACTCGTACCGCCACTGTGAACAAGAAATAAAAAAAGCCACTTCGAGAAAAGTGGCTTTTTTATATGATTTTAAAGCTAAAATTTGGTGGCCCCTGTTGGGTTTGAACCAACGACCAAGCGATTATGAGTTCCTACCCAAATGACATAAAATCAATGATTTATTATAATTATCATTGACATAGCTTGCCACTGTTAACCATCGGTTTGCCATTTTTAGCCGTTTCTATCGCCACTTTATCGCCATTAATAGTTTGTTCATATTTTTATGTTCAGTCGATTGATTTGATGAGATTTAACCCCCATTTAATCAATGGCCGTATCTTGTTCTGAACGCTAACCCGGCCTTGAAGATGGCGTAAAGGTAGCTTCTTTCATGTCCAGGAGAATCGGATATGAAATCGAAGCGTACATCTCACCGCAACACAAATAATAACGGTAAAGGCAAATCCCGTAAGAAGGCTTGTAACAAACCTGTCCAGAATGTAGACAAGATAGAAAAATGCACAAAATATATGCGTTTTTTCTATTGGTTGTTCAGGTTGTATCAACTTTTCTTTGGTAGCGACAGTGACTCACTCGGCAGTCGGTCATTGTTCCTTTACCTTAAGGAGGCGCTTAAGGCACTGATTACAAAACACTCAAACTGAGTCGGAACTGTCAAAATCACTTTTACGTTGGAGATTTTATGCGTAAAAAAAATCATCTATTTCATTACATTACAGTAATTTAACGCCTTTTTAATCATGGAGGAAGTCTGCCATTCCTCCTGATAGTTTGCAGCAGATGGAGCAGCATTTTGTGCAAACAGGGTAGCGGATAGAAGGGATTCAAGCAGATGGATGATATGAACTTTGAAGCACTGCCTCCTCAGCAGTTGTACGATATGGCTGTTCAGGTATTAGATAGCTCTGATGCTTCTAAACTACCGGATGCCACCTTGCAGATGCTGCGTAACGCAAAAGCAAGAGCCCTGAGAAATGGAGCTATAGCTTCGCCAAATGATAAAGGCGAAGAGGCTGCAAAAGCGCTGAGCTTACGTGAGCGTGTTCATAACGCAATACGTGAGATAGTCGAGGAAGAGCGAGCTTCGTTAGAGAAATTCATCAAAGTCATAGTGTATGATTTTACCTATACTCAATCTGCTTTCAGCAATGAAACGTCGGTATTAACGGCACCTACCTATCATTCCCCTTCTTTTAAGAAACCTCTGCTCGTGGAGTCGTATAAGTGGGCTCGTGCACCGCCATTTGTAGCGGATTTAGTCTAACCGCATCCTCTAAATGGTCAGGAGCAAAATGTGCATAACGCATTGTCATTTTTATATCTGTATGGCCGAGTACGTGTTGCAATACCAAAATATTACCACCATTCATCATAAAGTGACTGGCGAACGTATGTCGCAAAACGTGAGTCAACTGACCTGTTGGTAACTCGATGCTTGTCATTTCCAGCGGAGATCAGAACGCCCCATAACAATCACCAAACAACCGGCCTTTTTTATCATCAGGCAGAGACTCATAGAGCTCTTTCTCTTTGCTAATGGGAACGGTGCGGTTTTTTCTGCCTTTTGTGTTGGTGTATGTGATTTTGTATTTCGCGAGCTGGCTTTTTCTCAGACTCTCGGCCTCAGACCACCGTGCGCCAGTGGAGGGACAGATTCTTACCTCGGTTTTTAGCTCAGCACGGTCGTGTCTTTCATACTCTCCTGTTCGTAACACAACCTGATCTTGAGTTAACCAATCCATATCCATGTTGACTGCCTCTGTGCGTAAGAGCGAATATTTTTAAGTGGGTTGTCACCTTTCCATTCTCTGACATGATTCAGCCATTGAATAACATCTGAGAGCAGACAAATTAGCAACAAAGAATATGAATAACTCTTTCTACCTTATTCGGTCGAGCGCTACGAGGTCTGCACGAAGAGTTGCCAGTTACTCCTTCTGCGTACAGCCGGTGCATCATTAAGTCGTTTTATCTTATCAATCCCATACTAAAAACGGTAATTTTACGCTACGGATATGCGACTTTTATATATTGTTCAATAAATATACACTTGCGTGTGCATGTGTGACCTGTAAGGAACAACAGGTTGTTTTGAGATGAGAATTTGCTCGCGCACAGAACCTGTATAATACGCAATATGCGTGATGGCGGCATGATCGCACCTAAGTTTTTGTGAAGCTGGTATTCTGGTAGAGAATCCCCCCTTTGTCATCCATCAGCATAAAGAATGACCGGAAAAATCGGAAGGGTGGGGCGGTTATATTTCTGGCCACACTGAGACATTGGCTATTGGTAAGTGGCTTGCTATTTGGTTATTCTCTGACCTGGATATTTTTTGCTTAAGGGAATGTTATGGACGCTAAGCAAATAGCGAAAGGGATTGCGGAAGGAGTCGGATCGTTGCCGACAAGCCTTGGTTACAGCATGCGGAGAACGTGGGAAGGTTCTGGCGTTGTGGGCAGTAGCCTTAAGGAGCGGAATTTTAGGGAAACTGAACGGTTTGTCTCTTTGATTCGCTCCGCCGTTGATAAGCAAGAGCCAATACGGAAGTTGGTGATGATTGTCATCAACGATTTTTATGCAAAGCTCGATGCGGGCAGTAAGAGCGCTGTTGCAGGTGAGATTAACCGCGCAGAAGGGTTTATCGCGGGCCGTAGTGTGACACAATTTTTCATTGCCAATAAAATAGCCTCAAACATCATACGCAAGGCGAGCTACGGCCTTGTCTACAAGCGGTTTATCAAGTACAGCGCGACCGCCATACTGAACGTGGTTATGTTCCAAGGGATGATTGAGGAGGCCGCGCTCGCTTCCAGACGTATGCAGGTGAAATTTCCCAAAACGTTTTACAAGATAAGGGGCATGAATCTGGATATGGCGTATTTTCTCGTTGAGGGGTTCCTAGAGCCATATCTCATCTACATCAATAATTCTTCTAATCAGTTTTGCGCAGGTGTTAACCATGAGCTGGCTAAAATCCTTTCTTGTGAAGTTCGTTAAATTTGTTGGCCGGCAAACTGCTGACCTGGCTGAATCCATAGTCATTGGCCTGTTCTCTATAGCGGCATTTGTTGCCTTGTTCTGGTTTGATGAGTGGTGGAAATCTATCTCTGCGGCTATCGCGACCTTCTTTGCCGGCTTCCTGGTGAGTCTGGCTATAGGCTGGTTAAGAGGGGAAAGATAGCTGACAGTGCCGGCATACTGCCGCCATTTTGCCGCCACTGTGAGCACGAAATAAAAAAGCCACTTCGAGAAAAGTGGCTTTTTTATATGATTTTAAAGCTAAAATTTGGTGGCCCCTGTTGGGTTTGAACCAACGACCAAGCGATTATGAGTCGCCTGCTCTAACCACTGAGCTAAGGGGCCAAGCCGCGAGATTATAGGGAATCCTTAAGCGGCGGTCTACAGTTACCCGCCCGTATGTTGCTTTTCTGCACAGTTCTAGCCTGTTGTAATTGCTGGCGGATTTTGCGATAACCGCAGTAAATCCCTGTAATGGACTCACGACACTCATGGAACTTCTGGCGCCTAACCTGCGGGTGGTGTTTTGCGGCATCAACCCCGGCCTTTCTTCCGCCCATCAGGGCTACCCTTTCGCCAACGGCAGCAATCGCTTCTGGAAGGTGATCCATCAGGCCGGCTTTACCGAGCGCCAGCTGGCGCCGGAGCAGTGGCAGCAGCTGAAGGATAACGGCTGCGGCATTACCGCGCTGGTGGCGCGCCCGACGGTGGCGGCCAGCGAGCTGTCGCGCGACGAGCTGCGCAGCGGCGGCGAGGTGTTGCAAGAGAAGATCCTGCACTATCAGCCGCGCGCGCTGGCGATTTTGGGCAAGCAGGCGTTCACCACCGCCTTCGGGGTGAAAAACGCGCCCTGGGGCAAGCAGGCGCTGACGCTGGGGGAAACCGAGGTGTGGGTATTGCCTAACCCCAGCGGATTGAACCGCACCACGCTGGAGCAGCTTACCGCCAGCTATCGCGAGCTGTTCCTGGCGTTGCAATGAGGCGGCGGGGCGTATTCAGGGCATAAAAAAACCCCGGCAGGCCGGGGTTTTTGTTTTTGGTGCGGCAGCCGGACTTAGTCGTCCAGGAAGCTGCGCAGCACTTCGGAGCGGCTCGGGTGGCGCAGCTTGCGCAGCGCCTTGGCTTCGATCTGACGAATACGCTCACGGGTAACGTCAAACTGCTTGCCTACCTCTTCCAGCGTGTGGTCGGTGTTCATGTCGATGCCGAAACGCATGCGCAGCACTTTCGCTTCGCGCGCGGTCAGGCCGGCCAGCACGTCGTGAGTGGCGGAACGCAGGCTTTCCGAGGTCGCGGAGTCCAGCGGCAGCTCGAGGGTGGTATCCTCGATGAAGTCGCCCAAATGCGAATCTTCGTCGTCGCCGATCGGCGTTTCCATCGAGATTGGCTCTTTGGCGATCTTCAGTACCTTGCGGATCTTGTCTTCCGGCATCAGCATGCGCTCGGCCAGCTCTTCCGGCGTCGGCTCGCGGCCCATCTCTTGCAGCATCTGGCGCGAAATACGGTTGAGCTTGTTGATGGTCTCAATCATATGCACCGGAATACGGATGGTGCGCGCCTGGTCGGCGATGGAGCGGGTGATAGCCTGACGGATCCACCAGGTGGCGTACGTCGAGAACTTGTAGCCGCGGCGGTATTCGAACTTGTCTACCGCTTTCATCAGGCCGATGTTGCCTTCCTGGATCAGATCCAGGAACTGCAGGCCGCGGTTGGTGTATTTCTTGGCGATAGAAATAACCAGACGCAGGTTGGCCTCAACCATCTCTTTCTTCGCGCGGCGGGCTTTCGCTTCACCGATCGACATGCGACGGTTGATGTCTTTGACCTGCTCGATGGTCAGGCCGGTTTCTTCTTCGATCTGACGCAGTTTCTGCAGGCTGCGCTGCACGTCTTCAGCCACGTCTTTCAGCTTTTCCGACCATGGCTTGGCCATCGCCAGCGCGGCTTCGAACCAGGAATCGCTGGTTTCGTTGCCGGCGAACAGGGTGACGAAGTTTTTCTTCGGCATTTTGCACTGTTCAACGCACAGCTTCATGATGATGCGTTCCTGGGTGCGAACGCGGTCCATCATGGTGCGCATGCTGTTGACCAGGAAGTCGAACTGCTTCGGCACCAGGCGGAACTGCTTGAACACTTCAGACAGCTTCAGGATCTCGTCCGCGGCGCTGGCGTGGCTGCGGCCGTTCTTTTTGATTACCAGACGCGTCGCTTCGTACTGATCGCGCAGTTCGGCGAACTTCTGACGCGCCAGCTCAGGATCGATGCTGTTGTCGTCTTCGGTATCGTCGTCTTCAGCATCCTCATCTTCGTCGTCGTCGTCTTGCTCTTCGCTCGACAGTTCAGAACCGATGTGGGTGGCGGTTGGGGCGATGTCCTCTTCCGCGTTAGGATCGACGAAGCCGGTGATCAGATCGGACAGGCGCGCTTCGCCCGCTTCGACGCGATCGTACTGCTCAAGCAGGTAGGTAATGGCTTCCGGGTATTCGGCAACCGAGCACTGCACCTGGTTAATGCCGTCTTCGATGCGCTTGGCGATGTCGATTTCGCCTTCGCGCGTCAGCAGTTCGACGGTACCCATTTCGCGCATGTACATGCGCACCGGGTCGGTGGTGCGGCCGATTTCGGATTCCACGCTGGACAGAACCTGTGCGGCGGCTTCTTCCGCATCTTCGTCCGTGCTGTTCGAGTTTTCGGCGAGCAGCAGGTCATCGGCGTCCGGTGCTTCTTCCATCACCTGGATGCCCATGTCGTTAATCATCTGGATGATGTCTTCGATCTGATCGGAGTCGACGATATCTTCCGGCAGATGGTCATTGACCTCAGCATAGGTCAGATAGCCTTGCTCCTTACCACGGGTGACAAGTAGCTTCAGCTGTGACTGCGGGTTTTGCTCCATAAGACGGTATCCACACTTCAGAGTATTTAGGTTGGTGTCGGTCGGCGAAACCGCCAACAATAGCATTTGGGGCGTTTTCGTTATCGCCGCGGCCCACTATGGCGGCACTGTGCAGGGCTCTGCCCTCGCAATTATCGGCACTTAAGCCGTTTGGTATTCAGTTTTTCTTCGCTAAAACCTGGTTGAGAGAACGGACTTCTTCACGTTCCTCCGGGCTCAGGCCGCGCGTTCTGGCCTGGGCGATCAGCGTTTCCAGCCGTTGCTCGAGCACCGAGTCGTACAGGCTGGCCAACGTATCCAAAAAGGTCTGTTCGACCATGTCCTCAACGATCATATGGTTCCATGTCGCCAAGGTTTCAAGCTGCTGGCTGAATTTGTTGTCGCGATACAGCTCCAGCAATTGCCCGGTCGTCAGGCCCGGCTGTGCCAAACAGGTCTGCACCAGTTCGACGAACAGCGGCAATCCCGCCTGTTTGGTCTGCTCCAACCCTTCAAGCGAAGGGATAAGTGTAGCCAACTGCGGATTTTGCACCAGCAACCCTATCAGTATACGCATGGTTGTGCGTTTTAGCTGGGGCGCCTGATAAGGATTCGCATTTTCCGCCTGCTTGGGCATCAGCTTGTCGAGCTGGCTGTCGTCCAGCAGCCCCAGCTTGTTGCCGAGCTCCTGGCGCAGGTACAAGCGCAACGTTTCGCCCGGCACCTGAGTAATCAGCGGCAGCGCCAGCGTGCTCAGCTTGGCGCGCCCGTCCGGGCTGCTCAGATCCACCTGCGGCAGCAGGCTTTCGAACAGGAACGTGGACAGCGGCTGCGCCTGCTCCATTCGCTGTTCGAAGGCTTCTTTGCCTTCCTTGCGCACCAGGGTGTCCGGATCTTCGCCGTCGGGCAAAAACATGAACCGCAGCTGGCGCCCGTCGTTCAGGTACGGCAGCGCGGTTTCCAGCGCCCGCCATGCCGCCTCGCGGCCGGCGCGGTCGCCGTCGTAACAGCAGACGACGTTGTCGGTGGCGCGGAACAGCAGCTGAATGTGTTCAGCCGTCGTCGAGGTTCCGAGCGAGGCGACGGCATAATCGATGCCGAATTGCGCCAACGCCACCACGTCCATATACCCTTCCACCACCAGCAGCCGCTGGAGGGTAGGGTGGTTCTGCTGCGCTTCATACAGGCCGTACAGCTGGCGGCCCTTATGGAAAACTTCGGTTTCCGGTGAGTTCAGGTACTTCGGCATACCGTCACCCAATACGCGGCCGCCGAAGGCGATCACGCGCCCGCGCTTGTCGCGGATGGGGAACATCACCCGTTCACGGAAACGGTCGTACGAACGCCCCTGATCGTTAGTCACCAGCATGCCGGCATCGTTCAATGCGCGGCGCGAGTCGGCGTCGCGGCCGAAACGCTTCAGGGCGTTGTCCCATCCCGCCGGCGCGAAGCCGATGGCGAAATGGCGAATAACGTCGTCACTTAATCCGCGCTGCTGCAAATAGCTGCGCGCCGGTGCCCCGGAGGACTGCTGCAGTGACTGTTGATAGAACGCGCTGAGCTGTTCCATCAGTTGGTACAGGCTCTGGCGCTGATGGCGTTCGATCTGGGTTGGCCCGGTGCCCGCTTCGTAAGGCACTTCCAGCCCGTGCATGGTCGCCAGCTCTTCGATGGTTTCGACAAACTCGAGTCGGTCGTAATTCATCAAAAAATCGACGGCGTTGCCGTGCGCACCACACCCAAAACAGTGATAAAACTGCTTTTCGCCATTAACGGTAAAGGAAGGCGTCTTTTCGTGGTGGAACGGACAGCACGCGTGGTAGTTCTTGCCTTGCTTCTTGAGCTTCACGCGGGCGTCGATCAGGTCGACGATGTCGGTGCGAGCCAGCAAGTCATTGATAAATACGCGCGGAATTCGTCCAGCCATAAGCCCTTACTTCATTAGCCTATAAACGAGAACAAGCCGCGCATTCCTTTCGGAAAGCACGGCCTTCGTATGCAACTACTCGGTCTGCGCGATTTTGAAAATCAGAAATTCACGCGGTGGGGTTGCCCCCGAAGAATTAATACAGACGAGTGCGGCGTGCGTTTTCGCGAGCCAGTTTCTTCGCGTGACGTTTCACAGCAGAAGCTTTAGCGCGTTTACGTTCGGTAGTTGGTTTTTCATAAAACTCACGACGACGAACTTCAGCTAAAACACCCGCTTTTTCGCAAGAGCGTTTGAAACGACGCAGAGCAACGTCAAATGGCTCGTTTTCACGTACTTTAATTACCGGCATGTGCCTCTCACCTCAATAAAATTCGGTTTGTTGCTGGCCAAGCGCCAGCCTTTTCAAAATGGTGCGGAATTTTACTCCAATGGATGCTGCTTTGTAAAGCATCACCGCAAATTGAAACCCGCGTCGCTCTGCCGCAACGTGCGCAATTTTGCACCGGGCGCTGATTATAGACTAATCAGAAAAAAATGCTCGTGTTTAATCGCCAGGGCATTTTCTGGATGAATCATCGACATAGGTGCGAGCCGGTGACAAGATGCGCCGCGCTGGCGGTAAATGCGGCGGAATGTGGTAGACTGGCGGCCGCACGTGAATGATGGGAAATGTAATGCGAGTACTGGGTATAGAAACGTCCTGCGATGAAACCGGAATTGCAGTGTATGACGATCAAACCGGTTTGTTGGCCAACCAATTATACAGCCAGGTGAAGCTGCACGCCGACTACGGCGGCGTGGTGCCGGAACTGGCCTCCCGCGATCACGTGCGCAAAACCGTGCCGCTGATTCAGGCGGCGCTGAAAGAGGCCAACCTGACCCCGGCCGACATCGACGGCGTGGCCTACACCGCCGGGCCGGGCCTGGTGGGGGCGCTGCTGGTCGGCGCTACCGTGGGGCGCGCGCTGGCGTTCGCCTGGAACGTGCCGGCGGTGCCGGTGCACCATATGGAAGGCCACCTGCTGGCGCCGATGCTGGAAGACAACCCGCCGGCGTTCCCGTTCGTCGCGCTGCTGGTTTCCGGCGGCCATACTCAGCTGATCAGCGTCACCGGCATCGGTGAGTATGAACTGCTGGGCGAATCGATCGACGATGCCGCCGGCGAAGCGTTCGATAAAACCGCCAAGCTGCTCGGCCTGGATTACCCCGGTGGGCCGATGCTGTCGAAGATGGCGCAGCAGGGCACTGCGGGGCGTTTCACCTTCCCGCGGCCGATGACCGATCGTCCGGGCCTGGACTTCAGCTTCTCCGGGCTGAAAACCTTCGCCGCCAACACCATTCGCTCCAACGGCAACGACGATCAGACGCGTGCCGACATCGCCCGCGCCTTCGAGGATGCGGTGGTGGACACGCTGGCAATCAAGTGCAAACGCGCGCTGGAGCAGACCGGTTTCAAACGCCTGGTGATGGCCGGCGGCGTGAGCGCCAACCGCACGTTGCGAGCCAAGCTGGCGGAGATGATGCACAAGCGCGGTGGGGAAGTATTCTATGCCCGCCCGGAATTTTGCACCGACAACGGCGCGATGATCGCCTATGCCGGCATGGTGCGCCTGAAGAGCGGCGCCAGCCCGGAGCTGAGCGTTTCGGTGCGGCCGCGCTGGCCGCTGGCGGAACTGCCTGCGGTATAAAGCAAAGGGCCGGATAATCCGGCCCTTCTGTTATTCGTCTTTCGGCTGGTCGCCGTTATCCGCATCCGCCTGGTTTTTCTTCTTGCGGAACTTGCCCCAGATCTTGCCTTCCTGGCCGCGCCACAGGCGCTGAATATTGTCGTGATGCCGCATCAGGATCAGGCAGGAGAGCATCGCCACCGGGAAGGTGAACTGCGGTTTGAACCACCAGACGTAGAACGGGGCGATCAGCGCGCTGACGATGGCGCCGAGCGAAGAGTAGCCGCTGAGCAGCACCGTCAGCAGCCAGGTGCCGGTCATCAGGCCGGTCAGATCCCAGCCGATAGGCGCGATGGCGCCAAACGCCGTCGCTACGCCCTTACCGCCGCGGAAGTGGAAGAACACCGGATAGATGTGCCCCAGGCAGGCGGCGATCGCCGTCAGGCCGAGGTACAGCGGCGGCACATCGAGTTTGTAGGCCAGCCAGACCGGCAACATCCCTTTCAGAATATCGAATACCAGCACCGCCGCTGCCGCCAGCCGGCCGCCGATGCGCAGGACGTTGGTCGCCCCGGGATTTCCTGAGCCATGTTCACGCGGATCCGGCAGCCTGGCGATCCGGCAAACCAGGATCGCGCTGGAAATCGAGCCGCACAGATACGCGAAGATAATCATGCCAAGCGCGGTAGCACTCATAACGCGGTTCCGTTTAATAATGGTCGTTTTACTCGCAACATCTATGGATAATACGCACATTCCGCTGGAAGTGGTATCCGGCAAGGCCAAAAACAGAGAATGACGTGATGGATATCGTATTTATTGAAGAGCTTACCGTAATTACCACCATTGGCGTTTATGAGTGGGAACAGGGCATTCGTCAGAAGCTGGTGTTCGATATCGAAATGGGCTGGGATAACCGGCCGGCCGCCGCCAGCGACGACGTAACTGACTGTCTGAGCTATGCCGACGTCAGCGACACCGTGATCCAGCACGTGGAGTCGAACCGTTTTGCGCTGGTCGAGCGAGTGGCAGAGGAAATATCCGAAATTTTGCTTCAGCGCTTCAATTCCCCCTGGGTCCGTATTAAGGTCAGCAAACCGGGCGCTGTAGCACATGCCAGACGGGTCGGCGTGATCATCGAGCGCGGCACTCGTCCCGCATGATTTTATGTCATCTGCTTGCAACGAAAGACCGTTAACCTGGTCTTAATCCTGAGAATTGTTTTAGCGGCATTGTCTTTAAGCATTGCCGCTTTTTTATGTGATAGCCGTTATTTTATGGGGTGAGCGAAGCACATGGCAGACATGCATTCACTGTTTATTGCGTTTGTTCTTGGGGTTGTCGAGGGATTAACCGAATTTCTGCCGGTTTCTTCCACCGGGCATATGATCATCGTCGGCGAGTGGCTGGGCTTTACCGGCGACAAAGCCAAAACCTTTGAAGTCATTATCCAGCTGGGGTCGATCCTGGCCGTAGTCGTGATGTTCTGGCGCCGGCTGTTCGGCCTGATCGGCATCCATTTTGGCGGCAAGCCGGTGGAGCACGAGGGCAAAACCAGCGGCCAGCTGAAGCTGGGGCACATCCTGTTGGCGATGATCCCGGCGGTGGTGCTGGGCCTGGCCTTCCATGATTTCATCAAGTCGCTGTTCGCGCCGAAAAACGTGATGTACGCGTTGGTGGTCGGCGGCCTGCTGCTGTTGGCGGCGGAATGGCTGAAGCCGAAGAAACCGAGCGCGGAAGGGTTGGATGACATCACCTACCGCCAGGCGTTCATGATCGGCTGCTTCCAGTGCCTGGCGCTGTGGCCGGGCTTCTCCCGTTCGGGTTCCACTATCGCCGGCGGTATGCTGGTGGGCGTGAACCGCTATGCGGCGTCCGAGTTCTCCTTCATCCTGGCGGTGCCGATGATGATTGGCGCCAGCGGCCTGGATCTGTACAAGAGCCTGCACTTCCTGACCTGGGGCGATCTGCCGATGTTTGCCGTCGGTTTCATTACGGCCTTCGTGGTGGCGCTGATTGCGATCAAGACCTTCCTGTCGCTGATCAAACGCATCTCGTTCGTGCCGTTCGCCATCTACCGCTTTATCGTGGCAGCCGTGGTTTACATGGTATTCCTGTAAGCCCGACGCCAAGAAAAAACCCCGCTCTGCGGGGTTTTTTTATGCCTGATCGTTGATAATCGTTTGGCTGAGTTTCCAGTCGGCCAGCGCCTGCTGGCGGCGGCGTTTGAGCTCGTCGCGGATCGCGGTGCCCTGCAGCCCGCTGGCCACCACTTCTTTGATAGATACCGCGTTCGCCACTTGATACGCCTGGCGCAGATAGTCGCCCTGTGGATAAGGGTTCTCCTCAAAGCCGGTGCGGCCGCGCGCGTCCGCTTCGCTGGTCAGGATCATCTGCTCCAGCCTCTGGGGCTTGCGCCAGACGTCGATGGCGTCGAACAGCTTCAGCAGGGTTTCTGGCCGCAGCTTGTTCACGGTGTGGATCAGATCATGGTACTCGGCCACCAGCTTGCTCAGATCGCGCACCGGGTTGGGCACCCGCAGCCGCTGGCACAGGGCTTCGACCAGCCGCACGCCCGCCGGGCCGTGGCCGTGGTGATGCGGCCAGAACTCTTTCGGCGTCAACCCCTTGCCGAGGTCATGGCACAGGGTGGCGAAGCGCACGTCCACCTCCGGCGTGAGGCGGGCGGCAATCGCCAGCGCCATCAGCGTGTGCACGCCGGTGTCGATCTCCGGGTGCCACTTGGCGGGGGCCGGTACGCCGAACAGCGCGTCGATTTCCGGGAACAGCACTGCCAGCGCATCGCAGTCGCGCAACACCTGAAAATAGACCTGCGGGCTCTGGCTTTGCAGCGCCTTTTCGGTTTCCTTCCAGACACGTTCGGCGGTCAGAGCAGCCAGTTCACCGCCGTGCGCCATTTGGCGCATCAGCGCGAGCGTTTCGTCGGCGATGTGAAAACCCAGGTGGGCGAAGCGAGCGGCGAAGCGCGCCACGCGCAGCACGCGCAGCGGATCTTCGCCGAACGCGTCGGAAACGTGGCGCAGCACGCGTGCCTGCAGATCGGCCACGCCGCCGTATGGGTCAATCAGTTCCCCTTCGGCGGAGCGGGCGATGGCGTTGATGGTCAGATCGCGCCGCAGCAGATCTTCTTCCAGCGTCACGTCCGGCGCGGCATAGCAGGTAAAACCGGTGTACCCTTGGCCGGATTTGCGCTCGGTGCGCGCCAGCGCGTACTCCTCATGAGAATCGGGATTGAGGAACACCGGGAAATCTTTGCCGACCTGCTGATAGCCCAATGCCAGCAGCTCCGCCGGCGTGGCGCCTACCACCACCCAATCATGATCGACCACCGGGATGTTGAGCAGGCTGTCGCGAACGGCGCCGCCGACCAGATAAATCTGCACTGTTGACTCCTGAATATCGTGTAAGGCTCTGTCTATCAGATTACATGAATTGGCCGCGGGATGTCGGCACCAATGAAAAGGGCGCCCGCAGGCGCCCATACTCAAACTGAACGATACTGAGATCAGTTCATCCAGCGGTTGTTGTTCTTGCGGCGCGGGATCAGGTGCGGCAACAGCAGGCCCAGCAGCAAACCGACGCCGGCGACGCCGCCGCCGTACATGAACCACTGCAGGATAATGGTGCGCTGCTTGTCGTCGAGCTGCAGGTTAACGGCGTTGACCTTCTTCTGCGCGACCACCAGCTGGTTTTTCAGATCCTGGTTTTCCTTCTGCAGGCTGCTGATGGTGCTGTCGCTGCCCGCGACTTTCTCCTGCATTTCCGAGGTGCGCTGGTTCCAGGTGTTATCGATGTTGGCCAGCTTGTCGGTCAGGGTTTTCACCTGCTGTTCCAGCTCGGGCACGCGGGTGCGCAGGCTTGGCGTCTGGCTGAGCTGATCGAGCGGGATCCAGGTGGTGCGGCCTTTCGGATCGCGGATCTGGCCGTAGTTGGTGCTGTCGTTGACGCTCAGCAGGGTGACTTCTTCACCGGCGTTCAGAGTGCCGACAATACGGTACTGATTACCTGGGCCGCTATGGACGTAAGTGCTTAACTCATCGGAGATATAGCGTTTATCTTCGGCATGTGCGGCCCAAGTGATGCTGAAGCTCAGCGCGGCAAGGCAAATCAGGCGTAATTTCTGCATTAGTTCATCGTTTCTGGGTGAATTTATGGAACGATAGTAGAGCGTTCAGTCTGACGACGCAACGCCAAAACCGGAATGAGAACTATCTTACTGTGGCTGATTCTGTGAGTTGCGCAGCGTTTTATAACGTAACAGGTTTTTTCTACAGTTAGCAGGGTTAAGGCGCCGGGAATCGCGGTAAGATAATGGCAACTGTGCGTCATTGGGCAGCATACGGCGGGCCGAACGCGCCGCGCTGAAACCGACGCGAATGCGTAACTTATTGGTGTTAAAGAATTATGACCGTTGAAATTGAACTGAAATTCATCGCCGCGCCGCAAGCGGTAGCCGCTTTGCCACAATGGCTCGCCGCCTGGCCGCATCAGCATTCCGCGCCGCAAAAGCTGACCAACATTTACTTCGAAACGGCCGACAACTTCCTGCGCCGTCACGACATGGGGCTGCGCATTCGCGGTTTCGACGATCGTTATGAGATGACCATCAAAACCGCCGGTAAAGTGGTGGGCGGCCTGCACCAGCGCCCGGAATACAATGTCGCTATCGCTGAGCCGCAGCTGGCGTTGGCGCAGTTCCCTGCCGACATCTGGCCGCAGGATTGCGATATCGCGGCGCTGCAGCAGGCGTTGCAGCCTCTGTTCCGTACCGATTTCGTGCGAGAGAAGTGGGTGGTTACTTACGGCCAAAGCGAGATCGAGATTGGTCTGGACCAGGGCGAGGTGCGCGCCGGTGACCTCAGCGAAGCCCTGAGCGAGGTAGAGCTGGAGCTGCTGAACGGCAATACCGCCGATCTGCTGGCGTTGGCCGGTGAGCTGGCGGCGCACGGCGGGCTGCGTCAGGGCAGCCTGAGCAAGGCGGCGCGCGGTTACCACCTGGCGCAGGGCAATCCGCCGCGCGAGGTGCGCCCGCTGCGGGTGCTGAAGCCGGCGGCGAAGGCGACCGTGGAACAGGGGATGATCGCCGCCTTCGAGCTGGCGCTGGGCCACTGGCAGTACCACGAAGAGCTGTGGCTGCGCGGCGACGCGCAGGCGCGCGCTTCGGTGATTGAGGCGGTCGGAACGATTCGCCAGGCGCTGGTGATCTTCGGCGGTTTGGTGCCGCGCAAGGCCAGCGCCGATCTGCGCGCCCGTCTGACCGAGCTCGAACCGCTGTTGGCGGACAAAGCCGCGCAACCAGAGGCCCTGTGCTACAGCGCCACCTACCTGCAATGTAAGTTGGCGCTCACATCATGGCTGGTGAGCGGCGCCTGGCGGCCGTTTATCGATGCCAAAGCGCAGGCCAAGCTGGACGGTTCTTTCAAACGCTTCAGCGACATCATGCTGGGGCGCAGCGGTGCGGAGCTGAAAGAAGCCTTCAGCCGTACGCTGAACGAAGATGAATATCAGGAACAATTGCCGCGCCTGACGCGTCAGATTTCGGCGCTGGTCCTGCTGTCGGGTGCCTACCCCGACGAGCAGACCGGCCCTTATATCGAGGCCTGGCGCGAACTGCAGGCGGCGCTGAGCGAGCGCCGTCAGGGCTGGTATGAAGCCAGCCGCAAACAGGCCTTATCGCATGCGCCATTCTGGTTAAACGGCGCGCTTCGTTAATCAAGCCGGCCCGCCAGCCGTGGGCCGCAGAACGGGTCATACACTATGTCGCCACTTTCAGCCGCGTTACAGGCTCAGGCACAGCAGGTTGTGCAGCGTTTTCAGGAAGTTCACGGCGCGGACAGCGCCTTTAGCGAACAGGAGCAGTGGGTGCTGGCGTCGAGCGACTTCGTCAGCGACGCGCTGCTTGCCCAGCCAGCCTGGCTGGCGACGCTGCGCGAACAACCACCGGCGCCCGGCGAGTGGCAACACTATGCCGCCTGGCTGCAGGACGAGCTGGAAGAGGTGCGCGATGAGACGCAGCTGATGCGCACGCTGCGTCTGTTTCGCCGTGAAACGCTGGTGCGCATCGCCTGGGCGCAGGCTCAGGGGCTGTGTTCGACCGAAGAAACGTTACTGCAGCTGAGCGGATTGGCGGAAACACTGATCGTCAGCGCGCGCGACTGGCTGTACCAAACCTGTTGCCGCGAGTGGGGCACGCCGTGCAACGCCGCCGGTGAACCGCAGCCGCTGCTGATCCTCGGCATGGGCAAGCTGGGCGGAGGCGAGCTGAATTTCTCGTCGGATATCGATCTGATCTTCGCCTACCCGGAAAACGGCCAGACTCAGGGCGGGCGGCGCGAGCTGGACAATGCCCAGTTCTTCACCCGCCTTGGCCAGCGGCTGATCAAGGCGCTGGATCAGCAGACCATTGACGGCTTCGTCTATCGCGTCGACATGCGGTTACGGCCGTTCGGTGACAGCGGCCCATTGGTGATGAGCTTTGCGGCGCTGGAAGATTACTATCAGGAGCAGGGGCGCGACTGGGAGCGCTATGCGATGGTGAAGGCGCGCCTGATGGGTGGCGCGGAAGACGCCTACAGCCAGGAGCTGCGCAAAACGCTGCGGCCGTTCGTGTTCCGCCGCTATATCGATTTCAGCGTCATCCAGTCACTGCGCAACATGAAGGGCATGATCGCCCGTGAAGTGCGGCGTCGCGGCCTGAAGGACAACATCAAGCTGGGCGCCGGCGGCATTCGCGAAATCGAATTCATCACCCAGGTATTCCAGCTGATCCGCGGCGGCCGCGAGCCGGCGCTGCAGGGGCGTTCGCTGCTGCCGACGCTGCAGGCGGTGGGTGAACTGGGGCTGCTGGAGGCCGAGCAGGTGCGGGCGCTGAGCGCCGCTTACCTGTTCCTGCGGCGGCTGGAGAATCTGCTGCAGGCGATCGGCGATCAGCAAACCCAGACGCTGCCGCAGGATGCGCTCGATCAGACGCGGCTGGCCTACGGCATGGGGCTGGCGGATTGGCCGGCGCTGATGGCGGCACTGGAGTTGCACATGCAGGCGGTGCGGGCGGTGTTCGATGACCTGATCGGCGATGATAGCCCGGATGTCGGCGAAGATCCCGACTACCAGCACTACCACAGCCTGTGGCAGGACGCGCTGGAGGAAAACGAGCTGGCGCCGCTGACGCCGCATCTGGACGAAGAGGGGCGCCGACAGATGCTGCGCACCATCGCCGATTTCCGCCACGACGTCGACAAACGCACCATCGGCCCGCGCGGCCGCGACGTGCTCGATCAACTGATGCCGCGCCTGCTGGCTGAGGTGTGCCCGCGCCAGGATGCGCCGACCGCGCTGGTGCGGCTGGCGCAGCTGCTGCTCAGCATCGTCACCCGCACTACCTACCTCGAACTGCTGGTGGAGTATCACGCGGCGCTCAGCCATTTGATCCGCCTGTGCGCCGCGTCGCCGATGGTCGCCAACCAGCTGTCGCGCTACCCGCTGTTGCTGGACGAACTGCTGGATCCGGCCACGCTGTATCAGCCGGTGGCGCTGGACGCCTACCGCAGCGAGCTGCGCCAGTACCTGCTGCGGGTGCCGGAAGACGACGAAGAGCAAAAGCTGGAGGCGCTGCGCCAGTTCAAGCAGGCGCAGCAGCTGCGCATCGCCGCGGCGGATATCGCCGGTGCGCTGCCGGTGATGAAAGTGAGCGACCACCTGACTTATCTGGCGGAGGCGATCATAGACGCGGTGGTGCAGCAGGCCTGGAGCGACATGGTGGCGCGCTACGGCCAACCGACCCATCTGCAGGAGCGCGAAGGGCGCGGCTTTGCGGTGATCGGCTACGGCAAGCTGGGCGGCTGGGAGCTGGGTTACAGTTCCGATCTCGATCTGGTATTCCTGCTGGATTGCCCGCCGGAGGTGATGACCGACGGCGATCGCTGCATCGACGGCCGGCAGTTCTACCTGCGGCTGGCGCAGCGGGTGATGCATCTGTTCAGCACCCGCACCTCCTCCGGCATTCTGTATGAGGTGGACGCGCGCCTGCGGCCTTCCGGCGCTGCGGGGATGCTGGTCAGCACCGTCGAGGCGTTCGCCGATTACCAGCAAAACGAAGCCTGGACCTGGGAACATCAGGCCCTGGTGCGCGCGCGCATCGTGCATGGCGATCCGGCGCTGCATCAGCAGTTCGATGCGATCCGGCGCGAGATCCTGTGCAAAACGCGCGATGCGGAGATCCTGAAGCGCGAAGTGCGCGAGATGCGCGAAAAGATGCGCAACCATCTCGGCAACAAGCAGCGCGATCTGTTTGATATCAAAACCGATGAGGGCGGCATTACCGACATCGAATTTATCGCCCAATATCTGGTCTTACGCTATGCGCCGGGTGAACCGCGGCTGACGCGTTGGTCGGACAACGTGCGCATCTTCGAGCTGATGGCCAATTACGACATCATGCCGGAAGAGGAGGCGCGCGCGCTGACCCAGGCCTATGTCACCATGCGCGACGAGATCCACCATTTGGCGCTGCAGGAGCATTCCGGCAAGGTCGGCAGCGAGCTGTTTGCCGCCGAGCGCGAGCAGGTGCGCATCAGCTGGGCCAAATGGCTGGATTAATACCTTTTTGCGGGTATTACGGTGGTCTGTGGTAATATCTGCGCCACTAAAATTTTGTACTTTTTTGGAGTTATCGGATGAAAGTTACGCTGCCTGATTTTCGCCGCGCCGGTGTGCTGGTGGTCGGTGACGTCATGTTGGATCGCTATTGGTATGGGCCGACCAGCCGCATTTCACCGGAAGCCCCGGTGCCGGTGGTCAAGGTCGATACCATCGAAGAGCGTCCCGGCGGCGCGGCTAACGTAGCGATGAACATCGCTTCGCTGGGCGCCACTTCCCGCTTGGTGGGCCTGACCGGCATCGACGATGCGGCGCGGGCGCTGAGCGCCAAGCTGAATGAAGTCAACGTGCGCTGCGACTTCGTCTCAGTGCCGACCCATCCGACCATCACCAAGCTGCGCGTGCTGTCGCGCAACCAGCAACTGATCCGTCTCGACTTCGAAGAAGGCTTTTCCAACGTCGATCCGCAGCCGATGCTGGAGCGCATTCAGCAGGCGTTGCCGCAGATCGGGGCGCTGGTGCTGTCCGATTACGCCAAGGGCGCGCTTAGCCAGGTGCAGGGCATGATCCAACTGGCGCGCGCCGCCAAGGTACCGGTGCTGATCGATCCTAAAGGCTCTGACTTCGAGCGCTATCGCGGCGCGACGCTGCTGACGCCGAACCTGTCCGAGTTCGAAGCGGTGGTGGGCCACTGCAAGGATGAGGCGGAACTGGTGGAACGCGGCATGAAGTTGGTGGCGGATTTCGAGCTGTCGGCGCTGTTGGTCACCCGTTCCGAACACGGCATGACGCTGCTGCAGCCGGGCGTTGAGCCGCTGCACCTGCCGACCCAGGCGCAGGAAGTGTTCGATGTGACCGGCGCCGGCGATACCGTGATCGGCGTGCTGGCCGCCTCGCTGGCCGCCGGCAATTCGCTGGAAGAGTCCTGTTTCCTGGCCAACGCCGCCGCCGGCGTGGTGGTGGGCAAGCTCGGTACTTCCACCGTGTCGCCCATCGAGTTGGAAAACGCGGTGCGCGGCCGGGCCGAAACCGGCTTTGGCGTGATGACAGAAGCGCAGTTGAAACACGCCGTGGCGCAGGCGCGCCAGCGCGGCGAGAAAGTGGTGATGACCAACGGCATCTTCGACATTCTGCATGCCGGCCACGTCTCTTATCTGGCCAACGCCCGCAAGCTGGGCGATCGCCTGATCGTGGCGGTGAACAGCGACGCCTCGACCAAGCGCCTGAAAGGGGAAACACGCCCGGTCAACGCGCTGGAGAACCGCATGATCGTGCTGGGCGCGCTGGAAGCGGTGGATTGGGTGGTGCCGTTCGAAGAGGATACGCCGCAGCGCTTGATCGCCGACATTTTGCCGGATCTGCTGGTGAAAGGCGGTGATTACAAACCGGAAGAGATTGCCGGCAGTGCGGAAGTGTGGGCCAACGGCGGCGATGTCAAAGTGCTGAACTTTGAAGACGGGCTGTCGACCACCAACATCATCAAAGCGATCAAAGACGGGCGCGGCTAACGCCGGGCGACCTGAAGAACAAGGGCGCGCGGTGCGCGCCCTTGGCGGGAATTATTCGTCTTCCTGTTTGGCGGTCGGTGTCGCGCTCAGTTTGCTTTCCAGCTCGGCCATGCGCTGTTCCAACAGCGCCAGCTTCTCGCGGGTGCGCAACAGCACCTGAGTCTGTACGTCGAACTCTTCGCGGTTAACCAAATCCAGGCGGGTCAGCTGCGACTGCAGGACCTGACGGATTTTTTTCTCAACGTCTTCCCCGAATTCACGAACGCCTTTAGGCATGGACTCATGAACCTGGCGTGCGATTTGTTCGATTTTTTTCGGGTCAATCATGGCGTATCCCTTTCAGAGTTTAATAGCTGCCGCTTAGTGTAATGCGAGTTGCCCGCCGGATAAACCATTAAGCGCATTCGCCGTGCGTGGCCGAATTGTGCTTTTGCCAATTGCCCTGCCTACCCATTAGCGTTATAGTCATCCTGCTTATTCTCAGGGCGGGGTGAAAGTCCCCACCGGCGGTAAATCACCTTCTACGGTGAAAGCCCGCGAGCGCTCAGCCAGCCTGTCAGGGCCGGTTAGAGGTCAGCAGATCCGGTGTAATTCCGGGGCCGACGGTTATAGTCCGGATGGGAGAGAGTAACGGTATCTGCCGGGCTTGCGCCCGCTTGCGTTATTTTTTTAGCTATTGTTAGCTACTCCTCAAGATCGCCCTGGTTCTGGTAATCCATAATTTTTAATGAGGTTTTTTACCATGAATCAGACGCTACTTTCAGACTTCGGCACGCCGACAGAACGCGTTGAACGCGCGATTGACGCACTGCGCAACGGGCGCGGCGTAATGGTGCTCGATGATGAAAACCGTGAAAACGAAGGTGACATGATCTTCGCCGCGGAAACCATGACCGTTGAGCAGATGGCGCTGACCATTCGCCACGGCAGCGGTATCGTGTGCCTGTGCATCACCGAAGAACGCCGTCAGCAGCTTGAGCTGCCGATGATGGTGACCAACAACTCCAGCCAATTCCAGACCGCCTTCACCGTGACCATTGAAGCGGCGCAGGGCGTGACCACCGGGGTTTCGGCTTCCGATCGCCTGACCACCATCCGTGCGGCGGTGGCAGACAGCGCCAAGCCGAGCGACCTGAACCGTCCGGGCCACGTGTTCCCGCTGCGCGCGCAGCCGGGCGGCGTGCTGAGCCGTCGCGGCCACACCGAAGCGACCATCGATCTGGTTTCCATGGCCGGTTTCAAACCTGCCGGCGTGCTGTGTGAACTGACCAACGACGATGGCAGCATGGCGCACGCGCCGGAAGTGATCGCCTTCGCCAAACAGCACGACATGGTGGTGCTGACCATCGAAGATCTGGTGGCCTACCGCCAGGCGCACGAGAAAAAAGCCAGCTGATAGCCGGCCGCTTTCAACGATAAAAAAGCCGCGTAACGCGGCTTTTTTTGTGGCTACCGTTTTGACAGGCGTTCGCCGATGCGGCTGGCGTAATTCATCACGTGGAAGGTGTAGTTCTCCTCCACCGTGCCCTGGAACAGATGGGCCCAGGGGCCGATGGCGTAGATGCCGAGATCTTCCCCGCCGTGGGTCTCGCTTTTCAGCGGGACCAGCGCCGGCTGAATAAAGTCGGGCGCGGTGGCCTGCTCCATGGTCAATGCCGGGCGTTCGGCCAGCGGGATCGTGCCGCCGGGGCCATTGGCGAAGCCGACGGTGGTGTAAGGCTTGCCGTCGCTGCCCAGCAGCGGTTTGCCGTTGACCCCCACGGAAATACCGAGGATAGGATTACCCCGCTTGGCATAGCCGGCGATGGTCAGCGTGTGGCTGTGATCGCCGGTCACGATTACCAGGGTTTCGTCCAGATTGACCTTGTCGACGATGGTTTTCACCGCTTCGTTCAGGGCGACCGCGTCGCTCAGCGTGCGGTAGGCGTTACCGCTATGGCTGCCGTGATCGATGCGTCCACCCTCCACCAACAGCAGGTAGCCCTCGGGATTCTTGGCCAGAATATCGATGGCCTTGCCGGTCATTTCCGCCAGCGAAGGTTCTCCCGCCGCGTCTTGCCGCCGATCGTGCTCGAAGTTCATGTGCGACGGCTCAAACAGGGCCAACAGGTGGTCGACCTTACCCGGCTCGATTTTGTCGAACTGCGCCTGATTCCATACATATTGCCCTCGCTCGCCATAGCGTTGTAGCCAGGCCTGCGTCAGATCGCGGCCATCCTTTCTGGCGCCTGTCTTGCCGGGGTATTCCGGGTCGCTCACGCTGTCGGGCAGGAAGTTGGCGCGCCCGCCGCCCATTGCCACGTTGAGGCCGTTGCCGTACTTCATTTCCACCAGTTGGCGCGCAATGTCGCGGCAGCCTGCGGCCAGGGCCGCTGCCGGCATTTTCGCGTCGGATTCCCAATCGCGGTTGGCGATATGGGCATAGGTGGCACCTGGCGTGGCGTGGGTGATGGTCGCGGTCGTCACGGCGCCGGTGGACATGCCGAGCGTTGCGGCCATCTCCCACAGCGTGGTGACGGCCTTGGTTTGCTGGTCCTCGCAATTATTGAGGGCAGCCGTATGGTTGAGGCCCATCAGATCGTTGATGGTTTTGACGCCGGTAGTCATCGCCACTGCGCTGGGCGCGGAGTCGGTGATTTGGGCGTCGGCGGAGTAGGTTTTGGCCGCCGCCAGATAGGGGAAGGCCTCCCAGGCCAGCACGTTGGATTCGCCGTCCACGCCGCGCTGCTGCCCTTCAAAAATGCGGGCGGCGGTCACGGTGGAAAACCCCATGCCGTCGCCGACCACCAGAATGACGTTTTTAGCGCGGTTGGTGTTTGGCGTCTGTTTCAGCCGCTGTTGCAGCTGAGCTTGCGCCTGAAGGAAGTAAGGGTCTTCGCGCTGCGTCAGCTGCGCGTTGTCCGCTGTGCCGGCGGTTGCCGTCCAGCCGGCGAATAAGGACATGGAAAGTGCCAGGCGGGTTGCCAGTGTGAGTCTGAACATGAATTCCTCCTTGGTGAGACGTAATTCCCATTGCGCGGCGGGGCTGTCGGCACCCGTCGGCAGAGGAGGAGTGTATAGATTGTGTTAACAAAAAATACATAAATTGTTCACAAATTGGATCTGTGTGGCAGTAATGCCATGACATTCATGTTTGTTATTAATCTATTGAAATATATAAATTTTTTATCTTTCTGTCTGCCGGCGCATTCCTCCGTTTTTAATTCAAATTTATTGAATATCTTCATCACGGTTATCCGGCTGTGTTGGTGCGGCAAAGCGCGTAATGTAGCGGCATAGCACAATTTGAACTAAGGATCTCCCTATGAACACCTCTCGTATGCCTGCACTGTTTCTTGGCCACGGTAGCCCGATGAACGTGCTGGAAGACAACCGTTACACCCAGGCATGGCGTGCGTTGGGTGAGTCATTGCCGCGCCCGAAGGCGATCGTGGCGGTTTCCGCACATTGGTATACCCGCGGCACTGCGGTTACCGCGATGGAAAAACCCAAAACTATTCACGACTTCGGCGGGTTCCCGCAGGCGCTGTTCGATACCCGTTATCCGGCGCCGGGCTCTCCCGCGCTGGCTGCGCAGCTGCAGCAAATGCTGGCGCCGGTGCCGGTAACGGCCGATCTCGGCGAGTGGGGGTTGGATCACGGCACCTGGGGCGTCTTGATCAAGATGTATCCCAATGCCGACATCCCGGTGGTGCAGCTCAGCGTCGACGGCACGCAGCCGGCGGCCTATCACTATGAACTGGGCCGCAAACTGGCGGCGCTGCGCGATGAGGGGGTGATGATTGTCGCCAGCGGCAACGTGGTGCATAACCTGCGCATGGTGAAATGGCAGGGCGATACCAGCGCCTACCCGTGGGCGGAATCGTTCAATAACTTTGTCCGGGATAACCTGCGTTATCGGGGCGATAACCACCCTCTGGTGGATTTCATGCGCCATGAGGGGGCGGCGCTGTCGAATCCGACGCCGGAACACTATCTGCCGTTGCTGTACGTGCTTGGCGGTTGGGATGGAAAAGAGGCCATCAGCGTGCCGATCGACGGTATCGAAATGGGGGCGCTGAGCATGCTGTCGGTGCAGGTGGGCTAAAGAAAAAACGCCAGTCAGAGACTGGCGTTCTTGTCTTCGGTGGGGCGATCAGCCGAGGATGGTGTGCGGATAGAAGCGCGACAGATCCTGAGTGATCAGCTCGCGATCTTCGCGCAGACCGATGCCGCAAGGTTGATCGTTCACCAGCCAGCTGCCGATCAACGTGTAGCTGTCTTCGAACTTCGGCAGCGGATGGAACTGCTGCACGATCATGCCCTCTTCGCCGTATGGCCCATCGACGCGCGCCACTTCCTGACCGTTTTCGACGATCTGGATATTGGCGCCTTCGCGTGAGAACAGCGGCTTGGTGACGTAATGATCCATCGGCGGATGATCGTCTTGCGCGAAATAAGCCGGCAACAGGTTCGGGTGGTTCGGGAACATTTCCCACAGCAGCGGCAGCAACGCTTTGTTGGAGATGATGCTCTTCCAGGCCGGCTCCAGCCAGCGCACGCCGGCGTCTTCGAGCTTGGTAGAGAACATCTCGCGCAGCATGAATTCCCACGGGTAGAGCTTGAACAGGTTGCCGATCACCTGATCCTGCAGATCGGTAAACTGGCCTTTCTCGCCGAGGCCAATCTCTTCCATGAACAGAAACTCGGTCGGCAGACCGGCTTCCTGCGCGCAGTCCTGCAGATATTGCACCGTGCCGCGATCTTCTTCGCTGTCCTGACAGCAGGCCAGGTGCAACAGGCCGAAGCCGTGATGCGCTTTCAGCTCGGCGAAACGCTCGATCAGCTTCTCCTGCAGGCTGTTGTACTGATCCGATTCCGGATCCAGCTTGCCGGCGTTGATCTGGTCTTCCAGCCACAGCCACTGGAAGAAGGCCGCCTCATACAGCGAGGTTGGCGTATCGGCGTTGTTCTCCAGCAGCTTCGGCGGGTTGACGCCGTCATAGGCCAGATCGAGACGCGAGTACAGCGACGGCTGGTTGGTGCGCCAGGAGCTGCGCACGAACTCCCAGGTGTGTTTCGGGATGCAGAACTTGGCCATCAGCTCGTCGCTGCCGACCACTTTTTCCACCACCTGCAGGCACATCTGGTGAAGCTCGGCGGTGGCGCTTTCGATCTCTTCAATCTGCGCCAGCGTGAACTGGTAATAGGCGTCTTCACACCAGTAGGGCTCGCCGTACATGGTGTGGAAACGGAACCCGAACTCGGTCGCTTTTTCACGCCAGTCCGGGCGCTCGGTAATAGCAATACGTTTCATGCATTAACCGCCCATGCTGCGAGAGCCGGAGTTGGAGGTGGCGCTGCTGCGCTGCATGCTGGTCTGCTTGGCCACGGTCTCGCCGAAGCCGCCGCGGGTCACGGTGTTGGTGACCGCAGGCTTCGGTGCCATGGCGGTTTTCGGCACCGTCATGGTGCGGCCGCCGGCGGTGGCCGGGCCGTAGCTCTTGCCGCTGGCGTCGACAAACTTGCCGTTCGCCGGGCTGGCGGCGTTCTTGGAGGTGAACAGCGGCTGCTGCGCGAAGCCGGAGCCGCCCATCAGGCGACCCATCATGTAGCCCGCCATCAGCGGCATCCAGAAGCTGCCGCTGCTTTGCGATTCCGCCGCCATGCCGGCCTGCGCCGGAGCCGGCGCCTGGGTGCACTGCGCTTCGCCGAACTCGGCGACGCAGTCTTCGCGGGTGGCGTATTTCGGCGCGGTTTTCGCCGCTTCTTTCAGGGCGTTGTTGTAGGCGGTGGTGCACTGCTCGCTCATCGAAGGATTGGCGCGCGAACAGTCATCGGCATTCTGATACAGGGAGACCGTTTCATCGCTCTTCTCGCAGCCGGCCAGCATAAAGACAGCGCTGATCGCCAAGGCCACGGGCGCGACACGGTAGCTGCGCCAGGATTTGCGGAACGTCTCTTGGTTGATGTTTTTTGTCCGTTTCATCGTTATCAATCCCATCATGCGGGCTGTTTTCGCCCTTTCCCAGTAGTGGCGCTAAGGATAGGGGAAACATGGTCAAAATTAAAGCTGAAACGCCCGTAGAATCGACTCTTTACGCAGTTATACGTTGGGGTGTGCGCCAGTTCGCTTTCGCGGCGAAAAAATGCGCGTCGGCGTTTCATAATGAAACGTTGTCGCTATGATGATGTTCCACAATGGAACAAAAATCGCGAGGCTCGCCAGGCGGGCGGCGGGCGCTCATAGTCGAAGCACAACAACAAGCCGGCGGCGAAGTCGGCGCGTCATCACCTGATATCTGAACGTTACCATCGCCAACTCCCTACAAGGATCCGGTTATGTTGAGAATCATCCAGTCACCAGGCAAATATATTCAGGGCGCCAATGCGCTGGCCGCCGTCGGCGAATACGCCAAATCCCTTGCCGATCATTATTTCGTGATCGCCGACGACTTCGTGATGCAGCTGGCGGGCGACACCCTGATGGGCAGCCTGCAGCAGCACAGCGTGAAACATCACGCGGCCCGCTTCAACGGCGAATGCTGCCGCAAAGAGATAGACCGGCTCGGCCATGAGCTGCAGGCTCACGGCTGCCGCGGCGTGATCGGCGTCGGCGGTGGCAAGACGCTCGACACCGCCAAGGCCGTGGCGCACTACCAACAGCTGCCGGTGGTGCTTATTCCCACCATCGCCTCCACCGATGCGCCGACCAGCGCGCTGTCGGTCCTCTACACTGAACAGGGCGAATTCGCCGAATACCTGATTTACCCGCGCAACCCGGACATGGTGGTGATGGACAGCACCATCATCGCCAAAGCGCCGGTGCGCCTGCTGGTGGCCGGCATGGGCGACGCGCTCTCTACCTATTTCGAAGCTCAGGCCTGTTTCGATGCCCAGGCCACCAGCATGGCCGGCGGCAAATCGACGCTGGCGGCGCTCAGCCTGGCGCGGCTGTGTTATGACACGCTGCTGGCGGAAGGGGTGAAAGCCAAACTGGCGGTCGAGGCCGGCGTGGTGACGGAAGCGGTGGAGCGCATCATTGAGGCCAATACCTATCTGAGCGGCATCGGCTTCGAGAGCAGCGGGCTGGCGGCGGCGCATGCCATTCACAACGGTTTTACCGTGCTGGAAGAGTGCCACCACCTGTATCACGGCGAGAAAGTGGCGTTCGGCACCCTGGCACAGCTGGTGCTGCAGAACAGCCCTATGGCGCAGATTGAAACCGTGCTGGCGTTTTGTCATGGCATCGGCCTGCCGATCACGTTGGCGCAGATGGGCGTCACCGGCGATGCGACGGCGAAGATCATGGCGGTGGCCGAGGCCAGCTGCGCCGCCGGCGAAACCATTCACAACATGCCGTTCAAGGTCACCCCAGCGGGCGTGCAGGCGGCGATCCTGACGGCGGATAGGCTGGGCGCCGCCTGGCTGCAGCGTCATTGATACCCTTGGGGCGCGGCGTGCCGCGCCCCTGTTCTTACAGAGGAAACCATCGTGAAAAAACTGATTAATCAGGTCGAGTCGGTGTTGGAAGAGCAGTTGCAGGGGCTGGCGGAGGCCCATCCCGAGCTGCTGGTGCACGCGGATCCGGTGTTCGTGACCCGCGCCGACGCGCCGGTGGCGGGCAAGGTGGCGATCCTGTCCGGCGGCGGCAGCGGCCACGAACCGATGCACTGCGGCTTCGTTGGCGAAGGGATGCTCGATGGCGCCTGTCCGGGCGAGATTTTTACCTCGCCGACGCCAGATAAAATGTACGAGTGCGGCCAGGCGATCGACGGCGGCGCCGGGGTGTTGCTACTGATCAAGAACTACACCGGCGACGTGCTCAACTTCGAAACTGCCACCGAGCTGCTGCACGACAGCGGCGTCGCGGTGGCGACGGTGCTGGTGGATGACGACGTGGCGGTCAAAGACAGCCTGTTTACCGCCGGGCGGCGCGGGGTGGCCAACACCGTGCTGATGGAGAAGCTGCTGGGCGCCGCCGCGGCGCGCGGCGACGATCTGGACAGCGTGGTGACGTTAGGACATCGCATCAATAACCACGGGCATTCGATCGGCATTGCGCTGGGGGCTTGCACCGTGCCGGCCGCCGGCAAGCCGTCGTTCACCCTGGCGGAGAACGAAATGGAGTTCGGCGTGGGCATTCACGGCGAGCCGGGCATTGCGCGTCGTCCGTTCACCACGCTCAACGCGGCGGTGGACGACATGTTCCATACGCTGATCGACCACGGCCACTATCAGCGCACGATCCGCGTCTGGGATCGTCAGCAGGGCGAGTGGCGCGATGAGATGCAGACCAAGCAGCCGCTGAAGCGTGGCGATCGGGCGATCGCGCTGGTCAACAACCTGGGCGCCACGCCGCTGTCCGAGCTGTATGGCGTGTACCATCGATTGGCGGAGCGCTGCGCCGAGGCCGGCATCATTATCGAACGCAACTTGGTGGGTTCTTATTGCACCTCGCTCGATATGCAGGGCGTGTCCATCACGCTATTGAACGTGGACGATGAGCTGTTGTCCTTGTGGGATGCGCCGGTGAAAACGCCTGCGCTGCGTTGGGGTTGCTGAGGAGGAATCATGGCGTTGACCAAACAACAGGTTGTCGATTGGCTGATGCGTTGCGGCGAGGTATTCAGCCGGGAGCGCGATTTTCTGACGCAGCTGGACACCGAGATCGGCGATGCTGACCACGGTTTGAACATGAATCGCGGTTTCAACAAGGTGGTGGAAAAGCTGCCGTCGGTGGCGGACAAAGATATCGGCTTCATTCTGAAAAACACCGGCATGACGCTGCTGTCGAGCGTGGGCGGCGCCAGCGGCCCGCTGTTCGGCACCTTCTTCATCCGCGCGGCGCAGGCGGCGAACGCCAAGCAAAGCCTGGATTTGGCGGAGCTGCAGCAGATGATGCAGGAGGGGGTGGAAGGCGTGGTGATGCGCGGTAAAGCGGAGCCGGGCGACAAAACCATGTGCGACGTCTGGTGGCCGGTGGTGGAAAGCCTCGGCCAGTCCGCGCAGCAGAACCTGAGCGTGTCGGAGGCGCTGCAGCGCGCCGCCGACAGCGCCGAGCGGGCGGTGGAGAGCACCATTACCATGCAGGCGCGCAAGGGGCGGGCCAGTTACCTGGGTGAGCGCAGCATCGGCCACCAGGATCCCGGCGCCACTTCGGTGATGCTGATGATGAAAACGCTGGCCGAGGTCGCCGGTAGTTAGCCGTAGCAGGAGGCGAGATGATTAATATCGTGGTGGTTTCGCACAGCGCGTTGCTGGCGCGCGGCGTTGAGCAGTTGGCGCGGCAGATGATGCGCGGCGACGGCTGTAAACTGGCACTGGCGGCGGGCGTGGATGACGAGGAACACCCGATCGGCACCGACGCGGTCAAAGTGATGGAGGCGATCGAAGCGGTTGCCGACGGCGACGGCGTTCTGGTGCTGATGGATTTGGGCAGCGCGCTGCTCAGCGCGGAAACCGCGCTCGATCTGTTGGATCCGGACTTGGCCGCCAAAGTGCGACTGTGTGCGGCGCCGCTGGTCGAAGGCACGCTGGCGGCGGTGGTCGCCGCCAACTCCGGCGCTTCGCTGGAGCAGGTGGTGGCGGAGGCGCAGGGCGCGTTGCAGGCCAAACAGGCGCAGCTGGGCGAGGCCACATCTACTACGGCGAAAAGCGCGGCTTTGCCGCTGGCGCAGGGCAAAAGCGCAACCTGGACGGTGCAGAACCCGCACGGGCTGCATGCGCGCCCGGCTGCGCGGTTGGTTGAGACGTTAGCGCCGTTCAAGGCCGAGCTGGTGCTGGAAAAGCAGGGGCAGTGCGTCGATCCGCGCAGCCTCAATCAGCTGGCGCTGCTGCAGGTGCGCCACGGCGACACTATTCGCCTGATCGCCGACGGCGCGCAGGCGGACGCAGCGCTGGCGGCGTTCAAAGCGCTGGCGGAGCAACATTTCGGCGAGACGGTTTCCGAGCGGCAGCAGCCTTCGCTGCATGGCATTCCGGTAGCGGAGAGCGTCACCAGCGGGCCGGTGTTCCAGGCCCACAGCTTCTGGCCGCCAGCCGCCGATCGACGGATTGGCGCGGACGAGGTGTTGGGCGAGCAGCAACGCCTGCGGGAGGCGCTACAGCACACGCTGAGCGATCTGAACCGGCTGGCGGAACGCACCGGTACGCTGATCGGCAAGCCGCAGGCGGCGATCTTCGGCGCCCACAGCATGCTGCTGGACGATCCGGATCTGCAGCAGGCGGCTTACACCCGCATCGCGCAGCAGCTGTGCTGCGCCGAACAGGCCTGGCGGCAGGTGTTGGAGGCGATCGCCGAAGAGTACCGCGAGCTGGATGACGACTACATGCGGGCACGCGAACTGGACGTGCGCGACATGCTGCGCCGCACGCTGTGCCATCTGCAGGGGCTGCCGCTGCCAGCCATCGCGCTGGCAGAGCCGTCGATACTGGTGATGGACGAGCTGATGCCTTCAGAGGTGGTGATGCTCGACAGGCGGCTGGTGCTCGGCATCTGCCTCAGCGGTGGCAATGCCCTGTCGCACAGCGCCATTCTGGCGAAGGCGATGGGCGTTCCGATGGTGGTTGGCATGCAGGATTGCCTGAGCAAAACCCGCAGCGGGCAGAAGGCGATGCTGGACGCCGCGCGTGGGGTGTTGCAGCTCAGCCACTAGGCACGCAGCTTGAACTGGCGGATATCGATCCCGTGCTGTTTGATCTTCCGCCACAGGGTGGTGCGGCCGATGCCCAGCAGCTGCGCCATCTCCGTCAGCTGACCTCGGCTGACGGTCGCCGCGCGGAGGATCGCCTGGCGCTCCATGTCCGTCAGCGTCAACAGCGGCGCGCCGGGCTGCGGATCGCTCTCCAGCAGCGATGGCTGGCCGAGCAGGTGCGCCGGCAGGTCCGCCAGCTGGATGTGATGCCCGTGGCAGATCATCGCCGCGCGCTCCACCACCCCTTTCAGTTCCAAATCGTTGCCCGGCCACAGGTAGAGCGCCAGCTGGGCCATCACTTCGTCATCCACCCGAAAGCGACACTGAAAATGCTGCTCCAGCGTGCGCAGATGGTGTTTGACCAGCAGCGGAATATCGCTCAGCCGCTGGCGCAGCGGCGGGATCTGGATCTCGAAGGCTTGCAGGCTGTAAAACAGCTGGCGGCGGAAGCGGTTTTGCTGCACCAGCAGCGGCAAATCGGCGGCGCTGCCGGCGATCACCCGCACATCGACCGGGATCACCCGGCTGGAATTGAGGCGGATCACCACGCCGGTTTTCAGCACCTGCAGCAACGCCGACTGCATCTCCGCAGGCAGGTATTCGATCTGTTCGAGGTACAGCGTACCGCCGTTGGCCAATTCGAATTTGCTCAGCTGGCCCGCCTCTTCTTCGCTAGCGTCGCTGCCCAGCAGTTCTCGTAGCCCCTGTGCATGTGGCAGCAGCTGGCAGTTGAGGGCGATATACGGCCCGGCGGCGCGTTCGCCGGCGTTGTGGATAGCCTGGCTGAGCCGCTCTTTGCCGACCCCTTCCTCTCCGCGCAGCAGGATTGGATGCTGGCCCTTGGCCGCCTGCTGCCCGTAACGGATCAGCCGCCGCATCTCCAGCGAGGCGGAGGGCATTTGCTCAAAGCTGTGGCTGACGCGCCCCAGCTGGCTGCTGACGTACTGGCGCAGCCGCTCAAGCGGGTGCAGCAGGGCGATGAAACTGCAGCGATCGCCGTCGAAAATCGGCTTGAGCGTCAGCAAGGCGGCGATAAACTGCCGCTGGCTTTCGAAGGTGACTTCGACGTGTTGCAGCGGCTGCCGGTCGGCGATGGCGCGTTTGAGCAGGGCGGGCAGCGTCAGCAGCTGCGCCAACGGTTTGCCCTGGCTCTGCTGTTCATCCAGCTTCAGCAGGCTGGCGGCGCGTTGGTTGATGTATTGCAGGTAGCCACGGTGATCCCAGGCCATAACGCCGTCGTCCACGCCATCGAGCAGGCCGTAAAGCTGATTCAGATGGCGGTTGGATTCCGCCAGCAGGCCGTCGGCGTTCAGCGAATTGCCGATTTCGCGGGCGATGGCCAGCGTCAGCGACAGATCGCCGGCGGCGCAGTCGGCCAGCAGGCAGCCCAGCGCGATCGAGCCGCGTTGGCGGCCGCTGTTGTCGTAGACCGGCGTGGCGCAGAACGACCAGCCTTGCAGCGCCCGGCGCACGTGCTCCTCGCCGCTCACCCGCACCGGGTGGCCTTCCGCCGCCGCCAGCGCCGGGGCGTTGGTGCCGATCTGCCCCTCGGCCCAGTAAGCGCCGGGGGCGAACCCCAATGGCTGCAACAGCTCCCAGGTTTTGGCGTCGCCGCAGTGCCACAGCATGCAGCCGCTCTCGTCGAGGATCATCAACAGGCAACGACGCGGCTCCATGTATTCGCAGGCGTCTTCCAGTGCCGCCTGGCCGAGCGTCAGCAGGTCGTTCTTGCGGCGGCAAATCGATTCGAAGGTGGCGCCCTGAGCGCGGTGCGGTGCTTGCCAAACGTCGGGCTGCATCAGGCTGCGGCAGCGTAGCCAGGAGGCGTAAACCGCCTGCGTCGGGCGCAGCGGCGGCGGCAATTCGCCGTCGTTAATCAAGCGCTGCCAGCGTGAATCGTTGTCCATCGAACCTCATCCAGACTGCGAAAACGAGAGTGACGATGATACCACCTGGGGCAGCGACGGCTGTGAGGCGGCGGGCAGAAGTGGGGAAATAGGGGCCAAAAAAAAACGGGGTGCGGCGCAGGCCGGACCCCGTGTTTATCAACGCGCGCGCATCAGTTGCGGAATGGGTTGCCGCTGTTGCGTGCCGGTTGGATGACGGCCGGTGCCGCAGCGCGTGTGGCGCTTGGTGCCGGCGCGGCGACCTGTTGCATCGGCGCATTGTCCTGGTAGCCGTCCGCGTAGGCGTCCTGAGAGCGGTTCTGCGGCGCGACGGCGTCAGGCGCGGTCGACACCGGTTTGCCCAGTGCGCCGTTCAGCGTCAGCAGATCGTTCTGGTTCAGCGTGCCGAGCGCCGACTTGATGTTCAGCTGGTTGATCAGGTAGGTATAACGCGCGCTGGAAAGCTGCTGCTTGGCGTTATACAGGGTACTGGTAGCGTTCAGTACGTCGACGATGGTGCGGGTACCGACCTGATAACCGGCTTCCATTGCATCCAGCGAGCTCTGCGCGGAGATCACCGCCTGCTTGTAGGCGTTGATGCTGCTGATCGAGGCGTTGACGTTGTTGAACGACGAACGCACGGTCTGCACCACGCCGCGGTGGGCGCTTTCCAGCTGCTCGCTGGCGCCGACGAAGCCGTACTGCGCCTGTTCCACCTGCGAGTTGGTTGCGCCGCCGCTGTACAGCGGCAGGCTGATCGAAACGCCAACCTGGTTCTGACCGGCGTCAGAATTGCTGTAACGGCTGGAGCTCAGCGTGTCGTGAGTGGCGGAACCGTTGTAACGGGTATTGGTGATCCCGGTCGACGCATTCAGGTTGACCGTCGGCATATAACCGGTCTGCGCAGAGCGAATCTGCTCGCGCGCCAGGTCCTGGCTCAGACGGGCGGACAGCAGGCTCAGGTTGCGCGCTTCCGCTTCTTTCAGCAGGTTGTTCACCGCTTCCGGGCGCTGGGTATTGAAGCGATCGGTATTCAGCGAGGCCAGCTCAGGATAGAAGGTGCCGGTGATCTGGCGCAGCGATTCCAGCGCGTTGTCCAGGTTGTTGCGGGCGGTGACTTCGGCCGCCAGCACGGTATCGTAGGCGGAACGGGCGTTCTGCACGTCGGTGATCGCCACCAGGCCTACGTTGAAGCGTTGGGTGGTTTGATCCAGCGTGCGGTAAACCGCTTGTTTGTTCGCCTGGGTATAAGAGAGCGTGTCAATGGCGCTCAGCACGTTGAAATAGGCGGTGGCGGTGTTGAGGATCAGCTGCTGTTCCGCGGTCTGGAAGGTCACGTCGGAGATGCCGGCGGTCTTTTCCTGCAGCGTCAGCGCACGCCATTTCGACATGTCGAAGATGGTTTGAGTCAGGCCGAGCGAAGCGCTGGTGACATTGCTGTTGACGCCGTTGCTGTCGCGATAGCCGTTATTGTAGTTGTAACCGGCGCTCAGGCCGAGCTGCGGCAGCAGCGGGCTGCGCGCTTCATTGATCTTTTCGAATGCGGCGTCGCGGTCAGCAGCACTTTTGCGCAGATCCGGGTTACTTTCCCTGGCCTGTTTGTAGACCTGCAGCAGGTTCTCTGCCTGGCTCATTGCACTGAAGCCGCCCAGGCTCAGTCCGATAAGAAGGGGGAGCAGTTTCTTCATTTGCATTCCTTGTTGTGCAGCAATATTGCTATGTTAGCGCTGACGATAGACGAAATAGTTGCCGATTCTAGCAGAGTCTGCGGTACGCATCAGGTGGCTGAATGTGCCATCTCGCGTAACTTTTACCTTTCAGACCGCCCATTTACCTTGGCGAACTGCCCGGGTCGGCTGCAGCTGATATTATGGCTGACAATCCGGATTGTTTCCCACTATTACATGCGAGCGCACAAACGTGCCGCATCCGGCGGCGAAAAACAGCCTAACATAAAGCCGCGGCGGAGAGTCCCGCTGTTTCTGTCATCAAAACCGTTTATTTTATCGGCATACTACGCAGGAGAATTCGCACATGAACCGTTCGCAGCCGTCACCCGTCACTTTCGATAAAAAAGATGTAGAAATTATTGCACGCGAGACGCTGTACCGTGGTTTTTTTTCACTCAATTTATACCGGTTTCGCCATCGCTTGTTCAATGGCGAAATGAGCCCTGAAATCACGCGTGAAATTTTCGAGCGCGGCCATGCGGCGGTGCTGTTGCCCTACGATCCGGTGCGCGACGAAGTGGTACTGATTGAACAACTGCGCATCGCCGCGGTCGATACCAGTAATTCGCCCTGGCTGCTGGAAATGGTGGCGGGTATGATCGAAACCGGCGAAAGCGTCGAAGACGTGTGCCGCCGCGAAGCGCAGGAAGAGGCCGGCGTGGTGGTCGGGCGCTGCAAGCCGGTGCTGAGCTATCTGGCCAGCCCGGGGGGCACCAGCGAACGTCTGTCGATCATGGTCGGCGAGGTGGACGCCGGCACCGCCGAAGGCATCCATGGCCTGGCGGAAGAACATGAGGATATCCGCGTCCACGTGGTCAGCCGCGAGCAGGCTTACCGCTGGGTGGAGGAGGGCGCGATCGATAACGCCGCATCAGTGATTGCATTGCAATGGCTGGCGTTGCACCATGAATCGTTGAGAAAAGAGTGGGCCAACTAATGAAACAGCGCTATACCCCTGATTTCCCCGAAATGATGAGATTGTGCGAAACCAACTTCGCGCAATTGCGCCGCTTGTTGCCGCGCAACGACGAAGCGGGCGAAACGGTGACTTATCAGGTGAACGGCGCCGGCTATCGTTTGACCATCGTTGAGTCCACGCGTTACACGTCGCTGGTGGAGATCGAGCAGATCTTTCCGGCGGTCAGCTACTGGAGCCTGCCCGCGATGACGGTGCGGCTGTACCATGACGCCATGGTTGCGGAAGTGTGTTCCAGTCAGCAGATCTACCGCTTTAAAGCGCGTTATGATTATCCTAATAAAAAGTTGCATCAACGCGACGAAAAGCATCAAATTAACCAGTTTCTTGCTGATTGGCTGCGCTACTGTTTGGCGCATGGAGCGATGGCGGTTCCGGTTTGTTAGACAGACTGAAATAACAAAGGACACCATTTGGAAAGCCTGTTTAAACTGCCCGTGGCGAGTGGGGCCGCGGTCAGGATTCTACAAATAACAGATACCCACCTTTTTGCCGGCGAACACGAGACGTTGCTCGGCATCAATACCTATCGCAGCTATCACGCGGTGCTGGACGCCATCCAGGCGCAGCGCCGCGATGTCGACTTGATCGTCGCCACGGGAGATTTGGCGCAGGATCATTCGCAGGAGGCGTACCGCCACTTCGCCGCCGGCATCGCGCAACTGCCGGCCCCCTGCGTGTGGCTGCCGGGTAACCACGATTTTCAACCGGCGATGGTCGACGCGTTGGCCGCCGCCGGTATCGCGCCTTCCAAACAGGTGCTGCTGGGCGATAACTGGCAGGTGCTGATGTTGGACAGCCAGGTGTTCGGCGTGCCGCACGGCGAATTGAGCGAATACCAGCTCGAGTGGATGGAGCGCTGCCTGCAGGCTCACCCCGAGCGCTATACGCTGTTGCTGCTGCACCATCATCCGCTGCCTTCCGGCTGTACCTGGCTTGATCAGCACAGCCTGCGCAACCCGCATATGCTGGGTGCGATCTTGCTGCGTTATCCGAAAGTGAATACCGTAGTGTGCGGGCACATTCACCAGGATCTGGATCTGGAATGGCAGGGCCGGCGCCTTTTGGCGACGCCCTCGACCTGCGTGCAATTCAAGCCGCACTGCACGAACTTCACCATCGACGACGTCTCCCCCGGCTGGCGCTACCTCGATCTGTTGCCGGATGGCCGCGTCGAGACGCAGGTGTTCCGCCTGGAAAACGACGATTTCCGCCCCGATATGGACTCGGATGGATACTGATGCCTTCGACACTGCTCTACCTGCACGGTTTCAACAGCTCGCCGCAGTCGGCCAAGGCGGTGGCCTTCAAGGCCTGGCTGGCTGAGCACCATCCCGATATCCAGATGCTGGTGCCGCAGCTGCCGGCTTTTCCGGCGGAGGCCGCCGAGATGCTGGAGAATCTGGTGCTGGAGCGCGCCGGCCAAACGCTCGGGCTGGTCGGCTCTTCGCTCGGCGGCTATTACGCCACCTGGCTGTCGCAGTGTTTTTCGCTGCCGGCGGTGGTGGTCAACCCGGCGGTCAAGCCGTTTGAGCTGCTGGTTGACTATCTCGGCGCCAACGAGAACCCCTACACCGGCCAGCAATATGTGTTAGAGTCACGTCACGTTTACGATCTGAAAGTGATGCAGATCGATCCCTTGGAGTCGCCGGATTTAATCTGGCTGCTGCAGCAAACGGGCGATGAAATTCTCGATTACGGCCAGGCAGTGGCGTATTACACCGCGTGTCGGCAAACGGTGGAGTCGGGTGGAAACCACGCCTTCGTCGGTTTCGAGCACTACTTCCCCCAGATTGTGGATTTTTTAGGGCTAAACGCGGTCTGACGGACCGTTCCGGCACCTCCCTTTAACCACGAAAAAATAATCAACGATGACTCAATCCAGCTATAACGCTGATGCCATTGAAGTACTCAGCGGTCTAGAACCAGTGCGCCGTCGTCCCGGCATGTATACCGACACGACGCGCCCAAACCACCTCGGCCAAGAGGTGATCGATAACAGCGTCGACGAAGCGTTGGCTGGTCACGCCAAGCGTATCGACGTGATTCTGCACGCCGATCAGTCGCTGGAAGTGATCGACGACGGCCGCGGCATGCCGGTGGACATCCACCCGGAAGAGGGCGTGCCGGCGGTTGAGTTGATCCTGTGCCGGCTGCACGCCGGCGGTAAATTCTCGAATAAAAACTACCAGTTCTCCGGCGGCCTGCACGGCGTTGGCATCTCGGTGGTCAACGCCCTGTCGAAACGGGTGGAAGTCAACGTGCGCCGCGACGGCAACGTCTACGGCATCGCCTTCGAAAACGGCGACAAGGTGCAGGATCTGACGGTGACCGGCACCTGCGGCAAACGCAACACCGGCACCAGCGTGCACTTCTGGCCGGACGAACAGTTCTTCGACAGCCCGCGCTTCTCGGTATCGCGCCTCACTCACCTGCTGAAAGCCAAAGCGGTGCTGTGCCCCGGCGTCGAGATATATTTCATCGACAAGGTGAACAACACCGAACAGCGCTGGTGCTACCAGGACGGCCTGACCGACTACCTGATGGAAGCGGTTAACGGCCTGATTACCCTGCCGGAAGCGCCGTTCGTCGGCAATTTCGCCGGTGACACCGAAGCGGTGGACTGGGCGCTGCTGTGGCTGCCGGAAGGCGGTGAGCTGCTGACCGAAAGCTACGTCAACCTGATCCCGACCATGCAGGGCGGCACCCACGTCAACGGTCTGCGTCAGGGGCTGCTGGACGCGATGCGCGAGTTCTGCGAATTCCGCAATATTCTGCCGCGCGGCGTGAAGCTGTCGGCGGAGGATATCTGGGATCGCTGCGCCTACGTGCTGTCGGTGAAGATGCAGGATCCGCAGTTCGCCGGGC
Source organism: Serratia sp. CY44782 (assembly GCF_052168715.1). Taxonomy (NCBI): domain Bacteria; kingdom Pseudomonadati; phylum Pseudomonadota; class Gammaproteobacteria; order Enterobacterales; family Yersiniaceae; genus Serratia; species Serratia sp. CY44782. The sequence goes on from NZ_JBJNME010000007.1 coordinate 284,629, forward strand.
AGACCAAAGAGCGTCTCTCCTCGCGCCAGTGCGCGGCCTTCGTTTCCGGCGTGGTGAAAGACGCCTTCAGCCTGTGGCTGAACCAGAACGTTCAGGCGGCGGAACAGCTGGCCGAGCTGGCGATCTCCAGCGCCCAGCGCCGTCTGCGCGCCGCCAAGAAAGTGGTGCGCAAGAAGCTGACCAGCGGGCCGGCGCTGCCGGGCAAGCTGGCGGACTGCACCTCGCAGGATCTGGCCATGACCGAACTGTTCCTGGTGGAAGGGGACTCGGCGGGCGGATCGGCCAAGCAGGCGCGCGATCGTGAATATCAGGCGATCATGCCGCTGAAGGGCAAGATCCTGAATACCTGGGAAGTCTCCTCGGACGAAGTGCTGGCCTCGCAGGAAGTGCACGACATTTCCGTGGCGATCGGCATCGATCCGGACAGCGAAGATCTCAGCCAGCTGCGCTACGGCAAAATCTGCATCCTGGCGGATGCGGACTCCGACGGCCTGCATATCGCCACGCTGCTGTGCGCGCTGTTCGTGCGCCACTTCCGTTCGCTGGTGAAAGGCGGCCATGTCTATGTCGCCATGCCGCCGCTGTACCGCATCGATCTCGGTAAAGAGGTGTTCTACGCGCTGGATGAAGAAGAGAAAGCCGGCGTGCTGGAACAGCTGAAGCGCAAGAAGGGCAAGCCGAACGTACAGCGCTTTAAAGGGCTGGGCGAGATGAACCCGCTGCAGCTGCGCGAAACCACCCTCGATCCGAACACCCGCCGTCTGGTGCAACTGACGGTGGCAGAGGATGACGTCGATCAGACGCTGGCGGTGATGGACATGCTGTTGGCCAAGAAGCGTTCGGAAGACCGCCGCAACTGGCTGCAAGACAAAGGCGACATGGCCGAACTGGCGGTCTGAGCCTGACCCTGGCCCGGTGAAACGCCGGGCCTGCTTTCCCGCAGGGCGTTGCATGCGGCGCCCGTCAACCTGGGGCGAACCGCGTGAAGATCACCTTCGAAGAGCTGCTGGCGTTCACTGCGGTGGTCGACAGCGGTTCGGTCACCGCCGCCGCCGATCGGCTCGGCCAAACCACCTCCGGCGTCAGCCGCGCACTCAGTCGCTTGGAAACGAAGCTCGACGCTACGCTATTGCGCCGCACCACGCGCCGCCTGAGCCTGACCGAAGAAGGGCAGAGCTTCCTGGCGCCTGCGCGCGAAATCCTGCGTTCGGTGGAACAGGCCGAAGAGCTGATGGCGTTGCGGCGACAACAGCCCGCCGGTCGGCTGCGGGTTAACGCCGCCGCCCCCTTCATGGCGCACGTGCTGGTGCCGATGGTGGCGGAATTCCGCCGCCGTTATCCGCAGATTGAGCTGGAGCTGGACACCGACGATCGCAATATCGACCTGCTGGAGAAACGCGCCGACATCGCGATCCGCATCGGCGCACTGCGTGACTCCACGCTCCATGCGCGCCTGCTGGGCAACAGCCGATTGCGCATCCTCGCCAGCCCGGACTACCTGCAACGGCATGGTGAACCGCGCTGCGCGGAAGATTTGCATCGCCATTGCCTGTTGGGGTTCACCTACCCGGAATCGCTGAATCAGTGGCCGCTGCGTCACCGGCAGGCGCGGCATTTCGGCATCGAACCGACGATCTCGGCCTCCAGCGGGGAGACGCTGCGTGAATTGGCGCTGCGCGGGGCGGGCATTGTGCAGCTGGCGGACTTTATGACCCGACGCGATCGCGAAGCGGGCAGGCTGGTGCCGCTGTTGGTGCGGGAGACGCTGGACGTGCGTCAGCCGATCAATGCGGTGTATTACCACAACGCTCAACTGACGGCGCGCCTCACCTGTTTTCTCGACTACGTCAGCGCCCGCCTTGAGGGAGAACCGCCAGAGGCCGCAGAGGGCCACTGAAGGGATTACAGCGCGTTTTCCAGTACGTAGAGCTCGGTGCCCAGCACGTAGTCCTTGATGGTCTCGCGGTGCTTGAGCATATGGTCGATCTGCAGGTGTTTTTCCAAATGCGCCTGGCTTTGCCATTTTTCCAGCATAAACACCGAGTCCGGCGAACGTTTCTGCCAGGGCGCCTGCGTGCGGCTGTCTATCATCGGCGTGTATTCGCCGCAACCTTCTTCCGCCAGCACCAACGGCATCAATTTTTCAATGGCTTGTAACACGGTGGCGCGGTGGCCGGGTTTAACTTTGATTTCTGCGATTACGGTGATCATCATTACCTCGTTGGCTAAGCCCTTTTCTGTCAGTTAAGCAAAAACTGCCGCCAGATGCTCGCGATAACGTGCGATATCCGTTTCGATATCCGGTTGTTTTATCACGTCATTACAGATAAAGGTCGGCAAGGCTTCCATCCCCAGGAACTGGTTGGCCTTGTGGAAGTGCAGGTAGACGCCGTCAACGCCGACGCCGTGGAAGAACTGATCGGGATCGGTAAAAGCTTCCAGCGGGGCGTTCCAGGTCAGGCTCAGCAGGTATTTTTTCCCCTGTATCAGGCCGCCGGAGCCGTACTTCTTGCCGGCGTCGGAGCGGGTGCGGCCATCGCTGGCGTACAGGCTGCCGTGGCCGGCGGTGAACACTTCGTCGATGTATTTTTTCAGGATCCAGGGTTCGCCCATCCACCAACCCGGCATCTGATAGATAACCGCGTCGGCCCATAGGTATTTCTGCACCTCGGCGTCAATGTCATAACCGTCGTCGACCACCGTGACCTGAACCTCGTGCTGCAGATCGCGCAAGAAGCTTTCCGCCACGTCGCTCAGGGTTTGATTGAGTTCGCCGTTGGAATGGCCGAATTGCTTTTTAGCGTTGATAATCAGGATATTGCTCATCTTTTGCGGCTCCCGTCAGAGTTAAGATTGATGCCGTTTTCCGCTGCAGTGCGCAAAAACAGCTTGCTGAACGAGAGTGTAATCGCTGACTAAGCAAGTAAAAACGTGACGGCAGGCACAACAGTGTTGACTCCTAATCAACAATCTCGGTGGAATTTTGCCTAAACCCCCTGATGGCAGCGGCTTCGGTCGGCGATCCTTGCGCCAACTGTGACAGCTACCCCGCAGATGGGTTACTATCGCGGGCAGAATCGACAAGCGATGCCTTATTGTCGTCCAGGGATTGCCAAGCCACGGTCTGAGGATAATTGAGTAATGAGTGATCTGACTCATGATGGTGTAGAGCGTTTACCGCTGCACACATTCACTGAAAACGCCTATCTGAACTATTCCATGTACGTCATCATGGATCGGGCGTTGCCGTATATTGGCGACGGCTTGAAGCCGGTACAACGCCGTATCATCTACGCCATGTCTGAGCTGGGGCTGAACAACAGCGCCAAATTCAAGAAATCCGCCCGTACCGTGGGCGACGTGCTGGGTAAATACCACCCGCATGGCGACAGCGCGTGTTATGAAGCCATGGTGCTGATGGCGCAGCCGTTCTCGTACCGCTATCCGCTGGTGGACGGCCAGGGGAACTGGGGGGCGCCGGACGATCCCAAGTCGTTTGCGGCGATGCGTTATACCGAATCGCGCCTTTCCAAATACGCCGAAGTGCTGCTGGCCGAGCTGGGGCAGGGCACCGTCGACTGGATCCCGAACTTTGACGGCACGCTGCAAGAGCCGAAGATGTTGCCGGCGCGCCTGCCGAATATCCTGCTGAACGGCACCACCGGCATCGCCGTCGGCATGGCGACCGACATTCCGCCGCACAACGTGCGCGAAGTCGCGGCGGCGGCGGTGGCGCTGCTCGACAAGCCGGGCGCCTCGCTCGATGACCTGCTCGAATTCGTGCAGGGGCCGGACTTCCCGACCGAAGCCGAGATCATCACCCCGCGCGATGAAATCCGCAAAATTTACCAGAGCGGCCGCGGCTCGGTGCGCATGCGCGCCGTGTGGAAGAAAGAAGACGGCAGCGCGGTGATCACCGCCTTACCGCACCAGGTGTCCGGCGCCAAGGTGCTGGAGCAGATCGCCAGCCAGATGCGCGCCAAGAAGCTGCCGATGGTCGAAGATCTGCGCGATGAATCCGACCACGAAAACCCGACGCGTCTGGTGATCGTGCCGCGCTCCAACCGTATCGATCTGGAACAGGTGATGAACCACCTGTTCGCCACCACCGATCTGGAGCGCAGCTACCGCATCAACATGAACATGATCGGTCTGGATAACCGCCCGCAGGTCAAAGGGCTGGTGGAGATCCTCACCGAATGGCTGGCCTACCGTCGCGACACGGTGCGCCGCCGCCTGAACTACCGCCTCGAGAAAGTGCTGAAACGCCTGCATATCCTCGAAGGTTTGCTGGTGGCGTTCCTCAACATCGACGAGGTGATCCACATCATCCGCAGCGAGGATGAACCGAAGCCGGTGCTGATGCAGCGTTTCGGCATCTCCGACACCCAGGCGGAAGCGATCCTCGAGCTGAAACTGCGTCACCTGGCCAAGCTGGAAGAGGTCAAGATCCGCTGCGAGCAGGATGAGCTGGCGAAAGAGCGCGATCAGTTGCAGGCGCTGCTGGCGTCCGAGCGCAAGCTGAACACGCTGATTAAGAAAGAGATCCAGGCCGACGCGCAGACCTACGGCGACGATCGCCGTTCGCCGCTGACCGAGCGTGCGGAAGCCAAGGCGATGAGCGAGCACGACTTCGTGCCGTCCGAGCCGGTGACCATCGTGCTGTCTGAAATGGGCTGGGTGCGCAGCGCCAAGGGCCACGACATCGATCCGGCCGGCCTGAGCTACAAGGCCGGCGACAGCTTCCGCGGCGCGGCGCGCGGCAAGAGCAACCAGCCGGTGGTGTTCATCGACTCCACCGGGCGCAGCTACGCGCTCGATCCGATGACGCTGCCTTCGGCGCGCGGGCAGGGCGAGCCGCTGACCGGCAAGCTGACGCCGCCGCCGGGCGCCACCATTGAGCAGGTGCTGATGGCGGCCGACGATCAGAAGCTGCTGATGGCGTCCGATGCCGGTTACGGCTTCGTTTGCACCTTCAACGATCTGGTGGCGCGCAACCGCGCCGGCAAGGTGATGATCACGCTGCCGGACAACGCCAGGGCGCTGCCGCCGATGGAGATCCACGGCGCAGACGACATGCTGCTGTCGATCACCGCCGCCGGGCGCATGCTGATGTTCCCGGTTGCCGATCTGCCGCAGCTGTCGAAGGGCAAAGGCAACAAGATCGTCTCCATTCCGGCAGCCCAGGCGGCGGCCGGTGAAGACAAGCTGGCCTGGCTGTTCGTGCTGCCGCCGCAGGCGTCCGTCACGCTGCACGTCGGCAAACGCAAGCTGACGCTGCGGCCGGAAGATCTGCAGAAGTTCCGTGCAGAGCGCGGTCGCAAGGGCACCCAGCTGCCGCGCGGCCTGCAGCGCATCGATCGCGTTGAAGTGGATGCGCCGGTGCGGGCGTCGGGCGGCGATAGCGAAGAGTAAGCGTTGGCGCTAGCGTTAACGGGCGGTCGCAGCATGCTGTGGCCGCCTTATTTATTTTTGCTGGCGTTTATTTTCCAAATAGTTAACATTTCTGCGCATAAAATTATTGTGCGTATTGCCGGCTGGCGGGAAAATAGCGAGAAAGGCAGGCGACATCGGCGTGCTTATCGCCTGGCCGGCAAATAATGAGTAAAGGAATCTGCGCAGCGAAGTAAACTGCGTTGGCAGTGTGCTAATGAGGTTGTTATGTTATTGATTTTGCGTGCCGTTCTCGCCACTCTTTTCTGTATTCTGGTGTGTATTTTCGGTTCTGTTTATTGCTTGTTCAGCCCGCGCAATCCCCGCCATGTGGCGACCTTCGGCCACCTTTTCGGCCGCCTGTCGACGCTGTTCGGCATCAAGGTTGAAACCCGCGTGCCGGCCGATGCGGCCAACAACGGCAACTGCATCTATATCGCCAACCACCAAAATAACTACGACATGGTGACGGCCTCGAATATCGTGCAGCCGCGCACCGTGACCGTCGGTAAAAAAAGTCTGGTGTGGATCCCGTTTTTCGGCCCGCTGTATTGGCTGACCGGTAATCTGCTGATAGATCGTGATAATCGCGCCAAGGCGCACGGCACCATCGCCCAGGTGGCGGAGCAGTTCAAAAAGAAAGACATTTCGATCTGGATGTTCCCGGAAGGGACCCGCAGCCGCGGTCGCGGGCTGATGCCGTTTAAAACCGGCGCGTTTCACGCGGCCATCGCCGCCGGCGTGCCGATTGTGCCGATCTGCGTATCGACCACCAGCGGTAATATAAATCTTAATCGCTGGAATAACGGTCATGTGATCGTCGAGATGTTGGCGCCGGTGGATACCAGCAAATACGGTAAAGAAAACGTGCGCGAGCTGGCGGCCCATTGCCGCGAGCTGATGGAGGCGAAGATCGCCGAATTGGACGCCGAAGTCGCCCAGCGCAACGCCGCCAAAAAATAAGAGTCTACCGGCTTCAAAGAATACGTTTTTAATTGGCGTTCAGCGCCGTTAACGCCTGAGCGCCTGCTAATCTTGATTGGCGGGCGTTTGGGTTTTGCACACGGTTTAGTTATTGCTTTTCATGGAGAAAATATGTCACTCAGTCGACGTCAGTTTTTACAGGCATCGGGCCTGGCGCTGTGCGCGAGCGCCGTGCCGCTGAGGGCAGAGGCGAGCGGAACGCAGACCCCATTACCCATTCCGCCGCTGCTGGAGTCTCGCCGCGGTCAGCCGCTGTTCCTGACCCTGCAGCGCGCCCACTGGGCGTTTATGGATAACCGCAAAGCGGCGGTGTGGGGCGTCAACGGCATGTATTTGGGGCCGACGGTGCGGGTTTACAGCGGCGACGACGTCAAGCTGATCTACAGCAACCGCCTGCAGGAGCCGGTGGCGATGACCGTCAGCGGGTTGCAGGTGCCGGGCACGCTGATGGGCGGCGCGCCGCGCATGATGTCGCCGAACGTCGACTGGTCGCCGGTGCTGCCTATTCGTCAGGCGGCAGCCACCTGCTGGTACCACGCCAACACGCCGAACCGCATGGCGCCGCACGTTTACAACGGGCTGGCCGGGCTGTGGCTGGTGGAAGATGCCGTCAGCAAAGCGCTGCCGCTGCCCAACCACTACGGCGTCGACGATTTCCCGCTGATCATTCAGGACAAGCGCTTCGATAACTTCGGCACGCCGCAATACGATGCGCCGTCGCAGGGCGGCTTCGTCGGCGATACGCTGTTGGTCAACGGCGTGCAAAACCCGTATGTCGAAGTGTCGCGCGGCTGGGTGCGTTTGCGCCTGCTCAACGCCTCCAACGCGCGCCGCTATACCCTGCAGCTCAGCGACGGGCGCCCATTCAACGTGATCGCCAGCGATCAGGGCTTTCTGCCTGCGCCGGTCGCGGTGCAGCAGCTGTCGCTGGCGCCGGGCGAACGCCGGGAAGTGCTGATCGACATGTCGAAGGGCGACGAGGTGACCATCACCGCCGGTGAAGCGGCTGGCATTATGGATCGCCTGCGCGGCCTGTTCGAGCCGTCGAGCATTCTGGTGTCCACCCAGGTGCTGACGCTGCGCCCGACCGGCCTGCTGCCACTGGTGACCGACAACCTGCCGATGCGCCTGCTGGCGGATCAGCTGTTGGACGGCAGCGCCAGCCGCACCCGCGATTTCCGCTTGGGCGACGGCGGCGTTGGCATCAACGGCGCGATTTGGGACATGAACCGCATCGACGTGCAGGCGCAGCAAGGCACCTGGGAACGCTGGAACATTCATGCGGATACGCCGCAGTCGTTCCATATTCAGGGCGTGCAGTTCCTGATCAAACGCGTCAACGGCGCGCAGCCGATGGCGGAAGATCGCGGCTGGAAGGACACCGTCTGGGTCGATGGCGACGTTGAGCTGCTGGTGTATTTCAACCAACCTACCTCCGAACATTTCCCGTTCCTGTATTACAGCCAGACGCTGGAAATGGCCGATCGCGGCACCGCCGGCCAGCTGATGGTGCAGCCGACGATGTAATCTGCGCTGCGGGCCGCTTACGGCGCCCGCAGCATCTCCAGAAAGGCCTGCACCACCGGCGTGACGCTGTCGGTGCGGTAAACCGCATACAGATCCGCCGGCGGCGCCTGCTGCAGCGAGCAAAAGCGGACGCCGGGCCACGGAATGCGGCCATAGCTGTCCGGCAGCAGCGTAATGCCGCAGCCTTCCGCCACCAGCGCCAGCAAGGTTTGCGGCTCGTTGACCTGATAAGCGACGTCCGGCAAGAATCCCTGCTGCAGGCACAGATTGTGCAGATACAGCCCCAGGCTGGCCTCATGCGGTGGCAGCACGATGAAGCTGTCGTTTTGCAGCGCCGCCAGCGGGATGTTTTCCTGCTGCGCCAGCGGATGATCGAGCGGCAGCACCACGGCGATGCTTTCGCTCGCCAACCGTTGGCAGGTCAACCCCGGCAGCGTCTGCTGCTGCGCTTCTCGCCAGACCCCGATATCGATATGCCGCTTTTGCAGCGCGGCGATTTGCTGGCTGGGCGTCAATTCGTTCAACGACCAGGTGACGCCGGCGCTTTGCTTGCTGAACCGCCGCAGCGCCGCGATCAGGCCGCCCCAGGCCGAGGTGCCGACCATGCCGACCACCATGTGGCCGCCTTCGCCGCGCCCCATCTGTTGCACCTGATGCAGCGCGCTGTCGGCCTGATCCAGCAGCCGCTCGACGTTGCGCAGCAGCGTGCGGCCGGCCGGCGTCAGCGTCATGGAGCGGGTGGTGCGTTTGAACAGCACCACGCCGAGCTGGCTCTCCAGCTCCTTGATGTGCTTGCTGAGCGGCGGCTGTGACATATTCAGCCGCCGAGCCGCCTGGGTGAAGTTCATCTCTTCCGCCACTACGCGGAAATAGTGCAGCAGGCGGAAGTTAATCCGGCCGGGATCGGGCAGGGCATGGGGCTGATTCATCCGGGATATCGTCTCCTTGTGACGCAGCTCAACTTATAGGTAAATGGAATAAATCGGCCGCCAAGAATGTATTGGTCTCGGCTGAGCCTCGCTCTCTACTATGGGGATTATTATCCCCCGCTGAAAGAGAGAATACGATGTTTAATCAAGAAGATGCTTTTACCTGCGCCGATGTCGTCCGCGCACGCCTGCCGGGTTTCCAGCCGAAAGCGGCCTTGATTCTCGGCTCCGGGCTCGGCGCCCTGGCGGAGGTGATGACCGAAACCGTCACCATCGACTACGCGGAGCTGCCGGGCTTTCCGGTGAGCGGCGTCGCCGGCCATGCTGGGCAACTGGTCGCCGGCAAGCTGGAGGGCGTACCGGTATTGTGCATGAAAGGGCGCGGTCATTTCTATGAAGGGCGCGGCATGCAGGTGATGACCACCGCGGTGCGCACCTTCAAACTGCTGGGCTGCGAATTCCTGCTGGCGACCAACGCCGCCGGTTCGCTGCGCCGCTCGGTGGCGCCGGGCAGCCTGGTGGCCATTACCGATCATATCAACTTCATGCCGGAATCGCCGCTGGTCGGCGCCAACGACGAGCGCTTCGGGCCGCGCTTCTTTAGCCTGGCAAACGCCTACGATCGCGATCTGCGCGCCCAGCTGGCGGCGGTGGCCGAGAGTGCGGGCATTCCGCTGGCGGAAGGGGTATTCGCCGCCTACACCGGGCCGAATTTCGAAACGCCGGCGGAGATCCGCATGATGCAGACCCTGGGCTGTGACGTGGTGGGCATGTCGATCGTGCCGGAAGTCCTGACGGCGCGCCACTGCGGCCTCAAGGTGCTGGTGGTATCCGCGATGACCAACTACGCCGAAGGGCTGTCGGATACGCCGCTCTCCCATGAGCAAACGCTCAGCTGCGCGGCGCTGGCGGCGGACGATTTCATGCGCCTGATCCGCGAGCTGTTCAAAACGCTGTAATAGCGCAAGCAAACCGGCGGCGGGCTGCAGGGGGCCTGCCGCATCAATCATCGTTGAAAGCATAATAACAAGGTGATGGCGATGGCGATAAAAACACGATTGAAAGTCATGATTTTCCTGCAGTTCTTTATCTGGGGTGCCTGGCTGGTGACGCTGGGCTCCTACATGATCAACACGCTGCATTTCAGCGGCATGCAGGTGGGGATGGTTTACAGCGCCAAAGGCATCGCTGCGCTGATCATGCCGGGGCTGGCGGGCATCATTGCCGATCGGTGGATGAAGGCCAACTATCTGTATGCGCTTTGCCACCTGCTCGGGGCGCTGGCGCTGTACTGCGCGGCGCAGGTTGAGCAACCGATGCTGATGTTCTGGGTGATGCTGTTCAACGCCATGGTCTATATGCCGACCATCGCGCTCTCCAACGCCATTTCCTATTTTTGCCTCGAGAAGCACGGCTTTGACACGGTGAAAGACTTTCCGCCGGTGCGGGTGTACGGCACAGTGGGGTTCATTCTGGCGATGTGGCTGGTCGGCTTTAGCCAAATCGAGCTCAGCAATCTGCAGCTGTACCTGGCTTCTGCGGCGTCGCTGCTGCTGTCCGCCTATTCGCTGACGCTGCCGCGCTGCCCGACCAACCGTGCGGCCGAGTCAAAGAGCTGGGTGAGCGTGCTGGGGCTGGATGCGCTGGTGCTGTTCCGCCAGCGGCGCATGGCGCTGTTTTTCCTGTTCGCCATGTTGCTTGGGGCGGCGCTGCAGATAACCAATACCTTCGGCAACCCGTTCCTGCACGATCTGTCGCTCAATCCGCTGTATCAGGACAGCCTCAGCGTCCGGTATCCGGCGGTGCTGCTGTCGCTGTCGCAGATCTCCGAAGTGTTCTTTATCCTCACCATTCCCTTCTTCCTGCGCCGTTACGGCATCAAGCAGGTGATGCTGATCAGCATGGCGGCCTGGACGCTGCGTTTCCTGTTCCTGGCGTATGGCACGCCGGTCGGCTTTGGTTTCGTTCTGCTGCTGCTGTCGATGATCGTCTACGGCTGTGCGTTCGACTTCTTTAATATCTCCGGCGCCATCTTCGTCGAGAAAGAGGCCGATCACCGCATCCGCGCCAGCGCGCAGGGGCTGTTCATGACCATGGTGAACGGGTTGGGCGCCTATTTGGGGGCGCTTGCCAGCGGCGAGGTGGTGGACTTCTTCAGCCATGACGGCGTGAAAGACTGGCAGAGCATCTGGCTGGTGTTTGCGCTGTATACGCTGGTGCTGGGGATCGTGTTCGCGTTGAGCTTCAACTATCGCCACCAGCCGCAGGAGAGCGCGGTGGCGGCGCAGTAAGGCAGAGGGCGCAGCCAGGCTGCGCCCTGAAACGTCAGGCCTGCGGGAAGCGCTGTTGCAACTGCGGCCAGTCCGGCGGATTGGCGGCCCCGAGGCTGGCCACCACGCAGGCGGCGACCCGGTTAGCCAGATCGACCGCCTGCGGCAGCGGCCAGCCGGCGGACAGGCCCGCCAGTAAACCGGCGCAGTGGGCATCGCCTGCTCCGATGGTATCGACGACGTCTACCGGATAGGCGGGAACGTGCTGCGGCGGCGTGCGGCCGTCGCAGATCCACGCGCCGTCGCGATCCAGGCGGCAGATCAGCGTCAGGTTGCGGGCGGCGGCATAGCGCTGCGCGGCCTCCACGGCGTCACCGGCGCCGCACAGCGCGGCCACTTCGTCGCGGTTGAGCGTCAATAGGGTGTGGCTGTCGCTGAGCATGGCGAAGAAATCTTCGCTGAGCTGAGCGATGCGCGGGCCGGGATCGATCAGGCGCGGTTGGTCGAACGGCATGCGCGTCAGCCACTCGCGCAGCGCTTCGCCGCTTTCGCCCGCCAGCTCGTAGCCGCTGGCGTAGATCAGGGTGTGCTCCGTCAGCGGCAGCGTCGCCAGCTGCGCTTTATTCCATTGGCTTTCGCAGCCGGAAACCGTGATGAAGGTGCGTTCGCCGTCCGGCTCCACCAGCGCCAGGCACCAGCCGTTGTCCATCTGGCCGTGGCGCAACAGCACCTCCAGCCCCAGCTCGCCCATGGCGGCTTCGGCAGCCGCGCCCCATTCGCCGTTGCCAACCGGCATGCCGTTAATCACCGGCGTTTCCAGGCGCACCAGCGCGCGCGCCACGTTGAACGCGCAGCCGCCGATTTGCCGCGCCTGCGGCTGGGCTTCGATATCTTCGCCGCTGGTCGGCAGGCGCGGCAGCGTCATCACCAGATCGCCGACCGCGCCCCCAATAACCAGGACAGGTGTTACAGCTTCCCACTCACTCATTGATGTTCTCTGCGTTGGGTCAGGTACAGACCGTAAGCGATCAGACTCACCGCGAACGACACAAACAGCCCCAGGCTGGAATCGGCGAACAAGCCTTTGGCCAGCGGGCCGTCGATAAAACCGGTTTTGGTGACCAGCAGGCCGCACAGGGCGCCGAGGAACCAGCAGAACAGCGGGGCTTTGCGCACGCCGCGGTTCTGGCCATGCAGGCCGTACAAAGCGTTGCCATCATACCCGTGGCGGCGGCGCAGGCACAGGTAATCGAGCAGGAAAATCGCCTCCCAGGCCGCCAGGAAGACGCCGCAGAACACCAGGAAGGAGATGAACGGCCCCATGAAATCGCCGGAGATGAACAGCACATACAGGGCGATGCCCAGCACTACGACCGCGTCGATCGACACCGCCAGCCACTGTTTGACCTGCACGCCGATGGTCAGCAGGTTAAGGCTGGCGGAATACAGGCTGAGCACCGCGATGGTGACGATGCCGGCGGTGGCGGCCAGCAGATAAGGGATCGCCATCCAGGCGGGCAGCACGGAGCCTATCAGCGCGATGGGGTTGGCGGCGCTGGCCAGATCGGGCAGCTGCACGGAAAGCAGGATGCCGGCCAGCATCAGCAGCATCAGCGGCAAACAGGCGCCGCCCATTACCGCGGCGAAAATGCTTTTGCTCGACGAGCTCGGGCTTTGATAGCGGCTGTAATCGGCGCCGGCAATCGCCCAGCTGATGCCGGTGCCGGCGGCGATCACCGATACCGCCGGCAGGAAGCCGGTCAACCAGCTGCCGGAAGGCAGCGCCAGCACCTGGCTCCACTCGGTGTTGAACAGGATATAGAGCACCACGATCAGCGTCATGGTGCCGAAGATGCGGCTGAACCAGCTTTGCATCCAGACCACGGTATTTTGCCCCAGCAGGCTGACGACGACAGTGAGCCCGCCGAACAGCAGCAGGCTGAGCGCGGTCAGCAGGTGGCTGCTACCCAACCCGAAGGCCTCGAACAGCGCCGCCAGCGTCAGGGTGCCGGTGATCACATTGACCGCTTCCCAGCCCATCAGGTTGATCCAACTGAACAGGGTGGGCGCCACGTTGCCCTTCAGGCCGAAAATCACCCGCGAGAGCGTCAGTGTAGAGGTGCGCCCGCGCTTGCCGGCGAAGCTGGTGAGGCCGACCAGCACGAAGCTGGCGACGCCGACCAGCGCGGCGAGTACCGATTGCAGGAAGGATAAGCCGAAGCCGACGATAATGGCGCCGTACACCACGCCGAGAATGCCGATATTGGCCGCCGACCAGATCCAAAACAGCTCGATGGGCTTGCCGGTCTGTTCCGCGTCCGGCACCCGATCGATACCGGTGCTTTCTACCTTCCATGCTTCATTGCGATTGATATCGGTCATAGCAAATGATCCCTGTAGCGCAGGGCCGCGAGGGCCGCCGCAGTTGACTGAAAATCGATTCCGTTGGCGCGGTTGACGCCGGCTATTCCGTTGTCGGTGAAGACGCCGATTCCGCGCAGTGTGTAGCGGCTGAGACCGCCGGGTCTGTCAAAATGAGGGCGGTATCCGCCTTATCGGGTGAGGCACGTCGGCCGCACGGCGCCAATGAGTGTAGTCAAAGAGTGGGTCTGCAGCGGGGTTTGGCGAAGCGGGAACGTTTCTATTTGCCGACATCGATCCGTTGCGCCCACCGCAAGGGGATCCTGTGATGTGGCTATGAGCAGTGAGCAAGCTATCCATTAGCTACGTTGCTTATTCTCGGCCGTTTGTGCTGACAGTATATCCCCGCTACCGGCCATGAAGGGTATCCTTTAGGGCTGGCAGCGGGTTTTTTATTGTTTTTAAAGTGGGTCCCTGGTGTTGGTGCGATTGATGTATCAACATCAATAAGCACAGATTACGCGCGATCTAGATCCAATGAAAGTCCATTAGGCAAAAATTGTGATGCCACTCTGAAAACATTAGCGATATTTTAGTTAAGGTGAGGGGCTTATCGCCGGATCGGCGATAGGATAAAAAACGAAATCCAGACAAATGGCATAGGTAAGAGGGCGGGCGAATGACGGATTTTATGGCCTGGCTGCGTGGCCATCTGGCGCAGGGGGCGGTAGCGCCGCGTTATATTCAGCTGGCGACGGCGATAGAAACCGCAATCAGGCAGCAGGTGTTGGCGGCGGAGGCGTTTTTGCCGCCGGAACGGCAGATGGCGGAAGGCCTGGGGCTATCGCGCGTCACCGTCAGCAAGGCGATGAAGCTGCTGGAGGAGAAGGGGCTGATTTCGCGGCAGCAGGGCGTTGGCACCCGCGTGGCGATGCGCATCGGCTATTCCCTCGATAAGGACAGCGGTTTCACCGCTCAGGCGCTGCGCCACGGCAGCAGCGTCAGCAACCGATGGCTGCTGCGTACCCGGGTCGGCGCGCCGGCCAAGGCCGCGGCGGCGCTGGGGCTGGCGGAGGGGGATGAGGTGATCAAACTGCGGCGTTTGCGCTTGCTGAACGGCAGCCCGGTCTCGCTGGAAACCACCTATATTCCGCCGCGCTTCCTGCCCGAACCGGGGCAGCTGGAGCATTCGCTGTATGCCTTATGGCAATCGCGTGGCATCGTGCCCGAAGATAAACACTTTCTGCTGAAGGCGGTGTCCTGCAGCGACGAGGTTGCCGAGCTGCTCAACGTTCCGTGTGGCGCGCCGCTGTTGCACATCACCCAAACCAGCCGCAACGCCCAGGGTGAGGCGCTGGAGTTCAGCGATATCTTGTGCCGCAGCGACGTTTATGAATTCGAAGTGAACGGTTAGCGAAATAACCATGCTCTTTTTGCAGCTAGTGCGTATAATCGCCGCCCGGCGATTAATTAACCTGTAAAAAGAGCAGCAGAATGAGCACCACCAGCCTGATCCAACCCGATCGTGAACTGTTTTCCTATAAGCCTTATTGGGCGGAATGTTTTGGCACCGCGCCGTTTTTACCGATGTCGCGAGCAGAGATGGATCAACTGGGCTGGGACAGCTGCGATGTGATCATCATCAGCGGCGACGCCTATGTCGATCACCCGAGCTTCGGCATGGCGATCATCGGCCGCATGCTGGAAGCGCAGGGCTTCCGCGTCGGCATCATCGCGCAGCCGGACTGGAGCAACAAAGAAGATTTCATGCGGTTGGGGAAACCGAACCTGTTCTTCGGCATCACCGCCGGCAACATGGACTCGATGATCAACCGCTATACCGCCGATCGCAAACTGCGCCACGACGATGCTTACACCGCCGGCAACGTCGGCGGCAAGCGCCCGGATCGCGCCACCCTGGTCTACAGCCAGCGTTGTAAAGAAGCCTACAAAGACGTGCCGATCGTGCTGGGCGGCATCGAAGCCAGCCTGCGCCGCATCGCCCACTACGATTACTGGTCGGATACCGTGCGCCGCTCGGTGCTGGTGGATTCCAAAGCCGACATGCTGATCTACGGCAACGGCGAACGCCCGCTGGTTGAAGTGGCGCATCGCCTGGCCGCCGGTGAGAAGATCGGCGACATCCACGATATTCGCAATACCGCGGTGATGCGCAAAGAAGCGCTGCCGGGCTGGAGCGGCGTGGATTCCACCCGTCTCGACAAGCCGGGCCGCATCGAAGCTATCCCGAACCCGTACGGCGACGATCTGCCGTGCGCCGACGGCGCCAAGCCGAAAGAGCCGGAAGCCAAGCCTGTCACCGTACGCGCCGCCAAGCCAAAGCCGTGGGAGAAGACCTACGTGCTGCTGCCGTCCTTCGAGAAAGTGAAGGGCGACAAGGTGCTGTATGCGCACACCTCGCGCATTTTGCACCATGAAACCAACCCGGGCTGCGCCCGCGCGCTGATGCAGAAACACGGCGATCGCTACGTGTGGATCAACCCGCCGGCGATCCCGCTGACCACGCCGGAGATGGACAGCGTTTTCGCGCTGCCTTATCAGCGCGTGCCGCATCCGTCCTACGGCCAGGATCGCATTCCGGCCTATGACATGATCCGTTTCTCGGTGAACATCATGCGCGGTTGCTACGGCGGCTGCTCGTTCTGTTCGATCACCGAGCACGAAGGGCGCATCATCCAGAGCCGTTCGGAAGATTCGATCGTTCGTGAAATCGAAGAGATCCGCGACAAGGTGCCGGGCTTTACCGGCGTGATCTCCGATCTCGGCGGCCCGACCGCCAACATGTATATGCTGCGCTGCACCAACCCGCGCGCCGAGCAGACCTGCCGCCGCGCCTCGTGCGTGTATCCGGAGATTTGCACCTACATGGACACCAACCACGAGCCGACCATCAAACTGTATCGCCGTGCGCGTTCGCTGGAGGGCATCAAGAAGATCCTGATTGCTTCCGGGGTTCGTTACGATCTGGCGGTGGAAGATCCGCGTTATATCAAGGAGCTGGCGACCCACCACGTCGGCGGCTACCTGAAGATCGCGCCGGAGCACACCGAAGAAGGGCCGCTGTCGAAGATGATGAAACCGGGCATGGGCAGCTACGATCGCTTCAAGCAGCTGTTTGATCACTATTCGAAGCAGGCGGGCAAAGAACAGTATCTGATCCCGTACTTCATCTCGTCGCACCCGGGCACTCGCGATGAAGACATGGTGAACCTGGCGCTGTGGCTGAAGAAGAACCGTTTCCGCCTCGATCAGGTGCAGAACTTCTATCCTTCGCCGATGGCCAACTCCACCACCATGTATTACAGCGGCAAAAACCCGCTGAGCAAGGTGGGGTACAAGAGCGAAGACGTGGTGGTGCCACGCGGCGATCGCCAGCGTCGCCTGCATAAGGCGCTGCTGCGTTACCACGACCCGGCCAACTGGGCGCTGATCCGCACCGCGCTGGAAGAGATGGGGCTGAAGCACCTGATCGGCAGCCGCCGCGAGTGTCTGGTGCCGGCGCCGAGCATCGACGAGCAGCGCGAAGCGAAACGCCTGCAGCGCCATACCCGGCCGGCGCTGACCAAGCATACCGATATCAATCGGCAGCGCACGCCGTCCAACCGGCCGCCGCGCAAACCGATTCGCAAAGCCAAGCCGTAACGGCCACGCCGCGTGCGCAAACAAAAAGGAGAACCCTGGGGTTCTCCTTTTTACTTTTGCTCATCACAAACTATCGTAGGCGGCTTCCACTTTCATCAAATGGCGCGGCGCCTGCGGAGCGGGGTGGTATTTGCGCACGTGCCAGTTAAAGGCTTCCGGCGACAGGTTGTTGATCATCGCGATGGCCTGCTGACGGTTGCTGGAGAAGGTGCGCAGCAGCGCGCCGGTGCCGTTGACGTAGGCGATGATGGTGGCGTAGCGCAGCGTAACAGGGTTCGTGATCCCTTTAAGCTGCTGTTTTTGCAAGGTGGCCAGGTAGGCGGCGCCGAGATCGATATTGGTGTCGGGATCCCGCAGGTCGTCATCGTCCGGGCAGCCGCGTTTGCCTTTGTAGCGGTAGGCATCGCAGCCGGCGGTATCGGCTTTCAGCTGCATCAGGCCGATAGCGTTGGATTTGCTCACCGCCGCGGGGTTGAAGCCGGACTCCACCTGGATCATGGCGGTGATCAGCTTGGCGTCCACGCCGTATTCGCTGGCGGCGTCTTTAATGGCGCTATCGAAAGCGTGGCGATCGTAGCTGACGCGCTGTTTCTTGCCGGCGCAACCCGCCAGCACCAGCATGACGCAAAGCATGCCCAGCCGTAACCCGTGTGAGAAAGAGAATTTCATGGTGCTCCGTGCTTGTCTGTTTTTTAACGGCGTTAACCGGCGGGCGAGGCCTCCGGCGTCGTCATCATAACGTCAGGCGGCGCAAGGGAGCAATGCGCGGGAAGGGAAAGCCCCCTCCGACGGGAGAGGGCTTGGGGAGGGGTTACAGGGTATCCGGATCCGGCCCGAGGCGGTTGCCGACGTCCAGCTTGGCGATCTCGCCCAGTTCGTCCTTATCGAGTTTGAAATCAAACACCTCGAAGTTTTCGCGGATGCGCGACGGCGTGACCGATTTCGGGATCACGATAAGGCCGCTGTCCAGGTGCCAGCGCACCACGATCTGCGCTGGGGTTTTCTCGTATTTCTCGGCCAGCGCCTTGATCAGCGGCTGGTCGAACACCCCTTCACCGCCCTGCGCCAGCGGGCTCCAGGATTCGGTGGCGATATGGTGCGTGGCGTTCCAGGCGCGCAGCTGGCGCTGTTGCAGCAGCGGGTGCAGCTCTATCTGGTTGACGACCGGCGCCACGTTGGTTTCATCCAGCAGGCGCTGCAGGTGCGGCGTATGGAAGTTGCATACGCCGATGCTTTTGACCAGGCCTTGATCGCGCAGTTTGATCAGTTCGCGCCAGGCGGAGACGTATTGATCTTGCTGCGGGCGCGGCCAGTGGATCAGGTACAGATCCACATAGTCCAGCCTGAGTTTTTCCAAACTGGTTTCCAGCGCCGCCAGCGGATCGCCCTGATCGTCGTTCCACAGCTTGGTGGTGATGAACAGCTCGCTGCGCGGCAGCGAGCTGGACTGCAGTGCGGCGCCGACGCCTTCCTCGTTCTTGTAGATCGCGGCGGTGTCGATGGAGCGGTAACCGATCTCCAGCGCTTTGCTCACCGCGCGGGTGGTCTCTTCAATACTCGCCTGCCAAACGCCGAGACCCAACTGCGGCATCAGATTACCATCGTGGAGTTTGATGATGGGTTGTTGCGTTGTCATGCGCATCTCCTTGTGTACGGATTGCGGCGCCTGCGGCACCGAAACGGCTATAGATAAATTCTAGTTGGCAAAATGGGCGGTTGCCGGGTTTGCCAGCCTAATTTCAGCGGTGGCGGGAGGGCGACTTTCTCCCCGCTCTCCCTGCGAATGAGCGGTAAGACGGGTGGTGCGAAACGATCGGCGGCGCGCGGAGGCGCCCGACGGCACCCGGTGATCGGCCGGGCGCCGGATGCGGCGAAAAATGGCTGGCGGAGACTAAAGCCTAGCAAAAAATCGCCGTTTTGCGATTAACGCGCCGCTTCGTAAATGCGGCGGCTGACGTCCAGGGTGATGTCCTGATGCTCGCCCAGGGCGGTCATGCCGTGCTGATGCAGCTTGTCGAGCAGCGCCGGAATGCTGCTGCCGTCGAGCTGATAATCCGCCATGCGGGTCGGTACGCCCATCTGCTCGAAGAAGGCGCGAGTGGCGGCGATGGCGCCGTCGATACGGCTGTCTTCGCTGCCTTCGCGCAGGCCCCAGACGCGGTCAGCGTACTGCAGCAGTTTTTCGCGCTTCTGCGCTTTCTTCTCGTGCAGCAGCGCCGGCAGTACGATGGCCAGCGTTTGCGCGTGGTCGAGATCGTGCATGGCGGTCAGCTCGTGGCCCAGCATGTGGGTTGCCCAGTCCTGTGGCACCCCGGCGCCGATCAGGCCGTTCAGCGCCATGGTGGCGCTCCACATCACGTTGGCGCGCACCCCATAGTTTTCCGGTTCGGCCAGCGCGCGCGGGCCGTCTTCCAGCAGGGTCAGCAGCAGGCCTTCGGCGAAGCGATCCTGCACCTTGGCGTCGACCGGGTAGGTCAGATACTGCTCCAGGGTGTGCACGAAGGCGTCGACCACGCCGTTGGCGATCTGGCGCGGCGGCAGCGAGTAGGTCACCACCGGATCCAGTACGGCGAAGCGCGGCTGCACCAGCGGCGAGAAGAAGTGCTGCTTGTCGCCGCTGCTTTTACGGGTGATCACCGCGCCGCTGTTGGATTCGGAACCGGTGGCCGGCAGCGTCAGCACGCAGCCCATCGGCACCGCGTCGGCGATGTGGCTGCCGACGGTCTGCAGGATATGCCAGGCGTCGCCGTCGGCGGTGTAACGCGCGGCGGCGGCGATGAACTTGGTGCCGTCAACCACCGAACCGCCGCCGACCGCCAGCAGGAAATCGATGTTTTCCGCCTTCACCACTTCGACCGCTTTCATCAGCGTTTCGTAGGTCGGGTTCGGCTCGATGCCGGAGAACTCCCGCACGTCGCGGCCGGCCAGCGCGCTGTACACCTGATCCAGCACGCCGTTTTTCTTCACGCTGCCGCCACCGTAGGTGATCAGGATGCGTGCGTCCGCCGGGATCTGGCCGGCCACTTCGGCAATTTGGTCCTTGCCGAACAGGATTTTGGTTGGGGTATGCAGAATGAAGTTTTGCATGGATGATTTCTCTCTTTCTGTCAGGCGGGCGCCAAAGTGGCGCAAAGGTTTCTGGCCCGTATTGTCAGGAACCTGGCGGCAACGCACAATGCACATTCCTGTTTGGTTCTTGCCTATTCCTACAAGTCACTGTAGAAATGGCGAGTTTTAAATTATTATTTATGCCGAATCGTTCTGACTGTAAGAGGGTGTTTCCGTGATTGAAATCGATGCGCAGCGCAGCCGCATGGCGCGCCAGGCGATGGCTATCGCCACCGGCAACGGCTACACGCCGTCACCGGTGCCGCGGGTAAAGATCCTGTATGTCGATCGCCACAGCCCGCGCCAACCGGTGATGTACGAGCCGGGGATCGTGATCGTCTTTCAGGGGCACAAGGTGGGCTATTGCGGCAACAAGATGTTCCAGTACGATCCGCGCAACTACCTGCTGATGACGGTGCCGCTGCCGTTCGAGTGCGAAACCTTCGCCAGCCCGGAACTGCCGCTGGTTGGGTTGGCGGTCAATATCGATACCCAAATGCTGCAGGACTTGCTGATCGACATCGGCGATGACGACTACCTGATGCAACCGCGGGCGGAGAGCAACGGGGTGAACCTGGCCGAGCTGACGGAAGAGCTGCTGTGTGCCACCGAACGCCTGCTGGACGTGATGGCCAAGCCGCTCGATGCCCGGGTGCTGGGGCCGCAGATCGTGCGCGAAATCCTCTACTACGTGCTGCGCGGCACCTGCGGCGCGTCGCTGCAGGAGCTGGTCAACCGCCATACCCACTTCAGCCAGATCGCCAAGGCGCTGCGGCGCATAGAAAATCAATATGCCGACAACCTCAACGTCGAACAGTTGGCCAGTGAGGTCAACATGAGCGTCTCGGCGTTCCACCACAACTTCAAGGCGGTGACCAACACCTCGCCGCTGCAATACGTGAAGTCGTACCGGCTGCATAAGGCGCGCCTGTTGATGGTGCATGACGGCCTGAAGGCCAGCACGGCGGCGATCCGCGTCGGCTACGAGAGCGCGTCGCAGTTCAGCCGTGAATTCAAGCGCCTGTTCGGCATGACGCCGAGCGATGAAATCGCCCGGCTGCGCGACGCCAACCCGCTGCTGCTGGAGGGCTGAACCGCGTTTACGGGGTCAGGACGATCTTGCCGAACGGCCCGCGATCGAGGTGATCCAACGCCTGCGGCAGCTGATCGAAACGGTAGACCTGGTCGATCACCGGCTGCAGGTTGACGGCGTCCACGGCGCGCACCAGATCTTCCAGCGCGCGGCGGTGGCCGACGCCGATGCCCTGGATCTCCGCCGATTTCAGCAGCAGCAGGCCGGCGGGGGAGGAAATCTCGGCGCCCGCCAGCACGCCGATCACCGAGATGCGGCCGCCCACCGCCACGGCGCGTACCGAGTTGCCCAGATTCGGGCCGCCGACGGTGTCGATCACATGGTCGATGCCGCGATCCTGCGTCAGCGCATAAATTGCTTCCACCCAATCGCCGTTCAGCCGGTTGATGCCGTGACTGGCGCCCAGCGCCTGGGCACGCGCCAGCTTTTCATCGCTGCCGGAGGTCACATATACCTCGGCGCCGTGTGCTTTGGCGATCTGCAGCGCGAACAGCGCCACCCCGCCGGTGCCTTGCACCAGCACCGTCTCGCCGGCATGCAGCTTGCCTTGCTCCACCAGCGCGAACCAGGCGGTTAGCCCGGCGCACGGCAGGGTGCTGGCCTGCACGTCGTCCAGCGACGCCGGCGCCGCCACCAGCCAATCCTCATGCAAAATCACATATTCCGCCAGCACGCCCTGATAGAAACCGCCGAGGGTGTGGTAAGGCTCCTGGCGCGCATTGCCGTACGGTTTTTGCCGGCCGTCGAGCCAGCCGGGGCTGAAGGTAGAGATGACCCTGGCGCTGGGTTGGAAACGGCTGACGCCGGGGCCGATAGCGTCGACCTCGCCGGCCATGTCCGAGGCGGGGGTGAACGGCTGCGGCAGCGTCAGCCCCATGCCGCTTTCAATCATCAGTTTGTCGCGGTAGTTGAGCGCGACCGCTTTCACTTTCACTCTGATTTCGTGTGGCCCCGGCTGCGGGATCGCGTCGACGGTCAACCGCAGGTGTTCACGCCCCAGGGTGTCCATCGTCCAGCGTTGCATCGTGTCGGTCATGATGTTCTCCAAAGTCAGCGATTAACGACCGGACGATAATATCGTTGATGAAGGTTCGCCAGTGGCGATAAGATTTCCGAAGATTGTTTCTTTCAGGGCGACAAATCATGAGCGATCGATTGAGCGGCATTTCGGTATTCGTCACCGCCGTGGAGGCGGGCAGTTTTGCGTTGGCGGCCAGCCGGCTGCACCTGTCGCGTTCGGCGGTGGGGAAAACCATCGCCCGGCTGGAACAGCGGCTGGGCGTGCGGCTGTTTCATCGCACCACCCGCAGCCAGAGCCTGACTGACGACGGCGCGTTATTCTATGAGCGCTGCCTACGGGCGCTGGAGGAGATCCGCAGCGCGGAAACGCTGCTGGAGTCGGGCAAGCGACAGGTCAGCGGCCGGCTGCGAGTATCGATGCCGGTGCTGTTTGGCCGCATGTGCATTGCGCCGCTGTTGACCGAGCTGACGCGCGAGCACCCGGGCCTGGAGCTGGAGCTGTCGTTCAACGATCGGGTGGTGGATCTGATTGAGGACGGCTTCGACATGGCGATCCGCAACGGCACGCTGGCCAACAGCGGCGGGCTGGTGGCGCGCCGCATCGGCGATCATCGCATGACGCTGTGTGCCTCGCCGGCCTATCTGCAGCGGTGCGGCGAGCCGCACAGCATCGAACAGCTGGCGGAGCATGAGGCGGTGACCTATATGCGCGCCGGTGCGCGGCGCAGCTGGTTGGTATTGGATAGCGACGGCAAGCCGCAGGAAGTGATGCCGACTAACCGGCTGCAAATGGACGATCTGCAGGCGATTGCGGATGCGGCGACGGCGGGGTTCGGCATTGCCTGGCTGCCGTGCTGGCTGGTGCGTGAGCAGCTGTTGAGCGGGGCGCTGGTGCGCTTGCTGCGCGACCGGCCGGGCGCCGCCTTTGAAGCGCATGCGGTGTGGCCGCACACGCCTCACCTGCCGCTGAAGGTGCGGCTGGCGGTGGATACGCTGGTGAGCAAGTTGCCCGCCAGTCTGGCGTTGGTCGAGAAGGCGCTGTAGCGCGCCGGGCTCAGGAGGAGGCGCGCTTTTTACGCCAAATGACCAGCATGGCGCCCAGCAGGCCGACGAACAGCAGCAGCAGCGGCAGCAGCATCAGGCCGGTCATCACCTGGCTTTCGTAGCGCTTCACCAGCGGAATTTGGCTGAAAGCGTAGCCAAGGCCCACCAGCGCGCAAACCCAGATCGCCGCGCTCAGCCAGTTGAACACCTGGAAGCGTGAGCTGTTGAGCCCGGAAATGCCGGCCATGGTCGGCAGCAGCGTGCGCACGAAGCCGAGGAAGCGGCCGATCAGCAGCGCCGTCAGCCCGTGGCGGTTGAACAGGTTATGCGCGCGTTGGTGATATTGCGCCGGCAGCTGCAGCAACCAGCCCTTCACCAGGCCGGTGTGGCCCAGCCAGCGGCCCTGGATATAGCTCAGCCAGCAGCCGAGGCCGGCGGCGGCGGTCAGAATCAGCAGGGTGGGGGCAAAGCCCATCACGCCTTTGGCGATCAGCGCGCCCGACAGCAGCAGCAGGCTGTCGCCGGGGAGGAAGGAGGCGGGCAGCAGTCCGTTTTCCAAAAACAGAGTGGTGAAAAGTACGGCGTAAACCACCCAAATTACGCTTGGATCGGCGAGGGCAATAAAGTCCTGCTGCCAAAGCGCATGAATAATCTCTCGTAATACATCCATTTTATGTCCTGTTGCATGCCGGTTGCGCCCGGGGTCACGTTCTCCAGGGTGCGGCGGTTACCGTATCTGACAGTTACCCGGATAGTGTACCGCTAATAGCTTAAGCCGACATTAAACGAGACGAAGAAAATTAGCGGAATCCGCTTTAGCGCACGACGTTGAGGCGATCGAAACCGGCCGCCAGATCGGCGATCAGGTCTTCGACGTTCTCCAGGCCGATGTGCAGGCGCACCAGCGTGCCGGAGAAATCGACGCCGCCCGCCGGGCGAATCGCTTCCAGCTCTTCCGGCTGGTTGGCCAGGATCAGCGACTCGAAGCCGCCCCAGGAGTAGGCCATGCTGAAGTGGCTGAAGTTGTCCAGGTAGGCGGCCAACTGCGCATCGTCCAACCGCTCTTTCAGCACAAAAGAGAACAGCCCGTTGCAGCCGCTGAAGTCGCGGCGGTAGAACTCGTGGCCCTTGCAGCTGGGCAGGGCCGGGTGATTGACCGTCGCCACTTCCGGCCGTGCCGCCAGCCAGTGGGCGACTTCGATGCTGCTGCGTTCGTGCTGCTTCAGGCGTACGCTCAGGGTGCGCAGGCCGCGGCTCGCCATGTAGGCGGTGTCGGCATCCACCATTTGCCCCATCAGGTAGGAGTACTCGCGCAGCCGATCCCAACAGCGCGCGTTGGCGACGGCGGTGCCGAGCATGTAATCGGAATGGCCGATCAGGTATTTGGTGCCGGCCTGAATCGAAATGTCGATGTCGAAATCCAACGCCTTGAACAGCACGCCCGCCGCCCAGGTATTGTCGATCATGATCACCACCTCCGGCGCCACGGCGCGAATGGCCTGCACCATCGCCGGAATGTCCTGCACTTCCAGGGTGATGGAGCCGGGGGATTCCAGGAACACCACGCGGGTATTGGGTTGGATCAGCGTGGCGATGTCGGCGCCGATCAGCGGATCGAAATAGGTGGTGCTGACGTTCATGCGGCCGAGGATATGGGTGCAGAAATCCTGGGTCGGTTCGTACGCCGAACCCGTGACCAGCAGGTGATCGCCGGCGCCGACGAACGACAGGATCGCATTGGCCACCGCCGCTGCGCCGCAGGGGTACAGCACGCAGCCGGCGCCGCCCTCCAGCTCCACCATCGCATCCTGCAGGGCGAAGTGGGTCAGCGTGCCGCGTCGGCCGTAAAACAGCTCGCCGTGGGCGCGCTGCGCGGTGGCATGCTTTTTGGCGGCGACGGAGTCGAAAACCAAAGAAGAGGCGCGTTGCGTGACGGGATTGACGGAGCCCTGGGTGTAGCGTTTGCCGCGGCCGGCGCCGATCAGCGTGGTTTCGATGTGTTTTGACGTCATGGTACCTGGCTCACCTCTGGTTGCTCTGCACGTGCCCGTTTACGATAGCCCTTACGTTAGCATGAGTTAATATAGCCATCCAGACGTTTTAACTTCCAGATACAGAAACGGCTATAATTGGCTGCCGGGCACGCCTTTCTCGCCTCATCCTTCTGCCGGGGGGCGAGAGAGAAGCCCATTCCTCGGTCAAGACGCCGTTCGGCAGCGCGGCGTTGTTGCGCCGTTGTGGGAGAAAAGTAACGAAATAACCCCATAAAAGGGGCGTTTGGCGGTGAACGGGCGCGGATTGGCGCTTTGCGGCGGGGTTGGCTAAAATTTTCTCGTTTATTTGGTAAATAATAATGAGAACTACTATCAATCCCCGGTTGGTTTGATATGATCGCACGCTGAATTATTCCTTAATTTTGATCGGTAATGGGTGGAGGCACAGCGTGAAAACGGCTGGCAAGAATTTAAATCAAGGATCGTTCGGCCAGGGCCGGGCGCAGTGGGGCAAGGCCTTCGGCCGCAGCCTGATGGCTTCTATGGTGCTGGTCGTGGGGCTGGCCGGCAGCGCGCAGGCAGCGCCGGCGGCCAATCCGGCCGTTACCGAAAGCGTTGCGCCGACCACCGCGCCTGCACCTGCTGCAGCCGCCGCGCCGGAAAGCATCACGCCGGTGAACCCGGCACCGACGATCCAGCCACCGGAAACCCGCGGCATGGACCTGTCCATTTGGGGCATGTACCAGCACGCCGACGCGGTGGTGAAAGCGGTGATGATCGGCCTGGTGCTGGCGTCTATCGTGACCTGGACCATTCTGTTCGCCAAAGGCAGCGAACTGCTGCGCGCCAAGCGCCGTTTGCGCCGCGAGCAGCTGGCGCTGGCCGAAGCGCGCTCGCTGGATGAGGCTTCCGAACTGGCGCAAAACTTCTCCCCGGAGAGCGTCAGTGCGGTACTGCTGAACGATGCGCAAAATGAGCTGGAGCTGTCTGCGGAATCCAACGACAACAATGGCATCAAGGAACGCACCGGTTTCCGCCTCGAGCGCCGCGTGGCGGCCTACAGCCGCAACATGGGCCGCGGCAACGGCTTCTTGGCCACCATCGGCGCCATCTCGCCGTTCGTCGGCCTGTTCGGTACCGTGTGGGGCATCATGAACAGCTTTATCGGCATCGCCCATTCGCAGACCACCAACCTGGCGGTCGTGGCGCCGGGCATCGCAGAGGCGCTGCTGGCGACTGCGATGGGCCTGGTGGCGGCGATCCCAGCCGTCGTTATCTACAACATCTTCGCCCGCGTCATCAGCGGCCACCGTGCCCAGGTGGGCGATGTGGCGGCGCAGGTCTTGCTGCTGCAGGGCCGCGATCTGGATCTGGCCGCGACGGCGGAAGCCAAGCGCTCACAGCACGCACACCAACTGCGGGCGGGGTGAGTCATGGCGATGCGCTTAAATGAAGATCTGGACGACAGCGGCGAACTGCATGAAATCAACGTGACGCCGTTTATCGACGTTATGTTGGTGCTG
The DNA here is from genome assembly GCF_052168715.1 of Serratia sp. CY44782. NCBI lineage: Bacteria > Pseudomonadati > Pseudomonadota > Gammaproteobacteria > Enterobacterales > Yersiniaceae > Serratia > Serratia sp. CY44782. The sequence goes on from NZ_JBJNME010000007.1 coordinate 311,578, forward strand.
TTGATCATCTTTATGGTGGCCGCGCCGTTGGCAACGGTAGATATTCGCGTCGATCTGCCGGCTTCTTCCGCCAAACCGCAGCCGCGGCCGGAAAAACCGGTGTTCCTGTCGGTGAAGGCCGATAAGCAGCTCTACGTTGGCGATCAGCCGGTGAATGCCGATCAGCTGACTTCGGTGCTGGATCAACGCACTCAGGCGAACAAAGAAACCACCATCTTCTTCCAGGCGGACAAGAGCGTGGACTATGAAACGCTGATGAGCGTGATGGACACCCTGCGTAAAGCCGGCTACCTGAAAGTGGGGCTGGTGGGCATGGAAGGCGCCGCCAAGTAGCGGCAGTAAAACGATAAAGGGCGCTCAGGCGCCCTTTTTTATTGATTCAGAAATATCACTCCCCGGCCAACAAAGCCTGGGAACCGGCATGGCGCCAGTGGATGCGGCCCGGCAGATAAAGCGCATGCTGTTCCAGCGGCCGCTCGTCGATGAGCGCGGTAACCTGGTCGAAGCTATGCTGCGCCAGCGCCCGGCAGTCTTGGGCGACCGTGTCTATCTTCAGCGTCATGCAATCGAACAGGTAGTGATCGTCGAAGCTGCACAGGTGGATGTCGCTCTCCATCAGCTGATGCTGCGTCAGATAACGCAACACCCCTTCCAGCAGGCCGCAGGCGGCGGTGAACAGCGCTTTGGGCGGACGCCCCAGCTGTGCGCACAGCTGAGCGAACATCTCGTAACCCGAGCTGGGGTGGTAACTGCCGTTGATGATCCATTCCGGTTTGCACGTTACGCCGGCGCGCTCCAGGCCAAGCTGGAAGCCGGCCAGCCGATCGCGGGTCGGTGAAATGCGCGGCTGCCCGCCGAGAAAATAGATCTCATCCGGATGTTGGCGCGCGACCTTTTCCACCAGGTCGGCGGTCGCATTAACCGAGTCGGTGATCACCAGCGGCAGCTCGGAACCGGCGATCAGGCGGTCCATCTGCACCACCGGCAGCCCGACGTTGATCTTCTGGTATTCCGCGTCGTTCAACTGGCTGGAGGCGACGATCAGGCCGTCGACTTGCCGCTGCACCAGACTGTTCACCGCCATCATCTCCTGCGCCGGGTTTTCATCGGTGCAGGCGATCAACAGCTGCAGACCGGCTTCGCGGCACAGCGTTTCCAGCTCGCGCGAGATCACCGCAAAGCCGTAGTTGGTCATCTCCGGTACCACCAGCCCCAGCGTGTGGCTGCGGTTGGAGCGCAAAGAGCGGGCGTGGATGCTGGGCTGATAATGGTGTTCGTGCGCCAGCGCCAGAATGCGATCGCGGGTGTCGTCGGACACCCGGTATTCCTTGCTGCGGCCGTTCAGCACCAGGCTGGCGGTCGATTTCGACACCCCGGCCAGCGTGGCGATGTCACTGATGGTAATGCGTTTATTTTTTTTCACTGACGCCATCTGAAGTCATCGGAGGATGCGTCATTCTAGCATGCATGGCGTCAGCGGCCAGTATTCCAACGCCAGCGCTGCGCTCCCGTTCAGCCGCAGTTGCGGTTCACCTGCCGGGAAGTAGCGCGCGCTCATCACCGCCTCGCCGTGGTTGATGAAGATTTCCATGCTGGAGCGATCGAACAGCAGCTGCAGATGCGTGACCGGGCCGCGCCAGTAACGGTGCTCCGGCCGGCCGTCGGCCAGAGAGGCGCGCGTCAGCTGCAGCCGCTCGCCGTCCCAGTTCAGCATCATCGCGTCGCCAAAGGCGGCGCTGAACGCGCCCTGCGGCGTCAGCTGCAGCTCCGCGGCGCCCAGCGCATAGGCGGGGGCGTCATCGGCGCGGCCTCGCCAGTCTTCTCGCTCGCCGCGCAGCTGTTGCAACTCGCGCGCCGGGCGCTGGTGGAGGCGGCCATGCCGCAGCGACAGCTCGCGTGGGCAGGTCATGGTATGTATCCAGCCATAACGGCGCGTCGGATGGGCTTCTTCATCTTGCTCGGGCACGCCCATCCAGGCGAACAGCAGGCGGCGGCCATCTTCCGCCAGCGTTGTCTGGGGCGCGTAGAACTCGAAGCCGGCGTCCAGCTCGTGAAATTCGCCGTGGCTGAAGGCCGCCTGCCGATAATCCAGCTTGCCGAGCAGATAGCCGGCCTGATAACGGTTGAGGTAGCGTTCCGGCTGCGGCGCCAGCCCCTGCGGGCAGCAGATCAACACGTCGCTGCCGTCCAGCGCGAACAGATCCGGGCACTCCCACATGTAGCCGAATTCGCCCAGGTCGTTCAGGCCGGAACCGGCGATCTCACCCAGCGCTTGCCAGTCGCGCAGATCGCTGGAACGCAGCAGCAGCACCTTGCCGCGATCCTGCAAGTCACGCGCGCCGAGCACCATGTACCAGGCATCCTGATGCCGCCACACTTTCGGGTCGCGTACGTGGCCGCTGTAGCCCTCCGGCAGCGGCAGCACCGGCCCGAGTTTGCGGTATTCGCCCCGATCGCTTTCCTGAGCCAGGCATTGGTAAGCGGTGCGTGAGCCGCCGGGGAATTTCACGTTGCCGGTATAGATCAGCGTGATTTTGTCTTCCGCTACCACCGCCGAGCCGGAGTAACAGCCGTGGCTGTCGTAACAGGCGCCTGGCGCCAGGGCGATCGGCAGATGTTCCCAATGCACTAAATCGATCGACTGCCAGTGTCCCCAGCACTTGTTGCGATGATCGCAACCCAGCGGATTCCACTGATAGAACAGGTGGTAAACGCCGTTGTGTTGGATAAAGCCGTTGGGATCGTTCAGCAGACCGACGCTGGGCGCCAGATGCCACGCCGGGCGGTGCGGATCGCGCAGCGCCTCTGGCAGGCCGTTCATGACCGCCCGCAGCGCCTGTTTGATTAAGCTGAGTTCTTCCATCATTGCGCGTCCGTGTTGTATTTCAGCAGCAGGGAGAGCACGAAGGCGCTGCCAAACGCGATCGCCAGGCCGATGATATAGCTGACCAGCGAGCTGGCTTGCACGATCGCCATGCCGGGGATCGCCGTCAGCCCGACCGCGTTCATGCCGACATGGTTGGCTACCACCCAGGCGCCGCCGAGCGCGCCGCCCGCCAGCGCCGCCAGGAACGGTTTCACAAAGCGCAGGTTGATGCCGAACAGCGCCGCCTCGGTGATGCCGAGCATGGCGGAAAAGGCTGAAGGCACCGCGATGGCTTTGATTTTGGCATCGCGAGTTTTGAAATACACCGCCAGGCAGGCGCCGCCTTGAGCGATGTTGGCCATCGACCAGATGGGCAGCAGGAAGTTGACGCCGATATTGGGGTTGCCGAGCAGCCCGGCCTCTACCGCGTGGAAGCTGTGGTGGATGCCGGTGATGACGATAGCGGAATAGAGGCCGCCGAACAGCAGCCCGGCGAACCACCCCGCATGGGCAATCAGCGTGCTGAGCACGAAGGAGATGCCGTCGCCCAACGCGCGGCCGGCGGGGCCGATAAACAGCAGAGCGACAAAGCCTGAGATCACCACCGTCAGGAACGGCGTCAGGATCAGATCGAGCGCGTTGGGGATCACTTTGCGCAGCCGTTTCTCCAGCACGCTCATGAACCACACCGTCAGCAGCACCGGGAACACTGTGCCCTGATAGCCGATCATGGCGATGTCCAGACCGAAGAAGTTCATGGTGTGGAACCCTCCGGCGACGCCCCAGGCGTTGGTCAGCGCCGGATGCGTCAAAATGCCGCCGAGCGTGGCGCCCAGGTAGGGGTTGCCGCCAAATTCGCGTGCGGCGGTGAAGCCGATCAGAATCGGCAGAATAATGAACGCCGCCGAGCTGAACATATCCAGCATGATGAACAGCGCGCTGTTGGCATCGGCCCAGCCATAGGTTTTCACCATGCCGAGCAGCCCCATCAACAGGCCGGACGCGACGATCGCCGGGATGATCGGCACGAAGATGTTCGACAGCAGGCGGGCGATGCGCTGCAGCGGGTTGAGCTTTTTCGCCGCGATATCGGCGGCTTCGGCCTTGCTGGATTCACTGACGCCCGCCGCCTTGATGAATTCCGCATGCACCTTGTTGACCAGCCCGGTGCCGAAGATCACCTGGATCTGGCCGGCGTTGCTGAAGCAGCCTTTGACGCCGTCCAGTTTGCCGATGGCCTCTTTATCCACTTTGCTATCGTCCACCAGTACCAGGCGCAGGCGCGTGGCGCAGTGGGCGGCGCTGGCGATATTCTCTTTACCGCCGAGCAGCGGCAACAGCGCGTTGGCGGTTGCGGTAATGTCCATGTTGTCCCCTTGCTAAATAAAAATGCCGCTGCGCAGTTTGCGGCGCAGCGACGTGAATCGATGTCAGAAGAAATACTTGAATCTGGCGCGCATGCCGTAACGTTGGTCGTTGTCGCCGTTGACTATCTTGTTGTCGGCGTTGGCTTCCAGCAGCGAGACATAGGCCCCCAAATACAAATTGAAATTCTTCATATTCATAATGTTAGGTATCTGATACGACGCATGAACGGTGTGGATGTCGTAGTTGCCCGGTTCGCTAAGCGGGTTGTGGATATCGGCGGCGATCCCGGCGGTATTGAACTCTTTGATATTGTTATGGGCATAGATATAACCCAGTTCGAAGCGCCGCCACAGCACGTTCACGCCGGCGGTAAAGTCTTGCTCGCCTGACGCATCCAGATAGGCGGTGCTCAGGTTGGCCACCACGCCGTTGTCGGGATCGGCGGCGCTGTTGTTCCAGCTCATCGTCATGCCGTAGCCGTTGCGCTTGGACTGATCGACGAAGCGGCCCTGGCCGTCCTGATAACCGTAGGCGTTATTCACCACGTTGCTTTCCATTGCCGCCGCGATGCTGAAGGCGTCTTTTTTCCAGGCGATCACCGGGCGCAAATAGGCGACGTTTTTCTTATTGTCCAGGGCGTTGCCGTGGTAGCTGTTGTCCTGGAACAGCGAAGTGCCGTCCTCCACCAGCGTGTTCAGCTCGATATAGACATCACCGGCGTATTTGCTCAACATCAGGTTGCCGCCGCTGCTGCTGCGGCCGCGGCCTTCTTTCATCATGTAGATATAGCCGAAGCCGTCGGCGTACAGATCGTTGGCGGTATTGCCGGAGTATTGAATGAAGGTGTCCTGATTCAGCGGGAACATGTCGTAGGCTTCAAAGCGGCCGATTTTGGTTTGCCAGTTCTTTTCATTGCCGAAGAAGAAGGCGGCGTCGTCCAGATTCATTTTGCCGGTCATGTCCGCCAGCGGCTGCACGCTGAAGCCGGAGAAGTTGCCGTCCTGATTGCGGCGGTAGCCGTCCAGCCCGACCAGAATGCGGCCGTTGATATCCCAACGTTCTTTGTTGCCGGGCTTCCAGTCCTTGTGGTCGCTGCCTTTCAGCGACGTCAGTTGGCCGCTGCGGCTGGCGCCGTCCAGGTTGAACTCCACGTCGCCGTACAGCTTCAGATCGTTGAAGCCGTTCAGTTTCAGTGCGCCGGTCGAGGGGGATTGCGTTTTCAACGCGGCGGCGCGCTGCGCGACCTGCGCGGTTTGCCGCTCGGCGCTGGCGGTACGCTGTTCCAGCTGTTGCGCCCGGCGTTCCGCCGCCGTCGCGCGGGTTTCAGCCTGTGCGGCGCGCCGTTCCGCCTGCGCCAGACGGTGTTCCAGGGCGTTGAGGCGCGCCTCGATGCCGCCGCTGCCCGATGCCGCTGCGCTGGAAGCGGAGAGGAAAAGCCCTGTTGTTATCGCCAAATAGCTGAGTTTTTTCATCATCCTCTATCATCCGGGTAAGGGTTGTTATTATTGTTTGCTAAATTGCTAAACCGGTTTTTCATGGCGAAAGATAACGAGAGGGAGGCGAGCTGGCAACTCAGTTAGCTAACCCGATTCAGCTATTGTGATCGAGCGCGCAAATCGTGGGCAAAAGACCACGGCGAACCTGAGGATCGCCGTGGATGCAGAGGATCAACGGAGGAAAGCCGCCAGCTCGTCGGCGTGGGGCAGGGCGGTCATGGCCCCTTTGGCGGTGGTGGCCAGCGCGCCGCAGGCCTGAGCCTGGGCGATAACCGCCGGCCACTGCGCTTCCTGCGGCAATTCGTGAAGGCGTGCCAGCGCCGCTAACAGCCCGGCGACGAAGGCGTCGCCGGCGCCGGTGGTATCGACCGGAACGACAGGCGCCGCGCGGAAATGACGCAGCCGTTGGCCGTCATGCACATAGACGCCGTCGCCGCCCAGTGTCACCAGCAGCAGGCGCAGCGGATAGGTTTGCATCATCCAGCGAATGGCGTTCTCCAGATCGTCAAGATGGCTGATGAAAGCCAGCTCTTCGCGCGACAGTTTCACCACGTCCGCCAGCAGCAGCGCCTTTTGCAGGCAGGGGCGCAGCGCTTCCGGCTGGCGCCAGACCTCTTCGCGGATGTTGGGATCGAAACTGACCCGGCCACCGGCCGCCCGGATGCGTTCCATCGCGGCAAAGGCCGCGCTGCGGCTGGGCTCCTGCGAGAGCGCGATGGAGCAGAGGTGCAGCCATTCCCCCCGTTGGAAATCCGGCAGATCGTCAGGCTGCAAAAACAGATCGGCGCTGGGCTGCACCATAAACGTGAATGAGCGCTCACCCTGCTGATCGAGATCCACCACGACCGTGGAGGTGTGGTGTTCGGGGTCTGGCCGCATATGGCCGATATCCACCCCTTCATCGCTCAGCACCTGCTGCAAAAAGGCACCGAAGCCGTCTTGCCCCACCCGCCCGATAAAGGCGCTGTCGCCACCGAGCCGGACGATGCCCACCGCCACGTTAGCCGGCGCGCCGCCGGGGCATTTGAGATAACCGTTGGCATTTTCCGGCACCAGGTCGATCACGGCGTCACCCAGTACCCATACGCGATTCATCATGCTTAATCCCTGTTTTTGTCCTTGTCAGATGGGGTGCTAAAATAGAAGAACCGGTTTAGCAAGGCAATGAAATAATGCTCCAAGTTGCTTGGTCAGTGAGGAAGATCAAAAACAGGATGGGCAAGATGCGGGAAAACCGCCCGCGATTCGGTCGGGCGGTTTGATGAGCGAAGCGCCTGTGGTGGGCGCTGGCGCGTCAGAAAGCGATCGATCCCTGCACGAAGAAAGTGCGCGGTTCGCCGACGTACTTGCCGAAGTTATTGTCGTTGGAGCGGGTGAAGTAGCGCTGGTCGAACAGGTTTTTCACCCCGGCGCCCAGCGTCAGGTTCGATAGCTGCGGCCCGAAATTATATTCCCCGCGCATATTCCACACCATGTAACCGGCGATATCGCCGAACTGACCATCGGCGCTTTCCTGCGTGACGTACTCCGGCCCGGTGCCCGGCGAATGCTGTTTGGACTGTGCGTAACCGTCCAGATTCCATACCCAGCTGCCGGTGGCGTAGCGAGTGCCGACGGTATACACCTGGCGCGAGTAGAACGGCAGATCTTTACCGGCGAAGTCGCCCTTGTCGGTGCTGGCTTTGGTGTAGGTATAGCTGGTGTAGACGCTGGCACCGTCGAGCGCCCGGTTCAGCTCGCTGAGATCGTAGCTGAGCGCCAGCTCGATGCCTTTATGCTTGGTGGCGCCCATATTGGTCCAGCCCACGTCGTTGCTGATGTACTGCAGCTGGTTATCGAAGTCGATGTAGAACAGCGTGGCTTCGGCTTTGACCACGGTATCGTCGTAGCGGGTGCCGAATTCATAGGTGTGCGCTTTTTCCGCCGTCAGCCCCGGCGCAGGTTGGTTGCCGTTGCCGCCTTTGGTCAGTTGGAAATACTGCATGCTGCCGAACGATGTGTTGGCGTTGGCGAACAGTTTCCAGGCGTCGGACAGGTGGTACATCACGTTCAAGGACGGCAGCGGTTCGCTGTAGCTTTTCTCGCGGCTGATGTTGTTGAACGAATCGTCCACGTGGGTGCGAATGCTTTCATAACGCAGGCCCGGCGTGATCGTCCAGTTGCCGACGTTGATGGTGTCGTCGATATAGAACGCGTTGGCTGCGGTGCCGCCGGAGGTGTGCTGGTAATAGTCCGGGGTATCCGGCGTCGAGTCGATATTCGCCGGATTATACCAGGCCGAACGCGACGCCTTTTCATCCATGGTTTCATTCAGGTAACGGTAACCGAGGGTGATCTCGTGCGCCATATCCCAGAAGCGGAAGACCTGCGAATAGCTTGGTTCGATAGCCCAGGTTGAATAGTGACGCGGATAGGAGACCATGCGCCGCTGGCCCGCGTTTTTGCCGGTGCCTTCCGATTCGATGTTGCTGCCGCGGTAGCTGTCGGTGAAGTAGGTCAACACCTCGAACTGCTTGTCGTCTTCCTGATGTTTGTACTTGAACGACATATCCTTGCGGCGGCCTTCGAACTGGTCCCACGGCCGCGTGGACTGGAACGGGTTCTGCGCGTACTGCGCGGTGCTCAGCCCGCCCGGCATGCCGGCTTTGGCGTCGTAGTAGTGGAAATTGGCCAACAGTTCGTCGCGATCGGTAAACGCATAACGCGTTTTCAGCATGAAATCGTCGATGTCGGTGTTGTCGTTGTTGTCGCGGTAACCCTGGCCGTGCAGGCCGGAGTAGAGCAACTCGGCGCCGAAGCCGTTGTCTGCGGTGCCGCCCACGGAGGCGCTGGTTAGGGTCTTCAGGCCGCCGTGGCTGGCGCCCTGGGTTTGAACGCTGGCGGTGCCGCCAAACGTTTTGGGAATGTCTCGGGTAACGAAGTTGATCACGCCGCCGACGTTCTGCGGCCCGTAGCGGACTGCGCCGCCGCCGCGCACCACGTCCACCGATTGCAGATTACCGATAGACAACGGAGCCATCGACAGCTGCGGCTGGCCGTAAGGCGCGACCGCCAGCGGGACGCCGTCCATCAGAATGGTGGAGCGTGGAGAAAGACGCGAAGTCAGGCCGCGCACACCGACGTTGAGCGAGATGTCGCTGCCGCCGGTGCCGTTGCTGTCGCGCACCTGCACGCCGGGCACGCCGCGCAGGCTATCGGCGATGGTCTGGTCGCCTTGCTCGTGCATCTGCTGCTGGGTGACGATGGAACGCGCGCCCGGATGGTTGAGCAGCACCGAACTGGTATCAGGGTTGTCCAGCCAGTTGCCGACGACGGTCACGGTGTCGGTATCGTTTTGAGATGAATTATCAGTAGCAAGGACAGGGAACGCGACAGCGATGGAAGCCGTCAGCAGAGAAAGCCGAAAAAGAGGTGACATAATAATGCCTTAAGAGTTTCAGACCCGGATGTGTTTTTTTAGAAAAGACAATCTTAATGATAATTATTGGCAAGTAAATAGAATTGTTACGGGATAGTTAAGCGGGTAACTAAATAATGAATGCGAGAACCAGGGCCCGGCTGGCGGGCCCTGGCGGGGGTTATTGCGGCGTAAGCCAGAAGACGCCGCTGTAATCCAGCGCGGTGAATTTCTGGTGCACCATTTCGATATCCGCTTGCGGATCAATATCTTTAAACAGCGCCGGGTGCAGGAATTTGGCGATCGCCTCAACGGCGATAAAGTTAAGTGGCGTGTCGTAAAATTGATGGTAAATCGCCATCACGCGTTTTTCTTTCACCGCTTTCAGCACGTTAATGCCGGTGCGATCCAGCAGATGCGCCAGTTTCTTTTGGCTGGTGGCCATATCGGTGGTGTAACCCAGCGGCACCGCCAGCGTGCCGCGATGCCCGCGGCTCCAGTCGGCGCCGGTCAGCAGATAGAAATCCGGGGTGCTGCTAATCACCTGCTCGACATTCACTTCACCGCCCATGTCTGAAAACAGCTTACTGCCGATATTGTTGCCGCCGGCGGTATCGATGAACTGCCCGAAGCTGCCTTTGCCGAAGGTGTTGCAGCACTGTTCGCCTTTGATGCCGGCGCTGCGCTCGATAAAGACGCTGGGGCGTTGCTCCGGCTTCAGCGTAGCGACCCGCTGCCGCACCAGTTCGAGGCGCTGCTGATAGAGACGGATAAAGGCGTCGGCGTTGGGCTGCTCGTCAAACACTTTACCCAACAGCGTCATGCTGGCGACGGTATTGGTCAGCGGCTGCTGGCGAAAATCGATGATCACCACCGGGATGCCAACTTTTTCCAGCTGGGTCAGTACGCCGCTGTCTTTCAATTTGCTCAGCAGGCCGATGTCGAAAATGATCAGATCCGGTTGGCGCACCACCGCACTTTCCACGCTGAAATCACTGGTGTAGGGATTGTCGAAGGTAGGGATTTGCATGACCTGCGGAAATTTTTTCGCGTAGGCTTCAACCAGGTCCGGCGCTTTGACCTTCAGCGAGTTGTCCCAGGCGATGATGTTTTTCAGCGGCTGCTGCGGGTGCAGAATATTCAGCGCCAGCAGCGCGCGAGCGTCGGCCAGAATAACGCGTTTGGCCGGTTGCGGCAGGGTGACCTGGCGGCCGGCGACATCGGTGACGACGATCGGCGCGGCTTGAGCGGCGCCAGCCAATAGCAACACACAGGCGGCCAACCAGCGGCCGGCTTTAACGATAAGGACAGCGGGCATGAAGATCCTTGGGTAATCGGCGAAGAACGAGAACGCAATGATAAGCGATATCCTTTCGCTTTTTGAACTCCCTTGATGCCGAGCGGTTACTCCTGCCCCATCAGCGGGTCGCTGACACTGTGCTCGCCGTCCTCAAGCCGCCCCGCCAGGCGACGCAGCCAGCCTCCGTGGCTTTGCAACGTAAGGTCATACCAACCGCCGCTGGCGCGGGCGTCAAACGTTTGCTGGTGGCTACCGTCCGCCGGCAGCGTGATGTGCCACGGGCCCTGCTGCGTATAGGGGCAGCGTTCGAGGGTAACCGCTATCGCTTCGGTGCCCGGATTGTTCAGCTGCAGCTGCAGGCTGCGGCCCGTCGGGCGCAAACGCACCTCCGGCTGCGGCCGGTTCAGGGCGCCGCGCAGCTCACGATGAAAGCCGTTCGGGCCGAGCAGCCACAGATGGTACTCATTCTCCGTTTGCCAGTCGTCGCTGACCGCCTTGCCGGCCTCGACGGTATAGCGACGCGGGATCTGCGTCAGATCCCGTTGGTCGTAGACGTGAAACACAGCCCCTTGTTCGCCGGTATTGAACAGATTCAACGTCACGCGGCGATGCTCGGCCGCGACGGTGGCTTCAACGTGCAGCTGATAAGGCAGCGCGCGGGAAGGGCGCGCCAGCCGGCGTTGGTGGGGCAAACGTTGGTGGGCGAGCGGTGGCAGCGGTACCTGCGGCAGCTGTTCCTGGCGCTGGCGCAGGCCATCGGCGGCGTGGCGACTGGTGGCGGGCAGGCTCGGCAGCGCTTCGCCGTTAGGGTCGACAAAGTTGAAGGCCGAGGTGAGATCGCCGCACACGGCGCGGCGCCAGGCGCTGATGTTGGGTTCATGCACCTGAAAGCGCTTTTCCAGGAATTGCAGCACCGAGGTGTGATCGAAGACCTGCGAATTGACCCAGCCGCCGCGGCTCCAGGGCGACAGCACCAGCATAGGCACCCGCGGGCCGGGGCCGTAGATGCGGCCGTCCGGCGGCGGTTGATCCTGCGAACCGGGCGGCGCCACGTGCTGGAAGATCTCGGTGTCGAACGGCACCGTCGATTTACCGGCGAAGCTGCCGTCTTCGCGCAGCGACGGCGCGGAAGGCGAAGGCATATGGTCAAAAAAGCCGTCGTTTTCGTCGTAGTTGACCAGCAGGACGGTTTTACTCCACACCTCCGGGTTGTCGGTCAGCGCGTTGAGGATCTCTTGGGTGAACCAGCCGCCCTGCACCGGGCTGGAGGGATCGGGGTGTTCCGAATAGGCTGCCGGCGCGATGATCCAGCTGACCTGCGGCAGTTTGCCCTGCTGTATGTCGGAGCGGAACCCGGCCAGCATGGCGTCCAGATCGTTGCCGTCGGCGGCCGGCAGGGTGTTGCCGTTGCCTTTGTACAGCGGCGCGGCCTCGTTAAGCGCATCGCGATAGTGCACGAAGGCGTTGAAGTCCTTCGGCGGCCGCGCCGGATTGCCCACCTGAATGCTGGCGGCGCGGTATTGGCGAAAACCCGCCAGCGGGTTGTCGGTAAAGTTGTCCGGCAGGAATTGATACACCTTCCAGCTGACGCCGCTCGCCTCCAGCCGTTCCGGATAGGTTGTCCACTGGTAGCCGATCTCCGCCGGGCCGGGGCTGTCCCATTCGTTGACCACCACCGCCACGTCGGCGGCGGACGGGCCGTTGGTGCCGGTCCAGTGGAACAGCCGGTTGGTGTTGGTGCCGGCGTGAATGGCGCAGTGATAGGCGTCGCATAGAGTAAAGGCGTTGGCCAGCGCGAACTGGAACGGCAGCTCATGCTGGCGGTAGTAGCCCATCGAGGCCGGCGTTTTGTAGGTGGGCCAGGCGCTCATGCGGCCGTGATCCCAGGCGGCTTGCTCATCCACCCACGAATGCGGCGTGCCGGTGACACGCTGGGCGTTGCCGCGTTTGCTGTCCAGGTGGTAGGGCAGCACCAGCCGTTCGGCGCCCTGTTGTTGCCAGACATGGCGATCGCCGGGCAATGGAATGGTAAAGCGATCGCTGAAGCCGCGCACGCCCGGCAGAGTGCCGAAGTAATGGTCGAAAGAGCGGTTCTCCTGCATCAGGATCACCACGTGTTCGACGTCGCGCAGGGTGCCGGTGCGGTTGTTGGCGGGAATGGCCAGTGCTTTGCGAATCGAGGCGGGCAACAGCGAGAACGCCGATCCGATGGCGGCAGCCCGCAGGATGTCTCTGCGTGAAAGGTCAGGCATGCGTCGTTAATCTCCGTCAGTGTGCTTTGAAGATAGCCGCTGACGACGATAATGGCGAAAAATAACAGGGAGATGAAAGCGAGGGGGAACAATGCTCCCTCGCGGGAGCATTGCGGGGATAACGCTTACTGTCTGATCAGGCGGCCGAGCGCCGGCGCCGTTTCGAAATCGCTGCGGAAGGGGTTGATATCCAGGCCGCCGCGGCGGGTGTAGCGCGCGAACACGCTGAGTTTTTCCGGACTGCAGCTCTGCTTGATGTCGTTGAAAATACGCTCGACGCACTGCTCGTGGAATTCGTTGTGCTGGCGGAAGGAGATCAGGTAGCGCAGCAGGCTTTCGCGGTCGATTTTGCGGCCTTCATAGCGGTGTCCCAGTCCGGCTGGTTGGCGACCTGGCCGTTGGCCGCCCGCGACAGATCCTTTTGCATGGCGGCGCTCACCTGTTCCACGCTGTCGAAGCGCGTTTGGTTGAAGCTGTTGAGATACAGCTTGAACGATTTGGACTCGATCAGGTTCGACGAGGAATGCGGGAAGGTAAATTCGCCGATGCCCACCACCGGCTTGCCCTTGGCGTTGAGCCAGGACAGCTCGAAGGCGGTCCACAGATCAAAGCCGCTGCACGGCAACTGCCGCTCGTCCACGCCGATCAGATCGCGCACGCGCGCACGCGCAAGGCTTCGAGCAATGCGGGAGCATATTGATCCGGATAATCGGAGTTCGCGCCAAGATGGGTGATCTTATCTTGCTTTTGGATATGCATATTCATTGCCCTTTGCTTGTTCGGTATTGATATAGCGGTTAAACAGACTACGGGTGGCGTAGATCGGCCCGACGCCCAACAGGGCGTAAACCACCTTGATCAGGAACTGCGACAGGATCATGGTTTTGATGATGTCCCAGCTCAGCACGTTGTAGAAAGCCAGCGTACAGAACACCACGCTGTCGATGGCCGAAGCCACTATGGTGCTGGTGATCACGCGCACAAACAGGTAACGAGAGTTGGTCAACTCTTTGATTTTGCAAATCAGGTAGGAGTTGACGTTCTCGGAGATCAGGTAGGCTGCCGAAGAGGCCACCAGCACCGCCATGATACTGTGTACGATGCCATTGTAGGTCTCGCTGTACTCCCATTGTGGAATGCTTGGCACCAGCGTCGTTACCCAAACGCCGAAGACGAAGGTCAGGTTGGCGATAAACGAGATGATGATCGTGCGCCTGGCCAGCCGTAATCCATAGAATTCGTTGAGAATATCTACCAAAATAAACGTGAGTGGGTAGATGAAGATCGCCGGCGGCGTGATGAGGTTCAGCACCGGGATTTGGATCGGTTTGACGCCGCACAGCGTTGAGAAGATATAAATCACGCTGAGCGCCACGGTAATAATCAGGTAGGCATACCAGGAACGTTCATGGCGATCGCTGAGCTCGTAGGCGGTTTTTTGTTGGTTGTCGCCATAGAGCTTGCGGTACAGCGCCTGCAGCTCGTGCCGGCTCAGATCTTCTGATATTTCGCTGTCGGCCAGTTCATTCAGCCCCATGGTAATGGTTTTGCCGGTGGCCAATACCATGACATTGGCTGCGATGGTGCCATGCCGGGTGAAGCCCAACAGCTTGAACTTCTGATTCGGTTCCATTTATAACCTTTCTCCAACGATATAACCCAGGAATTGCACGGTGTCCTGAGGGCGTTTGTCCATGCTTTCTCTGTCTTTGTCGTCAACCACAAAGAAGCCGCTTTTTCCCGAGTGAAACAGCAAAGGTGAATCGCAAATCAGTACCGGCGGACGTTTAATGATAATGACTTCGCCGGGAATAAATGCCCCTTTAATTTCGGTCTCTATTTTCATTGCCAACATGTTCGACTCATCGCCGAAGAAATAAGTCAAAGGAAACTCGGTGACCAGTTGCCCGACCTTGCGCTGCGAGACGGCCAGATAACGCGACTGCGGGATCACTGGAATGGCGGAAGGGTTCTTGTTGCCTTCGGTGGACAGCGTTTCGTTGAGCAACTCCAGTTTTTCCAGATCGTAGTCTTCGATCTCCTCGCAGGAGACGCCGAAGAAATCGGAAATCCGATTAACGGTGGATTGCTGAACGTTGTTCACTCTTCCGTCAAGAATTTTGTAGAGGGTGGTGCGCGTCAGGCCGCTGCGGTTAGAAAAGGAAGCCTTTGTTTCACCGCGGGTACGCATCAGATATTCAATATTTTTAATGATGTTGATTTTGCGCTGTGCGTTGGTGGTTTTCATTGGCTGTCCTTACAAACATTACGCAGGCTTCACTATATCTTACGGGTTGGCGTTGTCCAGATAAAAGGGCGTTAGCGGGTAGGTAATAGGCTGATTATTGGTGTTAATTATTGTTTTTTGTCAGTCGTTTAACGCGGTGATATTGACGAGGATAACCTGGCTTATCTGTGAGGATGGTAAAGTTGTGCAAATCAATTGATTAGCTTTTTCTTATGGAAAAGTGAACGCAAAAGTCGGTTTTATGTGTGCTTTTATGTTGACCAAAGCTTATTTCATGAGCTACTGTTCATGCAAGCTGAAGTTTTTCTTTATGATCAAAACACTGAGGCCAACGATTTTTATAATAAAAACTCAGAGGGGGCGTTGCCGCACTTTGAGCGTAATGGATAACTTGCTACCGACACCAGGAACCCTAACTACCGTGATCGTTTGTTTGCGCGATCGGCCCATTCTTTTAGGTTATACCCACCTTTCCTGAAGATAAAACACTCCCCCGCCACCGGAGGAGTGCGTTGTTTCATGCGCGAAAATCAGAGCGACTTCTGCGAAGCCAGCGGTTTTTGCGCCCGACTGAAGGCCAGTTTGAGCACCCAATACAGCAGGCTGGCGGCCACCAGGGAGTTGATGGTCGGTACGCCCCATTCGGTCGCCAGGCCAACGGCGCCGCCGGCGATGCTGGCGACGATCGCCGCCCAACCGATGGTTGGCGTTTCGTTCGGCAGCTGGCCTGTACGGCGGCTTTCGTCCAGGATTTTGCGATGGCTGCGCAGCAGATAATAGTCCACCAGCATGATGCCGATAATCGGCGGGAAGACCACGCCAAGCACCGTCAGGAAGTCGACAAAGCGGTCAAGAATGCCCAGCACCGACAGCGTGGTACCCAGAATGCCGATCACTAATGTGGTGTAGGTGTACTTCAGCTTTTTGCCGGTGATGCCTTCCACCGCGTTGACGATGCCCAGTGAAGAGGAATACAGGTTGAGATCGTTGACGCGCAGCGTGGAGAACACCACCACCAGCAAACCGGCGCCGCCGGCCGCTTGCGACATGATGGTGACCACATCGGCGGTGCCCAGGGTTTTGGCGATCAGGATCGCCAGGCCGTTCACCACGAACTCGCCGGCGATGATGGTGAAGATCGTGACGCCGAACACGTGCTTGCCGTTTTTGGAGTAGCGGGTCAGGTCGGGCGTCATCAGGCTGGCCACGATGGCGCCGCCGACGACGATGGTGATGCCGGCGCTGATGGTCAGCGGTTCACCCGGTGGCGCCAGCTGGATGATCTCCTGCAGGTTATGGCCGGTCAGTGCGGTCACCGATATATAGGCCACCAGCATGATGAACATCGGCACCGCGATACGGGCGGCGATGCGCAGCGCTTTGAAGCCGAATGCCACCAGGATGGTCAGCAGCGTGCCCGAGAGCCCGGCGGCCAGGCCGAAGCCCAGCTTATTGCCGAGCGCGAAGTCGAGCGACTTGGCGAAAATGGCGTTTTGAATGCCGAACCAACCCAGCAGGCTGACGGCCACTACCACGCCGATCAGCACCGACCCCAGACGGCCGAAGCCGCACCAGCGCGCCAGCAGGCTGCCGGAAATCCCTTCGCGCATGCCCGCCAGCCCCAGGCCGTAGGTCACCACGCCGAAGATCAGGCTGCCGACGAAAATGGCGGTGAAGGCGTCAAGCAGCGTCATGGAGTTGCCGAGCACGGCGCCGAGCATGAACTGGTCCAGCGCGGTCAACATGCCCATATGCACGATGGCCACGCTTAAAAACGAAACTCTTTTATCCTGCGGCACCCGGGTGAGCGGATAATCTTCGATCTTTATCACGGTGAGATCTTCCTTGCGGTTCAAATAAACTGAATGCCTTTGGTTATCAGGCGATCGGGAATGTAGTTATCCAGGTTGGCGTATTTGCAGTACTCCTCAAATTGCTGCTGAGTATGCACGTTGGCTTTCTGGTAAATGTTATAAATGCGGTTTTCGATGGTCTTATTGCTGACGTTATAGATTTTGGCGATCTCTTTCACCGTAAATCTCTGAAGCATAAGAAAAATAACATCGAGTTCGGCACGGGTGAACAGCTCGTTATTGACTTCGGTGGTCAACACGCTGGGCTTTTGCTGATTGATGTATTTCAGCGGCGACAGGCTGTTCATCGGCTTGGCGTTCCAGATCACGCCAATCACCTGTTTGTCATCGTTGTACACCGGCAGCTTTTCGCTGATAAACGGCGTCAGGCTGTCTTTGCCGTACCAGTAGTGCGTTTCTATGACCGTGACCCGATCGCGCGCCGCTTCGGTCATTTTGTCATGCTCGATAAAATCGGCGGCGGAGTCGGCCCAGTCGGCGGGAAATTCGTGATCATACTTGCCGGCAACGTCGAAATTCAGCGGCGTATTGGTATAGAGATAAGCGGCGCGGTTCATATAGAGGTGGCGGGACAATTGGTCTTTGATGCCCCAGGGTTCGCTCAGATGCTCCATCATGGTGATGAGGCCCTTAAAATAAGATTCATTATTTTTATGCGATGAACCCATACCTACCTCTGCGCCGCTCAGGCCGCGTTACAGGCTTTTAGCCAGGTAATGGCGGGTGTGGCGATGCGCATAGTCGCCCAATTCGCCGTAGACCCGATAGCCCAATTTTTCGTAGAAGCCTCTGGCCTGGAAATCGAAGGTATCGACATAGGCCATATGGCAACCGCGCTTGCGGGCTTCTTCTTCGGCCAGCTGCATCAATTGGCGGCCGTAACCACTCTTGCGACACCGATCGCCGACCCACAGATACTGCACTTCCAGGCCGCCCCACCAGGTACGTGCGACCAGGCCGCCGACGATCTGCTGGTTGTCGTCGGTGACGGTCAGAAACAGTGGGTGAATGTCTACGGGCTGGGTTTTATGGTTGTGAGCCCAGAGGCTGTCGATAACGAACTCTTCATCCTGCGGGTTGGGTTTGTCGGTGATATTAATATTCATTTTTAATATAATTCCCTGATTTAATTATTCAAAACTGAACTAGGCGCTTTGCCCTAACCGCTTCTAATATCACTTTTATTAATGTATTTCAAGGGTGGTTTTCACCCTTTTCCGCCAGGTGAGAGGGCGCTTATAGTGGGCGTCACAGGGAGAAGAAAATAGTGAAACAGGCGGTATTAAAACGCTGAAATGCCCTGCTTACACCATCTTTTCCTACTTGCGCCTCACCAGGGCCCCACCGGGAAAACTGCAGTACTGTATGGCTCCACCGGATAGAGCAAGCTCACTTGCCGACGGGGAGCCACTTTATTTTTGACGCGCCCATCCCACGATAGCCAGCCACTCACTGTCTCAGATATTAAACACTCTTCTCATCAGAAGATATGAGCCGCAGATGAAAATGTGGCCGATACCCTCTGATCCGCTGATTTAGTCTTCTGATATCACACTGCTCAGCGCCGGCTCGATGGCGGCACCCAGCATGGCGCCGTGTCCTAAGGTGGGCCACTCCCGATAACCGACGACGAGACCGTCGAGCTGTGCCAGGTGTTCGGCCAATGAACGCGTGGCGTTTGCCGGCAGGGCGGGGCTCTTCACGCCGGGCGGTGCCGCGCGATCGCGATCCGCCAGGCCCACCCACAATTGCAGCCTCGTCGCCGGCGCCTGGTGCCGTTCCGTCATCTGCTGCGCTTCTTGCAGGATCATGCCGTTGCCCCACCACAGCGAAGGTTCCACGGCGATGTAGCGTTGGAAGGCGGCGGGATGAGTGAATAATGTGTGCAGAACAAAGAGGCCGCCGTAGGAGTGGCCCCACAGCGTTTGCCGCTGCGGATCGATCGCCAGTTTGGCGGCGATTGCCGGTTTGATCCGAGTTTCAATCAATTGTAAGAACGCATCCGCGCCCCCGCCGGCCCGTGGCGGTCTCTTCATGCCTGCCGGCAACGGGAGCGTATAGTCGTAGGCCCGACCGGCGGCATCGATGCGCAGATCGTTGTCATAGCCGATCATCACCAGCACCGGCGGCCGCTTCGCCGCCGCCAATTTGGCCAGCAAGGCGGGGGTCAATCCCATCAGCACCGCATTGCCGTCGAGGAAATAAACCGTTGGATAGCCGTCAGGCGCAGGGGCCTGGCGCGGCTGGGCGATGCGAACGCGGTAATGCCGTTGGCCGTCGGCGGAGGTGAAGCGCAGATCGCTGAAACGGTAATCTGCAGAATCGCTATCGGCAACGGTAGTGCCGATCTTGCGTTCCAGGTCGGGCCTGGCCAGCACGGAGCCCGGCAGCCAAAGGCCGATGGCGAGCGCCAGAAGCGCGGAGATAAAATGCCGGTTGGACAAGAACATGCGCGTCAACATCCTAGGAAAAGGCCGATAGTAGCATCCGTTCACATCCGGCAAAAACCTACCTTTAGGGCGGGCATTCCGACGGCGAAGTGCGGCCGCAGCCCAGAGAGGGCCGCCAGTTGCTTTGCCGGGTTAATAGCAACCCCTTGTTATTATTGATAAGTCAGGAATAAGAAGGATTACAATTAATTAGAAATGATTATGATTTTTGTGGGTGAGCAAACGGCGAAGAAGGGTGAAAACACACGGTTATCAACGATGTTTAGCAAAAAAAGCCCTATAAAATAGGGCAAAGACACACAACAACACCAGGGAAACTTTCCGGTATCTTATATTATAGCTTCCTATACATATAGAACATTTTATTATAAATATGTAAGTGATTCTTATTAATCGCTCAATACCATTGTTTTTCAAATGGTTATGCAGCCTGGCTGAGGTATTGCCCTTGGGTCTGGTGCAGGTAGCCAAGGGCAGGTGACAGAGGGCTTTGCCGTAACGGTGGCATGAGCAGATGTGATCATCGGCCCGATAATCTTCAAGGCGATACCGGCCGGCAGGCTGCAAAAATGCCGGCCGGTATTTCTCCAGGTGCGCGACCCAATCTTCCTTGTGGCGTCCGGTAAAATCAGTGCGGTTGCAACGTCAACATCTCGCCAAGCAAAACATCGGTTGGCGGCAGGATATCCGTATCCAGCCCGGCGGATGGGGTAAAGGTCAATTCGCCGAAAATGATCTGGCCTTTGGAGATATAGAAGTCAACGCGAACAAACTCGAAGGGCGCGGACAGGCGTGAAGCGTACTCAAACAGCGCATCATATCCCTCTGGCTTCACGAAGGCGTCTATTTCTTCCTGGCTCAAGGCCAGGCAGTCATCGCTGTAGCACAGAAACTTGAAATCTTTGTCAAAGAAGTAATACTTCGGCGACCCGGTATCTCTGCCGACACACAGCAACGTGCAGTAAGGCACACCGCGGAAACAATAGATTTTATAGTCTTCAGGCCCGTGACCATTGGGCGATTCGATGTACTTCTCCCCAATGATCTTTTTTTGTATCCCTTTGTAGTTGAGTTCTACATAGGTTTTCCAATAATCATCTTTCATCCAGCCATCGATCAATTTTTTTGCGCTCTTGATATTCAGCAATTTTTTATTCTGGCAAATCAGGTTATACCCGGAACCGTGATTCCCTTTGATCACAAATTTATCCGGTAATGCGTCCCACGGAATATCGTTCACTGAATCACAGGCAAAGTACAATTCATTAAGGATCTCTTCGCACCCTTGATCTTTGATGTACTGTCTTACCGCGTATTTATCTGCACACTGCTTCACCAACGCATTGTGACTATAACCATTCAACTTCAGGTGATTGATCTTTTCATTCCAGGTGGACGGCGCCTGCAAGTTTAACGGTTTGCCAAATGCTTTTTTGTAGAGCAATCTGGCCTTGAATTCGGGAGCCAATACGGCCAGCTGCTTCGTAATAAATTTAATGACTTGTCTTTTCATATCCGTAATTCCATCAAAGCGTAGTGACAATGATTAAGACGTTCTTGTATTTAAAACGCGTGTGGCACGCTTTCACTGCGCCATTGAATGGCCGTCGGCGTGGTTCCCAGATCAAATGGCTTGCGGTCTAACGCCCGATTAAGAATCCGGGCCGATCGCCACGCCATCAGGCTCAACTGCGGATCGGCGATGCCGTGATTGTGCATACTGGCGTTCATGGCGAATAAGCAGTTCTCCGCGGGGCCTTCCCACTCAAAGGTAAAGTCTGGGGCGATGCGGTATTCGCCATCTGCAGTGGTCAGCAGGCGATGGGCCAAAGGTTCAAGGAACTCTGGCGTGGCCGTCTGATAACCGGTGGCAAAGATCACCACGTCCGCCTTGAAGGCTTCTTCACCGTGATCGAGATGATGACGCGTTTCGAGTTGGTAGGCGTTATCCAGCGTGTGTTTCACGGCCGTCAGCGAACGGCTGGGCAGCAGGCGCACCCATAATTTCTCGCGCAGGACATCGAAGCGGTGATACATGGCGCGATAAATCGCCAGCAGCGACTCACTGGTGATGCCGTCTGAGGTCATCTTCTGTTCGGCCAGCATATGCCGTTTGGCCGCGCTATCCAGCGAGTAAAAGCTCTCGACGTAATCGGGCGTGAAGTATTCGTTGGCAAAGGCCGCTTCATCGAGCGCGTTGTAATTGTTGCGGCGCGATATCCAATCGAGCTGTTCCGGCTGCCCCCATTCCCCTTTAAAAATATTCAGGAACAGATCGGCGCCGCTCTGGCCGCCGCCGACGATCGCCACGCGTTTGCCGATCAAATCGGGGTTGCGCAGCATCATTTCACTGGCGTGGAAACAGCGATCGCTTTGCGCCGTCACGCAATCCGGCAACTTTATTTTCTTGCCTATACCAATGCTGACGTGTTTGGCGTGGAAGACCTTATTCGAGGTGGTCACCACGAACTGGCGCTGCCGATCGTCGAACTCGATCCGCTGAACGTCTTGGTTAAACGCCAACGAGTCCATCCCGCCGGCGGCCCAGGTGAGGTAATCGGCGAACTCTTCACGCGATGCGGTGCGCTGTTCCGTCGTCAGAAAACGATAGAACTTTCTGTTTTTTACCAGATAGTTGAGGAAACTGTAGCGATTGGTGGGAGCAACCGCGCTCACCAAATCTTTTAAAAAGTTGGTCTGCATGCTGCAATCCGCCAGGATCATCCCTGGGTGCCAGGAGAAATGAGGTTTGCGCTCCAGGAATTGCCCCGTAAACCCCTCTATTTCACTTCCTAAGGCTGCCAGGCTAAGATTCGACGGGCCAAGGCCAATGCCGATGATATCCAAACGCTGATTCATTAATAAGCTCCAGTATAATGAGAATAATACCCAGAAATACGGCTGCAGATAGGGTGGCTTATAGCAACCAGGCTGCCTTTTTCTTATAAGTAAGCTTCACGAATTAAATTTAATTAAAATGTGTACGGGCCAGAAATACCGAGTTTTTAAATGCCCGTTTAGAATTAGGTAGCACATCAGGTAAAGGCTACGGGCGTATTTCTTTCCATGAAAATCCCTATGAAAGCTTGCATGTGGTTTTAATGATTATTCCTAAGTAAAAATCCGATATCCTTGAGTCTCGACGCCATGAAAACGATCGCCCGAAACGGCTACCCATCGTATGGGTTCTCATCTGATTTTCTGGTGTATGTGCCAGCCTGCGTTCGTTTTGCATTTCCGGGATCGGGTGTTCGTTGCTTAGAATAACCCTAAAATAGGCGCTGAGAAGGTGAAATAACGTGATATTAAAAGCCGGGCGCTTTTTGCAAAGATGAAATCGGAAGTGAAATTATGAAATCGGTTGATTAAATTATTTTTCATCAATTTATTCAATTGGTTATCTGGGTTTTTCTGGAGGGGTTAAACCTGTCTTTCGGGACGACCGCACGGTTCCCCATTGTTTTTACCGTTCATCACCGTGAGATTTTACCCCCAATGGCATAAACCGATGCCCGCGAATTGTTTGCGTTAACTATCTGGTTTACCGTTTGTTGAACTTGCGCGGGACGAGGTTTGTCAGGAAAAGAAGATTCTTTGAGCTGGGAGCGAAAGATTCTGGCCACGACGGCGAAGTGAGCAACCTCTATCTGGCAATCATTTTGGTGCACGTTAACCGACCGCGACAACAAAAATATCTCAGTTAATTTGGAAAATTTTTACTCTTCAGCCAGGGCGAAACAGTTGCCGAATCACAGGAATGAATAGGATAGCTTTTTTGAAAGCCGAAATGCTTATGGTGGTGACAGGGATCTGGCGAGGATCAGCGTCTCATTCAACACCTCGTGCAGCATAATTACACCGAAACTCGTGCTATACTGCCAGAGCTAAAATTTCCTGCAATCCAGGAAATGCCATAATCCCTTCATTATTACGAGATACACGATAATGTAATTGGATTTGTTTTTTTATTATTAGCATGTAAACGTATCTGCAAATAATTAATTTTATTGCCCTGATTGACGTCCCCCCCCGTTAACCGCTTCTGGTCAGAAGCGTGTCATTATATAGTACCCGACGCCGACAAATTTGCCCTGAGTAGGGCAATGCATTGTCCAAAGTAATGCTGGAATATTCCAGTTTTTAGCTGGCGGCTTTGCAGAGATAGCTAAACTTTCGCACGCTGTTTACCGGCTGAAAAATATTCTAATAATGCAGACGTCGTTTTATCAATCAGAACCTGTACGGTCAGGTAGTGTGAATCCTGAAAGCAAAAAACCAGCTATAGGCTGGGTTCTCTAAATAGGGCGACCGGACTCGGACAACTGGCGCCTGCGCCGCGTTGAACAGCGCTTTAGCGCTGGCCCGCAGGGTGAGGCCTTCGGGCCGAATAATCGAACTCAGTTCGATGGAGAGTCCGTACCCCAGAAAGCAAAAACCCAGCCATAGGCTGGGTTCTCTAAATAGGGCGACCGGACTCGGACAACCGGCGCTTGCGCCGCGTTGAACAGCGCTTTAGCGCTGGCCCGTAGGGTGAGGCCTTCGGGCCGAATAATCGAACGCAGTTCGATGAAGAGTCCGTACTCCAGAAAGCGAAAAACCCGCCATAGGCGGGTTCTTCTAAATATGGTGCCCGGACTCGGAATCGAACCAAGGACACGGGGATTTTCAATCCCCTGCTCTACCGACTGAGCTATCCGGGCAACGGGGCGCATTAAACCGTATTGGCCGGGTGGCGTCAATCGCTTTCTGTCACAAAGCCGATCGGTTGCTCTATTTTCAGGCAGCGAACCCGGCGGAGTGGGGAATGGGAGGGTATCGTCATTCAATAAATATGCATATAAAACGTGTATTTATACAGCTGATTTGATGGGTTTTTATGTTTTTTTAATTAAATAACAATGCATTATGTTTAAATCAATGCGCGCTCAACCAAGGCGATTCTTGCTTGAACCCCGCAACGAATCATGCAATCATTGCGCAAATTTTAGCACTCTCCGTTCTCTGACGGTGTTCCCGCTTCTTATAAGCCAGAGGGTTATTGGCATGACTGGTTTTGTTGCTCAAGCGCTGCTGCGCACCAGACATCTGACGCCGCCACCGTTCCGCCGTTGTCTCCTTCGCACGTCATCCGCCCGAATACGCCTGCCGGCCATGCGGTAAGGCCGCCTGATGCTCGCTGTTAGGCATGCGTAAAGCCAGCGCTACGGCCCTGATTTTACTGATGCCTGTCGGACGCTGCCAAGACCAGTTCCCCCGATAGCCGCCTGATGATCCCCCGATCATGAGCCGGTCACGCACGCCGCTTATGCTGCCGTGCCCGGGTATCGCTTTTGCCGGGATAACCGCGTTATCTCATTACCGTGCCGGTGGCACACCCTCATCCTTCACCGTTTGAGAGTCAGCATGATGAAAGAATTGAAAATCGCGACCAGCGCCAGCCTGGTCGCCACCATTGAGACGCTGCGCCAAATCGTGCGCGTAGAGCAGACGGACTACACCGACGTGGCGGCGGTAGTGGTGTCGGTCGCCGACGTGAACGCCGGCATTCTGGCGTGCTTGCAGGCGACGGGGTTCGACATTCCAACCTTCGTGGCGGTGGAAGGGGACGAGCATCTCTCGCCGGACTATCTGCCGTTCGTCAGTGGGGTTTTCGCGCTGCTGGCCGGCGCCAGCAAGCCGTTCTATATGGCGCAGCTGGAGGCCGCCGCCGACGCCTACGAGCAGGCGCTGCTGCCGCCGTTCTTCAAAACGCTGAAGACCTACGTCGAGATGGAAAACTCGACCTTCGCCTGCCCGGGGCATCAGGGCGGCGAGTTCTTCCGCAAGCACCCGGCCGGACGGCAGTTCTTCGATTTCTACGGTGAGACCCTGTTCCGTTCCGATATGTGCAACGCCGACGTCAAGCTGGGCGATCTGCTGATCCACGAAGGGTCGGCCAAGGATGCGCAAAAGCACGCGGCGCGGGTGTTCAACGCCGATAAAACCTACTTCGTGCTCAACGGCACCTCGGCGGCCAACAAGGTGGTGACCAACGCGCTGCTGACCCGTGGCGATCTGGTGCTGTTCGATCGCAACAACCATAAATCCAACCACCACGGGGCGCTGATCCAGGCCGGGGCTACGCCGGTCTATCTGGAAACCGCCCGTAACCCGTTCGGCTTTATCGGCGGCATCGATGCGCACTGCTTCGACGAACGCTACCTGCGTGAGCAGATCCGCGAAGTGGCGCCTGAGAAGGCCGCGGCGGCGCGGCCGTTCCGGCTGGCGATTATTCAGCTCGGCACCTACGACGGCACGATTTACAACGCTCGCCAGGTGATCGACACCATCGGCCACCTGTGCGACTACATCCTGTTCGACTCCGCCTGGGTGGGCTACGAAGGCTTTATTCCGATGCTGAAAGAGTGTTCGCCGCTGCTGCTGGAGCTGGACGAGCACGATCCGGGCATTTTTGTCACCCAGTCGGTGCATAAACAGCAGGCGGGGTTCTCGCAGACCTCGCAGATCCACAAGAAAGACGACCACATCAAAGGGCAAAAGCGCCACTGCAACCACAAGCACCTGAACAACGCGTTCATGCTGCATGCGTCGACCAGCCCGTTCTATCCGCTGTTCGCCGCGCTGGACGTCAACGCCAAGATGCACGCCGGCCCCGCCGGACGCCGCATGTGGATGGACTGCGTCAAACTGGGCATCGAGACCCGTAAACAGCTGCTCAAACGCTGCTCGCAGCTGAAGCCGTTTATTCCGCAGCAGGTGGCGGGCAAAGACTGGCAGGATCACGATACTGACCTTATCGCCAACGACGCGCGCTTCTTCACCTTCGTGCCGGGGGAAACGTGGCACGGCTTCGAAGGCTATGCCCAGGATCAGTATTTGGTGGATCCGTGCAAGCTGCTGCTGACCACGCCGGGCATCGACGCCGCGACCGGCCAATACACCGAGTTCGGCGTGCCGGCCACCATTCTGGCCAACTTCCTGCGTGAGAACGGCATCGTGCCGGAGAAGTGCGATCTCAACTCGATCCTGTTCCTGCTGACCCCGGCGGAAAACCCGGCCAAGATGGAGCACCTGGTGGAGATGCTGGCGCAGTTCGAGCGCTATGTTGCAGAGGACGCGCCGCTGAGCGTGGTGCTGCCGACGGTATACCGCAAGAACGAGCAGCGCTACCGTGGCTACAGCATTCGCCGGCTGTGCCAGGAGATGCACGATCTGTACGTCAGCTTCGACGTCAAACAGCTGCAAAAGGAGATGTTCCGCCAGGATCATTTCCCGCCGGTGGTGATGAACCCGCAGGACGCCAACGTGGAGTTTATCCGCGATAACGTCGAGCTGGTGCCCATCGGCCAGGCGGAAGGGCGCATCGCGGCGGAAGGGGCCTTGCCGTACCCGCCGGGCGTGCTGTGTGTGGTGCCGGGTGAAGTGTGGGGCGGCGCGGTGCAGCGTTACTTCCTGGCGCTGGAAGAGGGCATCAACCGCCTGCCGGGCTTCTCGCCGGAGCTGCAGGGGGTCTACATCGAGAAAAAAGATCACGGCTGGAAGCGCATCTTCGGCTATATGATCAAGCCATAGAAAAAGGGCCGGTTCGCACCGGCCCTTCTCATTTATCCACGCGGAATGCGTTACTTTCTGCGGTAGCTCTTCTGCGCGGTATTCACTTTCACCAGATAGCGGCGCGACTCGGCGGCCGGGTGCTTGGTGGTCAGCGTCTGGTACACGTCGCCCGGCTGCATGCCGTTGATGATGCCCACCGCGCGCGTTCTGTCGCTGGAGAACACCCGCAGCACGCTGCCCGCACCGCCGTTGTAGGCGGTGATCACCGCATAGCGGCGCGAGGTCGGGTTCTGAATGCCGCCCAGGTAGTTGTTCTGCAGGATCGCCAGATAGGCGGTGCCGGTGTCGATGTTGTTCTCCGGATCGAACAGGTAGCTGCGGCTCGGAGTGCCCCATTTGCCGCGCATCTGGAACACATCCTTACCGGCAGTATGCTGCACCACCTGCATCAGGCCCAGCGCGTCCGAACCGCTCACCGCATACGGGTTGAAGCTCGATTCGGTCTGCATGATAGCCAGGATCAGCGACTCGTCCACGCCGTATTTTTCCGACGCCTTGCGCACCATCGGCAGGTATTTGTGCGCACGTTTGTCCAGGTGGTTCGGCACCAGCTGGATGGTGACCGAGTAGATCACGTGCAGGCCGGAGGTACGCTTTTGCAGCTTGGTCTGCAGCAGGTAATCGGCGAAGTGCGCCGCGCGCCATTCCCAGCGGATCGGCGCGCCCTTGTTATCCAGCACCTGGCCGTACAGGAACGGCTCTTTGCTGATCTGGATATCGTTGGCGTCGGAATAGAGATCGATGGACCCCGGATCGTCACCCATCAGCAGCGTGCTGATGATCGCCTGGCGCAGGTGCGCGGCCGGATCGGTGGTGGCGATGGTCTCGATGGTAATGGCGCCGGTGTCGAAGTTGATATGGCTGCGGGTTTGGTATTGGTCGGTATATTTGACGTAGTCTTTCGGCCCGGCGATCAGAACTTCGTTCAGACCCCAGATGTTCTCGATATTGTGGGCGAATTGGCCCATCAGAATGTCGAAGCCGTTGGTATCTTTAATCCAGGCTTCGTTGATTTCTTCACTTTTTTTGCCGGAACAGGAGATCAGCAAAGGCGCTATTACGAGCAAAGCTAAAATTTTCTTCATCTTAAAGCCGTTTGGAAGAAGTATAAGAGGATTGAAGCGGGCCAGCGCCTGGCCCGAACAGCGTTATTCGCTCGGTGGCGTATAGCCTTCGATGTGCACGTCGTGCCCTTCGAACAGGAACTTGATCATTTCCTCTTCCAGCAGCTTGCGGTCATCCACGTTCATCATGTTCAGCTTCTTCTCGTTGATCAGCATGGTCTGCTTCTTCATCCACTCGCCCCAGGCTTCCTTGGAGATCTCGTTGTAGATGCGCTTGCCGACGTCGCCGGGATAAAGTTGGAAGTCCTGGCCTTCGGCGTCACGCTGCAGGAAAGTACAAAAAATGGTGCGGCTCATGCTAATTCCTCATCGATGGCGCTATCGCCATATAAGTTTTGTTGGATCGGGGGCTGCTTCGCCAGCTGTTGCAACAGGCGATCCACCGGCGCTGCCAGCCCGACCGACGGCGGCTGCGCTAAGTTATACCAGAGACCCGCGCCCTCATCCATGCCGCTGCCTGCCGCGTCGAGCGACAGCCACATCGGCACGATATCGAGGTGGAAATGGCTGAACGTGTGGCGAAACGCGGTCAGCTGCTCCAGGCGCTTGCCTTTCAGACCGCGCTGCTGCAGCCAGAGTTCCAAATCCACGCGCGCGCTGAACTGCGGGAAGCAGAACAGGCCACCCCACAGGCCCACCGCCGGGCGCTGCTCCAGCCACACCCGGTCGCCGTGCTGCAGCAATAAGAAGTAGGAGGTTTTTTCCGGCAGGGTCTGCTTGGGTTTCTTGCCGGGGTAGTTGGCCCAGCTGTGGTTGGCGTAAGACAGGCAGCCGACGTTGAGCGGGCAGAGTTCGCACTTGGGCTTGGAGCGGGTGCAGACCATGGCGCCCAGATCCATCATTGCCTGGTTGAACTGGCCGACGCCCTGCGCCGGGGTAACCTCTTCGCTGATTTTCCACAGCCGGTTTTCGACTTCTTTCTTGCCCGGCCAGCCCTCCACCGCGTAGCAGCGGGCCAGCACGCGCTTCACGTTGCCGTCGAGGATCGGATAGTGTTGGCCCAGCGCCAACGACAGCACCGCGCCGGCGGTAGAGCGGCCGACGCCCGGTAAATCGGCGATTTCTGCGAAGGTTGTCGGGAACTCGCCGCCGTGCTGTGCGACAATGGTCTGCGCCGCCTTGTGCAGGTTGCGGGCGCGGGCGTAATAGCCGAGGCCGGTCCACAGATGCAACACTTCGTCGAGCGGGGCTTCCGCCAGCGCGCGCACGTTGGGAAAACGGGCCATAAAGCGCTGAAAATAAGGAATGACGGTGGCAACCTGGGTCTGTTGCAACATCACCTCGGAGAGCCATACTTGATAGGCGGTTTTTTCCAGCTGCCACGGCAGGGTCTTGCGACCGTAGCGCTGATACCAGTCAAGCACCACCTGTGCGAATTGTTGTGCTTGCATCATGAGCAGCGTCGTTATCCGGCAGAAAATGAAGCGAGATTGCAGCATAGAGTCATGGTGCTGTAAACCGGAACTTTCCGACGCCGCACGGCGGGTACAGAAGATGAACACTTGCTAAACCAATGTATCTTTGCATAATGCGCGTTTCCCTAATTGGCAGCCAAACAGACAGAAAGCACTATGATTAATGACGTCATCTCCCCGGAATTTGATGAGAACGGCCGCGCGATGCGCCGTATCCGCAGTTTTGTCCGCCGCCAGGGGCGGCTGACCAAAGGCCAGCAGCACGCGCTGGAGAACTATTGGCCGGTGATGGGCGTGGAGTATCAGGCTGACGCTGTCGATCTCAACGCGCTGTTCGGCCGCGACGCGCCGACGGTGCTGGAGATCGGTTTTGGCATGGGCGCCTCGCTGGTGACCATGGCGGGCAACAACCCGCAGCAGAACTTTTTAGGGATCGAAGTGCACTCGCCGGGCGTGGGCGCCTGCCTGGCCGACGCCCACGAGGCGAAGCTGAGCAACCTGCGCGTGATGTGCCACGACGCGGTTGAGGTGCTGGAAAACATGATCCCGGACGGCTCGCTGGACATGGTGCAGCTGTTCTTCCCCGATCCGTGGCACAAGGCGCGCCACAACAAGCGCCGCATCGTGCAAACGCCGTTTGTCGAACTGGTGCTGCGCAAGCTGAAGACCGGCGGCGTCTTCCACATGGCCACCGATTGGCAACCTTATGCGGAACATATGTTAGAGGTTATGAACGGGGTCGCAGGCTACCGTAATCTTTCCAGCGATAATGATTACGTGCCGCGTCCGGATTCGCGCCCCCTGACGAAATTTGAATTACGCGGCCAGCGCCTGGGACATGGCGTTTGGGACTTGATGTTTGAGAGGAAAGAATAATGGCTAAGAACCGCAGTCGTCGTTTACGTAAAAAGTTGCACATTGAAGAATTTCAGGAGCTGGGTTTCTCCGTAGCCTGGCGCTTCGCCGAAGGCACGTCGGTGGAAGACATCGACAGCACGCTGGATACCTTCATCGATGAAGTGATCGAGCCGAACGGCCTGGCGTTTGACGGCAGCGGCTACCTGCAGTGGGAAGGTCTGATCTGCCTGCAGAAGATCGGCCACTGCACCGACGAGCAGCGCGAGCTGGTGAAAAACTGGCTGGAAGCGCGCAAACTGACCGACGTTAAGGTCAGCGATCTGTTCGATATCTGGTGGGATTGATCGCGCTTGCCCGATGAGCGCGGCTTCGCGCCGCGCCGTTTTATTGATCTAAGGTGCCTTAACGGCGCCTTTGTTTTGCCCGGAGTGTGATCGAGGTGGTAACAACATTGGATAACGCGTTGCTGGAGGAGATCCTGCAACAGGTGCGCCCGCTGATTGGCCAGGGGAAAGTGGCCGACTACATCCCGGCGTTGGCGGAAGTGCCCGCCGATCGGCTGGCGATCGCCGTCTGCACGGTGGACGGCGAACTGTTCCAGGCCGGCGACGCCGCGGAGCGCTTCTCCATTCAGTCGATCTCCAAAGTGCTGAGCCTGACGCTGGCGCTGACGCGCTATCAGGAGCCTGAGATCTGGCGGCGCGTCGGCAAAGAGCCCTCCGGCCTGCCGTTCAACTCGCTGCTGCAGCTGGAGATGGAGCAGGGCAAACCGCGCAATCCGTTTATCAACCCCGGCGCGCTGGTGGTGTGCGACATGCTGCAAACCCGGCTCAGCGCCCCCAAGCAGCGCATGCTGGAGGTGGTGCGCCAGCTGGCCGGCGAAGACGACCTGGCCTATGACCTGCGGGTGGCGCGCTCCGAGTTCGAACACTCCGATCGCAATGCGGCCATCGCCTATCTGATGAAGTCGTTCGGCAACTTCGAGAACGATGTGATCACCGTGCTGCAAACCTATTTCCACTACTGTGCGCTGCGCATGAGCTGCGTGGAGCTGGCGCGCAGCTTCGTCTATCTGGCCAATCACGGCCGCGATCTCAACGGCGAGACGGTGATCAGCCCGCTGCAGGCCCGGCAGATCAACGCCCTGATGATGACCAGCGGCATGTACGACGGCGCCGGCGAATTCGCCTATCGGGTGGGGATGCCGGGCAAGTCCGGCGTGGGCGGCGGTATCGTGGCCATCGTGCCGGGCGAGCTGTCGATCGTCGTCTGGTCGCCGGAGCTGGATGCTTCCGGCAACTCGCTGGCGGGAACTGCGGCGCTGGAACTGTTGTCTCAACGTATCGGTCGTTCGATTTTTTAATCCCAATCTGGATGGGAGTCAGGAGAAGCTATGTTGAAGAAAACCGGGTTAGCCTTACTGCTGCTGGCGGCGACTGCCGCGCAGGCCCACGCCGAGTACCAATGCAGCGTTAAACCCCAGGACGATGTGATCATCAGCCCGCAGAGCGTGCAGGTGAAAGGCGCCAGCGGCGACCTGCAAATTTCGCCGGATGGTGATGTGATCCGCAACGGTCAGGCGCTGAGCCTGAGCGACAGCCAGCGGCAGAAAGCCTTCAGTTACCAGAGCGCGCTGCGCAAGCAGCTGCCGTGGATCGACGACGGCGCGCAGAAACACCTGGAGAAAGCACGCTCGGCGCTGGATAAGGTGATCGTCAAAGAGCTGGGCAGCAACAGCAACGTGCGCAACCGGCTGACCACCCTCAACGGCCAGCTGAAACAGCAGATGAACCGCATCATCGAGCACCGCAGCGACGGCCTGACCTTCCACCACAAGGCGATTGACCAGGTGGAACAGGATGGCCGCAACATCGTGCAGCAGAGCATGGGCGGCGTGCTGCAGGACAGCCTGAACGAGATGGGCGTCAAACAGGCCGCCAACAGCGGCGGCAACCCGCTGCAGGCGATCATGGGCAACCTGGGCGGCTTGCAGAAGGCGATCCAGAACGAGTGGAACAACCAGGAGCAGGACTTCCAGAACTTCGGTCACGACGTTTGCAACCGCGTCACCGCACTGGAAACCCAGCGCAAGGATCTGCTGAAGGCGTTGAAATGATTCAAGAACCCTCTCGGTAGTATGTTTTTTGACCTTCTGAGGCTTATCTGACAGACTGGTCAAACTACGTACAGATTTATGGATGTTTACGGAGGACGTTATGAGCCATACACGTTACGAAACCGATGTTGTTGCCTGGGCAAATGAACAGGCCGCTCTTTTGCGCTCCGGAAAATTGTCTGAGATCGATATTGAAAAGATCGCCGAGGAGATTGAGGACGTGGGGAAGAGCGAGCAAAGGGAACTTGCTAGCCGGATGACGGTGCTGATTGCACATTTGCTTAAATGGAAATATCAGCCGGCCAGGCGCGGAACCAACTGGGAGAGAACGATTAAAGCGCAGCGCAAAGAGGTGCTTTACAGCTTGAAAGAGTCGCCCAGCCTAAAAGGTAAACTGAGCGATGCTGATTGGCTGGATGTCGTCTGGTCGAAGGCCGTTGCGCTCGCTACGGCCGAAACTGGGCTGGATGTATATCCGGAAAACGGCATCTGGGAAACTCAGCAGATTTTGTCTCAGACGTTTTACCCGGATTAACACCAATAAAAAAGCGCTGATTATTCAGCGCTTTTTTTTACTCGTCGTCCGCCAGGAACAGTTCCAGCAGCGAGTTGAGGAACAGTTTGCCCTTCTCGGTGATTTGCCAGTGCTCTGCGGTTTCTTCCAGATAGCCTTTGGCCAGCGCTTCGTCCAGCTGCGGGCGAATGACGCTTTCCGCCAGCCCGGTGTAGTTGACGAAGTCGGCGCGCGGCGCAGCTTCCAGCAGGCGGAAGCGGTTCATGAAGAACTCGAACGGCCGATCCGCCGCCGCCACCTCATGCTGCTTGTCCATGTAATCGCCGCGCATAAAGCCGCGCGGGTGCTTGGTCTTGGCGGTGCGCAGGATGCGCCCGTCGCTGAAGGTCACCTTGCCGTGCGCGCCGCAGCCGATCCCCAGATAGTCGCCGAAGCGCCAGTAGTTGAGGTTGTGCTGGCATTGGTAGCCCGGCTTGGCGTAGGCCGAAGTTTCATACTGCTGATAGCCGGCGGCGCTCAGCAGCTGGTGGCCGCGCTCGAAGATGTCCCACAGCGCGTCGTCGTCCGGTAAAACCGGTGGGCGCGAGCTGAACAGGGTGTTCGGCTCGATGGTCAGCTGATACCACGACAGGTGCGGCGGATTGAGGGCGATAGCCTGGCGCAGATCGTCCAGCGCCTCTTCCAGCGACTGATCCGGCAGGCCGTGCATCAGATCGAGGTTGAAGCTGCGCAGGCCGAGGCCGGTCGCCAGCGTTGCCGCGCGCTTGGCCTCTTCCGGGCCGTGGATGCGCCCTAAGCGGGTCAGCTTCTCGGCGCTGAAGCTTTGCACCCCGATGGAGATACGGTTGACGCCGGCGCGCTGGTAGCCGCTGAAGCGATCGGCCTCCACGGTGCCGGGGTTGGCCTCCATGGTGATTTCGGCGTCGTCGGCGACGCGAATGCGCGCCCGCACGCCGTCCAGCAAGGCTTGCATCGCCTCGGCGCTCAGCAGGCTGGGGGTGCCGCCGCCGATGAAGATGGTGCTTATCTCCCGGCCGCCGGCCAGCGGCAGGTCGGCATCCAGATCCGCCAACAGATGATCGACATACTCCTGATGCGGCACGTCACCCTTCAACGCATGGGAGTTGAAGTCGCAGTACGGGCATTTCTGCACGCACCACGGGATGTGGATGTAGAGACTCAGCGGGGGCAGCTTAAGCATTGCGCATGGCTTCCAACATCAGCTTCAGCGCCTTGCCGCGGTGCGAAATCGCCCGCTTCTCGTCGCGGCTCAGCTCGGCGGCGGTGCGGCCCAGCTCCGGCACGTAGAAGACAGGATCGTAACCGAAGCCGCCTTCGCCGGCGGCCTGCTCGGTGATCTCACCGGCCCAGCTGCCGTGGAACACCAGCGGCGTCGGATCTTCCGCATGGCGCAGATAGACCAGCACGCAGTGGAATTGCGCGCCGCGCCGGCCCGGCGCTACGCCTTTCAGCGCCGCCAGCAGCTTATCGAGGTTCTGCCGATCGTCGGCGTCTTCACCGGCATAGCGTGCGGAGTAGATGCCCGGCGCGCCGCCCAGCGCGTCTACCGCCAGGCCGGAGTCGTCGGCGATCGCCGGCAGGCCGGTGACCTGCGCCGCATGGCGCGCTTTCAGAATGGCGTTCTCAATAAACGTCAGGCCAGTTTCTTCGGCGGATTCCACGCCCAGATCGGTTTGCGCGACCACGTCCAGGCCGAAATCGGCCAACAGGTCGGCGAGTTCGCGTACTTTGCCCGGATTACCGGTGGCAAGAACGACTTTTTGCATAATGACTACCTTGAAAATTATTCGATGAGCGCCGCGACCACGGCGGGGATCTGTTGCGGATTCACGATGCGTAACTGTTTATGCCGCCCCAGTTCGCCTTTCTCGATGGTGACGCTGCTTTTCGCCACTTTGAACTGCTTGGCGATAAACTTGATCAAATGGGCGTTGGCTTGGCCGTCGACTGGCGGGGCGGTGATGGCGACTTTCAGTTCGTCGCCATGCAAGCCGATAATTTGGTCGCGGCTGGCTTTCGGCTGAATATATAGCCTGATCGCCAGCCCGTCCAGCACCGGAGTGACTGCACTCACAGCAGGAACCAGATCTCGCCGAACAGATCCATGCCCAGGTAGTTGATCAGATAGAGGATCAGGATCACCACCATGGCGGAAAAGTCGATGCCGCCCATCGCCGGGATGATGCGACGGATCGGCGCCATCAAGGGTTCGGTCAGCTGGTACATCACGTAGTCGATCGGGCTGCGGCCCTGACTGATCCAGCTCATCAGCGCGCGAATGATCATCACCCAGAAGATCAGGTAGCCGGCAGACTTCACCAGCGAGATCAGGCCGAACAGCAGGTTATAGGGGCTGAGCGACATCGCGCCGCCCTGGATCAGCAGCAGCAGCGGGTACTTGATGGTCATCAGCAGGAACGCCAGCAGCAGCGAAGCGCTGTCGATAGGCCCCAGCGACGGGATGATGCGGCGCAGTGGGCTGACGATCGGCTGGGTGATCTTCACCACAAACTGCGAGAACGGGTTGTAAAAATCGGTGCGCGTCCATTGCATCCAAATGCGCAGCAACAGCACCATCACGTACAGATCAATAACGGTCTTGACCAGGAAAGTCAGCGTTAGCATGAAGTGGTCCTTCTCCTTAACTCGTGGTTATTTAAAATAATTTTTCCATCTCTTGCGCACGGGAAACGGCGGCCTGCATCGCTTGCGCCACGGTTTCCGGCAGTTGGCGTTCGTTGAACACCCGCAGCGCTTCGGCGGTGGTGCCGCCTTTGGAGGTCACCTGCTCGCGCAGCGTGCCCAGCGGCGTATCCGGGTTGGCTTCAACCAGCGCGGCGGCGCCGGAAGCGGCCTGTTGCACCAGATCGCGCGCGGTCTGGCTGTCGAAGCCCATGCGTTCGGCCTCTTTCTGCATCGCCTCCATAAACAGGAAGAAATAGGCCGGGGCGCTGCCCGCAGCGGCGATCACGCCGTTGATGCCATTTTCGTCATCGACCCAGCAAACTTTACCGACCGACGTCATTAAATCGCCGGTGTAGTCGCGATCCTGCCGGCTGACCTGCTCCGGTGCGTACAATCCGCTCATGCCCTTGCCGACCAGCGACGGGGTGTTGGGCATGATGCGCACGATGTTCAGCTTGTCGCCGAGCAGCTGATAGAAGCGGCTGACCTGAATACCGGCGGCGATCGACAGCACCAGTTTGCCGCTGAAATCGACCTGTTCGCGCAGCGGTTGGCAAACGTCGGCCATCAGCTGCGGCTTGACCGCCAGTACGACTACGTCGGCCTCGCGCGCGCAGGCGGCGTTGTCGCCGCTGCTGATGATGCCGTAGTCCGCCGCCAGCGCGTCACGGTTTTTCGCCGAAGGGGCGCAGACGCTGATGGATTTGGCCGGATAGCCGCCCGCCACCAGGCCGGCGATGATTGCACGCGCCATGTTGCCGGCGCCGATAAAGGTAATCTTGCGATGTTGCATCAAATCCCTCGTCTGTTTGTCAGGCCTGCGAGTAGTCGCGGGCGCCAAAAATTGCGGTGCCGATGCGCACCAGGGTGCTGCCAGCGGCGATCGCCGCAGCCATGTCGTCCGTCATGCCCATCGACAGCGTATCGGCCTGCGGATAACGCTGACGCAGGGCGAGAAAGGCATCGTTCATCCGGCTGAATACCGCCAGCTGCCGCTGATAATCCGCTTCCGGCGCCGGGATGGCCATCAGGCCGCGCAGCGTCAGGTTCGGCAGCGCGGCGATCGCTTCGGCCAACGTCGGCAGCTCGGCCAGCGCGATGCCGGATTTACTCTGCTCATCGCTGATGTTGATTTGAATCAGCACGTTGAGCGGCGGCATACCGGCCGGGCGCTGATCGCTCAGGCGCTGGGCGATGCGCAGCCGATCCACGGTATGGCACCAGGCGAAGTGTTCCGCCACCAGCCGACTCTTATTGGATTGCAGCGGGCCGATAAAGTGCCACACCAACTCGCTGCCCTGCGGCGACTCGGCGAAATGCCGGATCTTGTCTACCCCTTCCTGCACGTAGTTCTCGCCGAAGGCGCGCTGGCCTGCGGCGATGGCTTCTTCGATCGCTGCCACAGGCTTGGTTTTGCTGACTGCAAGCAGGGCAACTTCTTCTGGCGCCCGCGCGCAGTTTTGCGCGGCGGCCGCGATGCGGTTTCTGACATCCTGCAGGTTCTGTTGGATAGTGCTCATTATTGACCCGGGAGAGTGATATGGATATCGATGAATTCGTGGCCCTTAGTGTAAAGCATAATGCTTCCGATCTGCACCTTTGTGCCGGTCATCCGCCGATGTTGCGCATCGACGGTGAACTGCAGCCGCTGGCGGCGGTGCCAACGCTGACGGCGCAAGGCGTGCAGGCCCTGTGCGACGGATTGCTGAATGCGCAGCAGCGCGAGAGTCTGCGGCGGCTGGGGCAGATCGATCTGGCGCTGCACAGGCCGGGCGGGGAGCGGTTGCGGGCTAACGTTTTTCAGCAACGCGCGGGGATGTCTCTCGCATTGCGGCGCATTGCCGGGCAGGCGCCTTCGCTTGCTGAACTGGCGGCGCCGGCCATCGTCCCGGCACTGCTGTGGCGCGACGACGGACTTCTCCTGGTCACCGGCGCCACCGGCAGCGGCAAGTCCACCACGCTGGCGGCGATGATCGACGAGATCAACCGGCACCAGCCGCGGCACATTTTAACGCTGGAAGATCCGATCGAATTCCTGCACCGCAGCCGGCGGTCGCTGATTCAGCAGCGGGAGATCGGCCGCGACAGTCACAGCTTCGATGCGGCGTTGCGCGCCGCGCTGCGCGAAGATCCGGATGTGATCCTGCTGGGCGAGCTGCGCGATGTCGCCACCATTCGGCTGGCGCTCACCGCAGCGGAGACCGGCCATCTGGTGTTGGCGACGCTGCACACCCGCAGCGCGCCGCAGGCGGTGGAACGGCTGGTGGACGTGTTTCCGGCGGAAGAGAAACCCTATGTGCGTGCCCAGCTGGCCGGCAGCCTGCAGGCGGTGATCGCGCAAAAGCTGATGCGGCGGCCCGGCGGCGGGCGAGTGGCGATCTTTGAGGTGCTGACGGCGACGGCGGCGGTCAGCAACCTGATCCGCGAAGGGAAAACCCACCAGTTGGCGAGCGTGTTGCAAACCGGCGCGCAGTCCGGCATGCAAACCTTTGAGCAAGGTTTGCAGCAGCGGATAGACGCCGGCGTATTGGGGGATAGTGCGGGGGAGGGAACGGAGGGTTAACCCAGCTGCCGTTCGAACCAGCTTTCGAGGATCACCACCGCAGAGGCGGAATCCACGCTGCCTTTGTCGAGCGCGCGGAAGCCGCCGCGATCGAACAGATTGGCGCGCGCCTCCACGGTGCTCAGGCGCTCGTCATGCAGATCGATCTGGATGCCGAAGCGGCCGTGCAGCCGGTTGGCGAACTTGCGCGCCTGGGCGGTCACCGGTTGTTCGGTGCCGTCCATGTTCAGCGGCAGGCCGACCACCACCAGATCCGGCTGCCACTCCTTCAGCAGTTTTTCGATTTTCAGCCAGTCCGGCGAGCCGTCCTGCGCTTTGAAGGCCGGCAGGGCGCGGGCGCTGCCGGTTAACTCTTGGCCGACGGCCGCGCCGATGCTTTTGGTGCCGAAATCGAAGGCGATAATGGTGCGGTTGCTCATCAGGCGTGTCCTGCGTGGTTGGCGATGCTGCGAATGTCGATACCCAGAAGGTTCCCCGCCTCGCGCCAACGGCTGGCGATCGGCGTGCGAAACAGAATGTCGGTGTTGGCCTCGATGGTCAGCCAGGCGTTCTCCAACACCTCCTGCTCCAGCTGGCCCTTTTCCCAACCTGCATAACCCAGCGCCACCAGCACGTCGTCCGGTTGTTCCGGGGTGCCGAGCGTTTCCAGCACGTCTTTCGAGGTGGTGATCATGGTGTTGGGGGAAATTTGAATGCTGGCGCCGAAGCCGTGGCGCGGCGTATGCAGGATAAACCCGCGATCGTCCGCCAGTGGGCCGCCGGCGAATACCGGCTTGTCCAGGCTGATGGCCGGATCGCGCGCAGGCGGCATGATCTTCAGCTTGCTCAGTACCGTGGCTACCGTGAACTGCTCCACCGGTTTATTGATCACCAAACCCATGGCGCCTTCTTCGTTGTGCTCGCAGACGTAAATCACCGAGCGCTTGAAGCGAGGATCCTGCAGGTTGGGCATGGCGATCAGAAAATGGTGCTGTAAATTCATGGCGTTAGTATAAGGTAATCAATGGGTGAGAAAATAAACAGCCGCCAGTATGCGGCTATACCCGCCGCCTTTCAAGCCGCGTGCAAAGGCGTGCTTTGGCGGGCGCGATGCAGGATAGCGGGCGGCAGGCCGCCCGCATGACGCATTACTTCGCCGCCAGGCGCTTTTCAATCGCGTCCATCAGCATGCCGGTAATCGAGATCGGGAATGCCGCCTCAATTTCGCGCGCGCAGGTTGGGCTGGTCACGTTGATCTCGGTCAGGCGATCGCCGATCACGTCCAGGCCGACGAAGATCAGCCCTTTCTCTTTCAGCGTCGGGGCGACGGCGCGAGCGATTTTCCAGTCGCTCTCGCTCAGCGGGCGCGCTTCGCCGCGGCCGCCGGCCGCCAGGTTGCCACGGGTCTCGCCTTGCGCCGGAATGCGCGCCAGGCAGTAAGGCACCGGTTCGCCGTCGACGACCAGGATGCGTTTGTCACCGTCCTTGATCGCCGGCAGGAAGTTCTGCGCCATGCAGAAACGGCTGCCGTGTTCGGTCAGGGTTTCGATGATCACCGACAGGTTAGGATCGTCCTGCTTCACGCGGAAGATAGACGCGCCGCCCATGCCGTCCAGCGGTTTCAGGATGACGTCGCCGTGCTGCTGGTGGAATTTGCGGATGTGCGCGGCGCTGCGGCTGACCAGCGTGTCCGGCGTCAGCTCCGGGAACCAGGCGGTGAACAGCTTCTCGTTGCAGTCGCGCAGGCTTTGCGGCTTGTTGACCACCAGCGTGCCTTTGACCTCGGCGCGCTCCAGAATGTAGGTCGCGTAGATGTATTCGGTATCAAACGGCGGATCCTTGCGCATCAGGATCACGTCCAGATCGTGCAGCGCCAGATCCTGCTCGCTGCCGAAGCTGAACCAGTTCTCCTTGTCTTCCTTCACGCTCAGCAGGCGGGTGCGGGCGCGCCCGTCACCGGCGTGCAGATAGAGATCGTTCATCTCCATGTAGTGCAGTTCGTAACCGCGGCGCTGCGCTTCGAGCAGCATGGCGAAGCTGGTGTCTTTCTTGATGTTGATGGAATCGATAGGATCCATCACGATGCCGAGCTTAATCATCTTTTCTCCTTTAACCCAGGTCGCCGAAGCGGACCTGCAGAGCGGTAATGGCGGTGAGCGCTGTGGTTTCGGTACGCAGCACGCGTGGCCCCAGCAGAATATCAGTAAATCCGTGGTTGGTGGTCATGGCGATTTCGTCGGCGGACAAACCGCCTTCCGGGCCGATCAGCAGGCGGACGCGGTCTACCGGCTGCGGCAGCGTGTTGATGCTGTGGCTGGCGCGCGGATGCAGGTTGAGCTTCAGGCTGCCGTCCTGCTCGGCGCACCAGGCTTCCAGCGACATCGCCTCGCGGATTTCGGGAATGCGATTACG
Organism: Serratia sp. CY44782; assembly: GCF_052168715.1. Classification (NCBI taxonomy): domain Bacteria; kingdom Pseudomonadati; phylum Pseudomonadota; class Gammaproteobacteria; order Enterobacterales; family Yersiniaceae; genus Serratia; species Serratia sp. CY44782. The sequence continues at coordinate 352,130 of NZ_JBJNME010000007.1, forward strand.
GCCGCACTGTTCGCAGGCGGCGATGGCGATCTTTTGCCATTGCTGAATTTTCTTCGCCAGACGCTCGCCGTCCAGTTTGACGCCGCAGCGCTCGGAAAACAGCGGGGTAATGACGTTGACGCCCAGCTCGATGGACTTCTGAATGGTGAACTCCATCTTCTCGCCGCGCGAGATCACCTGGCCCAGATGCAGGTTGAGCGGCGATTCGATGTCATCCAAGCGGCCATCGCCGAGGCGCACCAGCACGCTCTTTTTGTCCACCCGAACTATCTCGGCGTCGAACACCTGGTTGCTGCCGTCGAACAGCTGCAGCGCCTGGCCGGCGCTCATGCGCAGCACGCGCCCGACGTGGTTGGCGGCGTCCTCGCTGAGGGCTATCTCCGCCCGATCGGTCAACGGCTGCGGATGGTAAATGCGGGGTATGCGCATGGGGAGTCTGATCCTGACGAAACGGCGCCGCGGGTTGGCGGCGCCATGAAAGATAAAGGCTATAGTAGGTTAGCTTTTCCGCTGCTGACAAGCCTGTTGAATATAGGGGTTGTGGTTGCCCTGAACCTTGGCGATACGTGCTTCACGCTGACATTCCCATTGGCTCACCGGATATTGCCGGTTCCACACCTCGAACAGCTGGGTTTGCTGGCGTGACAGCCGCAGCTGGTAGCGATCGCGCATGTAGAAGTAGGTGCGGGCGATGGCGCCGCGGGCGCGGGCGGGCGGCTCCGCCTGTTTATTCTTGAAGTCCACCTTCATCGGGCATTGCCCGTATTGGCCTTCACCGCCGTTCCATTGGCTGTACATGAAGTTATTGCGGTCGCCGTTCACTTCGCCGATCGCCGGCTGCAGGTTGTGCAGATCGGTTTCTATCTGGCGATAGGTGGCGTCTTTGTTGCAGTTCTTGCGCCCGCCGTCCTGCCAGCACTGCAGCTGGTGGCCGAACTGCCAGGCCGGCACCACGTGTTCCCATTCGATGCGCTGCGCGCGTTGGGCGTTTTTACGCACCTGATAGCCGCAGCCGGCGAGATCCGGGATGCCCTTCTTGCCTTGCCAGTCGATGCGGCAGCCGCAGTAAAAACTGCCCGGCGCATCCTGGTTAATCTTGGCCGCCGCCGCCTTGGCCTGAGAAAAATTATTGATGCCGTGCGCCTGTACGGCGCCTGCGGCGAAAACCGCCATAAACAAAATTCTGCGAAGCATATTCCAAAACAGCTCAAAATTGGAAAAGCAGGCAGGGTAGCTGAACTTGCCGGTAGTGGCAAATGGCGATATTTGCTTGTTTTAACGTATAAATCGTTTAACTAAAGGTTCTCGGTAGCGAGAAATTTCAGTTTTTCGCCGCACCGGCGGCAGCGGTATTCGCTTTCGCCGCGCAGCACGCGGTTATGGCGGCGGATGGTGAGCTGGTGCTGCCCGCAGCCGCAGCGGTAGGGGAAGGTTTTGCTTTGCACCGAGGCGGTTTCGAAACGGTGAGTGCGGCTGGCGGGGGTCAGCAGCACGCTTTCCATCATCCAGCGCCATTCGCGGCCGTGCGGCGCCACCCGGCCGAATTGGCGGAACACCAGTAGGTGCGCCAGCTCGTGCGGCACCACTTCATCGATAAACGGCTGTTGGTTTTCCAGCAGCAGCACCGGGTTCAGACGAATTTCCCAGCTTTGCAGCCAGGCGGTGCCCGCGCTGGTGCCGCGTTGCTGATAGACGATGCTGGGTTCGGGGAACTCGACGGCAAAATGCTGGCGTGCCAACTGCAGCTTTTCTCGCAGGCAGCGCATCACCGCTTGTTGCAGCGCGATGGGGATTCTTGGTTTGTTCATTGCGGCCTAGCTTAAGCAATGGCGCGGCGGCTGACAATATGCCCCGGCCTAAATCCGCATCCGACGCTTTCTTGGCGCTGGCGCTGTGCGCCGGTTTTTCGCCACATTGATAAGGCGATCGCCGCCGATGGATTGTAATCAATGTGTTAACTGCGGGATAATAAAGCGTGCATGATGAGCCTGTACCCGCAGTTCTCACCGAGCAAGGTTGAAACGCCGCCTGTGGTAATCCCTTACGCAAAGAGCGGTTATTTTGCGATTTGGCGCAATAACTGACTGATTAAAAATACGTAAGGTGGAGGCAGTTTTTTGACAAGGCGCCGAGCCGTGCGCCGCAAGTGTGAATTTAACGCAGCTGATGTTGCAAGTGAGAGATCAATGTCGAATAAACCGTTCCACTATCAAGATCCGTTCCCGCTGAAGAAAGACGATACCGAATACTACCTGCTGAGCCGCGACCACGTTTCCGTGAGCGAATTTGAAGGCCAGGAAATTCTGAAAGTTGCCCCTGAAGCGTTAACCCTGCTTGCCCAGCATGCGTTCCACGACGCCTCGTTCATGCTGCGCCCGGCGCACCAACAGCAGGTGGCCGATATCCTCGACGATCCGGACGCCAGCGAAAACGACAAGTACGTTGCGCTGCAATTTCTGCGTAACTCAGAAATCGCCGCCAAGGGTATTTTACCGACCTGCCAGGACACCGGCACGGCGATCATCGTCGGCAAAAAGGGCCAGCGCGTCTGGACCGGCGGCGGCGATGAAGCGGCGTTGTCGCGCGGGGTGTACAACACCTACATCGAAGAGAACCTGCGCTATTCGCAGAACGCCGCGCTGGATATGTATAAAGAGGTCAACACCGGCAGCAACCTGCCGGCGCAGATCGATCTCTACAGCGTGGACGGCGAAGAGTACAAGTTCCTGTGCATCGCCAAGGGCGGCGGTTCCGCCAACAAAACCTATCTGTATCAGGAAACCAAGGCGCTGCTGTCGCCGGGCAAACTGAAAAACTACCTGGTCGACAAGATGCGCACGTTAGGCACCGCGGCTTGCCCGCCGTACCACGTGGCGTTCGTCATCGGCGGCACCTCGGCGGAAGCGACGCTGAAAACCGTCAAGCTGGCCTCGACCAAGTATTACGATGGCCTGCCGACCGAAGGCAACGAGCATGGCCAGGCGTTCCGCGATCTGGAACTCGAAGCGGAACTGCTGCAAGAAGCGCAGAACCTGGGTCTGGGCGCGCAGTTCGGCGGCAAATACTTCGCGCACGATATTCGCGTGGTGCGCCTGCCGCGCCACGGCGCGTCCTGCCCGGTCGGCATGGGCGTCTCCTGCTCGGCGGACCGCAACATCAAAGGCAAGATCAACCGCGACGGCATCTGGCTGGAAAAACTGGAGCACAATCCGGGTAAATTCATTCCTCAGGAGTTGCGCCAGGCCGGGGAAGGCGAGGCGATCAAGGTCGATCTCAACCGCCCGATGGCCGAGATCCTCAAGCAGCTGTCGCAGTACCCGGTTTCCACCCGCCTGTCGCTGAGCGGCACCATCATCGTCGGCCGCGATATCGCGCACGCCAAGCTGAAAGAGCGCCTGGATCGCGGTGAAGGCCTGCCGCAGTACGTCAAGGATCACCCGATCTACTACGCCGGCCCGGCCAAAACGCCGGAGGGCTACGCGTCCGGTTCGCTGGGGCCGACCACCGCCGGGCGTATGGACTCTTACGTCGATCTGCTGCAATCCCACGGCGGCAGCATGATTATGCTGGCGAAAGGCAACCGTAGCCAGCAGGTGACGGATGCCTGCCATAAGCACGGCGGTTTCTATCTCGGCAGCATCGGCGGCCCGGCGGCGGTGCTGGCGCAGCAGAGCATCAAGAGTCTGGAGTGCGTGGAGTATCCTGAGCTGGGCATGGAAGCGATCTGGAAAATCGAAGTGGAGGATTTCCCGGCGTTTATCCTGGTGGATGACAAAGGCAATGACTTCTTCCAGAAGATCCAGGCTGGTCAGTGCTCCAGTTGCCTGAAATAATCGCGGCCCCCTTCACCGTCTACGGGCGGTGAAGGGGAGTGTGTAAAGTCCTGTAGCCTGCTGGACGTCGAGTTTTAACCTGTATACCCTACGCGGATAGCACTAAAACTCGACTAATGGAATATCGGCAACAGAAGGTTCGGCAAGCACATGGGAACGCAGGAAAGTCATATCAAGGAATTGCTGGTCTGGATTGAAGATAACCTGACCAATCCGCTGTCGTTGGATATCGTTTCCGCCAAGTCAGGCTATACGAAATGGTACCTGCAGCGCATGTTCAAGAAGCAGACCGGATTGTCGTTAGCCTCGTACATCCGCGCTCGCCGCCTCTACCTCGCCGCCTTCGCCTTGCGTTTCACGCAGAAGAGCATTCTCGATATCTCGGTCGAATACCAATTCGATAACCAGCAGACGTTCTCGCGCTGTTTCAAGAAACATTTCGCCGAATCGCCCAGCGTGTATCGCCATGCCCGCAAGCAGGACTTCAGCAATCTGGTGCGTTCGCTGGCGGCCAGCCAGCCCGGCGATATTCAGGTTGAACGCGTCAGCATCGCCCGGGGGCAATACGCCTTTCACGGCAAGCGGTACGCTTATCACCTGGATATCGAGAAGCTGGACAAGTCGCACCTGCCGCAGCGCAGCGCGCTGCGGGGGCAGTTCTACACCTTGTTGGGCGAGCGCCCGACGCAAACCTATTCGTTTACCCAGCTGGTGCCGGACGGCGAGCGGGTCAGGGTCGATTATACCCTGGGCGTGACGACGGAATACCCGCTGCGCGAAGGCGTGGTGCTGGAGCCGCTGCCGGAAATCCACGGCGAGTTTTGCCGTTTTCGCTATTCCGGCAAGCCGGTGGCGCTTAACGACCACATCATTCAGATCTACACGCAGGTATTGCCCGAAATGGGGCTGGCCCGCGGTGACGGGCCGGACATTACGGTGTTCAGCTATTCGCTGAGCGGGAAAGAGGAACTGCATCTGGAGCTGCAGCATCTGGTGCCGGTGGTGCCGCTGCATTGATCCCGTCGGCGGCCGGCAGCCGGTTTTTTTGCTGCACGATCGCCGCCATCACCGCCAGGGCGATCTCCGCCGGGGTTTTGCTGCCCAGCGGCAGGCCGATCGGCGCATGGATGCGTTCCAGCTCCTGCGGCGTGAATTCGGCAATCTGCTGCAAACGCTGGCGCCGCCGCGCGCTGTTTCTGAGCGATCCCATGGCCCCGATGTAAAACGCCGGGGTGTGGATCGCTTCCATCAGCGTCAGGTCGTCCATGCGCGGATCGTGGGTCAACGCCACGACGGCGGTATTGGCGTGGCATCCCCCTTCTTCAATAAATTTGGCCGGAAACTGGCGCAGCAACGTCACGCCCGGTTTCAGCTCGGCGGCAAAGTTATCCAGCACCTCCGGGCGGTTCTCGCACACCAGCACCTCAAACCCCAGTGCCACGGCGAAATCGGCGCAGTACAGCGCCACGCTGGACAGCCCGGCGATCAGCAGGCGCGGCGCGGCCGCGATGTGCAGGGTGATCTGCTCGAGCCGGCGTTCGACCTGCGTGGCGCTGGTGAAGTGGCTTTGCTCGAGGCTGTGGCAGGCGTTGGGCAGCGTCAGGCGTTTGATCAACGCGTGATGCCCTTCCAGCGCGCCGGCGATGCGTTGCAGGTAAGCGATGCTGTCTTCACCCGCCGGCAGGTATTCGATCAGCACGTCCAGCACGCCGCCGCAGGGCAGCGCCACGTTGGGCGTCATGCCGCCTTCGCCGTAACGGATCACCTGGCTGGCCGCCTGATACTCCCCGGCGGCCACGCGGCGCAAAAAATCCTCCTCCACGCAGCCGCCCGACAGCGAACCGCTGTAGCGGCCGTCGCGGGTCGCCGCCATCAGCGCGCCCGGCGACCGCGGCGAAGAGCCGTAGGTACTGAGCACGGTGCATAACCAGACCGGCTGTTGCTGCAGCCAGCTTATCGCCTGGCTGACCACGGTGACATCAAGATGTTGCATAGGTGAATTTACTCGCTGGCCGGGAGTTGCGATGGAAGATCAATATCCTGCACGACGCCGGGGTGCTCAAGCGGCAGCAGGTGCACTGCCGCGCCTTGCAGCAGTTCACGCGCGCCATTATCGCCGCGCAGTTGGCAAAGGGGTTTGCGCAATAGGGCGGAAAAGCCGACCGGGTGGCCGGGCTGTTGCGCATAGCAGGGGCGAACTATCGCGTGCTGCCGTAAGGCATCCGCCACCTGCCGGAAAACCTCGGCGCCGACGAACGGCATATCGGCCAGGTGGATCAGCCAGCCCTGCCAGTGCGGCGTGGCGGCAACGCCCGCGGCGATCGAGTCGCCGAGGCCCGAACTGGCGAGTAGGGTGACCGGCACCTGATTGGCGGCGCAGGCTGCCAGCACCGGCAGATTATCTGGCCGGGTTACCACCTGTACCGGCAGGCCGGAAGCCAATGCCTGGCGCAGGGTGTGTTCGAACAGCGATCGCCCCTCGCCCGCCGCGTCGGTAAATCCGGCGTTCAATTTGTTGCCCTGGCCGCCGGCCTGAATAAAGCGCTCCCCGCGTCCGGCGGCGGTAATGACAATGCCCGTGGTCATGGTTGAAGTCCGCGTTTGCGCAAATTATTTATTAGCCTACAAACTACCTGTGTTTTGCAAATGTTTTTTTGTTGAAAACAGCCTGTTAATCATCACATAATTTTAGTTATAAGCATATGCTTATGACGTCTACGGCAAGGTCGTCAGCGTTTGCGCAACAACACCGCGAACAAAAACCAATTACAAGAAAGACGTGAAGGACTTATTTATGAGCAATTTCAACCCGTCGCGGCGCCGCTTTATCAAAAGCGCCGTGATTGCGGGGGTGTCTGTGTATCTCGCGCCCCTGTACAGCCGCGCCTACGCCGCGCTGTTCGAGCAAAAAATCCTCCAGTCACCCAACTGGGATCCGCAGACCAAACGCATCCGTTTCCGTATCGACGGCCGCGCCAAGGTCATGGGGCAGAAGGTGTTCGCGCGCGATATCCGCGCGGTGGACATGCCGCACTGGCCGCAGAAACAGGCGCACGCCTTCATTCTGCGCGTCACCAAAGCCGACCGGCTGTTCGAAGGGGTCGATCTGTCGCTGTTGGGGGACGACCTGCAGCCGGATCGCCTGGTGACGGCGGAAGATCTGGCGCGCGACGGTCTGGCCTTCCCGGCGTTTTACGGTGACGACATGCTGCTGCCGAGTGGCAAAACCCCGGCCTATCTCGGCCAGGCGGTGGCGATCCTGATCTATCACGACTTCGCCCGTTTCCGCTTCGCCAAGGACAAGCTGAAATTCCGTGAGGAAACCATTAAATACGGCGCGGTCACCGGCCCGCTGGAGCGCGATCCCTGGGGCAGCTTCCGCTATGTGCGGGTGGGGGGCGATCAGCCGTTCGACGACGATCGCTTCTCCAGCCTGAAGGACACGCCAATCTTCCCGGTATCGATGAAAAAACACCTGCCGGTGTGGCCGGAAGGGCGCGAGGGCGGCAAGCTGGATCAGGAAGGCATGCGCTATGCGGGCCTGATCGCCGACGAGATGGCCAATCCGCCGGCCGATTGGCTGGTGATGTCGCGCCGCTACACCACGCAGTCGATCGACACCTCGGCGCTGGAGCCGGACAACGCCAACGGCTGGTTCGACGCTGAGACGCAAACGCTGCATCTGGTGGTGCCGACCCAGTCGCCGCAGGAAGTGGCCGACGAGATGCCGCGCATGCTGGCCAAGCGCAACCCGCCGGTGAAACAGCTGATCCTGCACCCGTGCTACACCGTGGGCTACGGCTCGAAAGATCACTACAACTTCCCGTATTACGGCGCGGTGGCGGCGATGTACGGCGACGGCCACCCGGTGCGCCTGGCCAACGACCGCTTCGAGCAGTTCCAGACGGCGCTGAAGCGCCACGCGTTCGATATGAATTACCGCATCGCGGTGAATCGCCAGACCGGCGTTATGCAGTCGTTCCTCGGGGACATGACCGCGGACGGCGGCGGCCGCAGCAACTTTACCCCTTCGGTGGTAATGGTCGGCGCGACCGCCGCCCAGTCGATTTACTACTTCCCGAAAAGCGATCTGTCGTCGGTCGGGCTGGCCTCACGCGCCATCGACGCCGGCTCGGCGCGTGGTTACGGCACGCTGCAGAGCATGGCCGCCACCGAGATGATGGTGGATGAGCTGGCCGCCGAACTGAAGATCGATCCTATCGAATTCCGCCTGCGTAACGTGCTGAAATCCGGCATGAAAAATACTCAAGGGGCGATCCCGGCCGGTGCGATCCGCGCCGATGAAGTGCTGGAGAAGGCGGCGAAGCATGAGATGTGGCTCAAGCGCGCCGAACGCAAGGCCGAGTTTGAGAGCCGTCATCCCGGCAAGCGCTATGGCGTTGGCTTTGGCTGCGTGCAGAAAGACTTCGGCACCGGGGCGGAAACTTCGTTCGCCCGGGTGGAGCTGAGCGAAGACGGCCGCATCACGCTGCATCACAGCGGCGCGGAGATGGGCACCGGCATGTCGACCTCGCAGTCGGTGCTGTGCGCACAGTGGCTGGGCAAACCGGCCGACGAAGCGCATTTCTCGGTCACTGACTGGTCGGTGCTGCCGATGGTCACCAGCGGCGATCCTTACCTGATGTCGCAGGAAGAGCAGGACAAGCTGCAAACCAACCCTAACTGGACGCCGAGCTACTGTTCGCCGTCCAGCGCCAGCAACTCGGCCTATTACTTCTCGCACAGCACCCGCGAAGCGGCGCGCCTGATCTTCGATCACGGCCTGTGGCCGGCGGCGATGGCGCTGTGGCAGGCCGGCATCGGCGGCGGCCAGGCGGCACCGCTGGTGGTGCGGCGTGAGGATGCGCGTTGGGTCGAGGGCGGCCTGACGGCGGCGGGCATGTCGGTGCTGAGCCTCGAACTGCTGGCCAAGACGGCCTATCAGATGGGCGGCGTCACCGGTGCGGCGGTGCACGTCTTCAACCGCTGGCAGTGGGCGGAGGCCGATTTTACGTTGAACGGCAAAAGCGAACGCTTGCCGATCGACGGCATGGCGCTGCGCAACGCCGGCGGTGAATTCAAACCGCTGGCGCGCGGGCAAGTCTACTACCCGCCAACCCAGCGCAACAATGCGGCGGTGACCTACTACAGCGCCGTTGGCACGCTGGCGGAAGTGGCGGTGGATATCGCCACCGGCCAGGTGGAATTGCTGAATCACCATTCGATCATGGAGTGCGGCAACCTGATCGTGCCGGAACTGGTTTCCGGCCAGCTGCAGGGCGGGCTGGCGATGGGGATCGGCCATGCGCTGCACGAATATTTACCGCTGTACGAAGACGGCCCGGGCAACGGCACCTGGAACTTCAACCGTTACCATCTGCCGCGTGCCAGCGACGTGGCGGTGTGGAAACAGAGCGGCGACATCCTGCCGGCGCTGTCGGAAACCGATCCGCCGAAAGGCATGGCGGAGGTGGTGATGATCCCGATCGTGGCCGCGCTGGTTAACGCCATCGCCGATGCCACCGGCCACCGTTTCCGTGATTTGCCCGTTCGTGCAGAAAATATTCGTGAGGTATTACAATGAGCATTAAAACCCAGCCGATCTCCCTGACCATCAACGAGAAGCAGTACGGCCCGATCGAGGTGCCGGAAGGCTTGATGATGATCGATTTCCTGCACGAGTACCTTGACCTGACCGGTTCGCGCCTCGGCTGCGGGCAGGGCATTTGCCACGCCTGCGTGGCGATCGTCGATCACCCGAGCGGCACCAGCGAAGAGGTACGCACCTGCATCACCGGCGCGCATTTCTTCAACGGCAAGAAAGTGCGTACCGTCGAAGGCCACGCCAAGGTGGACGAACAGGGCGAGGTGGTTGAGCTGTCGCCGATCCAGCAGGCGTTTCTGGAGCACTACAGCTTCCAGTGCGGCTACTGCACGCCGGGCTTCGTCAATGCCGCCACCATTTTCGTGGAAAAGCTCAAGCGTGAGCCTATCGCTCGCGAGCAGCTGGAAAGCGCCATTGAGCAGGCGCTGGACAGCCACATCTGCCGCTGCACCGGCTATGTGCGTTACTACGAGGCAGTGCGCGACGTGGTGCTGAAAACGCCGGGCCTGCTGAAGGAGACGGCGCAATGAAAAAACGTCTCGCAGTATTGATTTTGCTGGTGGCGATCGTGGTGATTGCGCTGCTGTGGTGGCGGGAAAACCGCCGTTACGACGGCCCGGTGCAGCAGGTGACCGCCGGCGCCGAACAGATCGCCCGCGGCCGCTATCTGGCGCAGGCCGCCGACTGCGCCGCCTGTCATACCGCCAGCGGCGGGGCGCCGTTGGCTGGCGGCTATCCGCTGGAAACGCCGTTCGGCACGATTTACGGCAGCAACCTGACGCCATCGGCCGACCACGGCATCGGGCGCTGGACCAAGGACGACTTCTTCCTGGCGCTGACGCAGGGCGTGGCGCCGGGCGGGCGACACCTGTACCCGGCGATGCCTTACACCTCGTACAAGGGCATGTCGCGTCAGGATGCCGACGACATCTACGCTTACCTGATGACGCGCCCGGCGGTGGACGTCGCCATTCCGGCCAACGAGATGCCGTTCCCGTTCAACCAGCGCATGGCGCTGATCGGCTGGAACCTGCTGTTCCGCAGCCAGGATCCGTTGCCGGCCAGTTCGCAGGGCAGTTCGCCGCAATGGCAGCGCGGCCGCTATCTGGCTGACGTGCTGGGGCATTGTGGCGAATGCCACACGCCGCGCGGCGCGCTGGGGCAGATGGATCTCGCCAAGCCGATGCAGGGCGGCGATCTCGGCCGCTTCATGGCGCCGGACATTACGCCGCACGGTCTGGCGCAGCGCGGCTGGACGCCGCAGGACGTCAGCCGCTTCCTCAGCACCGGCCTCGCGCCGCAGGGTTCCGCCTTCAGCGAAATGCACATGGTGGTGGATCTCAGCACCCGTTATTTGACGCCGGAAGACCACCAGGCGCTGGCGCTGTATCTGATGGGCGAGCAGCCGCCGGCGGCAGTGCCGGTGAAAATAGGCCAGGGCAGCGATACCGGGCGCATGGCCTACCTGGATCAGTGCGCCGGCTGCCATGCGCGTGAAGGCGAGGGCAAACCGCACGTCGCACCGGCGATGCGCGATAACGCCACGCTGCGCCAGGCGGACGGCAAGAACCTGATCGTGTCGGTGCTGGACGGCTTGCCGGCCCAGCAGTTCCCGAATGGTGAAAGCATGCAGAGCATGCCGGGCTTCGGCGAGCGGCTGAGCGATGCCGAAGTGGCGGAGCTGGTGAATTATCTGCGTGTGACCTGGGGCGGCTTGCCGGCGGACATCACCGCCGAGCAGGTGAAAGCGCTGCGCAAGTAAGTGGCGTTCAGGCAAAAAAAATGGCCCGCATCTGCGGGCCATTTTATCTATTGCGCGGTCACGGGATTCAACGGCTGGTGACGCCGTCGACGCGTTGGCTGCGCTGTTTGATGGCGTAACCGACAGCCAGGATCGCCACCCACACCGGGATCAGCAGCACCGAGATTTGAATGCCCGGCGTCAGGTACATGATCACCAGGATGCCGGCCATGAACAGCAGGCACAGGTAGTTGCTGAACGGGTACCAGAACGCCTTGAACTTCGGCACCACGCCTTCGCGGTTTTTGGCGGCGCGGAACTTCAGGTGCGCCAGGCTGATCATCGCCCAGTTGATCACCAGCGCCGATACCACCAACGCCATCAGCAGTTCGAAGGCGCGGCCCGGGATCAGGTAGTTAATCAGCACGCACAGCGCGGTGGCGAGGGCGGAAATGCCGATGGCTACCACCGGCACGCCGCGGCCGTCGACCTTCAGCAGGCTTTTCGGGCCGTTGCCCTGCTGCGCCAAGCCGTACAGCATGCGGCTGTTGCAGTAGACGCAGCTGTTGTAGACCGACAGCGCGGCGGTGAGCACCACGATGTTCAGCACGGTTGCCACCAGATTGCTGTTCAGCGCGTGGAAGATCAGCACGAACGGGCTGCCGCCTTCGACCACTTTGCCCCACGGGTACAGCGACAGCAGAATGGCCAGCGAACCGATATAGAAGATCAGGATGCGGTAGATCACCTGATTGGTGGCTTTCGGAATGCTTTTTTGCGGGTTGTCGGCTTCGGCGGCGGTGATGCCGACCAGCTCGAGGCCGCCGAAGGAGAACATGATCACCGCCATCGCCATCACCAGGCCCATGATGCCGTTCGGGAAGAACCCGCCCTGCGCCCACAGGTTGGTGACGGTGGCTTCCGGGCCGCCCATGCCGCTGAATAGCAGGTAGGCGCCGAACACAATCATGCCGATAATCGCCACCACCTTGATGATGGCGAACCAGAACTCCATCTCGCCGTAAACTTTAACGTTGGCCAGGTTGATGGCGTTGATCGCCAGGAAGAACACCGCGGCGGAGACCCAGGTAGGGATCTCCGGCCACCAGTACTGCACGTAGATGCCGACCGCGGTCAGTTCCGCCATCGCCACCAGGACATACAGTACCCAGTAGTTCCAGCCGGAAGCGAAGCCGGCGAAGTTGCCCCAGTATTTGTAGGCGAAGTGGCTGAAGGAACCGGCAACCGGCTCTTCCACCACCATTTCGCCCAGCTGGCGCATGATCAGAAACGCGATGAAGCCACCGATGGCGTAACCGAGAATAACCGACGGGCCGGCCATTTTTATTGTTTGAGCGATACCGAGAAATAACCCGGTGCCGATTGCGCCACCTAAGGCGATGAGCTGAATATGGCGGTTTTTCAGGCCGCGTTTCAGCTGGTCACCATGCTGTTGACCATCCATCAATCTAACCCTCTGTCGTTGCGAATGACCACATGCCTGTAAAGCAGTGGTTACGATGTGTGTTTTGTTTTATTTACGGTGTTATATCTATTAATTCCACGGCGCCGCTACCGTTTGGCAGAGAATAATGTTACGCGCGTCAGTTTGCACCTGCTTTGTCGTGTGAGTGATTAAGATTGCAGCAGTTTAGGAAACAAAATGCGGGTTGTGTGACGGCTGGGGGGATTCAGTGCATGAAATAAGCAACAAATCACATAATGCGCAAAAATAACGTAGATCTGAACGGTGGGGTGCGTTCAAATAATGAACGAACCATCGTTGCGCTGCTCGCCAAATAGTCATTCATCAAAGCGTAATAACCATGCAATAAAACTTGGGCAAAAAGTTTGCACTCTTCCTTGCGTAAGGTTTGGTAAAAGTTAAATCCCCAACCCGGCGCGTAAATGGTAATACCATCACGGCGTTACCGGTTTGCAGCGGGGTTTTCAGTGGGGTGTTAAAATGTGCGGGTAACCTGATTTCGATCAAGGCCCGTATGGACAGGAGGTGAATACTTTGTTACTTTACCGTCACGTTTTTGAAATTGGTATTACCAATTGACTCCGCGCCATTCGCAGAGAAGAATTCACTCATGGCCTACAGCAAAATCCGCCAACCCAAGTTGTCAGATGTTATCGAGCAACAGCTCGAATACCTGATCCTCGAGGGGACACTGCGCCCAGGCGAAAAGCTGCCTCCGGAGCGCGAGCTGGCGAAACAATTTGATGTCTCCCGTCCTTCTCTGAGAGAGGCCATTCAGCGCCTGGAAGCGAAAGGGTTGCTCCTGCGCCGTCAGGGCGGCGGCACCTTCGTGCAAACTAATCTGTGGCAGAGCTTCAGCGATCCGCTGGCCGAGCTGCTGGCCGACCATCCCGAATCACAGTTCGATCTGCTGGAAACCCGTCACGCGCTGGAAGGCATTGCCGCCTATTACGCGGCGCTGCGCGGCACCGATGAAGATCTGGCGCGCATCCGCGACTGCCACATCGTGATTCAACAGGCTCAAGACAGCGGCGATCTCGACGCCGAAGCCGATGCGGTCATGCAGTATCAAATCGCCGTGACCGAAGCTGCCCACAACGTTGTGTTACTTCACCTGCTACGCTGCATGGGGCCGATGCTGGAACAGAACGTGCGTCAGAACTTTGAATTGCTCTACTCGCGCCGTGAGATGTTGGCAAAAGTGAGCAGCCACCGCGCCGGAATTTTTGAGGCGATTGTGGCACGCGAGCCGGAAAAGGCCCGTGAAGCCTCGCATCGCCACTTGGCGTTTATCGAGGAAATCTTGCTGGATCTCAGCCGGGAGCATACTCGGCGCGAGAGATCGCTACGGCGTCTCCAGCAACGCAAGGATTAAGAGCTGTCCTCTTCAGGGTACACCAGCCTGCGGGGGTTAAGTTCGAGGTACTTAGTTAAGTACTTAAGCGGCAACTAAACTGATGGGCCTGTCTTCGTGTGTTTTTGCACAGAGCACAGGAAGACAGGCTCCAAACAAACCATTAGACAGATAAGGAATACCACCATGTCAGAACGTTTAAACAATGACGTGGATCCGATCGAAACCCGCGACTGGCTGCAGGCGATCGAATCGGTCATCCGTGAAGAGGGTGTTGAGCGAGCTCAGTTTCTGATTGATCAGGTATTGGGAGAAGCCCGCAAAGGCGGCGTTAACGTTGCGGCCGGTGCTGCAGCGCACAACTACGTCAACACCATCGCGGTAGAAGACGAACCGGCCTACCCAGGCAACCTGGATCTGGAACGCCGCATTCGTTCAGCGATCCGTTGGAACGCGATCATGACCGTTCTGCGCGCATCCAAAAAAGACCTGGAGCTGGGCGGCCACATGGCTTCCTTCCAGTCTTCCGCGACCTTCTATGAAGTCTGCTTTAACCACTTCTTCCGCGCACGCAACGAGAAAGACGGCGGCGACCTGGTGTACTTCCAGGGCCACATCTCTCCGGGCGTTTACGCGCGTGCCTTCCTTGAAGGCCGCCTGACCGAAGAACAAATGAACAACTTCCGTCAGGAAGTGCACGGCAACGGCCTGTCCTCTTACCCGCATCCTAAGCTGATGCCGGAATTCTGGCAGTTCCCGACCGTATCCATGGGCCTGGGCCCAATCAGCGCCATCTATCAGGCGAAGTTCCTGAAATACCTGGAACACCGTGGCCTGAAAGACACCTCTGAGCAGACCGTTTACGCCTTCCTGGGCGACGGCGAGATGGATGAGCCGGAATCCAAAGGCGCCATCACCATCGCGACCCGCGAGAAGCTGGACAACCTGGTGTTCGTCATCAACTGTAACCTGCAGCGCCTGGACGGCCCGGTTACCGGCAACGGCAAGATCATCAACGAACTGGAAGGCATCTTCTCCGGCGCAGGCTGGCAGGTGCTGAAAGTGATCTGGGGCGGCCGTTGGGACGAGCTGCTGCGTAAAGACACCAGCGGTAAACTGGTTCAGCTGATGAACGAGACCCTGGACGGCGACTACCAGACCTTCAAATCCAAAGACGGCGCTTACGTGCGCGAGCACTTCTTCGGCCGTTACCCAGAAACCGCGGCGCTGGTCAAAGACATGACCGACGACGAAATCTGGGCGCTGAACCGTGGTGGTCACGATCCGAAGAAAATCTTCGCTGCACTGAAAAAAGCGCAGGACACCAAAGGCAAACCGACCGTTATCCTGGCCCACACCATCAAAGGTTACGGCATGGGTGAAACCGCGGAAGGTAAAAACATCGCTCACCAGGTGAAGAAAATGAACATGGAAGGGGTTCACCACTTCCGCGATCGTTTCAACGTGCCGGTTGCCGATGCTGATATCGAAAAACTGCCGTACATCACCTTCGAGAAAGATTCCGAAGAGTACAAATACCTGCACGAACGTCGCCAGGCGCTGAAAGGCTACGTGCCGACTCGTCTGCCGGAGTTCACCCAGAAGCTGGAAATGCCGGCGCTGGAAGATTTCAGCTCGCTGCTGGAAGAGCAGAACAAAGAGATCTCCACCACTATCGCCTTCGTGCGTGCCCTGAACGTGATGCTGAAGAACAAGTCGATCAAAGATCGCCTGGTGCCAATCATCGCCGACGAAGCGCGTACCTTCGGTATGGAAGGTCTGTTCCGTCAGATCGGTATCTACAGCCCGAACGGCCAGCAGTACACTCCGCAGGACCGTGAGCAGGTTGCTTACTACAAAGAAGACGAGAAAGGTCAAATCCTGCAGGAAGGCATCAACGAACTGGGTGCAGCCTCTTCCTGGCTGGCCGCAGCGACTTCCTACAGCACCAACGATCTGCCGATGATTCCGTTCTACATCTACTACTCGATGTTCGGTTTCCAACGTATCGGCGACCTGTGCTGGGCAGCGGGCGACCAACAGGCGCGCGGCTTCCTGATCGGCGGGACCTCGGGCCGTACTACCCTGAACGGCGAAGGTCTGCAGCATGAAGATGGCCACAGCCACATTCAGTCTCTGACCATCCCTAACTGCATCTCTTACGATCCGGCTTACGCGTACGAAGTGGCGGTGATCATGCACGACGGTCTGGTGCGCATGTATGGCGACAACCCAGAAAACGTGTACTACTACCTGACCACGCTGAACGAAAACTACCACATGCCTGCGATGCCGCAGGGTGCGGAAGAAGGTATCCGCAAGGGTATCTACAAGCTGGAAACGCTGGAAGGCAGCAAAGGCAAGGTACAGCTGCTGGGCTCCGGCGCCATCCTGCGCCACGTGCGCGAAGCTGCGCAGATCCTGGCGAAGGACTACGGCGTGGGTTCCGACACCTACAGCGTGACCTCGTTCACCGAACTGGCGCGCGACGGCCAGGATTGCGAGCGCTGGAACATGCTGCACCCAACCGAAACGCCACGCGTGCCTTACATCGCTCAGGTGATGAGCGACGCGCCGGCGGTAGCTTCTACCGACTACATGAAACTGTTCGCCGAACAGGTTCGTACTTATGTGCCGGCCAGCGATTATCGCGTACTGGGCACCGACGGCTTCGGTCGTTCGGACAGCCGCGAAAACCTGCGTCACCACTTCGAAGTCGATGCATCCTACGTGGTGGTTGCTGCTCTGGGTGAACTGGCTAAACGCGGTGAGATCGAAGCTTCTGTGGTTGCCGATGCAATCAAGAAATTCGACATCAACCCGGAAAAAGTTAACCCGCGTCTGGCCTAAGAGGTACTGAATAATGTCTATCGAAATCAACGTACCGGACATCGGTGCAGATGAAGTCGAAATCACCGAGATTCTGGTGAAGGTCGGCGATAAAGTTGAAGCGGAACAATCGCTGATCACCGTGGAAGGCGACAAGGCTTCCATGGAAGTGCCATCCCCGCAGGCGGGCGTGGTGAAAGAGATCAAAGTGGCGGTCGGCGATAAAACCGAAACCGGCAAACTGATCATGATCTTCGAAGCGGCAGGCGCAGCGGAAGCTGCACCGGCGGCGAAAGCGGAAGAAAAACCGGCGGCAGCTGCTGCTGCCCCGGCCGCCGCTGCGGCCAAAGACGTTGCCGTGCCGGACATCGGCGCTGACGAAGTCGAAGTGACCGAGATCCTGGTGAAAGTGGGCGACAAGGTGGAAGCCGAGCAGTCCCTGATCACCGTGGAAGGCGACAAGGCTTCCATGGAAGTCCCTGCGCCGTTCGCGGGCACCGTGAAAGAGATCAAGATCGCGACCGGCGACAAAGTGAAAACCGGTTCCCTGATCATGGTGTTCGAAGTGGCCGGCGCCGCTTCCGCTGCGGCCCCGGCTGCGGCGCAAGCCCCTGCCGCCGCTGCAGCGCCTGCGGCCAAAGACGTCGCCGTGCCGGATATCGGCGGTGACGAAGTCGAAGTGACCGAAGTGATGGTTAAGGTGGGCGACAAGGTTGCCGCCGAGCAGTCTCTGATCACCGTGGAAGGCGACAAGGCCTCCATGGAAGTGCCTGCACCGTTCGCGGGTACCGTGAAAGAGATCAAGATCGCGACCGGCGACAAAGTGAAAACCGGCTCCCTGATCATGGTGTTCGAAGTGGAAGGCGCTGCGCCTGCCGCTGCCGCCGCTCCAGCCGCTAAAGCGGAAGCTGCGCCGGCTCCGGCCGCCGCTAAAGCCGCCGCTCCGGCTGCGAAAGCTGACGACAAAGGCGAGTTCGCCGAGAACGCGGCATACGTGCACGCGACCCCGGTCATTCGTCGTCTGGCGCGTGAATTCGGCGTTAACCTGGCGAAAGTGAAAGGCACCGGTCGTAAAGGCCGCATCCTGCGCGAAGACGTTCAGACTTACGTGAAAGACGCGGTGAAACGCGCTGAAGCGGCTCCGGCCGCTGCCGGCGGCGGTCTGCCAGGCATGCTGCCATGGCCGAAAGTGGACTTCAGCAAGTTCGGCGAGATCGAAGAAGTCGAAATGGGCCGCATCCAGAAGATCTCTGGCGCGAACCTGAGCCGCAACTGGGTGATGATCCCGCACGTGACTCACTTCGACAAAACCGACATCACCGATCTGGAAGCGTTCCGCAAGCAGCAGAACGAAGAAGCGGCCAAGCGCAAGCTGGACGTGAAGTTCACGCCTGTCGTGTTCATCATGAAAGCTGTTGCTGCCGCTCTGGAGCAGATGCCGCGCTTCAACAGCTCGCTGTCCGAAGATGGCCAGAAGCTGACGCTGAAGAAATACATCAACATCGGCGTGGCGGTAGATACCCCGAACGGCCTGGTGGTTCCGGTGTTCAAGGACGTGAACAAGAAGAGCATCACTGAGCTGTCTCGCGAACTGATGACCATCTCCAAGAAAGCGCGCGACGGCAAGCTGACCGCGGGCGAAATGCAGGGCGGTTGCTTCACCATCTCCAGCCTGGGCGGCATCGGGACGACTCACTTCGCGCCGATCGTCAACGCGCCGGAAGTGGCTATCCTGGGCGTCTCCAAGTCTGCGATGGAGCCGGTCTGGAACGGTAAAGAGTTCATGCCGCGCCTGATGATGCCGATGTCGCTGTCCTTCGACCACCGCGTTATCGACGGTGCCGATGGTGCGCGCTTCATCACCATCATCAACAACATGTTGTCCGACATTCGCCGTCTGGTGATGTAATGCAAAAGGGGCGCAGCATGCTGCGCCCCTGACGATTCAGTAGCAGTTTTGTCGGATTTTGCACAACTCGACAAAATTGTTGAGACACGGGTCACTCGAACACGCTTTGCAGATTATTAACAATTCTGTAAACTGCTCGCGGTGTAAGCGTCCCGGTGGATGAAGGGCGTTATGAGATCGATTAGCAATAAAAATGACGTCTGACCCGCCGGACAATCAATTAAGAGGTCATGATGAGTACTGAAATTAAAACTCAGGTCGTGGTACTTGGGGCGGGCCCGGCAGGTTACTCTGCAGCCTTTCGTTGCGCTGACTTAGGTCTTGAAACCGTTCTGGTTGAACGTTATTCCACTCTGGGCGGGGTTTGCCTGAACGTGGGATGTATCCCTTCCAAAGCACTGCTGCACGTTGCCAAAGTGATCGAAGAAGCCAAAGCGCTGGCCGAACACGGCATCGTTTTCGGCGAGCCGAAAACCGACATCGACAAAGTGCGCGTCTGGAAAGAAAAAGTCATCACTCAGCTGACCGGCGGTCTGGCTGGCATGGCGAAAGGCCGTAAAGTTAAAGTGGTCAACGGCCTGGGCAAGTTCACCGGCGCTAACACCCTGGTTGTGGAAGGCGAAAACGGCCCAACCACCATCAACTTCGACAACGCCATCATCGCTGCAGGTTCTCGTCCGATCCAACTGCCATTCATTCCTCATGAAGATCCACGCGTGTGGGATTCTACCGATGCGCTGGAACTGAAAACCGTCCCAGAGCGTCTGCTGGTTATGGGCGGCGGCATCATCGGCCTGGAAATGGGCACCGTATACCATGCGCTGGGTTCACAGATCGACGTCGTTGAAATGTTCGATCAGGTCATCCCGGCGGCAGATAAAGACGTGGTGAAAGTCTTCACCAAACGTATCAGCAAGCAGTTCAACCTGATGCTGGAAACCAAAGTGACCGCGGTAGAAGCCAAAGAAGACGGCATCTACGTCACGATGGAAGGTAAAAAAGCGCCGGCAGAACCACAGCGTTACGACGCGGTGCTGGTGGCGATCGGCCGCGTGCCGAACGGCAAACTGCTGGATGCCGGCAAAGCCGGTGTTGAAGTTGACGAGCGTGGCTTCATCAACGTCGACAAACAGCTGCGCACCAACGTGCCGCACATCTTCGCTATCGGCGACATCGTCGGTCAGCCGATGCTGGCGCACAAAGGCGTGCACGAAGGCCACGTTGCCGCGGAAGTTATCGCCGGCATGAAGCACTACTTCGATCCGAAAGTGATCCCATCCATCGCTTACACCGAGCCGGAAGTGGCATGGGTGGGTCTGACCGAGAAAGAAGCGAAAGAGAAAGGCATCAGCTACGAAACCTCCACCTTCCCGTGGGCGGCTTCCGGCCGTGCGATCGCTTCCGACTGTGCAGACGGCATGACCAAACTGATCTTCGACAAAGAAACTCACCGCATCATCGGTGGCGCGATTGTCGGCACCAACGGCGGCGAGCTGCTGGGTGAAATCGGTCTGGCTATCGAGATGGGCTGCGACGCGGAAGACATCGCGCTGACCATCCACGCTCACCCGACCCTGCACGAATCCGTGGGCCTGGCGGCGGAAATCTACGAAGGCAGCATCACCGATCTGCCTAACCCGAAAGCCAAGAAGAAGTAATTCTGCTGGCTGACCGGTTAACAAGCGGCTCCTGAAAAGGGGCCGTTTTTTTGCTCAAACTCAGAAAGCGCTATTTTTGTGGCCACTGCGCCAAATTCCGATCCTCCTGCTTATATCCATTCTAATTATATGGATATAATGCCCTGCTAGTCCGGCAGCCGATTACGCTGCGCTCAACGATTCAGCAAAGATTTAATGTTGCTTTTATGTGAACGAATTAACAACCGTTTCAAATCCTGATATGCTGGCTGAGCGGAACCGGGCACTGTACCTTACAGTCCAGGACATCGACAGCAGTGCCCCGTCAGGATAGATGGCATCTATATCGCCGTGCGCTCTACCCATCAGTCTTTCATGCTGTAACGCTGTTTGACCGTGCTTGTTTGCCCCAATCACCGTTTCGGGGCCTTTACGGGCCGTTCGCCTAGCCACAGAGTGAAACCCCAAGGGTATAAACCCGGTTTGCATATACGCCAGGCACAATAAATGACAATGAGAGCGAGGAGAACGTCGTGCTAGAAGAATACCGTAAGCACGTAGCCGAGCGTGCTGCTGAGGGCATCGCCCCTAAGCCGCTAGACGCCACCCAAATGGCCGCGCTGGTCGAACTACTGAAGAATCCGCCAAAAGGCGAAGAAGAATTCCTGTTAGACCTGCTGATTAACCGTGTTCCACCGGGCGTCGACGAAGCCGCCTACGTCAAAGCAGGTTTCCTGGCGGCCATCGCCAAAGGCGAAGCGACATCCCCCCTGGTTACCCCCGAGAAAGCCATTGAACTGTTAGGCACCATGCAGGGCGGCTATAACATTCACCCGTTGATCGAAGCGCTGGACAACGAAACGCTGGCGCCCATCGCCGCGAAAGCGCTGTCCCACACGCTGCTGATGTTCGACAACTTCTACGACGTGGAAGAGAAGGCTAAGGCCGGTAACCCGCACGCCAAGCAGATCATGCAGTCCTGGGCCGACGCCGAATGGTACCTGTCGCGCCCTGAGCTGGCAGAAAAGATCACCGTCACCGTGTTCAAAGTCACCGGCGAAACCAACACCGACGACCTTTCCCCGGCGCCGGACGCCTGGTCGCGCCCGGACATCCCGCTGCACGCGCTGGCGATGCTGAAAAACGAACGTGAAGGCATCGTGCCGGATCAGCCGGGCAGCGTCGGCCCAATCAAACAGATCGAGCTGCTGAACAAGAAAGGCTTCCCGCTGGCCTACGTCGGCGACGTGGTCGGCACCGGTTCTTCCCGTAAATCCGCCACCAACTCCGTGCTGTGGTTTATGGGTGACGACATCCCGCACGTGCCGAACAAGCGCGGCGGCGGCGTGGTGCTGGGCGGCAAGATTGCGCCTATCTTCTTCAACACCATGGAAGATGCCGGCGCCTTGCCGATCGAAGTGGACGTGTCCGAGCTGAACATGGGCGACGTGATCGACGTTTACCCGTACAAAGGTGAAGTGCGCAACCACGAAACCGGCGCGCTGATCGCCAACTTCGAACTGAAAACCGACGTGCTGCTGGATGAAGTGCGCGCCGGCGGCCGTATCCCGCTGATCATCGGCCGCGGCCTGACCACCAAGGCACGCGAAGCGCTAGGTCTGCCGCACAGCGACGTGTTCCGTATCGCCAAGCCGGTTGCCGCCAGCAGCAAAGGCTTCTCGCTGGCGCAGAAAATGGTCGGCCGCGCCTGCGGCGTCGCCGGCATTCGCCCTGGCGAGTACTGCGAACCGAAGATGACCTCCGTCGGTTCTCAGGACACCACCGGCCCGATGACCCGCGATGAGCTGAAAGACCTGGCCTGCCTCGGCTTCTCCGCCGATCTGGTGATGCAGTCGTTCTGCCACACCGCCGCGTACCCGAAACCGGTCGACGTGACCACGCACCACACGCTGCCTGACTTCATCATGAACCGCGGCGGCGTCTCGCTGCGTCCGGGCGACGGCGTGATCCACTCCTGGTTGAACCGCATGCTGCTGCCTGACACCGTCGGCACCGGCGGCGATTCCCACACCCGCTTCCCGATCGGCATCTCCTTCCCGGCCGGTTCCGGCCTGGTGGCGTTTGCCGCCGCGACCGGCGTGATGCCGCTGGATATGCCTGAGTCGGTGCTGGTGCGCTTCAAAGGCAAAATGCAGCCGGGCATCACCCTGCGCGATCTGGTGCACGCCATCCCTTACTACGCGATCCAGCAAGGCTTGCTGACCGTCGAGAAGAAGGGCAAGAAAAACATTTTCTCCGGCCGTATTCTGGAGATCGAAGGCCTGCCGGATCTGAAGGTTGAGCAGGCGTTTGAGCTGACCGATGCCTCCGCCGAACGTTCCGCCGCCGGTTGTACCATCAAGCTGGACAAGGCGCCGATCGAAGAGTACCTGAACTCCAACATCGTGCTGCTGAAGTGGATGATCTCCGAAGGCTACGGCGATCGCCGTACGCTGGAGCGCCGTATTCAGGGCATGGAAAAATGGCTGGCGGATCCGCAGCTGCTGGAAGGCGATGCGGATGCGGAATACGCGGCGGTGATCGACATCGATCTGAACGAGATCAAAGAGCCGATCCTGTGCGCGCCGAACGATCCTGACGATGCGCGCCTGCTGTCTGACGTGGCCAACAGCAAAATCGATGAAGTGTTCATCGGTTCTTGCATGACCAACATCGGCCACTTCCGCGCGGCCGGCAAGCTGCTGGATCAGCACAAGGGCCAGCTGCCGACCCGTCTGTGGGTGGCGCCGCCAACCAAGATGGACGCGGCTCAGCTGACCGAAGAAGGCTACTACAGCGTCTTCGGCAAGAGCGGGGCGCGCATCGAGATCCCGGGCTGCTCGCTGTGCATGGGCAACCAGGCGCGCGTGGCGGACGGTGCGACGGTGGTCTCCACCTCGACCCGTAACTTCCCGAACCGTCTGGGCACCGGTGCCAACGTCTATCTGGCGTCTGCCGAACTGGCTGCGGTTGCGTCCCTGCTGGGCCGCCTGCCGACGCCGGACGAGTACCAGACCTATATGGCGCAGGTCGACAAGACGGCGGCGGATACCTACCGCTATCTGAACTTTGACCAACTGGGGCAGTACACCGAAAAAGCCGACGGCGTGATCTTCCAGACCGCGGTTTAATTCAGCGTCAATCCCAAGCAGCGGGGCCCTTTCCAGGGCCCCGTTTTTTATTTTACGTTCAAAGCCAGCCCGCTATTTTTTGAATATTTCCACGTGGATATCTTTGTGATCGCTCTCTTGCCCGGTGGCGGAGATGATGCGATAGAAGCAATCCTTCCCATCCAGCCCGCTGAGTTCATTACATTTCTTATCAACCTCTGAGGAAATATATTTATGGCCGACGGTAGGCACGCCGGTCTGCTGAATGGAGAGATCGCCGAGTTTGGTGTAGTTGGCGGATTCTTCAAGGGTGATTTGTTTGGCGGCGAACGCCGATGCAGAGAACATCATGCTCAGTGCGATAAGGGAGGTTATGTATTTCATGGCACACATCCTGATCGTGGTGATAGGTATGAATGAGGTGAGAACACCTCTGGCCGCTGGTGAACATAATTAGAGCTCCTTTATTTAAAAGCTAATCGATATTGAGGGGATATCAATAAAGCCGTGTCGCGCCAGGAATCAGTAACTTATTTATTTTAAAGGGAAATCATAATCCCGATAAAATCGTGACATACATCTCCACGGTATTTACATGATTCAAATAAATAACC